>NZ_JBTNLS010000001.1:0-676041 GCF_059047085.1 Chromobacterium sp. INPA-IVC | reverse complement strand
CCACGCCTACAAGAAGCGGATCCAGATCATTTTCCAGAACCCGTACGCGTCGCTGAACCCGCGCTTCACGGTGGAGCAGATTCTGACCGAGCCGATGCTGCTGCACGGCATCGGCCAGGACGCCGGCCAGCGCCGCAAGCTGGCGCAGGACCTGCTGGACAAGGTGGGTCTGCCGGCGGGAGCTTTGGCCAAGTACCCGCACGAGTTCTCCGGCGGGCAGCGGCAGCGGATCGCGATCGCGCGCTGCCTGACCTTGAAGCCGGAAGTGCTGATCTGCGACGAATCGGTGTCGGCGCTGGACGTGTCGGTGCAGGCGCAGGTGCTGAACCTGCTGCAGGACCTGCAGGACGAGTACAAGCTGTCCTACCTGTTCATCTCGCATGATCTGGCGGTGGTGAAGCACATCTCGGACCAGGTGCTGGTGATGAACAAGGGCAGGGTGGTGGAGCAGGCGGACGCGGACGTGATCTACCGCGAGCCGCAGGACGGCTACACCAAGAAGCTGCTGGGGGCGATTCCGCAGGGCTGGAGTCCGGCGCTGGCGCCGGCGTAGCGCGGAAGACGCGATGCAGGACAAGCCGGCCCCGTGGGCCGGCTTTTTTGCGTCAGCTGTCGGCGAAGTCCATGGTCATGCTCCATGGCGTCTGCTGGCTGATGGAGTAGGCTATCTTGGCTTCGCCGCCGCCATCCGTCACGTCCAGCAGGCCGCTGTCTTCGTCCTGGCCTATGGTCAGCTGGTAGAAACCGTCGCCGCCGTAATCGTAGTCTGGGCCGTCGGCGAAAATCACGCCCATCATGTAAGCGTTGCCGGGGCCGCTCCAGTCCACGCTGATCCGGGCCGCGCGATCCGGTTGCAGCGCAAAGCCGCGCCGCAGCGGCTTGTCGTCCAGTAATAGTTCCTGATCGTCCCAGTTTGGATCGCTGTCGATGTATATGGCGCGGCTGGAGTGGTTTTTCACCGTCACGACGGGTGAGCTCATCTGTTTTCTCCTTGGGGGAAGAGTCGCGTTATTTGGCGGATTGGCGCTTGCTAGAATAGGCGGGATGTGGGAGCGGGCTGGTCTGCGCCACTCTTTCGGACAGGCATTGCCGACTGCGGCCATGGGATAGTGGCGAGTCATTTCATTGATGGCCCGCGAAGAGTGGGACAAGATAAATGGAGAGGAAAATGACGAGATGGATGATGATGGCCGGCGTCGCCTTGATGGGGTCATGCATGGCGCAGGCGGCGGAAACGCCTGTCTTGCCGGATGGCGCTTATGGATTCGACTGGTATGGCGCTACCCCTTGCCGCAAGATAGGCAAGGCGGATTTGCGGCGCTTTCAAACCTGCGAGAATGGCGGCAGCGGCTTTGGCCATGTGCAGCCGCTGTTGACCTGTCGCCATGGCAAGAACGACGAATGGGTGATTTACGCCAACAAGGCGCAATGCCGGGAGGAGCACGAGACGATGGAGGCCAACGCGCCGTGATCCTCTAGTCCGTCTTGGACCATTTCTCTCCGCCGGCCAATTGCCGCAGCAGCCATCCCGCCGCGGCGCCAAGCGGGCGGTGGGCGGCCCATACCAGGTCCACCGGCATCCGTTTGGGCCAGCCGGCCACATCCAGTTGTTTCAGCTCGCCGCCGCCAAAGCTTTTCACCAGCCAGCACGGCAGTTCGGCCCAGCCCACGCCCAGGCGCGCCATGTCCAGCAGCATCAGATAGCTGGGCGCGTACCATTGCCGTTGGCCGGTGCGCGCGGGGCTTTTGTCGTTGTAGGTGTTGAGCCGCAACTGGCGATGCAGGGCCAGTTGCTGTTCATCGACGCGGTCCATCTCAACCAGCGGATGCCGGTATGCGGCGTACAGGGCCAGCTCGCTGGCCTCGCGCTGGCGCTGATGGCGGATATCCGGCGGGTACTGATCCAGCGCGCCGACCAGGCCAAGCTGGGCGCGGCCGGACAAAATCAGGTCGAGCACGTCTTCCTGCTCCCCGGCCAGGCACTCCAATTCCAGCAAGGGGTAGCGCTCCTCCAGCCGGCAGGCGACGTTTTCCAGCGTCTCGGACTGAAAGGTGTCGGACAGTACGATGGTGAGCCGGCTTTCCACGCCGGCGCTCAACTGCTCCGCCTGCCGCTGCATGTCTTGGCTGGCGGTCATGACTTGGCGCGCTTGCGGCAGCAGCAGCCGGCCGGCCGGGGTCAGCGTGGGGGTCCGGGTGCCGCGGTCGAACAACGGGTTGCCCAGGTCGATTTCCAGGTTGGCGATGGCCTCGCTGACGGTGGATTGGCTTTTGCCCAACCGTCTGGCAGCGGCGGAGAAGGAGCCGAGATCGGCGGCGTAGACGAAGGCGGATAGGGCGTCGAGGGAAAGAGTCATATCGGCTTAACCGATGATTGGTATTTTTATAGTATCCGAAAACCCAATCATAATGCCAAGCATTGAATTTCAGCATTAGGGAGAAGTCAATGCAAACGACAAACAAGAAACTGGGCGAGCGGGTATTGCACGCCGTGCTGTACGAGGCTTGCGCGATGGCCTTGCTGGTGCCGCTGGCGGCGCTGGTCATGCAGAAAGACATGCTGCACATGGGCGCGTTGGCATTGATGATGTCGACGGCGGCGATGTTGTGGAATATGGTGTTCAACGCGCTGTTCGAACGCGTCGAGCGCCGTTTCCAGTGGCGTCGCACCGCCGGCGTGCGCTGTCTGCACGCGCTGGGCTTCGAGGGCGGACTGGTGGTGTTGCTGGTGCCGTTGGCAGCCTGGTGGCTGAACAGCAGCTACTGGCAGGCTTTCCTGCTGGACCTGGGCTTCTTTGTCTTTTTCCTGCCCTATACCTATGTGTTCAACTGGCTCTACGACCATCTGCGCGAGCGTTTCGTCGCCCGCCGGAGTCTGTCGGCCGCTGTGGAGTGATTGATGAAAGTCTGGCTGTTCCTGATGGGGGCCATCCTGTCCGAGGTGGTGGCCACCTCCGCCTTGAAGGCTTCCGATGGCTTTACCCGGCTGTGGCCGTCCGTGCTGACCGCAGGCGGCTATATGTTGGCCTTCTATCTGTTGTCGCAAACCCTGCGTCATATTCCGGTGGGCGTCGCCTACGCGCTGTGGTCCGGCATCGGCATCGTGCTGGTATCGCTGATCGCCTGGCTGCTGTACGGCCAGAAGCTAGACCTGGCCGCGGTGGCGGGCATGGGGCTGATCATCGCCGGCGTGGCGGTGATCAATCTGTTCTCGAAAGCGTCCGCGCATTGAGCGGCGCGGGCAAGTCAGCCAGGCGCTCGCCAGGCTGGACTTGCCCGCTCACCAGACTTGTCTTCGCAAGATATCCATGAGAGTCCATGCGCGGCATTTGTCCGCGCCGCGCATGGATGACGTCCATTCCCGATTTCTTCCGTCAGTCGCCAGCAGCCCATCCGTGGCTGCCGCCCAATTCGCCTGCTTATGGCGGGCGCTCGCTCCGCCGCAGCAATGAGCCGCCGTGCTGGAAAACTCATCCATACTATATTCATCAATATATTTCCCTTTTCGCATCCTACCGCGCCGCCAGGCTTGCCATCATCAGGAGCGGGCCCGGGCGTCGAGATGGGGGAAACAGCCGGCGATACGGTTTTGGGCGAGGCGAAGCATGGCGATTTTGGCGATATGCGGCGTGAAGGGCGGCTGCGGCGCGACGACAGTGGCCGCGTCGCTGGCCCTGTTGTGGCAGCGGCAGCAAAGGCCGGTGCTGGCGATGGACCTGTGCCGGCAGAACATGCTGCGTCTGCATTTCGGCATGGCCCGGGAGGAAAGCGATGGCTGGCGCGGCCGGCTGGATGCGGGCGCCGACTGGATGCGTGCCGCCTGGGAGGTGGGTAATCATCACTTGATGCTGGTGCCGCATGGCCGGGTGGGGCTGGATAGCGGCCAGGCCGGGCCCGAGGATCACTGGCTGCGCGAGGAGTTGGCGCTGCTGGAGAAGCGGGCCGGACAGCGCACCGTGCTGGATTTGCCGGCGATAGGCGTGGCCGAACGGCGGCAGGGCTTGAACGCCGCCAGCCACGCGCTGGTGGCGTTGTCGGCCGAACCCGCCGTCTGCGCGCTGTTGGAGATGACGGAGGCGGAGCTGGCGGCCAGCGGCTTGCGGCCCGAGCGCGTCTTGTTCGTCATCAATCAATTCAATCCGCTGCGGCGGCTGGACAACGATGCCGAGGCGATGTTGCGCGAAGCGTTGGGCCCGCGGCTGGCGCCATTGCCCATTCATCGCGACGAGGCGGTGAGGGAAGCCTTCGCCAGCCAGCAGCCCTTGTTCGATTACGCACCGGAAAGCCAGGCCGCCGACGATTTGCGCCAATTGGCGGCCTGGCTGTCGGTGCGCTTGGATGCCGGGGGGCATGTCTCATGAAGCTGTCGGCGGCGGGCTGGCTGGAGTGGGGCGTGCGGCTGCGCTTGCTGCATCCGGCCGATGCGCCGCGCTTCTCCTTGCTGCTGCTGTCCTTGTTCATCGTCACGCCTTCCCGGGGCTGGGCCGCCTGGAGCGGCAGGGCGCGGCAGTATTTTCCCCAGGTCGACTTCTCCCGGCCCCGGCCGGGCGATCCGGTGAGGATCTTGTTGCAGCTGGCTTGGCTGTCTCTGGTCAAGCCGCCGCCCGTGCGGCGAGCGGGAAGGACGGCATCCTGGCCTTACTGGCTTGGGCTTTGCCGTCGCGCTTTGGCCTCGGCCGCCGACTGGCGGCGCCGCGTCGGTTTCTGGCTGGAGGCGCGCTTTCCGCGGGCGTTCGATCCCGCCCGCTTGCGCGTCTCGGTAGAAGGCGTCGCCGAGCATGCTTGGTGGCGGAACGCCGCCATCCGCGCGGCTTGCTATCTGGCGGCGGCCTTGCTGGGCGCGCTGCTGGTGACCACGCCGTTCGACGAGTATTCGCAAGCGGTGTTCACCGTGGTGCTGTTGTTGCTGGCCCTGTGGGTGCGGCGCATTCCCGGTCCGGTGCCCACCTTGATTCTGATGGTGTTTTCCGTCGCGGTTTCCACCCGCTACATCTGGTGGCGCGCGACGTCCACCATCAATGACGACAGCTGGCCTAACTTGATCGCCGGGCTGATTTTGCTGAGCGCCGAGCTGTATGCCTGGCTGGTGCTGTTGCTGGGCTTTTTCCAGTCGTCCTGGATGCTCGAGCGCGAGGTGGTGCCGCTGCCTGCCGATGCCGCGCTCTGGCCCAGCGTGGACGTGTTCATCCCCATCTACAACGAGCCGCTGCGGGTGCTGAAGCCCACCGTGTTCGCGGCGATGAGCATGGACTGGCCGCCCGGCAAGCTGCGGGTGCACATTCTGGATGACGGCACGCGCGACGAGATCCGCGAATTCGCCAAACAGGCGGGCGTCGGCTACATCGTCCGCCGCGAACACAAGCACGCCAAGGCCGGCAACATCAATCACGCGCTGGGCGTCACCGACGCCAGCTTCGTCGCCATCTTCGATTGCGACCACATTCCCACCCGCTCCTTTTTGCACAACACGATGGGCGGCTTTCTCAAGGACGACAAGCTGGCGCTGGTGCAGACGCCGCACCATTTCTTCTCCGACGATCCGTTCGAACGCAACCTGGACACCCGCGGCGAGGTGCCCAATGAGGGCGAGCTGTTCTACGGCCGAGTGCAGGACGGCAACGATTTGTGGAACGCGTCCTTCTTCTGCGGCTCATGCGCGGTGCTGCGGCGCGAAGCGCTGTTGTCGGTGGGCGGCATCGCAGTGGAAACCGTCACCGAGGACGCGCACACCTCCTTGAAAATGCATCGGCGCGGCTATCGCTCGGCCTATATCAATATGGTGCAGGCGGCGGGGCTGGCCACGGAAAGCCTGTCCGCCCATGTCGGCCAGCGCATCCGTTGGGCGCGGGGCATGGCGCAGATTTTCCGCAGCGACAACCCCATGCTGGGCCGGGGGCTGACGCTGGGGCAGCGCTTTTGCTACCTCAACGCGATGATGCACTTCTTGTACGGCATACCGCGGCTGGTGTTCCTCACCGCGCCCTTGGCTTTCCTGCTGTTTCACGCCTATACCATCTACGCGCCGGCATTGGGGCTGGTGTTGTACGTGGTGCCGCACATGGTGTTTTCGGTGATGTCCAATTCGCGGATGCACGGCGAATTCCGCCGCTCGTTCTGGGGCGAGGTCTACGAGACGGTGTTGGCCTGGTACATCACGCTGCCCACGACTGTGGCGCTGTTGTTTCCCGGCCTGGGCAAGTTCAACGTCACCGCCAAGGGCGGGGTGGTGGAAGAGGACCATGTCGACTGGAGCATCACCAAGCCTTATCTGGTGTTGTTGGCGCTGAATCTGCTGGGCGTGGGGTTCGGCGTCTATCGGGCCTGGACCGGTCCCGCCGACGAGGTCGGCACCGTGGTGGTGAACCTGTGCTGGGTGGCTTACAACACGCTGCTGCTTGGCGTGGCGCTGGCGGTGGCGCGTGAATTGCGCCAGGTGCGGGTGTCGCACCGGGTGCAGAGCCGGCTGCCGGTGTCGCTGCATCTGCCGGATGGCAAGGTCTATCCCTGCCATACCCTGGATTATTCCGAGGGCGGCATGGCGCTGGCGCTGCCGGAGGGTTTGCTTTTGAGGCTGAAGCAGAACGCCGAGTTGACGGTGTCGATGCGACGCGGCGGCCGCAGTTACGCGCTGCCTTGCCGGCTGGTGTTTTCCAAGGACGGCCGTTTGAGCGTGCGCTTCGTCGGCCTGAGCCTGGAAGACGAGATGGCGCTGGTGCAATGCACCTTCGGCCGTCCCGACGCCTGGCAGCGAACCGCCGAGCGCGAGCACGAGGGCACGCCCTTGGGCGGCGCCTGGGACATCTGGCGCATGGGCGGCCGCAGCCTGTGGCAGCTGCTGCTGCAAGCGGCTTTGCCGCTCACCGTCCGCAGCGGCCGCTGGATGGGCTTTTGGAGCTGGCTGGGCAGCTTGCTGCCGCGGCAGCCGCATATCTATCGGGACAGCAAATGACCATGCGCATACCGAGAAAACCTCTGTCGATATTCCTGACCGGGCTGTTGCTGGCGGCGCAGACGCCGCCGCTCAAAGCCGAGGAAAAAATCTCCGCGTCCGAGCCGGCCGCATCGGCGGCGCTGGTTTCCACCCGCACGCTCAGCTTCAAGCAGATGGGCGCCGGCTACCCGCTGAAAATGCGCGGCGACAACAGCCTGGCGGGCGTAGGCTTCGGCAGCCGCGGCGATGAAGTGATCACCGGCCTGACGCTGCGCTTGCGCTACACCTTCTCGCCGGCGATGCTGGCCGATCTGTCGCATGTGCAGGTGCTGCTCAACGACGAGGTGGTGTCGGTGCTGGCCTTGCCGAAGGAGCAGGGCGGCAAGCCGCAGCAGCTGACCCTGCCGCTGGACCCGCGCTTGCTGGCCAATTTCAACCAGCTGAAGTTCCGCTTGATCGGCCATTACACCAATCGCTGCGAAGACGAAACCCACAGCAGCCTGTGGGCGGAAATCAGCAATACCAGCGAATTGCAGCTGATCGTGCAGGCTCTGCCCTTTGCCAACGACCTCGGCTATTTTCCCGAGCCGTTCTTCGACAGGCGCGACTTTTCGCCGCTGAAGCTGCCGTTCGCGTTCGCCGCGCGCCCCTCGACAACCGTGCTGCAGGCCGCGGGCGAGCTGGCGTCGTGGTTCGGCGCCCAGGCTGGGTGGCGCGGCGTGCGCTACACCGCCGCGTTCAACAGCTTGCCGGCGGCGCAGCACGCCGTCGTTTACGCAACCAACGCGCAGCGGCCGGATTTCCTGGCCAAGCTGCCGCCGGTGTCGGCGCCCACCATCAGCATCATGCCGCATCCGGAGCGGCCGGAACGCAAGCTGCTGTTGATCCTGGGGCGCGACGACAAGGATCTGCAGCTGGCCACCGACGCGCTGGTGCTCGGCCAGGCCGGGATGAGCGGCGTCCAGGTGACGGTGCGCGGAATGAAGCTGGACGCGCCGCGCCAACCGTACGACGCGCCAAACTGGGTGCGGCCGGACCGGCCCACCAAGCTGGGCGAGCTGGTGGACAATCCGCGCGATCTGCAGGCCACGGGCCAGCAGCCGGCGCCGATACGCGTGTCCTTCCGCGTGCCGGGGGATCTGTTCACCTGGGGCAGCCGCGGCATTCCGCTGGATCTGAAATTCCGTTACACCGGCCAGCAGCAGTCCGCTGGATCCCGTTTGAACATCGGCATCAATGAACTGTTCGTGCAAAGCCTGAACCTCAACGCCAGCGGACTGGGCAGCACCCAGACCAGCCTGCGCCTGCCGGTGCTGGATAACGGCCTGCTCAACAATATCGACCGCATCCTGCTGCCGCCGTTCCGCGTCGGCAGCCGCAACGAGATGCAGTTCCAGTACGTGTTCGCGGCGGAAAAACAGGGCGAGTGCGCCAACAACCTGGCGGATGGCAACCGCGCGGCGATCGATCCGGACTCCACCATCGATTTCAGCGCCTATCCGCATTACGCGGCGCTGCCGAATCTGGGTTTGTTCGCCACGTCCGGCTATCCCTTCACCCGCATGGCCGATTTGTCGGACACCGCCGTGGTGTTGCCCAGGCAGCCGGCGCAGCAGGATATCGGCGCTTTTCTCAATGTGATGGGCAATATGGGGCAATCCACCGGCTACCCGGCGCTGCGCTACCGGCTGGTGGACGAGGGTGGGCTGGACAGCGTCAAAAACAAGGATCTGCTGGTGGTCGGCAACGCCCGCAATCTGGGGCTGCTGAAGGTCTGGCGCGACAAGCTGCCCACCACTCTGGAGGGGAGCGAACGCAAAGTGGCGGAAGGCAAAGGCAACGCCTTGTCCCAGGAGCCGGCGCTTGGCTTGTCGGGCGGCGGCCGCGTCAGCGGCCAGGCTGACTTTTCCGCCAAAGGCCGGCTGGGGGCGATATTGGGCCTGGAGTCGCCGCTGGCCCGCGGCCGCAGCGTGGTGATCGTCACCGGCAACGAACCGGACGCGATGGGCGCCGCCACCGGCGCGCTGTCGGACGACGGCAAGGTGGCGCAGATGGCCGGCAGCGCGGTGCTGATCCGGGGCGACAATATCGACAGCCAGCAATTGGGGCCGGTGTATTACGTCGGCAGCCTGCCGCTGTGGACCTGGGTCTGGCTGTTCCTGTCGGCCCATCCGCTATTGCTGGCGGCGCTGTCCGCGTTGGCGGTGCTGATCTTCTCCTTCGCCATCCTGCGCCTGTTCAAGGCGCTGGCGGCGCGCCGCCTGAAGGAGTCTTGAGGTGGGCGCGCGGCTGCGGGCGTGTCTGGCGGGGCTGGGCGCGCTGGCTTTCGCCTCGGCCCAGGCGGCGCCGTGCGACGGCTGGCCGGCCTGGCAGGACTTCCGCCGGCACTTCGTTTCCGACGGCGGCCGGGTGCTGGACCGCAGCGCCGACGGCCAACCCACCACCTCTGAAGGACAGAGCTACGCCTTGTTCTTCGCGCTGGCGGCCAACGACCGGCCGGCATTCGACAAGCTGCTGCAGTGGACGCGGGACAATCTGGCCGGCGGCGATCTCAGCGCCAGGCTGCCTGCCTGGCAATGGGGCAAGCGGCCCGACGGTCAATGGGGCGTGATGGACGACAACAGCGCGTCCGATTCCGACCTGTGGATCGCCTACAGCCTGCTGGAGGCCGGCCGGCTGTGGCGCGAGCCGCGCTATACCGCGCTGGGCAAGCTGCTGGCCCTGCGCATCCTGCGCGAGGAGACGGCGGACCTGCCTGGCCTGGGGCCGACTCTGCTGCCGGGCCGCGAAGGCTTCCGCAAGCCGGGGCTGACGCGGCTCAATCCCAGTTATCTGCCGCCGCAACTGGTGGCGCGGATGGCGAATGCCTTGCCCGGCTCCGGCTGGGGCGCGTTGCGCGGCACTTCCCAGCGTATGTTGCTGGAAAGCGCGCCGGCCGGTTTCGCGCCGGATTGGATCGCTTATCGCAACGGCTTCGTCGCCGACGACGCCAGCAAGGCGTCAGGCAGCTACAACGCCATCCGCGTCTATTTGTGGGCTGGCATGCTGGCCCCGGACGCGCCGGGGCGCGCCGCCTTGCTGGCCAGGCTCAAGCCGATGGCGGAGCGGGTGGCCAAGACCGGATTGCCGCCGGAAACGGTGGATACCCGCAACGGCAAGGCCCAGGGCTCGGGGCCGATAGGGTTTTCCATGGCGCTGTTGCCTTTCCTGCAGGCGCAAGGCGACCAGGTAGCCCTGCAGACGCAGCTCTTGCGCGCCGAGGCCGTGCCGCTGTCCGAGCGGCCCGACGCCTACTACGACCACGTATTGGCCTTGTTCGGCCAGGGATGGCAGCAGGCGCGCTATCGGTTCAAGGCGGGCGGCGAAGTCGCGCCGGCCTGGGAGGGAGCATGCGCGCCATCCTGAGCGCCTTGCTGGCGCTGGGGCTGAGCGGGACCCTGCACGCCGCGCCCGCGGCGGTGGACCCGGTCCAGGCGCTGTTGGAGCAGGCCAGGCTGTGGCAATCGCTGGGGAGGCCGCTGGAGGCGCAACAGGCATTGGACAAATTGCAGCGCATCCATGCAGCCAAGCCGCAAGACAAGGCTGAAGCCCTGACTTTGCAGGCGCTGGTGCAAGTGCAGCAGCGCCAGGACCAGCAGGCGCAGAAGACGCTGGCGCAATTGCGCAAGCTGTATCCCGGCTATGCCGGCATCGCCCGCGTCGAGCAGTTGCGCCGGGTGATGGGGCCGGACCGCAACAAGCTGCTGACCGCCCGCTCCTTGTTCAACAGCGGCAAGTACGAGCAGGCTTACGCCGCCTTCAACGAGCTCTACCAAGGGCCGCCGCCGTCCGGCGCGCTGGAGCTGGAGTATTGGCAATTGGTGGCCCGCTTGCCGAATGGCGGCTGGGCGCGCAGCCAGGCCGCGCTGAAGAAGTTGATCCAGCAAAGCCCGTCCAATCATAGAAACCGGCTGACGCTGATAGGCATCCAGTTGCTGCGTCCGCCGCTTCCGCCGCAGGCCTTTGCCGAGCTGAAGGCGCTGAGCCAGTTCGCAGACAGCCGAAACGAGGCGCTGAGCCTGTGGCGCAGAGCATTGCAGCAAGCTGACATGCCGCAGGACGCCTACCTCGCTTATCTGCGTGCGGCGCCCGACGACGAGCAGATCCGCTCCCGGCTGGATGCATTGCAGGAAGGCCGGCGCAAGCAGCGCGAGTTGCTGGCGGACCCGGCCTATCGGGCCTTGTTGGCGGCGGACAAGCAATTGGACGCCAACCAGCTGGCAGCCGCGGAGAAAAGCCTGCAACTGGCGTCCGGCCGCTACGGCAATCAGCCGCAGTACCTGAAGAGCTTGGGCCGGCTGCGCGAGAAGCAGGGCCGTTACGCCGACGCGGCGGCCAGTTATCGGCAGGCCGGGCAGGCGGGCGACGACGGTTGGCGGCGCCGCGTCGCGGACGCGCAATTGGCGGAAACGCTGGCGCAGGCCCGGGCCGCGATCCAGGCCGGACAATGGCAGGCGGCGCGCGCCTTGTTGGACCAGGCGGGCAAGTCGCAGCCGGCCAGCGTCGATGTGTTGCTGGCCGACGCGGAATGGCAGACAGGGCAAAAGCGCGCCGATCGGGCGCGGCGGCTTTACCGCCAGGCGCTGGACCGGAAACCGGACAGCGGACAGGCGCTGGCGGGCCTGCTGCGCGGCTATCTGGACGCCGGCCAGTACGCCGAGGCCGATCAGATGCTGCGGGCCTTGCCGAAGAAGCAGCAGCGCGCGCTGGGCGCCTCGTATCTGTCCGCCCGCGCCGAAGTGGAGCGCGAGCTGGGCGACCGCTTGCTGGCCCAGGGGCAACTGCCGCAGGCGCTGCCGCATTTGCAGCGCGCGGTGGATTTGCAGCCGCAGAACGTCTGGAACCGCTTCGCCCTGGCCAATGCCTGGCTGGCGGCTGGGGAGGCCGATAAAGGCGGAGCCGTCCTGCGCCAATTGGCCGACGCGCCCGCAGCCAGCCCGGAAAGCCTGTACGCCTACGCCTTGTTCCAGGCCAAGCGGGATGAAAACCGCGCGGCGCTGGCCACTTTGCAGCGGGTTCCCCAGCCCGCGCGCAGCGAGGGCATGGCGGAACTGCAGCGCCGCGTCTGGCTGCGAGAAACCATGCGCCTGGCCGACGCCCAGCTGGCTTTGGGCCGCGCGGCAGAGGCGCGGCGCGGCCTGCAGGATGCGGAGCGCCGGATGCAGGGCGATCCGGAGCGGCTATCCGAGCTGGCGCAGGCCTGGCTGAGGGCTGGCGACGCCGACCATGCCCGCCAGTTGCTGCTGTCGCAGTATCTGGAACAGCCATCCACCGACAACGAACTAGCCTACGCCGACCTGCTGCTGGACCTGGACGACGCCGCGGCGGCCGAGCCGCTGCTGGCCGCCGCGGCTCAAACCCGGCAGGATATGAGCGAGGAGCAGAAACGGAAGCTGGCCGGCTTGCTGGCCACGCTGGCGGTGGCCCAGGCCGACCGGGCGCGGCAGGCCGGCGACGATGCCGGCGCGCAGGCCATCCTCAGCCAGGCTTGGGCGAACGCGCCGCAAGACGCGCGCTTGCAGCGCCGGCTGGCCGACTACGATATGGAGGCCGGGCGCTGGGACGCCGCCCGCGCGCGGCTGCAGCAGGTGTTGAGCGGCACGCCGGACGATGACGAGGCCCAATTGCAATTGGTGGATGTGTACATCAAGACCGGCAACCGCGCATCGGCCGGGCAGGGCATAGACCAGCTGCTGCGCGACAAGCCCGGGCGCAGCCTGGACTTCCGCTTGCGGGTCATGACCCGTTTGGGCGATGTCGGCGATACCGCCAGGCTGGATCGCGAGATATCCAGCTTGCTGGCGCAGAACGTCAAAAGCCCTGGTCTGATGGGACAGGCGGCGCGGCGCGCGCGGCAGAAAGACCAGCCGGAACAGGCGCTGGCGTGGTATCGCGCCGGTTTCGCGCCGGCTTCGGCCATGGCGACCGTTGGCGATGCCGGCCAGCGACAGCCGCTGCGGCCGGTTCCAGCAGAGCCGGCGCAACAGGAAAGCCTGCATGAGGAGTACGCTGAGCTGCTGGACGCGCGCAGCGTCAAGATCTGGCAGGGCCTGGATCTGACCTACCGCAGCGCAGAAAACGGCACGCCGGGCCAGTCGCAGATGACGATGTGGCAGGCGCCGCTGCTAGTGGAGCTGCCGGCCCCGCGCGAGGGCAAATATTTTCTGCGCGCCGACGCGACCAGCATCCGCGCCGGCTCTCTGGATAACAGCGCGGGCAATGATTACGCCTTGCAGCGCTTCGGCTCCGTCGCCGCGTGCGCCGCCCTGGCCGGCAACAGCGTCCAGAGCTGCGCGGGGCGGTTCGGCGCGCAAAGCGCGCAAGGCGCGGACTTGGGCCTGGGCTACGAGAACGATCAGTGGCGGCTGGACATCGGCAGCACGCCGCAAAACTTTCCGGTGTCCAATGTGATAGGCGGCATCCGCTATTCCGACAGCGTTTCCATCCTCAACTACAAACTGGAAGCCTCCCGCCGTCCGGTGACCAGCTCATTGCTCAGCTACGCCGGCGCGCGCGACGCCTATACCGGCCAGACCTGGGGCGGCGTGGTGGCCACCGGCGTCGGCGGCAGCCTGGGCTACGACAAGGGCGGACGCTTCGGCGTATGGTCTAATTTCGCCTACCAGCAGCTGACCGGCGAGAACGTGGCCGACAATCGCAAGGTTACTGCCATGGGCGGCGTCTACTGGCGTTTGCTGAAAGAGCCGACCCGGCAAGTGACGCTGGGCGTGAACAGCATCAATTTCTGGTTCCAGAAGAACCTGGGCGAATTCACTTTCGGCCAGGGCGGCTATTACAGCCCGCAGCGCTACAACTCGCTGTCCATCCCGCTAGGCTACGCGGCGCGCAACGAGCGCTGGAGCTGGACAGGGCGGGCCTCGGTTTCCGTGTCCAGCGCGCGCGAGGCGGCGTCGCTGTTCTATCCCACCCGGCCGGATCTGCAGGCGCAGGCCGGCAATCCCTATGTCAGCGCGAGCTCCGGCCCAGGCTGGGGGGTATCGCTGAGCGGGGCGTTCGAATACCAGATGACGCCGCGGCTGGCGCTGGGGGGCATGCTGGAATACCAGCATTCGCAGTACTACCAGCCGGGCCGGGCGCTGTTATACCTGCGCTACCAGCCGGACGGCGCGTCGTTGACGCTGCCGTTCCCGGTGGAGCCGCTGCAGCCGTATTCGAGTTTCTGAGGAGGGCAGGGTGAGCTTCAAGCCGATTACGCATTGCCTGGCCGTCGTCCTGTCGCTATCGGCGGGCATGGCGACAGCGGCTCCTGTGGAGCTGGAGGCGGCGCGCGCCTGGTATTGGCAGCATCCCTACCAACCGGAAGCCATCAACCGGCTGGCGCTGCAATTGCTGAAAATGGGCGACGCGGACAGCGCCGCCATGCTGTTGGAGCGCGCGCTGCGCATCGCGCCGGACCGCCAGGACATCCGCGCCAATTTGCTGAGATTGAAATCCGGCTCGCGCCAGGTGGCGGATTCGCCCTGGCAAGAGCCGGGCGCTGCGGCGAATGTGCCGGCATCCGCAAACCCGCAGGCTGGCCAGGACGGGCTGCCGGCGCCTTGGCCGCAACCACCTGTCCGTCCTTAGCCGCGTCTCAGGCGGCGTCTTTCCCCCCGCGTCGGCGCTTATTGAACCGGATATTCGGTCCAACTGCCTCCATCCTGTTGCAGCAGGAAGCGCTTGCCGCTCTGCATCACGATGGAGCTGGCGCTTTCCGACACATAGGGCGTGGCGGGGAGGTCGCGGCCGAAGTCGGCAGGTTGGTAGTCGGCGCCGAAGGGGCTCTTGTTCATCATCCGCGACAGGATGGTGGAGACCGCCAGGTAGCTGCTGGGCTGGTCTATCCGCATCTGGCTCGGATGGCCCTGGCCGCCTATCACCTTGATCGCCGCCGGCACGATGGTGATGCGCGGCGTGGGAATCTCGCGCAAGCCGCTGAACTGCTGCTTGTCGCCGCGCAGGGCCGCGCCGTGTTCCGGCACCATCACCAGGATCAGCTTGCGATGGCTCTTTTCCAACTGGTCGATGAACTGGCCCAGGTCGGAGAACAGCCGGTTGGCGCGGTATTTGTAGCTGTCCATGGTATTCAGCCCAGGCGCGGCGGGAATGGTGTTGCCGTCGTGCAGGCTGATGGTGTTGTAGTAGGCCGCCACATGGGCGGCGTTGTCCTGCTGCCGCAGCTCCAGCCAGCGGTTGAGCACGGCGTAGTCGTTGTAGATCGGGCTGCTGTCGAAGGAGCGCAGGCCCACCGGCAGTCCCTGCTGCGACATCAGCGGCTGGTTCAGCCGGCCGTCGTTGCGGACTTGCTTCAGAAAGTCGTCGAAGCTGCCGTCGTGGTTCAGCGCCAGCTCGGTTTTGAAGCCCAGCGCCGCCAAGTCCTGGAACAAATAACAATTGCCGGGCGCGCTCTGGTACAGCTCGCTGTGCTTGGGTTGGCCGCAGCCGGCGCGCAGCACGCGCAGCGCGGCCGGGCCGCTGTAAGGCGTGGCTGAGTTGAAATTGCTGAACAGGAAGTCGAAGCGACCCAGCAAGGGGTGCTGGTCCATGCCTACCGCGCGCAGATCGTCCCAGGCCAGCGAGCAGATATGCAGCAGCAGCACGTCGAAGCCAGGGTCGGCCAGCGGCCCCTGGAATTTCACGATGCGCTGGCCTTCGCTTTTGAAGAAGGCCGCCAGTTGCTGGTCTGGCGTCTGGGGCGCGGCTTGCGCGGCGGCGCCGCTGTCCACGGCGGCGCTTGCCGGCGTTTGCGGCCGATCCTGCCACAGCTGGCGTCCGCTCAGGCCCAGCAGCGCGATCACCACCAGCGTGCCCAGGCGCAGATAGCGCGACAGCAGCCAGTAGCCGCACAACAGGATCACCGCGCCGGTCAGCAGCGACAGCGACAATGCCCGGCCGGCGAGGTCAAGCAGGTAATGCAGGCTGAAACCCTTGAGCGTGGACAGTTGCTGCAATGCGATTTCCGGCGATGGCAGCCAGCTGTCGTGATAAAGCAGGGCCGCGCCCGCGATCCAGGCCAGCGCGGCGCGGACGCGCAGCCAAATCCTGCCGGAGACCGGCATCAGCAGCAGCAGCGCGAAGGCGAGGTTGGGCGCGGGGTGGAGATTGAGCGTGCCCTGCCAGGACAGCAGCAGTTTGGCGATGAAATAGACGCTCCAGGCGCCCAGCCCCAGCGAGGGAGAGGCTTCGGGAGCGGGAACGCTGGCGGCGGCGGAGTGGCTGGGCTTCATGGCGGCTTATGGCTCGGCGCGGCGGCTTTGGGCCAGCGGCGCGTCGTCCCGCCGCTTCAGCTTTTGCAGATAGGGATGTGGCTGGAAATGGCGCAGCCGGCGCAGCAGCAGGCTGCGGAGCCAGGGCAGCAGCCGGGCGCGCAGCTGGTAGCCGGCGATGCCGGCGGCCAGCGCGGCCAGCAGCACCATGAACTGCAACTGGCTCAGTTCGGGGTTGAACATGGGCTTTTCCTTTACTGGCCGCCGTGGCGGCGCAACGGGGCGCGCTGCAGGACGGGCGCGGCATAGGCGTGCCGGCTCTCGCGCAGGTGCGGCTCATCGGATAACTGGTGGCTCAGGTCCGGCAGTTGGTCGAATCCGGGTTGCCGGGCGAGTTGCGACAGCGCCAGCAGGATGCTGTCGCAGTCGGCGCTGCGGACTTCCGACTGGGCCACTTCGCCTATCGGCATGCGGAACAGATTCCCCAGCGCGGCGTCGGCGTCGCTTTCGCGGCAGGCGAACAGAAACAGATAGGCGTGGCCGCGGTCGGCGGTGCACAGATCGCCGGCGCGCTGGAAGCGGCCCAGCGCCAGCAGCTCGGCCGGCGTGGCGCCCAGCGCGGGCTGCAACTGGATCAGCATATTGCTGACATCGATGGCGCGGCTGCGCTGCACGGCGTTCTCCACCATCTCTACAAAGCGCGCGGGCGGCAGGTAGCCGCGGTCGGCCTCCGGATGGCTGGCGGCGTGCAAGGCCTCCGCCTCCGCGCCGCCGCCTTGGTAGACGGCCTGCCGCAGCGAATGGATGATGCCGGCCAGGCTGGCGAAACGCAGCTCTGCCGGCAGCACGGCGTTGGCGCCCAGCCGCAACAGCAATTGTTCCTCGTTCTGGCGCAACCGGCGGTTGCCCACTTCTCGCACCATGATCTTCAGCAGCTTGCCGTTTTGCCGCCGCAATTGCGCGACTGCCTGGCCCAGCGTCTCTTTCTTGGCGCTGGCGGTATCCAGCAGGACAGTGGCGGCCACCGCGTCGCGGGCCGCTTCCAGCAATTGGGGCAAGTCGTCGAATGTCCGCCACTGCGGGGTTGGCGGGGCATTGCCGCTGAGGGCGGCGCTGGTGGTGAGTACTTGCAAGGCGTCAGTGGCGAGGCGGGCGGAATGCTCCGCGCCGTCATCGGCAGACGCGTCGCAATCGCTGATTTCCGCTTGCGCGCTCAAGGCATGGCGCGGGCCCATCTCCAGCATGCGCAGTCTGGCGGCCTCCCCGGCCGGAGCGCCAAGCCAGTGGGATATCTGCCAGTTGTAGAGCCCGTTGCCCAGCGGAACGGCGTAGGCCATGCCGGCGCAGTCGCGGCCCAGTTGGCTCAAGGTCGCCAGCGCGGCGGCGTCCAGCCGGGAGCTGTCCAGCAGCAATAGCAGCGCATGGCCGTGGCGGGCCGCCCAGTCGCCGCAGGCCTGCAACGCCCGGCGCGCCGAAGCGGGTTGCTGCAGCGGCAGGTAGTCTTCGGCATGGTCCAGCGCCACGGTCATGCCGCCGGCGGGCGGCTGCAGGGTTTTGCGGCAGCGGGCCAGTTCATCCAGGCAGGCGCTTGTCAAATGAAGCGATGGCTTGCGCAGCCTGCGCGGCGACAGCAGTTGCAGATTGCCGGCGTGAATGCGGCGGTCCAGCCAGGCGGTGTCTTGCTGCGGAGCGGGCTGCTGTCTGCTGACGCAGAGCAGTGGCTGGCTGCCGGTGGAGGGAAGGTTGGAGAACAGCAGCGCCTGGGCCAGTCCGGAGTCGGGCGAGGCGACCAGGTAAAGCGCGCCGCAATTCAGGGCGGCGGCGGAGAGCGGGAGGCCCTCTATGCCCAGGCTTTGGGAGATGTCCATTGCGGTGTTCTGTTCCCGGATCATTTAACAGTATCAGCCGAATGCCGCGCAATCAAACCCGTTGAGCTTGGGCGGCGGAGTGGAATATGCGCCGGGAATCAGGGCTTTTTGAACCAGATGCCCAGGTAGGCTTGGCGGTAGCCCTGGTTGTCCTCGATATCGCCATCGCGGCCATGGCTCAGCAGCCGTTCCTGCGTGACCAGTATCGGTTTGCTGACGAAGCCGCTGGGGGGCTGGCGGGCGAAGCCGCGGTTCAGTTCGTCCGCCATCTGCCAGCCTTGTTGGTTGCAAGGTTCGGCCACGGTGGCCTTTTGCTGCGAAATGCCCTCGCGGATGCGGTTCATCGCCGAATTGGAGCCATCGCCGGCAGATATGTTGACGATGTCTGCCCGCCCGGCCTGGTGCAGCGGGAAGTTGATGTTGTCGTAGTAGAGGTCGTTGATGGCGAGGGTGTGCGTCCACGCCTTGCCGTATTGCCGCGCCAGCTCCGGCACCAGCTTGGGGATGATCTGCGCGGTCTGGCTCAGGTCCACGTCGCGCACGGCCAGCACCTTGCAGCGTTTGCAGCGCTCCAGCGCCGTCTTCATCGCCTGGGCTTTGCGCATGGCGATGGAAAAGTGGGAATCGGTGAAGATGACGGCGCCCATCGGCCCAGCGCTGCTGCCTATCGCGTAGTCCACTGCGGTTTGCGCGACGGCCAGCGGATCGGTGGTGATGTTGGCGAATAGCTCGGCGTTGGCGCCGGGGGCGCTGCCGGCGTGCCAGCCCACCGCGATCTTGCCCATCTGCTTCAGCATGGCCAGCTCCAGATGATAGCCGGCGCTGTCGGCGCCGATCAGCGCCACCCCGGCGATATCCTTGGCCGTGGCCTGCAGCAGCAGTTGTTCGCGCACCGCGTCGTTGCTGCTTTTGGCGTCGGCCACTTTCACCTGCCAATGCAGATAGCCGGCGGCGTTCAGGAAGCTGCGGGTGGTCTTGGAAATGCCGCCGTTGCGCAGGTCGTAGGCGATCAAGAGTACATGACGGCCGGTCTGGGCCGGCGGCCCGGAGACGGGGGCGACGGCGTCCGGCAAGGCGGCGTTCGTCGAGCAGGCCGGCCAGACTGTTGTTAGAGCCAGGATGAGACACCGGGTGGCGCGGACAAGCGGTGTGGCCATGTGGACTCCGGCAAGGCGCGGGGCGGCGAGGAGGCGGCTCCATGCTCAAATATAGCAAGCGGCCTGTCCGTTGCCGGACAGGCCGCTTCGCGCAGGAATGCGGCCGAGTGGCCGCATTTGGCGGTACGCTTATTGCGTGTCGGTGTTTCTATATACCCGCGCGCCGCCTCGCCAGGTTTCCAGAACGGGGATATCGCGCAGGTTTTCCACATTTACATCCAGCGGATCTTGCTTCAATACCACCAGATCGGCCAGCTTGCCGACCTCCAGCGAGCCAACCAAGTGGTCCATATGGCACTGCCACGCCGCGTCCAGCGTCACGGCTCTCAGCGCCTGCAGGCGGTTGAGGCACTCTGCCGAGTTCAGCACGGGTTTGTCTTCTCCCGGCGCGCCTTCCATCTTGCGGTAGTTGGCCTGTTCCGCCATGCGCAGCGGCCCCAGTGGCGAAACGAAGTGGTCCGAGTGCAGGCTGATCCGCATGCCGGCGTCCAGCGCCGATTTGCAGCGGTCCAGCATCTCGGTGCGGGTTTCGCCGAAAATGTTCTGCTGAAAGGTGTAGCCCCAATAGCCGACATGGCCGATCAGGAAGCTGGGCGAAATGCCCAGCTTGGCCATGCGGTGCAGCGCGGCGTCGGTCAGCAGCGAGGCGTGTTCAATGCGTGGGCGCAGCGTGGCGGCGTCCGCCTTGGTGAAGGCCAGCGCCTGTTGATAGCTGTCCAGCACCAGTTCCATCGCGTGGTCGCCGTTGGCGTGCACCAGCACAGGCCAGCCGCGACCCAGCGCCAGTTGCAGATAGGTATCCAGCCGGTCGGCCGGCTGTCCTTCTCCTGAGCAGCAATCCGCAGGCGGCAGCTTGAAGTTGTACAGCCCCGTGTCTGGCACGCCCGGCACCGTATGATCGGGCTGTTTCTCGTCGTCTTGATGGCAGGAGTGGCCCTGATCAGGATTGTGTGTATATAGGTAGGGCTGGTATTGAAAGCCGGTCAAACCCTGGTTGGAACCGTCCGCCACCAGCTTCAGCGCCTTGATCATGAAGTTGCTGTCATTCTGGCTGTTGAGGTCTGGTTTGTACTCGCTCATCCAGCGCGCCATCTGCGTCAGCTCATTGGAGAAAAGCGCCGCGCAAATGCGCACCGGCGATAGATCGAGATTGGCCAGCGTTTCCAGCAGCAAGACCTCGACTTCCTTGAGCGAGGAGCCCACGCCGGCGTCCATCACCGTGGTGATGCCTCGGCTGGATGCGTCTTTCAGCACCGGCAGCAGGTTGTTGACCAAATCCATCAGCAGCATCTTTGGGGGCATGACCTTTAGGATGTCGGCGATGCGGGCTTCGGTGAATACGCCTTGGCTGCTCTTAATCACATCGTCGGGGATTTTTGCCTCTTTCATGGCCACGCTGTTGGCGTAGCCGATATGGCCGGAGGAATTGAGCAGGAAGATGGCGATATTGCTGTCGGGGCCGGCCAATTCATCCAGCATGCCCGCGTCGATATTGGTCCACTCCTTCATCAAGGAGGGGTCGACGCCGAAACCCGTTATCCATTCAGGTTTCTTTCCAGGTTGGGGATGCGTGTTGTTGATATGTTCACCGAGAATCTTGGCTATGTAGCTGTAGCTATAGCCCGCAACCAGGCGCTGAGATTCCGGATGGGATTTGTCATGCTCGCCAAACGGCCCTAATTGCAGCCAGCCCTGGAAAATGGCGCTGGGCACGATGTGCAGGTGGGCATCGATCAGGCCGGGGATCAGGGTGGCATTATGCAAGTCGATCATGCGGTAAGGATGATGGCTGGCCATCTCGGTTTTCACCTCTTCCAGCGAACCGAGCGCGACGATGCGGCCGCCAGCCATGCCCAGCGCTTCCACTTGATCCGGGCCGGACGCGGCCAGCGGGTGGATGACGCCGCTGTGGAAAATCGCATTTTCCTTGTGCGGCAGCGGCGGGAAGCGTTTGGCATCGTCGGCGAATGCCTCCAGCTGCTTCAGCCAGTCGTCCTGGCCCTGCTGCGTGTGAACCAGCGTGCCCAGCAGGGGCAGGGTGCAGCATGCGCAACCAAGGTGATGATCGTGACTCATGCAATTCTCCTTGTCAGGTATGGATATGCGGCGATGACTTTGTCATCACTGCATATGTTATATTAATTAAAAGCAATTTCAATTGAATTGCGGTAGCGCAGCTTGTTTGGATAGAGGAGAGGGCGGAGGCGGGCGTGACGCGCGCAGCTTGCGCCGCTATTGGGCAAGAGGGGTCGGAGCGCGAGTCAAAACCGGGTATAATCGACCCATTTTTTCCATCCAGAAAACCAAGATTCAGCACCATGGAACAACTTGCCAAGAGCTATGAACCGGGCGACCTCGAGCGCCGCTGGTATCAACACTGGGAACAGGCCGGCTACTTCAAGCCGAGCATGGACACCTCCAAGCCGTCCTTCGCCATCCAGCTGCCGCCGCCCAATGTGACCGGCACGTTGCACATGGGCCATGCCTTCAACCAGACCATCATGGATGGCCTGACCCGCTTCTACCGGATGAAGGGCCACAACACCGTCTGGGTGCCGGGCACCGACCACGCCGGCATCGCCACCCAGATCGTGGTGGAGCGCCAGCTGGCCGACCAGGGGCTGAACCGCCACGACATGGGCCGCGAAGCGTTCACCAGCAAGATCTGGGAATGGAAGGAAAAATCCGGCGGCACCATTACCAGCCAGATGCGCCGCGTCGGCTGCTCGGTGGATTGGGACCGTGAATACTTCACCATGGACGACGTCCGCGCCGAGGTGGTGACCGAAGTCTTCGTCCGCCTGTACGAGCAAGGCCTGATCTACCGCGGCAAGCGCCTGTCCAACTGGGACGCCAAGCTGGGCACCGCCATCTCCGACCTCGAAGTGGTTTCCGAGGAAGAAGACGGCCACATGTGGCACATCAAGTACCCGGTGGTGGGCAGCGATGAATATGTCACCGTCGCCACCACCCGTCCGGAAACGCTGCTGGGCGACGTGGCTGTGGCCATCGCCCCGGACGACGAGCGCTACCTGCACCTGGTGGGCAAGCAGCTTGAGCTGCCGCTCACCGGCCGCACCATCCCGGTGATCGCCGACGAGTACGTCGACAAGGAATTCGGCACCGGCTTCGTCAAGATCACCCCGGCGCACGACTTCAACGACTACGAAGTGGGCAAGCGCCACAGCACCCAGCTGATCAATGTGATGAGCCTGGAGGCCAAGATTCTGGCCAAGGCACAAATCTTCGGCTTCGACGGCGCCGCCCAAGGCACCATCGAGCTGCCGGCCGCCTATGCCGGACTTACCGCCCAGGAAGCGCGCAAGGCCATGCTGGCCGATCTGCAAGCCCAGGGCCTGCTGCTGGAAACCAAGCCGCACAAGCTGATGGTGCCGCGCGGCGACCGCACCGGCACCGTGATCGAGCCGCTGCTGACCGACCAATGGTTCGTCGCCATGAACAAAGTCGCCGAAGGCGACGCCACCGGCCAGTCCATCGCCGCCAAGGCGATCGAGGCGGTGGAATCCGGCGAAGTGCGCTTCGTGCCGGAAAACTGGGTCAACACCTACAACCAGTGGATGAAGAACATCCAGGACTGGTGCATTTCCCGCCAGCTGTGGTGGGGCCATCAGATCCCGGCCTGGTACGACGAAGACGGCAATATCTACGTCGGCCGCACCGAGGAAGAAGCCCAGGCCAAGGCCCCGGGCAAGACGCTGCGCCGCGAGCAGGATGTGTTGGACACCTGGTTCAGCTCCGCCCTGGTGCCGTTCTCCACCCTGGGCTGGCCGGAAGAAACCCCGGACCTGAAGTCCTTCCTCACCTCCAACGTGCTGGTGACCGGCTACGAAATCATCTTCTTCTGGGTGGCCCGGATGATCATGATGACCAAGCACTTCACCGGCAAGGTGCCGTTCAAGGATGTCTATATCCACGGCATGGTGCGCGATCACGAAGGCAAGAAGATGTCCAAGTCCGAGGGCAACGTGATCGACCCGGTGGACCTGATCGACGGCATCGCGCTGCAGCCGCTGGTGGAAAAACGCACCACCGGCCTGCGCCGCCCGGAAAAGGCCCCGGCCATCGCCAAGGCCACCGAGAAGCTGTTCCCGGAAGGCATCCCGGCCTACGGCACCGACGCGCTGCGCTTCACCATGGCCAGCTACGCCACGCTGGGCCGCTCGGTCAACTTCGACTTCAAGCGCGCCGAAGGCTACCGCAACTTCTGCAACAAGCTGTGGAACGCCACCCGCTTCGTGATGATGAACGTGGACGGCAAGGACTGCGGCCAGGATGAAAGCCTGCCGCTGGAATACAGCTTTGTCGACCAGTGGATCATCGGCCGCCTGCAACAGGCCGAGATCGACGTCACCAACGCACTGGAAACCTACCGCTTCGACATCGCCGCCCAGGTGATCTACGAATTCATCTGGAACGAGTACTGCGACTGGTACGTGGAACTGGCCAAGGTGCAGATCCAGGGCGGCAACGAAGCCCAGCAGCGCGCTACCCGCCGCACCCTGGTGCGCGTGCTGGAAGTGGCGCTGCGCCTGAACCACCCGCTGATGCCCTTCATCACCGAAGAGCTGTGGCAGACCGTGGCCCCGCTGGCCAACGCCAAGAAGGCGGACTCGCTGATGCTGGCCCCGTGGCCGGTGGCGGATGAGAGCAAGATCAGCGCGGCAGCCAACGCCCGCATGGACGCGTTCAAGGACATGGTCAACGCGGTGCGCAATCTGCGCGGCGAAATGGGCATTGGCCCGGCCGTCAAGGCCCCGCTGTTCATCGAAACCGCCGACGCCTCCATCGCCGACTTCGTGCCTTACCTGAAGCTGCTGGCCCGTCTGACCGAAGGCACGCTGGTGTCCAAGCTGCCGGAAGACGACGCCCCGGTGGCGATGTCCGGCGAAGCGCGCCTGATGCTGAAGGTGGAAGTGGACAAAGCCGCCGAAACCGCGCGCCTGACCAAGGAGCAGGGCAAGGTGGAAGCCGAGCTGGCCAAGCTGACCGCCAAACTGGAGAAGCCGGGCTATGTCGACAAAGCGCCGGCGCATTTGGTTGAGCGCGACAAGGCTCAGTTGGCTGAGCTGAATGACAAGTTGGAGAAGGTTAGGGCGCAGTTGGTTAAGCTAGGCTGATTTGATTCTCGCAAGAGGCGGAATTCCGCCTCTTTTTTTTGTCTATTAAATATGACAAGGGGGTTTTGTGAGTAAAGAGAAATCAAGTGATGGAACGCCGCATAGGTGGTGGGAGGCATATCTTGTAAGGTATTTTTTTGGTTTTATTGTAGGGTCAATTTGTGTTTTTATTATTATTGAAAATAAGATAGATGTTTCTAGTTTTGATATTAAGAGTTTGAAGTCGATTCTGAAGGAGGGGCAGAGCTGGCAATTGGTTATGCTTTGCTTTCTTGGTTTTGTATATTGCTATTTTGCCAGTATGCCTATAGCTGTTATGCATTTCGGAAGATTTGGGGCTTGGAATGTTGAGAGGCTTTCTAGATATTTTTGGCTTGGTTTGGTTTTGAATTTGGTTAATTGCTTTTGCGTCGCTAAGGGCATTTTTTTTGGATTGCATGATTCATTTGTAATAGTCTTATTGTTGCTTTCATTGGTTTTGATGGTGTTTTGGTATGTAAAAAAAGATGGCAAGGTTGTTGATGGGGTTGGATATAAATTTTCAGCTCTATTTGTTATGCTGTTTTCCTTTGTGATGTTTTCAGTTTCATATTTATTCTCTGATTTGTCTGTGTGGTCATTTGTCGTTATGCCTGCGCTATGGATTGGTTTCTTTCAGTATGTGATTATATTTAGAATATGGAGTGCGGCTGGTAAGAGAGAGTTGTATCATTCTTATAAAATGCTGACGAGAGCAAGAGGTATGGAAGGGGCTCGTGATGTAAGGGATACTTACTCTCATTTGAGGGGGCATTCAAATGCGGTCTTTATTGTTGTTGTGGAAATTTCTGTTTTGGCTTTTTTGTTGAAGAATATGCCAAGATTGGAAAAGGTTGAGGGTGTGTCGGTAGGCATATTTATTGCCTGTGTAATAATTTGGCTAGTGCCTTCGCTGTTTCTATGGAGCGCTGCAAATAGATTTGAAACAGAATTTAAGAGGTATCCAGCTGCCTTTTTGGGAAAATATAATGGTACTCGTGATGGGTCGTAAGATTGGTAAATTGGATTGTGCGCATTCTGGTAAGTAGTGTTCATAAGGCGAATTAAAATCTAATGCTTAATTGTATTGAGGAGTAATGGATGTGAGATTGCTTATTTCCTATTTTTATATTGTTGGGGTGATGGTTTTTTTGGGTTTTTCAATTGCAGCGCATGCTGATGGTGGCTTGGGTGCGAAACTAGGAAATTCGACAGGGCTAGTTAAAGAGGAAGTTGTTGGTAATGGAAGCAGTGTTCAGCCATGGTTTATCGATACGCTTGAAAAAAGTGCTGAGCATGGAACGTCCATCAAGAAGAGAGAGGCAGGGTTATTTTTCTTGTATGATTTGAGTGAGCCTGAAAATTTTGTACGTGCAATGAAGTGGTTAACTGCGGCAAGTAATGAAGGGGATGCGACTGCTTCATATTATATAGGACTAATGTATTGGGAAGGTAAAGGAGTTGCTAAAAATGGCCCTGAGGCAGTGAAGTGGTATATTCTCGCTGCAAAGCGTGGCGAACCTATGGCGCAGGCTATGCTTGGTTCTCTGTATTTGAATGGCGACAAATTTTCTCGTACAGATGTTGATGGTAAAGAAGCTTTGTATTGGTTGAGTCTCGCATCCGAGAATAAAAATGCAATTGCTCAGAGAGTGCTTGGAGATATGTATGCCCAAGGGGTGGGAGTGGATAGGGATATAAACAAAGCCTTTCCTTTGTATATGCAAGCTGCAATGCAAGGGGATGAGGATGCGGAAATGCAGTTGGGAATGTTATACCTAAAGGGTATTGGTACTGAAAAGGATGCAGTTTTGGCTATGAAATGGCTAAACAAGGCTGCAGATGATGGTAGTGGGCGAGCTATGTGCTTTATCGGAAATCGGTATATGTATGGTGATGTTGTTTCGAAAGATTTTGAGAAGGCGATATATTGGTTTGAGCGATCTGCAAAAGCAGGGGATGCTTGCGGCCAAGATAATTTGGGCGAGATGTATAATGCCGGGACGGGAGTAAAACAGAGCGATGTTGACGCGGTTAAGTGGTATCGACTTTCTGCTGCACAAGGTACTGCAGATGCGCAGTATAATCTTGGGAGGAAGTTTGAAGAAGGAAAGGGGGTGGCTCATGATTTATTGCGTGCAGCTGCACTATTTAGACTTGCTGCAAATAGTGGGCAGGTGGATGATGCGGAAGAGGCTTGGAAAAGAGTGGCGTCTGTGATTGGGCCAGATAAAGGGAGAGCAGCATTGGAGCTTGTTAAAAAGCTTAGTGTCGCTGAGGATTTTCTTGCTGTATTAGACAGTGATAGATAAATGAAGGACCGTAGGTTGGGCTGAATGAAATAAGGCCCAACGTTTACCGCGTTGGTTTGTCAGTATTTTTGTGTCCGCTGCGCGGACGATTGTTTGGGTGCCGGTTCCGCCCGGCTGATGGGTCCATTTCTTTTGGCGGAGCAAAAGAAATGGACGAAAGAAAAGGCGGCCCAGCAGCGCTGCGAAACTGCGTCTTCAAAGCCAACTCAAGAAGCCGTCGGAACTACATGCGTGCGAATCTCTGATTCGCCCAGTAGTCGCGCGCTACCGTCGCGCCGCGTCGAACAACCGGCGACTTAAAGCCTTGAGTTGGCTTCGAAGCCGGCTTGCGCTGATGGGGGGGGCGGCGAGTCGCATCTGTTCTACCGCCAAGGATGCTTGGTGATGACTGACCTTCTTGTCAGCATTGATCGTAAAGCCCTGACTTGTTTCTGCTTTGCTCAGTAATTATCCTTTCTAAGTCATGCTGAATGGCATGACCGGGTTTGGCGACTCGAACTACATGGAAGTGCGCTGCACTGCGGCGCTTCATAATCTTGATGGAGTTCTAGCCATGACCCAATTGGCGCACTCTCCCATGCAGCCTGGGCTGCTGTCTTTTCCCTTTCTCAATCACACTATCCATCTCCTCCGTCGCCACAACGGCCTGTGGTTCTTCGCCGATGATGTCGCGGCGGCGATCAAATGCCGTACCACGGCGGCCTTGCTGAGCAAGCTGAACAAGGAGGAGGTCCGCGCCATGCCGCTGGGTGGCGGGGAGGTGGTTTGCCTGTCGGAAACCGGTGTGGTCACGGCGATTCGGCGCTATCGAAAGCCGGCGGCGCGGCGGTTTCGGCGTTGGTTGGAGGAGGAGTTGCTGCCAACTTTGCGGCGGGAGGGCGAGGAGGCGTTGACGGCGGATCAGCTGGAGCTGGCCTTGGCGCTGGCGGCGGAGGCCGCGCGGCAGGTGAGCCGGGCGGTGCTGGATGCGGTGTTGGAGAATGGCGAGGCGTGCTGGCAGCATAGCCGCTGGCTGGTGACGCTGGACTACGAGCGGCATAACCGCCAGAAACACCCGCTCGGCCGCATGATGGGCCTCAACAGCTCTGTCGCCACCTTGGATGCCTTAGCCGAGTTGATCGCTGTGCCGGACGGCATGCCGGCCAGCGATACCGAGCTGGTCAAGTTGGCGGCGGCTTGCCATTTGCGCCTAGCCGAGCGGATGAGCCTGCGGATAGCCGATGAGTGATTCGTAGGGTGCGTCACTCCGCGTCTTTGGCGGGGTGACGCACCATTTGTTTTCATGCCTCCCAAATGTTGATCCGTGGGATACGTCGCCGGCATGTTGCCTTTGCGGGGTGACGCACCCTTCGCTGGCGGGGCCGGTCGGCGGTGCATCGTCCCGTTTCGCTTCTGAAAAATGCAGTTGGAGCCAGTATCAAAAATTGGCAGAACAAATTCCAAGCAAGCTTTGTCAGATCAAAATGGCTTGTGGCGCTGTTCAAGCTTGTGCGTGCCGCTTTATTAACAACTTAATATCGGTGGTTTTATGTCCTGCCGCTTGGATGGCTTGAATGAATTTGATCATGCGTCAATTGTACGGCTGTATACCGATCCGCAAATCCGTGCCTGCCTTGGTGGTCCAGTTGAGATTGGCATGGCAGAAGCGCGTGCTAGCGCGCTTTGCCTGAATCAGCGCGAATTACCCGCCTGGGCTATCCGTCGATCAGATGAGGCTGACTCTCGTTTGCTCGGCATGATTTCGCTTGACCCACACCATGACGGCTTGGATGTTGAGGTGTCTTATGAGCTTTTGCCAGAATATTGGGGGCAAGGTTATGCCGATGCCGCCTTGAAAATGGTATTGCGCCATGCGTTTGAGACGCTTCACTTGCGCCGGCTGGTTGCTGAAACGCAAGCTCGGAATCACCCATCCATTCGCTTGCTAAGGCGTAATGGTTTCCGCTTGGAAAAGACTTTGATGCGATTTGAAGCGGTTCAATATTTTTACTCGATTGAGCTGGGCTCGGATATATTGATCCGATGAGATGGGTTGGCGGTGCGTCGCCCCTGCAGGGTGACGCACCCTACCTGTGAGAAGGCCCGCGCCATGCCATTAGGTGGCGGGGGGATAGTTTGCCGGCGGGAAACCGGCGTGGCCACTCACACCATTTCGAACTTGGGCGGCTATAGTGTCAGACGGCCTTCAATGCAGCTTACGGCATTGCCGCCGATCCACACATCGTCGCCTACCTGCTCCACCTCGATGCGCCCGGCCCGTCCCATGCTCAAGCCCTGGCTGACGCGATAGCGCGCTGGCGCCATTCCCGCCCCCAGCAACCACTGGGCAATGCCGGCGTTCAGGCTGCCGGTGGCAGGGTCCTCGGGCATGCCATCGCCTGCGATAAAGGCCCTCACCTCGAACTGCGCATCGCTATCGTCATGCTGCGGATCGCAAGGCGCAATCACCCCCACCGCCAACCCACTTAACGCCGGATAGTCGGGTTTGAGGTCCAATACCTGCTGGCGCTGGGAGAGCATCACGGCCAGCCAGCCGGCACCGTTGTCGACCCACTGGGCATCTACAATCGCCCCGGGGGCCAAGCGCAAGCCGAGGCGCACCCGCTCCAGAAGCTCGGCCGCCACCGGCCCGGCGCGCAGCAAGGGGGGTGCAAGAAACGCCAACTGCTTCTCCTTGCGGCGAATCCGAATCAGCCCCACCTCGCATTCCTGGATGACGTCCTCCCCCTTCGGCACCCCGCCGGATTCCAGCCAGGCGTGGCAACTACCCAAAGTAGGATGGCCAGCGAACGGCAGCTCTTCCAGCGTCGTGAAGATCCTAAGGCGATAGTCAGCCCGCGGGTCTCTGGGTTGAAGGATGAAGGTGGTCTCGCTGAGATTGGTCCAGCTGGCAAAGGCCGTCATCTGCTGATCATCAAGCCTATCCGCATCGAACACTACGGCCACCGGGTTGCCCTTAAGGGGAGTGGAGCTGAAGACATCGACCTGCTTGAAGCTCATGGAAGTCATGGAATGTTCTGTTCATGCACGGGTAGGGCCGCTAGTCTACGCGCAATTCCCCACGCGCCGCTGTTAATGGATGTCATATTTGTCTCCGTCAACCGCGCCCAAGCCATCAAAATCCGTTTCGTCCGCGCCTTGCTGGTGATAGAGGCCTTCATGCGGCTCAGCCTGCCGATGCTTTCGCGCGCAGGGCCAAATCGGAAAGACGTATCTGCGCGAGATGCTGAAGCAACGCCTCTTCAGCCGAGCCCAAGGCGGAGTCGAGCACCCGGTTGACCGTGGTTTCTACCGGGCAGGCCGGATTGTCATGGGCCGCGCTGATCGCAAACGCGCTCCTGTGCGTGATCGCCACGTAGATGTCCCGCACAGTCAGATCTGCCAGTTCACGGCAAAGAGTCCAGCCACCTTTGGGGCCTGGAATCGATGCTACATAGCCGGCTTCACGCAGCGCGGCCATGGTGCGGCGAACGAGCGAAGGCTGGGTGTGCAGCATTTGCGCGATGGTTTCGGAGGTGGTGGCGCCGCCGCGCAGGTGCATATGAACGAGCACGTGAAGCAGCCGGGCTAGCCGAGTATCTCTTTGCATAATTCTTTAGACCCGCTAACAAAACCCCTGATCCTGCGTTGCGCCTCCTTGTCGTACTCTCTGTACTGCCTGCGTCGGCGCGCCTTGGCTCAGGGACTCTGCGAGGTTTTGTTAGCGGTTCTTAGTGGTGGAAATTCGTTACATTTAATGTTACGGTTTTGCGTGACTTTAGGCAACTATCGGAGCGCGATCATGTCTGCATTCAATCAATCCATTCTTGAAATCAACGGTATTCGCCTGAGCGTCGCCGCGCAGGGTGCCGGGCCGCTGGTATTGTTGCTGCATGGATTTCCCGAGACGTCGCACGCGTGGCGGCACCAGCTGGCGGCCCTGTCGGCCGCCGGGTTTCGTGCGCTTGCGCCGGATTTGCGCGGCTACGGCGCCAGCGATAGTCCGGAGAACCCGCAGCAGTACACAAGCCTGGACATCGTTGGCGATCTGGTGGGAATCTTGGACGCGCTGGGGGAGGCGGATGCGGTGGTGGTCGGGAACGATTGGGGGGCAACTATCGCATGGCAGGCCGCGCAGCTGCGGCCCGATCGCTTCCGCGCCGTGGTCGCCCTCGGCGTGCCGATGATGGGCCGGGCGCCGATGGCGCCAAGCCGGCTGTTCCCTCTGAGCGAGCAGGCGTGGTTTTACACGCATTATTTTTCCCAGGCTGGGCTGGCTGAGAACGAATTCGAGCGCGATGTTGCCGCCACGCTGCGGAAAATTTATTTTTGGGCCTCGGGCGAGGCCGGCCCGCGTGACGACCGGACGCCGAATCCTTTCGGGCTGGTTTCGCGCGAGGCTGGGCTGCTGGATGCTTTGCCCGATCCGGGAGCGCTGCCCAATTGGCTGGATGGCGTGGACTTCGAGGCATTTGTGAGCGCATTCACGGCGTCGGGTTTTCGCGGCGGCTTGAACTATTACCGCAATCTGGATCGCAACTGGGATCTGCAAGCGGCATTCAACGGCATGCTTGTCCAGGTTCCCACCCTGTATCTGGTTGGCGAGCATGATCCCGGGCTGGCGATGCCGGGCATGCGCGACATTATCGACGCCATGCCGAAGTTTGTGCCCGATCTTCGGGATTCTTTGGTCATTCCAGGAGTGGGCCACTGGCTGCAGCAAGAAGCCCCCGATCAAGTCAACGCAGCCTTGATCGAATTCTTGCGCCAACTGTAGGGTGCGTCACCCCAAGGGGGGCGACGCACCATTTGTCTCAATACCCCACCGCTCAAATATTGATCCGGCGAGGTATGTCGGAGGTGCGTCGCCCCTGTGGGGTGACGCACCCTACATCGACCAAGCGGATGAGCCTGCGGGCGGCGGTGTGTGACGCACCGTTTGTTTACAAAAGCCTGAACCCATGGGCCGCGTCATGGTCTATTTACCTAATGCTGCTATGCTGTGGCTAAAGCAGCCTCCATGCTGGTTTCTCGATTGCTCTCCCAGAACGGTTGCCCATCTCGCCCTGGCTAGGTCTTTGCCGGGCGAGTTATGCGGCCGTTCGCCAACAATAAGGAAAATCCATTGATTCATAACACGATTCCGCGCTGGACCATTGTCACCCCTGTTTTGGCCTGGGCCGCCATCGCCGCGTCTTCGGCGGCCGGCGGGCACGCTTTCTATCTGACGCTGCTGGCGGTGTTGCTGGCGGGAACGGTATTCGCCGCCGTGCACCACGCCGAGGTGGTGGCGCATAAGGTGGGCGAGCCTTTCGGCACGCTGATCCTGGCGCTGGCGGTGACGGTGATCGAGGTGGCGCTGATCATTTCCTTCATGCTGGGCGGGGGCGAGGAGAAGCTGGCGCTGGCGCGGGACACCATTTTTTCCGCCATCATGATCACTTGCAACGGCATTCTGGGCATTTGCCTGCTGCTGGGCGGCCTGCGCCATCGCGAGCAGAACTTCCAGCTCAGCGGCGCCAAGGCGGCCTTGACCGTGCTAGCGGCGATTTCGGTATTGGCGCTGGTGCTGCCCAACTATGGTACCAGCCAGCCGGGGCCATTGCTGTCGTCGTCGCAGCTGGCGTTCACCGGCGTGGTGTCGCTGGTGCTGTACGGCGCTTTCGTGTTTGTGCAAACCATCCGCCACCGCGATTATTTCCTGGTGGAAGGCAGCCATGACGAGGATGAGCACGCGCCGCCGCCGTCCAACAAGGTGGCCATGCTGGCCGTGGCGATGCTGCTGATTTGCCTGGTGGCGGTGGTGACCCTGGCCAAGCTGCTGTCGCCGTCGATTGAGAGCTTCGTGGTGGACGCCGGCGCGCCGGCCGCGGTGGTGGGCATCATCATCGCAGCCCTGGTGCTGTTGCCGGAAGGGCTGGCCGCCGCCAACGCGGCGCGGGCGGACCGGGTGCAGACCAGCCTGAATCTGGCTTTGGGGTCGGCGCTGGCATCCATCGGCCTGACCATTCCCACGGTGGCGATGATTTTCGTGTTCATGGGCGAGCCGCTGATCCTGGGCTTGGAAATCAAGGAAACCATCTTCCTGCTGCTGACGCTGGTGGCGTGCTCATTGTCGTTGTCGGTGGGCCGAACCACCATTCTGCAGGGCATCGTGCATCTGGTGATTTTCGCGTCTTTCGTGTTCTTCGCGATCAGCCCCTGAGCGAAGCTAGTTGAGTGAAAGCAAAAGCCGCCGGCATCTGTGCTGGCGGCTTTTCTGTTTATGAACGGTGTTTTTGATGGTGGATGATAGCTGCTGCCATTTGAGCTATGAGCCATGGCCGGCCACGTAGGGTGCGTCACCCCGAAGGGCGACGCACCGTTGGTTTTCCATTTTCTTCAACGTTGGTCCTGCGAGGTATGCTGTTGGCGGTGCGTCGCCCCTTTGGGGTGACGCACCCTACCTGTGATCGCCCGGCTCGCCAAACCATTGAGCCAGCGGCGTCGCGATCTCTTCGATGTCGGGAGGCGCGTCGCTGGCCCAGGCCACGACGCCGTCAGGCCTCACCAGAACGGTGCGCAGGCCAAGGCTGTTCTTGGCATTGGCTGCGACATAGTCGACTCGCCCTTGCCAACGCTCCATCCAGGCTTGAAGCGGCGCAGCTGGGTTGAAATCCAGCAACAAGCCCCGGCCATTGCGCATCAGGTTGCCGGCTTTGGTCCCGTCTTCAAACTCGAAGTCCGGCAGGCTGCGGCCTGTCAGCGGATGCTCGCCGGCAAGATCGTAGCGCAGCGACACGCCCCATACCCGCCCGGCGAAGTAGGTCGCGCCGTCGCGGGTGGCGACCAGATCGCGGATGACGGCCTCCAGCGCGCGCGTGCTTGGCGTGGGGCGCATCAGCGCCACCTGCGCGCGGGACCAATCGAGCACGCGCGCGCCAACCGGATGCCGCTCCTGATGGTAGCTGTCCAGCAGCCCGGCCGGCGCGTTCCCGCGTATCGTCGCGGCCAGCTTCCAGCCCAGGTTGATCGCGTCGCCAATTCCGAGATTGAGACCTTGGCCGCCCAAGGGGGAATGGATGTGCGCGGCGTCGCCGGCCAGCAGCGCGCGTCCCTGGCGATACGCCGTCGCCTGGTAGGCGCGGTCGGTCCAGGTGGTGGCAAGCTTGAGCTCCATCAGCGTCACGTCCATCCGGGACACGCGGCGCAACACGGCTTGTATGTGCTCCCGCGTGATCGGTTGGCGATGGCAGGCGCCGCCGTCGAATTCGACCATGGCGATCACGCCGGGCCGCGCGTAGGTGTACATGCCGGTCGGCGTGTAGTGCCGGCCGGGCTGCAGCGCGTGCGGTTCCGCCAACACGGCGTCGACGGTATAACCGGTGAATTCGGGATCGGTGCCGGCGAACTCAAAGCCGCCGGCCTTGCGGACCGCGCTGCGTCCGCCATCGCAGCCGACCAGCCAGCGGCCGCGAAAAACATCGCTGCCGGCGTGAACCGTTACTTGTTCGTCTGAGGCCGCATAGCCATCGACGCCGACGCCGCGCACGATTTTCGCCCCCATGGCGGCTGCTCGGCGAGCCATCACCGTTTCGAAAACTTCCAGGGTTACCGCCATCGGGGTGTCGGCAGGGCCGGGCAGGCGGAAAGGCCAATGCGAGGCGTCGATGTCGTCGTGATAGAACGGGATGCCCGCGAAATGCCCGGCCGCGCGGCGCGGTTGCTGCATCCAGTGCGCGTTGGCTTCCGCCTGTTTGGCTGCGCCGCTGGCATGGGTCTCGGCGATGATTTCGTCCAGCAAGCCGCGGCGATGCAAGGCTTCGACGGTGGGCACTGATAGGCCGCGCATGCCGAATGGCAGGCGCTTCAAAGGAGAGTGTGGTTCCGCGGCCTGCTCCAATATCAGGACCGAAAGGCTCAATAGGCGAAGCTCGCAAGCCAGGAAGAGTCCGACGGGGCCGGCACCAGCGATGATGACGTCGTAGTGTGTAGGGCGGTGATGGGGCATGAAAGGCTCCTGAGTCGATGTTCGGGTTTCGATGTTCGACCGGAGCGTTTCTCGCCTGTAGACCCGCATGGACGAACAATGGGACGCTTGCGGCGTCTGCTGTTCGTCGCGGGGATCTTGTGCGCGAGGCCAAAGACCAGAGCTTTCGTTACCGAAAGAACTTGGGCTTACCAGACCAAGTCTGCCTTTTCCGACGCCGGCTTTATACCATGGCGATGCGGCGGGTTGCAATGACAGGCCGGCGGGAGGCCGAGTGGGCGCGCCACTCTGAACGGCGCGCCGCTTGTTCCTGCTTGTGTTGATTGGGCGAGATGGCTTGGCGGCCCGCCGCCCCTGCAGGGCGGCGAGTCTTACTTGGCGGGAATGGACTGCGCGTGGTGGAAATAGTCTTGCGGGTCCCATTGCCGTTTTACCTGTACCAGGTTGCGCGGCGCGCTGCGAAAGTTTTCTTTGAAATACAGCTGCATGGCTTGGTCGATATGACCATTTTCATGGGTGCCCAAATCGCAATCGGGGTAGTTGTAGTAGCAACCGTCCACCACGCCGTTCTTGTCCTGCTCGGGATTGGGTGTGCCGCCATATTCGGCGTATACCGCCTGATAAAAGTGGTTGATCCAGTCTAGGTGTCCCTGAGCCTGTTCCTGGTAGCGGGACTGATGGCGCTGTCCTGGAGTCGAGGGATTATTCCAGTAGGTTTGGTATTGCAGCTTCATGATGGAGCTGCGTTGCGGCACCGGGGTGGCGGTACTGCTGCGCTCGTTGACGACGCCGCCGTAGCTGTCTACTTGCAACAGGCTTTGCGCCAAGGCGCCATTTGCCAGCCCGGCCGGCTTGTCGTGCAGCCAGTGGAAAATCTCATCTTTTTGGTTTTGTGGAAAGCCCTTGTTCATATAGGCGGATTTGTATTTGCCAAACTGGTTGGGGCCGGAGCCATTCACCGTTTGCAGCGCTTCCAGGTAGGTTAAATGCTGAGCCGACGCGCTGGCGGGCAGTGCGGTCATCCAGCCTGGATGGCCTCCCATCGGCTGGCGCAGCGTGGTTGTGGGAGCAATGGAGGCGAAGCGCTGTTGCAGACTCTGGATGCGCGTCTCGGCCTGTTGGCAGTGCTGGTGAAAGCTGATGCCTGCGGGGGACGCGATCTGCAACAGCAGACCGATCTGCCCGTTATCGACATGGTTCAATTTCAGCAGGCTGAAATCGTTGTTGGACATATGCGCGCACACCTCCGCGTACAGGTCCAAAAAATGACCGAAGGCTGGCTGTTTGATCGAGTCCCAATTCCAGGCCAATGTCCATTGGGTGGCATGGTCGGGCGCATCCGGAAGGGAGGCAAAATAGTAGCGCGCGATCACGCCGAAATTGCCGCAGCCGGCGCCGCGCAAGGCCCAGAACAAATCGCGTTCCGCTTGGTCGCTGCTTTGTTCGGAAACATGGCGCAATTTCGCCTGACCCAGCGCAGCGTCCCAGGTGACGATGTCTACGCCGGTGAGATGGTCAACCGTCAAACCATGCAGGCGCGACAGCAGCCCATAGCCGCCGCCGGTGATATGGCCGCCGGCGCCCACCGAGTAGCAGGAGCCGGCCGGCAGGGTTTTGCCGTAGCCATTGAGCAAGGCGCGGTACACGCTCCAGTTTTCACAGCCGGCATCGACAAAATACGCATTGCGCTCCGCGTCGAAACCCACCTGGTTCAGGGCGGACATGTCGATGACGGCGCGGGTGCTGTCGTTGTAGACAAAGTTCTCGTAGCAGTGGCGGCCGGAGGCGATTTTGACATCGCGGCCATATTCGCTCAGCGCCGCGCCGGCATATTCGGCAACTTGCTCAAGGCGGGTGGGCACATAGACCGCTTGCAGCTGCGGCGCGAACCAGCGCCGGTCAAAGCCTTGCTTGTCGCTCAAGATCAGCGGCTGATCGCCTCCTCGCGTGGGTATTCGTTTCATTCGCCGCTCCTTTGTGTCCAGTGTCAGATGGCGGATGCCGCGGTTTGCTGTCGCTGGCAACCGATGTACGTAGTGCCTAACCCGTGCAGGTATTTGTAATCTATATCAATTAATTTTTAAAATACAAATAAGTATGCGTTTATACTTAAACGAGTCTGCGCGAGTCGTCACGTTGTTGTCGCCATTTGAATACGAAGGACGATACCGGGGAGCATATCGTTCAAGGATGGGTTTGAGAGGGTGCGGGAGAGGGAGGCGTTGTGCCGCTGAGGGGGGATTCTGGCTGCGCTGCTTGGAGCGGGATGCATTGCCTTGCTATGTCATTAGGATTAATTTTAAATTTAGATGCTTACGTACCAATACTTAAGCTCTTTCCTGTTCAGGAGCGCTTCAGCTATACCGGTGCTGAGCCAAGGCGGGCGACGTCCGCCTTGCTGTCCTCAATGACGAACTTTCCTTATGGGAGCGCAGCGATGACTGAACAAGTGCCCGGCGGCTGGTCTGGCTTTAGGTTGTTGACTGAAAACGACCGCAAAGTCTTTCATCAGGCAACGGAGGGATTGCTGGGGGTGAAGTATGTGCCGCTGGCGGTGTCCACCCAAATCGTGGCGGGTGAAAACTTCATTTTCTTGTCGAGCGCGGAGGTTGTGCATCCGGGCGCGCAGCCGCATCTGGTCGCGGTATATGTTTACCAGCCGCTAGGCGGCAAGCCGCCGTATGTAACCCGTATTGAGAATATCCAGCTCTGATCGTTGGTTTCTGCAAATGGGAAAGCACGCCTTTGGCGTGCTTTCTTTTTGTGCGCAGGCATTCGATCGTCTCGCGGTTAGGCGCGGTAAAGCGGTCTAGGAGCGCTCGCAGTTGCGTGTCGGATCAGAGAGATGTGATCAGCGCGTCGGCTTGATAGCTGGCGGTAGCGGTGCCGGATGCCGAGCTGAACGTCACCTGGAAGCGGCGGCCAATTTGCTGGATGGCCAAGACTTTGAAGGATACGACTAGATCGTCGATTCGTTGGGTGATCAGGTCACCTTGTTTGAGTTCTTTGATTTTCATATTTATTTCCTGCTTTCCACGCTTTTGGCATGGTTGCTTATTGTTAAAGCGAGTCCTTTCTGCAAGGACGGCTTGCGATGTTTTCATGAGTTTTGTCCGGATGTCATGGAGGCTGTTAAACAGCGGATTCCAACCAGTCGGCGCAAGTTCAATGCGTTTCCGCTTGACGGTTTGCAATTGCTGCTGGGCGATGCGCGACAATTACCTTCGCGTGCCAACGACTGATGATTCTGGGGAATTAAAGCTTGGCTTGAGAAGAGGAGCTTGACAGCTCTTTGAGCGGGACAACATGAAGTAATGCTGGATGATGTTGCCGTTAATTTTATGATTTGTCAACATTTTTGGAAGGGCGCGCCGTTTGTGCGGCGGCGCGCCCGGTTTTGTTGCTGCTTCGGCAGACTGGTTCCGCCCTAGCGTTCCCGCTCCGGTCCGTGGTAACGGACCATTTGGCCAGGGACGCCGCAGCCCCATAACGAATAGGCATCAGCCACTTCATTGATGCCCTCGCCGTATGGGGAGGAGGCGGGAGCCAGGTGGGCGAGGCAGCAGGCGCCCAGCTCGGTGGCGTAAAGGCTGCGTTCGGTGCAGAGCACGCGATGAGTCATGCTCTGTTGCGTAGGGAAGGCGATGGTTTGCTGGGGGCCGATCTGGCTGTAGTCTTCGTTCAGCATGACCTGCACTACGCCGTTGAGCGCGGCGTCGTCGGCCATCGATGAGGCCAGCAGATAGATCGTGTTTGATTTGGATGGGTCGGGCGAGAACCCCAGGTGGATGAAAGAGGCCCCCTTGGCTGGACCAGCGGTGAGTTGGAACCAATTGATTTCGCCATTGGCCAGGATGCGGCCGAAACTGCCGTTTCCGCCCGAGGAGCTGCCCAGCAGGGCGAGCCACAGGTTGCCGTCCGGCCCAGGCACCATCCCGACCGGGGTATTGCCGATCTCTCCGGGGATGGCGATTTCGCCGGGCGCTTGCGCAGGGTTGGCGGGAATGCGGAACAGCGCGCTGGATTGATCCAGAGTGGCATAGACATCCCCGCTGGCGGGGTGCACTTGCACGAAGATTGGCCTGGGCGGGCAGGGGATGATCCGCGGATGGCCGGGGTCATGGGTGTCAATCCGCACCACGTGGTGGCTGTCCTTGCAGGAGGCCCATAGGATGTCGCCGTCCTCCGCGACGACGTGGGGACCGCGGGCGGGTTCCGGCAACTGGATTCTTTGCAGCGTTCTGGGGGCGGCAGCCAAGTCGTGCGCGACCGGATCGATCAGCAGCAGCTCCGATTGAAACTGCAGCGTGACCCACAGGCAGCCGGGATGGCGTTTCGACACCGTCAGCCCATGCAGGCCGGAGAATGGGTTGTCGATGACGTGGACGACGGATTCAATTGGGCGCCCTGTGCCGGGATCCACCCGCATTTTCACCAAACCGCCGGATGGCTGCTGCGAGATTAGGATAAGGTCCGGCGCGATGGATACGACTTCGTGCGTCTGGCTGGATGCGGGGAGCGGGTACTCGATGACGCGTTTGAAGCTTAGCTTGGCGGCAGACATGGAGGGTTCCTCAATCATATGAAGGGGCGCTGGCACCCCGGCGATCAGGGCGCGTCATTCCACTGAGGCGACGCGCTGCGATGAATGACGGATGCGATCATGATTTGGCGTTTGTCTTCAGGTTGTTCAGCGAAGCCTCCAGTGTTTTTATCCTGCCGATGGATTCGTCCACCAGGTCGGCGATTTCCTTCGATGACTTGGTTGATTCAACGGAAAGCTTTCTCACCTCGTCGGCCACCACCGCGAAGCCTCTGCCCATTTCTCCGGCTCGGGCGGCCTCAATGGCGGCGTTCAACGCCAGCAAATTGGTCTGGGCGGCAATGTCGTTGATGGTGCCGATGATCGACGATATCTTTTCGCTGGAGGAAATGACCTGGCGCATTTCCTGATCGGTCACTCTTTCCGCTTCCATCTTGGCGGTAACGTCCACGCCATAGGTCACGATATTCTTGACGATGCCCTGTTGAGAGGTGAGGGGGCAGACGGTGACGTTCATCAGCACCATCGACCCGTCTTTTTTCCTCATCTTGAACTCTTCCGTCAGCATTTCGCCTTTCAGCGCGCGGCTGAAGTTGTCCGACCCTATGATTTCCGACAACGGGCGGGCGTGCTGCTGGAGTTCTTCATTGTTCTTCAACTCCAGGTGGGAAACCATGTATTCATTGCCTTGCAGCACCTTGCCTTCGGTGTTCCATTCGCAGATGGCGTTCGACATGCCTATGGCGGCGAATTTCTTGCTGTATTCCTCTTCCCGCTCCTTGGTTTCGGTGATGTCGGCCTGGATGGAGATGTAGTTCGCCAGGCTGCCGGTTTCGTCGAACACCGGATTGATGGCCAGCGAAACCCAATAGGCCTTGCCGGCCTTGGTGTAGTTGAGGATTTCGCCATGAAAGGGGCGCTGCTCCCGCAGGCAGGAGCCGATTTTCCGGACGGTATCGGGATTGGTGTCTTCGCCTTGAAGAATGTGTCCCGGCTTCTTGCCGATGATCTCGTCTGCCGCGTAGCCGCTCATTTTCGAGAAGCCGTCGTTGGCGAAGATGATCACGCCATTTCTGTCAGCCACCAGCGCGGCGTTGTCGGTCTGGTTGATGATCAGCGACATCAGCTTGCTGGAATTCCGGGCGTTGACCGCATCGGTGATGTCCGTTGCGTATTTGACGATCTTTATGATCTTGCCGTCAGGGTCGAAGATCGGATTGTAGGTGGCTTGAATCCAGACCTTGCGGCCACTCTTCGCCACGCGGCAGAACTCCCCTTCGTGAAACGCGCCTTTTCTCAGGCTGTCCCAGAATCTCTGATACGCCTCGCTTTGGCTTTCTTCCGGCAGTACGAATAGCTTGTGATGCTTTCCAATGATCTCTTGCTCGTCATAATTCAGCGTCTGGCAAAAATTCTGGTTGGCACGGGAAACGATGCCTTCGGTAGTGAATTCAATCACTGCCTGCGAGCGATTGATGGCTTCAATCTGCCCATTCCGGTCGGCGGCGATCATGACGTCGTTAGTGATATCGGTTGCGAATTTAATGACGCTGGCAATGCGATTGCCTTTTCGAATCGGAATGTAGGAAGCCTGTATCCATACATCTTTTCCATTTTTGGCAATTCGCCTGAATTGCGCGGTTTGATGCTTGCCTTGTTTCAGCTCCGTCCAGAATTGCTGGTAAGAGGGGCTGTTTTTATCGCGTTCCGACAGGAATATGCCGTGATGTCTGCCGACTATTTCATCCAGCGTATAACCCAGCAAGTTCAGGAAAATGGGATTGGCGTCGATGATGGTCCCGTCGGGTTTGAATTGTATGACCGCCTGGGCCGATCGTATGGCTTTGAGAATGTCCTGGTTGCTGCCTGTGCTTGAAAAATGCTTGGTAATTTCCATTTTCCCTTTCCTTGTTTTGGGCGCGAGTGAGCATGGGCAGAGCTTCTCGGCAGGCCAGGCGTGTGCGTTTTTGTGAAAAATTCAGCGCCATTTTTCAACTCAATGCATTAAATCCATCATTTTGTAGAGCCGATCGCTTTCATGCATCGCCAAATGCTCTGCGGGGCTGGCGCGTCAAACGGATGGATCGCTATTCTTTTTAGACTAGCGCCTCGTTATTCGCATGACATTTCTCGCCCGTCATGCGTCATGGAAGGGGGCGAGATCCAAGCGCTGTCAGTTCTTGGCTTGGCGCGGACACGGGGCGTGGCTGGAGCAAGGGCGAGATGGGGCAGGTGGTAGAAACTGAAGGAATGGGGGAGTAGGAATTTTCGGTTTGGCGATTTATCTTTTCCGCATGCATTTTATTTGAATGGCAAAAGAATAAAATTATTTAAAATAGTCCGGGAATATTGGCAATCAAATAATCGTCTCTATTCTTCCAGGCAGCGCTTCTAATTGGATATTCACGTTTCCAGGCATAAAGTACAGTTGAAAATCCCTGCGGCATAATTGTTTTCACCTGTCCAAAATGACTGTAGCTAATATGGCCAGTTCTTTGAGAAAGCGCTTGTTGGATAGTTTTGGTGCGCATACTCTATTTGGCAAAATGCCGAATAAGAACAATTTATATGGAGGGGTTAATGGGCAAGGCGACACCATTGCTGGAAACGGTCGAGCAGGCAGTCAGAATTTTGCAGGAAGCTCCCTTTGTCGCGATCTGGAATTACAAGGTCTTGAGCGTGCAAGCCGGGCAGGTGGAATTGGCGTTGCCGGCGCAGCCACAGTTTTATCGCCCGGGAGGCATTATCCAGGGAGGTTGTCTGATGACTTTGGCGGACACCGCGTTTTGGCTGGCAGCTATGACCGAGTTGGGCATTGATGCTCCGATTGTCACTCTGGAAATGAAAACCAATTTCCTGCGGGCGGCGCAGGCAGATGTTTACTGTCGCGCCGAAGTGATGAAAAGCGGCAAGCGTGTCACCTACGGCACGGCCACCACTACCGATGGGGCCGGCCAGACGCTGTCACATCACACCTTGACCTACCTCGCCGTCTGAACCTATCGCCGGGAACAATTTCATCGGTCGGACTTGGCTTGCTGCATTGGCCATCTCCGCCCGCAGGCCGACTTGCGCCTGTTTAAGCGACGCGCCGCGCTCCGGGAAGCAGTTTTGCCGTTGCGGACCATCGTCGCCATTCACTTTGGAGAAAGGAAAGCACGATGGAAAGCGCGATCTATTCGCATGACGTAAGCCTGAAGGATATCGGCGCGATGCCGGATGACTACCGCGAGACCTTGATTCACCAGCTGTTGGCCAATGGCGAAGGCGAATTGAGCGCGGGAGACACCTATATCGATTCCTTCTATCCCTTGGCGCCGGATGCGGACGAACGCTATATCTGCGCGCAGTTCGCCGCGGAGGAGGTGGATCACTTCCGGCGTTTTTCCCGTCTATTGGCCGAGCTGGAGGTCGATACCTCCCATATGCTGGGCCAGAAAAAGGAGGATAGGCGGTATTTTGCGGCGGAAAGCATGACGACGGAGTTTCACAGCTGGGAGGAGCGGGCGGCTTTCAGCTTTTTGTGCGAGCTGGAGGGGCATTACCAGATCAAGGAGATGGTGAGCAGCAGTTACCAGCCGCTGCGCGAGGAGGCCCAGGCGGTGTTGAAGGAGGAAGCCCGGCATTTCAGCCATGGGGCGCTGCTGATGCGGCGCGCGGCAAAGGACAGGGATGCGCGGGCGCGGGCTCAGGAGGCGCTTGACCGCTTGTATCCGATGGCGATGGACATGTTTGGCCGCTCAGACTCGCGCCGCAGCGAAATGGCGGTGAGATGGGGACTGCGGCAGTACACCAACGGCCAATTGCGGGACATCTATCGCGATGACGTCCGCGGCCATATCCAGCGTCTGGGTTATGCAGTTCCCGACGAGATGGCGCATCGCAAGTATTTCTGATCCCGCAGTCCGAACCTGTCGACAGGAGAGCATCATGAACGATATGGCAATGGCAGTGGAAGCGCTGGCCCGGAAAGTGATGAACCACCGGGTGTTCGACCATCCCATGTACCGTCACTGGGCCTGTGCGCCGCTGCCGGCGGCGCAGTCGGCGGCCTTGTTCCACCAGTTGCAGAATTTTTGCGCCTCGACCCGGTTGGGAATGGCTTTCCCGCAGGGATTAAGGAATATGGGCCTGCCCAAGCAGGCGGAGCTGATGTCGGAAATAGAGGTCTCGGAAGGCGGCCACGGTCCTGATCTGGCGAGAATGGCGGGGCATATCGTCAATCTGGCCGGCAAGAAGCAGGTGTTCGATGATCTGGACGACCAGGAGGAGGTGGAGGCTGGACTGAAGCGCTACTCCGACCAGCTTCTGGGCGACCTGCCCGGCTATGATCGAGCCAGCGGCTTGACCCGCCAGGCGCGTGAGGCCATCGCCGTGTTTCAGCAAAGAAGCCGGTCCGACCCCGAATCCACCATCCGCAATCTGGGCATCGCTTTCGCTTTGGAGTTGATTTCCAACCGCTCGCTGATTCCGGGCGAGAAACGGGCTTTGATTGATTCCGGCAACTATGGCGTTAGCCTGGACGATCCGGAAATGTATTATTTGCTTGATCATTGGGGGGAGTGCGGAGCGGAACAGCAGCATGAGCTGAATGTGCGGCAAGCCATCGCAGGCGTGCTCAATGCGGAAACCGAACCGCTGGTTTTATCCGGCGTCGATGCTTTCCTCGATGCGCTGGCGGCCTTGTGGGACGTGATAGACAACCAGTTGTTGCCGGCGGAGGCGGCGGTCTGAAAAGAAAGCCTCAGCGCTATTGTGTTTTTGTTCCTGTCCGGTCGACGGTTTGATCGTTTTGTCGCGGTTGTCTTGAAACATGCGCCGATTCGCGGCAGGAAAACAAATGCATTCATTATTTTTTAGGCGAAAAGAATAATACTTATGGTTTTTATTTTGATTCGCCACATTTTAATGGATGAATGGTATGATTTTTGAATGAAAACGCCACAGCAATCTTCCTGCCCGTTCCATGCCGGCGGCAATCCGCCGGCATCGCCCAAATCGTCCGCCGGGAATTGGCCGCCGGGTCCGGAGTCCGGCCTGACCGGCTGGGGGCTGCTGACGCAATTGTCGCGCGATTTGATGGGCACGCTGGCTGGTTGGCAGCGCGAGTTCGGAGATCTGGTGCATGTGCGCACCTGGCCGGAACACCAGATCATCGTTTCCGATCCGCATCTGGCGCGCGAATTGCTGGTCAATCAGGCCGATTCGCTGCGCCGCTGGGAGCGGGCGCTGAGCGTGTATGGCCGGGTGCACGGCCATAGCGTGTTGATCGCCGAAGGAGAGGCCTGGCGCGAAAAGCGGCAGGCGCTGCAGCCAGACTTCACGCGCAAATCGGTGCAGGCTTTCTCGCCGTCCATCGTGGCAGCCGCCCGGCGGGCGTTCGAGCAATGGCCGGATCGGCGCGACGCCTGGCCGATAGAGAGCGAGCTGACGTCGGTGACGATGGAAGTGATTCTGCGGATGATGTTCTCCAGCGGCGTCGGAAGCGAGGCGCGGGAGGCGGAGGAGGCCGTCCATACCCTGATGGTGGCCTCCACTGAAGAGCTGTGGCGGCCCGCCAGCCTGCCGGACTGGGTGCCATGGCAACGCAAGCGCCGCCGCGCGCGGCTGCTGATGAACGGCTTGATCGAGCGGCACTTGCAGGCAAGGTTGAGTTTGCCGGAGGACGCATGGCCGGAGGATCTGCTGTCCCGTTTGCTGCGTCTTCATTTGCAGCAGCCGAAAAGTTGGCCATTGCAGGCGGTGCGGGACGAGTGCAAGACGGCCTTCCTGGCCGGGCATGAGACGGTGGCGGCTTCGCTGGCCTGGTGGGCCTGGTGCATGGCGTCCCATCCGGATATCCAGGAAAAGGCGCGGACCGAGGCGTTGGCGGCGTGGCCCGGCGAGGAAAGCGGGGACGCGGACTTGTCCGCGCTGCAATACGTAAGCCAGACCTTGCTGGAAACGATGCGCCTGCACCCGGCGGTGCCGCTGCTGATGAGCCGCCGCGCCGTCAAGCCGGTGACGCTGGGAGACTGGACCTTCCCGGCAAAGACGGTATTCATGGTGCCAATGCAGTTGATGCAGCATGACGAGCGCTGGTTCCCGGAACCGCTCAGCTATCGTCCGGAGCGTTTCGATCCCGATGCGGCAAGGCCGCAGCAGGGCGCCTATCTGCCCTTCGGCGGCGGGCCGCGCGTGTGTCTGGGGCAACATCTGGCAGTGGCGGAAATGACGCTGGTGGCCGCGCAGTTGCTGCGCAGATATCGATTGTCGCCGCCGGCCGGGATGGCGCCGCCGCGAGCCGTGTTCCATGTTTCGCAACGCCCGAGCGCGCCTTTGGCGCTGGATATCGCGCGCATCTGACCCGCGGCGGATGATGCCGCGCGCCGGCGGCATGTTTGGCGGTTGGCGCGACAGAACTTCGAGGAGACCGCTGATGCTCGAGGGAGGCTGCCTGTGCGGCGCCGCGCGGTATGCGGTCCGCGATGAATTCCGCTATGCGTTCAATTGCCATTGCGGCCAGTGCCGGCGGGCCACCGGGGCGGCCTTCAAGTCCTTCGCCGGCATCGAGCGGAAAAAGCTGATGCTGATCCGGGGACGGGACAGCCTGTTGATTTATGGCGACGAGCGCGCGCATGACGCGCGCTGCGGGCAATGCGGATCGCTGCTGTATTCGGTAGTGCGCGGCGGCGAGTTCGTCCATGTGACGCTGGGCACTTTGATCGACACTCCGGCCATCCGCCCCTCCGCGCATATTTTCGTCGGCTCCAAGGCCGCGTGGCACGATATCACCGACAATCTGCCGCAGCACGACGAGTTTCCCTGAGGCTTGGATCGCCCGCGCTGTTTGCGGCGGGAGCCGGGCCGGCTTGGACGAGGCTGTCCGTTCGGCTATCCTTTTCGGCATCGATTCGACCGCCGACCTTTTTACGATGTCTCACCCCATGTTTTCCGCCCGCATTAAACTGCTGCATTACGGCAGCGACAGCATCCGCCACGCGCATGACGGCCATCACCAGTGGGTGCTCGGTCTGGCCGGAGCATTGGAGCTGGAAATGGAAGGGCGGCCCTATCTGAATGGCGCGGGTTCCGCGGTGCGCATTCCGGCCGGCGTTTCCCATTGCTATGCCGGCGCGCCGGGCAACTGGCAGCTGGTGCTGAACGTGCCCATCTCGGAAAGCGGCGTGGACGCGGCTGCATGCCAGTTGGTTTTGCCGGACGCGGCCAGGGAGCTGGCCGACTGGGCCGCGCGGCATCCGCAGCCGGGAGCGCGGCAGTCCATATTGGCTGGCATGTTGCTGGATTTGCTGCTTCCCGGCATGCCGGCAGTTTTCGCGCTGGCCGCGCGGCTTGACCGTTTCCTGGACTCCCGGTTGGGGCGGCCGTTGACTGTGGCGGATATGGCGGCCGCCTGCCATTTGTCGAGCAGCCAATTCCACGCCCGGCTCAGAACGGAAACCGGACTGACGCCGATGGCCTACCTGTGTCGGATGCGAATGGAGCGGGCGCGGCGCTTGCTGCTGAGTAGCCGCGCTAGTGTGCTGGAGGTGGCGCTGCAGGTGGGCTACCAGTCGGCTTCCGCTTTCAGCGCGGCGTATCGGCAGCGCTTCGGCGCCAGTCCCAGCGAAGAGCGGGGCAGAGTCCGGCGCGCTTAAATCGTAGCCCGGCGCGCGTTGCCTTCGCGCGCTTCGGCCATACTGCGGCCATGTTCGATCACATGGAAAACGCAAAATGTCCGATTCAAGCAACATCAATTGGGAAGATTTCCTCAAGGTGGAATTCCGGGCGGGGACCATCGTCCACGCCGAGCCCAATGCGCAGGCTCGCAAACCTGCCTATGTGCTGAAGGTGGATCTGGGCGAGCTGGGGGTGAAAACATCCAGCGCCCAGATCACAGACCACTACCGCCCCGCCGACCTGATCGGCAAGCGGGTGCTGTGCGTATGCAATTTCCCGCCCAAGCGCGTGGCCGGCGTGCGCTCGGAGGTGCTGGTGACCGGGGTGCACGACGAGGCGGGCGGGGTGATGCTGGCCGAGTTTCCGCTTGCGGCGCCGAACGGCGGCCGGCTGATGTGACGCGATTGGCCGCGGCCGCCCCGCGGAACGGGGCGGGCGGCATGGTTTAGCTCAAACGCTTGATGATGTTGCTATTGCCGTTGGCGCGCACCACCACCCAGCCGGCCGGCACTGGCGAGCCGACCATGATCCATTGGGTCTGGCCGAAGGAAAGCGGCGAGATCCGGGATTGCGGCGTCGCGCTTTGCGTCGGCGCGGCGGATGCGGCGCCGGCTGCGGCAAGCGCGGCGGCGAGAATCATCAATTGACGGCAGTTCATGTTTGCTCCTGACAAGATGGTTGCGGTGGATAGAGCCAAGGCTGTATTTTGCCGCCATGATATGACATTTGATTTTTGTTGGGTGGTTTTCGCGGGCGGAATTGACTAGGAGCAGGCGAGTTTGGTCTGAAGCGTTGTTTGCCTGACGGCTTGCCGCGCGTCTGCGCTCTGGCGCGCGAGGCTTGGGCGGCGTGGGATGGGGCTGGCCTCCGAGGTTTCCCGCCGTGGGCGCTTGCGCCGCCATGCTTGCTGGTTTACCTTGCAGCTTTTCGCCGGACAGTCCGGCTTCCCTTTCTTATCCCATGTCGATCGCCATAGCTGAATTAGCCGAATTTTTGCCGGATGTCGCCCCCTATCCATTGGAGGAATGCGACGGCGTGGCCGTGATGCGTTGCCGTTTTCGTATTTCAGCCTACGACGACGCCTGGTTCGCGGCGTTGGGCGTGGCGCGTCCGGATACGCTGGAGCGGGCTGTGTCCAAAAGAAAGGCGGAGTATCTGGCGGCGCGTTATCTGTGCAAGCTGTTGCTGGAGGCGCGCGGCCTGCCGCCCGGCGTCGGCAGCGGCCGGCATCGGCAGCCGTTGTGGCCGGCGGGCTGGACAGGCGCCATCACCCACAGCGACGAAACCGCGATGGTGGCGCTGGCACCGGCCGAGGGCGGCTTGATGCTGGGCATGGATCTGGAGCGCTGGATGTCGGACAAGACCGCCGGCAATGTGCGGACCGGCATTCTGGTGGAGGGCGAGGATGAAGTTCTGGCGGGGCCGTGGACGTTTCCGCATGCGCTGACGCTGGCCTTTTCCGCCAAGGAAAGCCTGTTCAAGGCGCTGTACCCGACAGTGGGCGAGTATTTCGATTTCGACGCGGCGGAAATGGTCCGGGTGGATTGGGACCAGGGCCGTTTCTCCATCCGTCTGCGGAAGACGCTGGCGCCCGGCCTGGAGGCCGGGCGGACGTTCGATGGCGGTTTCCATCTGCGAGACGGCCAGGTGCTGACGCTGATCCGGGCGTCTCTCTGACCCGGGGCTTGCCGCTCAGCCGGCTGGCCGCTCGGGATCGCTGCGCTGCAGCTGCGCCCAGTAACCGTAGTTCACTTCCAGATTTTCCTGCAGGTCCGACAGATTGACGGCGTAGTTGCCGACGATTTGCACCGCTTGCATCGCCAGATTGCATTCCTGCTCCAGCAGTTTGGACAGGGTGTTGGCGTTGCGCAGCTTCTCGGCCTCTCCCAGCCAGCCCAGCCAGTGTTCCACCCAGGCGTTTTGTTGCTGCTGCAGTTTTTGCAGCGCGGACTGCTGCAGCTGGAACAGGCTGAACCAGGTTTGAGGCTGCGCGGCGCTGGGCAGCAGGGCGAGCGTGGAGCCGGCGTTGTTGAGGCCGCGGGCCAGCCAGTTGCTGAACAGGGTGTCGACCTTGGCCGGCGCCGCCGCGTTGCGGGCGGTGGCGTCCAGCGCGGCGGACAATTGACGGACGTTGTCGTCGGTATTGGACATGGCGATTCCTTTCTGCGCGCTCAGCCGCCCAGGCGGTCGAGCATGGCGTGGATGGCGCGGATTTGCACCGCGTTGCGCGAGTAGTAGTCCGGATTGGCCGGATCGTCGCTGGAATAGCCCCACCAGTCCCAGCAGCCGTCGGGATTTTGCGCCTGGTTGTCGTCGCTGCCGCTGGCCTGGGGGTAGAGGACGATGATGTTGTTGCTGTCGGCCAGATAGTTGTAGCCGGTGGTGGTGACGTAGCGGTTGCCGTAGGGCGGTTGGCTGGAAATGTCGGCGCGGCCGTAGCTGAAGTCGACGTAGCTGTAGCCCTGCTTGCAGCCGTGCAGCGCGATGTGCACGCGGGCGGGCGCGCCGTCGGCCACGGCTTGCGGCACGTAGGCGTAGCCGAACTTGCCCATGCTGGCGTAGGCCTGCTGGCCGTCGAGGAATTCTGACTGGTCGAAGCGCAGCAGGCGGCCGCTGAGCCTCTCCGCAGGCGGCTTCAGGTCAGGATAGATGTGGTTGAGCATGCTGTGGGACTGCATGAAGCCGCCATTGTTGAGATAGGGTGGCTGGTTGAGCGCCAGGGGCGAATCCTCGGGGTTGTCGGTGATCAGCGAGTGGCCGGCCGGCAGGTTGTCGTGGTAGGCCAGGTTGGCGTCGGACAGGCCCAGCAGCCGGTACAGCTCGCGGGTCTGGGCGACCACCGGGGAATGAACCACATTGTCCTGGGTGCCGGTGAAAATATAGACGCGGTTGTCGCGCAGATTGGACAGCGCGTCTATTTTCCCTGCCTGTTCGGCCTCCTGGGCTAGTTGCAGCGAGCGGCGGGCGTTTGGGGCCAGTTCGGGCAGCAGCGGCGCCATGCACAGCTGCAGCGCGTTCAGCTCGTAGGCGTCCTCCGCCAGCGGGGCCGCGCCGCGAAAGGTTTCCACGCCGCGGTACGGGCCGCCGGCCACCACGCCTGCTCCGGCGAAGCTGGCGGAGTGGGCCAGATGCAGCTGCACCGTCATGAACGCGCCCGAGGACAGGCCGGAGACCGAACTCTTGCCTTTCTCCACTTCGTATTTTCCCAGCCGCACCACTTCCGGGAATATGTTGGGCATCGCAAACCTCCTGTCTGTTCAAGCGTTGGCAAACGGAACCTGCGCGAGGCATTCTCTGCGCATTTATTGACATTTGCGTGACCGCGGTCATCTGGTATGACGGCGCGTTGACAGAGAGGCGGTTTGCGTGTTGTGCGGCGCACAATGGGTAATCGGGATGCGCGGGAAGGGACGATCTAGCCGGCGGCGGACTGCTGCAGCCAGTCGATCACCGCCTGCAGCCGGGATGGCATGGGGTCGAGTTTGGGGTGGACCAGATAGTAGGCATAGCGCTCCACCGGCTCGAACGCGCCCAAGGGCAGCGCGAGCTGGCCGCTGTCGAGCAGCGGCTGGGCGAGCCTGCGGCGGGCGATGGCGACGCCGGCATGGCCGACCGCGGCGGCCAGGCACAGATCCGAGCGGTCGAGCGTCAGTCCGCGCGGCGGCAGCAGGGATTCGCCGCCATGCCGGCGGGCCCACAACGCCCATTCCGCATCGTGGGCGGCCTGCCGCCAGGCTTGCGCGTCGTGCAGCAGCCTGCAGTCGCGCAGCCGCGCCGGATCGGCGGCCAGGCCATGGCGTTCCGAATAGGCGGGGCTGCAGACCGGCGCCATCTCCTCGTCCATCAGCTTGCGGGAGGCCAGCCCCGGGAAATGGCCGTCGGCGTAGTACAGCGCCAGATCGGCGCGGCCGCCGCGGAAATCGGCGTCGCCGTTGCCGGTGCGGATGTCGAGATCGATCCGCGGATATCGGTCGGCGAAGGCTGCCAGGCGGGGCGCCAGCCAGCATTGGGCGATGGAGGGGTGGGCATGGAGGGCGACGCGGCCGGAAGGCTCGGCGCCGGCTTCGGAATAGAGCGCCGCGTCGAGTTCGGCCATGCTTTTTTCCAGCGCGGCGAAGATGCGCTCGCCGTCCGCGGTGAGGCGGATGCCGCGGGTCAGGCGCTGAAACAGCCGCAATCCCAGCGAGCGTTCCAGCCGGGCGATGCGGTGGCTGACGGCGCTCGGCGTCAGGCAAAGCTCGTCGGCGGCCGCGGCGAAGCTCAACCGGCGCGCGACGGCTTGGAAGGTGTGCAGATTGGCGAGCTGGCCGCCGTCCAGCCGTGTCGGATGCATCGTCGCTCAGCCCGGCAAGCCGCGGCCGCGCCGCAGGTAATCGTCCATTTCCGCCTTCGGAACCATGCTGCCGCCCGTCGCCCAGATCAGGTGAGTGGCGCGGGCGAGCCGTTCCGCGTCGAGTCCCATGCGCTGGCGATAGCCCTGGTTTTCGTCCAGCACGCGGGCGATGCCGGGCGCGCCTGCCAGCGCCGAGGGTTCCAGGCGCAGGCCTTCCGCCTGCTCCAGCATGGCCAGCAAGCGGAACAGCTCGTCGTCGTCCACCGTGTAATAGCCGTCGATCAGCCTTTGCATCGCGCGGCCGACGAAGCCGGAGGGGCGGCCGACGGCTAGTCCGTCGGCGGCGGTGCGGTTGTCGATGCCGAAGTCCTGCACCGAGATCCGGTCGTGCAGGCCGGTGAGCACGCCCAGCATCATGCAGGGAGAGTGAGTGGGCTCGGCGAACAGGCAGTGGACGGCGTCGCCGAAGGCCAGCTTGAGTCCGAAGGCCACGCCGCCGGGGCCGCCGCCGACGCCGCAGGGCAAATAGACGAACAACGGATGCTCGGCGTCGACGCGCGCGCCGGCCTCCGCCAACTGGACCTTCAGCCGTTCCGCCGCCACCGCGTAGCCCAGAAACAGGTGGACGGAGTTCTCGTCGTCGACGAAGTGGCAGGATGGATCGCCGGCGGCCTGCTTGCGGCCTTGCGCCACGGCCGCGCTGTAGTCGGAGTCGTATTCTTCCACGGTGACGCCGTGCGAGCGCAGCTTGTCTTTCTTCCACTGCCTAGCGTCGGACGACATGTGCACGGTAGCCTGGAAGCCCAGTTTTGCGGCCATGATGCCGATGGACAGGCCGAGGTTGCCGGTGGAGCCGACGGCGACGCGGTGGCGGCCGAACAGCGCACGCGCTTCCGGGCCGTCCAGTATCGCGTAGTCATCGCCGGGGCGAAGCAGACCGTGAGCCAGCGCCAGCGCCTCCGCGTGCTTCAGCACTTCGTAGATGCCGCCGCGCGCCTTGATCGAGCCGGAGATCGGCAGATGGCTGTCGGCCTTCAGCCACAGGCGTCCGGGCAGCGCCATGCCGTAGCGGCGCTCCAGCGCCTGCTGGAAGGCGGGCGCGGGCAGCAGCGGCGATTCGATGATGCCGCCGCTGTCTGCGGTCTCGGGGAAGGCGCGGCGGATATAGGGCGCGAAGCGTTGCAGGCGGGCGGAGGCGTCGGCGACGTCGCCGGCATCCAGGCCGGCGTCGCCCAGCGCCTGGGCGGCGGGCGCGACCGCGGGATTGAACCAGGCGCATTCGCGCAGATCGGCCAGGCGCCGGATTTCGGGGTGGATCTGTCGCCATTCGTCCAGCGTCTTGCCGTGAATCATTTGGATGTCCTGTCTTGGCCGCGGAAGTCCGGCGGGAGTCGCCATTAAACGACAGCCGCGAGCGGCTGGCAAAGGACGAATCTTCAGGCGACGGCTGATTGCCATTCAAGCGTGGCGACATTCTGCAAGCGTGTCTCTTGCTGATCGGCGTCAAAGCCGCGCGTGTTTTTTGCAACGGGCTGTTTGACAGGGGTCGCCTTATGCGCCATATCGCAATAATCGGCGGCGTCCAATTCTATTGGCATGCCGCATGTATCGTCGGCTTTCAACCTGCTACTCCACATTCCGGCTGAGTGATGAATCCTTCCGACATCAAGGCGGATCCTAGACCCAAGATCCTGTTGTGCTGCGCCGCGCTGTGGCTATGCGCTTGCGGCTTGCTGGCCCTGCTTGGAGGCAGTGTGCCAGGTTATCTGGCAGTGTCCTTGCTGGCCGCGGGGTGTCTGCTGGCGGTTTGGCTGCTGGGCGCGCCGCCGCCTCCGCCGCTTGTCGACGATGGCGTGTCGGCGGCGCGGGAGCGGATGCTGAGCGGGCTGGGCCTGCTGGGCCACGGCATTTCCGACATCTCCGGCGCGGTGGAACGGGACGTGTCGCAGATGCAGACCATTCTGAGCGACGCCATCGTCAAGCTGGTGCAGGGCTTTTCCGACATCGAGGCGATGCTGCGCGAGCAGCAGGCTCTGGCGCTGAAGATCGTCCAGCATGGCGATCATGGCGACGGCGCCGGTTTCGACGCGTTTCTCAAGCGCACCTCGCAGAGCATGACGGAGTTCGTCGACAACACCGTCAGCACCAGCAAGACGGCCATGGTGCTGGTCGATCGCATGCACGAGATCAAGAAGCGGGTCGACGCGGTGGAGGGCGCGCTCAGCGACATGGCGGAAATCACAGCCCAGACCAATATGCTGGCGCTGAACGCCGCGATCGAGGCCGCCCGCGCCGGCGAGTCCGGACGGGGATTCGCGGTGGTGGCCGACGAGGTGCGCAAGCTGTCGCAGCGCTCATCCGATTTTTCCGGGCAGATACGCCAGTCGATAGATCTGATGGTGCAGGCCATCGAGCATGCCAAGTCGGAGATATTCGAGATGGCGTCCCGCGACATGAATTTCGCGCTGGACGCGAAGACCCAGATCGAGGACATGCTGGGACAGCTGTCGCGGATGAACTCGGATACGGGCCAGGCGGTGGACCAGCTGTCGCAGATCGCCGGACGCGTCGGGGACAGCGTGCGCGCCACGGTGACCGCGCTGCAGTTTCAGGATCTGGTTTCACCCTTGGTGCGTAATGTCAGCAGCCGGATGCAGGGCTTTTACCAAGTGGGCGACAGCATGCGCCAGATGGATGGCAAGGACGAAATCGAGAGGCTGGAGGACATGCGCCGCCAGTTGCAGCAACTGGTCGACAGGCACCGGGCCAACGGCGCCGCTCCACAGGGGATGTCGGCCGGCGACATCGATCTGTTCTGAGCGGAGCGACAGATCCCGCCAGGGTGAGCAGTCAACCGCGCGATCGAACCGAAAGCCGCGGCGCCGGAACAAACCGCTTCTGATCAGAGCGGCCAATGGAGGGCGGCGAGATGGGAGTCAGGCTGGGCAAGACGGCGGACAAGTCGGTGATCTCGGTAGAGGGCCGTTTCGATTTTCAGCAGCACGAGGCGTTTCGGGCATGTCTGGACGAGGCCCTGGAGCGCGGAGGCGGCCTGGGGCTCGAGGTGGACTTGTCGCGGGTGGATTATCTGGAAAGTTCGGCGCTGGGCATGCTGTTGGTGATGCGCGACCGGGCGAAGGCGCTTGGGATAGACAACATCGCGTTGCTGGGCTGCCGCGGTTTCGTGCGGCAGATTCTGGTCGTGGCCAGCTTCGACAAGTTCTTCTCCCTTCGCTGAGCGCCCCATGGACCGCACATTCACCGTGCTGGTGGCCGAGGACGTCGAGCCCACCCGGTTGTTGATGGGCTTGGTGATCGAGGAGATGGGCCATCAGGTCTGGTATGCCGAGAACGGCCTGCAGGCGGTTGAACAATGCCGGCAGGAACTGCCGGACATGGTGCTGATGGACATGATGATGCCGTTGATGGACGGCCATGAGGCCACCCGGCAGATTCGCCAGCTGTGTCCGGACCGCTGGCTGCCCATCATCTTCCTCAGCGCGCGCAGCGACGAGGAGGCCCATATCAGCAGCCTGGATGTGGGCGCCGACGATTACCTGCCCAAGCCGATCAATCTGACCATGCTGGCCGCCAAGATCCGCGTGATGCAGCGGATCAGCGAGATGCAGCGGCGGATTTCCGACGATGCCCGCCAATTGATCCGTTATTACCACACCAACGAGCGCGAACAATTGTTCGCCAAGCACGTGCTGGACAGCATAGTCGGCAGCGAGGAGCTGGATCTGCCGGAGGTGCGCAGCTGGCAGCAGTCCGCGGAGCAGTTCAGCGGCGACGTGCTGGCCCGCGCGCTGTCGCCGACCGGGCAGCTTTGCCTCATGCTGGCGGACAGCACCGGACACGGATTGTCCGCGGCGTTGTCTTGCCTGCCCGCGGTCGACATTTTCTACGCGATGGCGCGGCGAGGCTTCCCACTGACCTCGATGGCGCGCGAAATCAATACCAAGCTCAATCGCTTGTTGCCGGTGGGGCGCTTCGTCGCCGCGGCGCTGATCACCATAGATTGGGAACTGGGATGCGTGGAAGTCTGGAACGGCGGCATTCCCTGCGTGATGTTCGTCGATGACGATGGCTGTCCGACGAAAGAGTGGAAGTCGCAATATCCGCCATTGGGCATCTTGTCCGTCGACGAGTTTTGCTGGGGCAGCGAGACATATTTCTGGGAGCAGAGCGGGCAACTGGTGGTGTGTTCTGATGGATTGACCGAGGCTGAAAGCCCGGGGGGCGAACAGTTCGGCTTCGGTGGACTGCTGCAGGCGCTGATATCCAGCCCGGCCTCGCCGCTGGACGGCATTCGACAGGCTGTGCTCGGGCACTTGGGCGGCGCCAACAATCGCGACGATATCTCGCTGGGGGTGGTCCGGCTGGAGGCGGGCGTGAATGCCGCGCTGGACCGGGTGGCCGATCACCAGGGGCGAGATGACGGCGGCCAGCTGGGCAGCTGGAAAGTGTGCCTGGTCTTCGGCGCGGAGGAGTTGCGGCGCGATCAAAGCATTCCGCTGCTGATCGGCTGGCTGAACCAGCTGGGTTTTCGCGGACGGCAGTTCAAGGAAGTGTTGCTCATCGTGTCGGAGCTGTTCAATAACGCGTTGGACCATGGCGTGCTGGGGCTGGATTCCGGGATGAAGGACCAGCCGGACGGCTACGAGCGCTATTTCATGCAGAGGCGCGAACGATTGGCCGGCTTGGAGCAAGCGGAGCTTGAGCTTGTGCTGGAGCGTCGGCGCAGGGATGGCGGCGATGCGGTGCTGATACGCCTGCGGGACAGCGGCGCGGGATTCGATAGCCTGGCCTTGATGGCAAAACTGGATGGGCAGGCCGGCAGTCATCGCCATGGCCGTGGCGTCACCCTGGTGAAAGCCTTGTGCGCGCGATTGGCCTATCACGGCAACGGAAACGAAGTGGAGGCGGAATTCAGGCTGTAAGGTTTCGCCATCGATTAAGAGGGAGCCGGCTGTAAGGTTTCGCCATCGATTAAGAGGGAGCCGGTCTGATGATGTCCTTGCCCGACAGCCTGTCTGCTCCGTCCAGACGCGGCGCCGCCGCCTTGGCCGGCGCCGTCGCGCTGTCCACGTTCTGGGCGCTGGGGCTGGCTCGCGGCCAGGGTCTGATCGTTCCCCTTTACGGCAATGCGCTGGCCTTGCTGCTGCTGTGGCAGGCCTGGGCTCGGCCTGATCGCCATGCGCTGGCGCTGGCCGCATTCTGGCTGGGGGGCTGGGCCCATCTGGGCGCGCTGCCCGCCGCCGAGTTGGCCGCTGTCAATTGGCTGCAGGCGGCCGGCGCCGGATGGTTGCTGAACCGCGCCCTGGAGCGGGGGCCGAGGGAGGCTGGCGGCGGTATCGGCTTGCTGGCGGCGGCGCTGGCTCCGGGCCTTCCGGGCGCGTTGCTGCTTTGGATGCATCCATGGCTGGACTCGGGCGGCTGGTACGCGGGCGGCATTGTGGCGGGGCTGTCGCTGTTGCCGCCATGGATGGCGTTGCGCCGCTTCGGCGCCGCGGGCTTGAGCCTGGACCGCGTATTGATGTTCGTCGCCCTGGCGCTCGCCTGGTGCGCGCTGATGGCGAAGTGGCGGCCGCTGGGCATTGCCGATCTGGCGCTGCCCGTATTGCTGGCCTGTCTGCTGCTGGATACGGCAGGCGCGATGCTGGCGCTGCCGCTGATGGCCATTCTGGCCTGCGAAACCCTGATCCGCCTGTTCCCGGAAGCGATGCCGGCGCCGCTGCGCCAGCCAGAGCCGCTGGTCTGGCTCGCCCAGATGCTGTTCTGGCTGGGCGCCGCGTTTTTGCCCCATGCAGCCAGGCAGGTTCGCGGCGCGCGCGCGGAGCGGTCGCTGGGGAGGAGGCGCTTGTCGCAGGCGCTGAATGGCATTGAAAGCCATGGCGCGCTGCTAGACGGGGAAGGACGGCTGATCGAGGCGGGCGATGGCCTGCGCCGCTTGCTGGGCGACGGGCTGCGTGGCCAGGACATGGCGGCTTGCTGCGTTCCGGATGATGCGCAGCTCTGGCGCGAAGCCCTGGCCCGGCGCGGGGCGGCGCAGCGGTTGCGCTTGCGGCTGATGGCTGGCGAGGATGATTTTTGCCATTGCGAATTGGACCTGACGCCGCTGGAGGAGGGCGTGGACGGCATAGCCTGGCTGTTGCGGGTGGAGGTTCTGGCGCCGCAGAGACAGGATGGGCGCGAGGCTGAGGTTATCCAGGCGCAGTTGGAGTCGTTGGCGGCCGCATTCGATATCGGGCGGTGGACGTGGGACGCGGAGTCCCAGTCGCTGGCGTGGGATGGGCGGATGCGCGTGCTGCACGGGGCGGAAGGCGAGGACGAGGTCAGCTGGGCGCGCTGGCGGAGCTTCGTGCATCCGGATGAGCTGCTTGCCTGGGATGGGCTCTGGGCCGACGAGTTGCGCGAGCTGGCCGCTGAAGGGTGGGATTACCGCATCGTTGACGGCGAAGGCCGTTTGCGCTGGTTCCGGCTATGCGCACAGGTGGATCGGGACGACGCGGGAAGGGTGCTTTGGGCCGAAGGAGTGTGCTGGGACGCGGGCAGCCTTCAGGAGGGGCGGGCCGAATTGCGCCGCGTGCGCGACGAGTTGCAAACCGTGCTCGACTCGATGCCGGCAATGGTCAGTTATTGGGACGGCAATCTGCACAATGTTTTCGCCAACCGAGCCTATCTGGACTGGATGGGGCTGGAGATAGGCGACGTGATGGGGCGTCATCTGCGCCATGTGATCGGAGACGAGCGCTATCGCGCCAACCAGCCTTATATCCAGGGCGCGCTGGACGGCGTAGCCAGCCTGTCCGAGCGCTGCATCATCGACCTGAGCGGCCAGGAGCGGCATCTGCTGGCGCATTACGTTCCGCATTGGCAGCAGGAGCAAGTCAGCGGATTTTACGTGTTCGTCACCGACATCACGCCGCTGAAGCAGGCGCAGCGGGAGCGGCAAGAGGTGCAGGCCAGGCTGCAGGGCATCATCGATTCCGCCAGCGATTTCGCGATCATCGCCACCGATCTGCGGGGCGAGATCAGCATTTTCAGCGCCGGCGCCGAGCGCATGCTGGGATATCGCGCCGATGAGCTGACGGGGCTGGCCACGCCGATGATCCTGCATCTGCCGGAGGAGGTGGCCAAGTACGAGCGGGAGCTGTCGGAAGAGCTGGGAAGGCCTGTCGCCGGCTTCGACGTTTTCGTGGAGAAAACGCGGCGAGGCGGCAGCATCATCCAGGAGTGGACCTACCGCCACAAGGATGGCCGGCACATCCCGGTCAGCCTGGTGACTACCGGCATCTGGCAGGACGGCTGGCTGTATGGCTTCGTCTGCATCGCCAAGGATGTCCGCGCGGAGCGGGAGGCGACGCGGATGCTGGAACTGGCCAAGGAGCAGGCCGAAAGCGCCAGCCGGGCCAAGAGCGAATTCGTCGCCAACATGAGCCATGAAATCCGCACGCCGATGAACGGCGTGCTCGGCATGCTGGAGCTGCTGTCCAGCACCAGGCTGGACGGCGCTCAGCGCGACTACCTGGACATGCTGCAGCTGTCCTGCCGATCGCTGATGGCCATCCTCAACGACATCCTGGACTTTTCCAAGATGGAGGCTGGCAAGCTGGAGGCGGCCCGCGTCGATTACGACCTGAACGAGGTGCTGGGCGCGCTGGCGGCGATGATGTCGATGAACGCCGCGCGCAAGGCGCTGGAACTGGTGATCGCCGTCGAGCCTGATGTGCCCGCGAGTCCGGTCGGCGACCCTCTCAAATTGCAGCAGGTGCTGGTGAATCTGGCGGGCAATGCGATCAAGTTCACCGAACGGGGCGAGGTGGCGGTAACGGTGGCGCTGGAGAGGGGCGCGGCCGGCGACAAGCTGTTGTTCTCCGTCCGCGACACCGGCTTGGGGATGGACGAGGCGCTGTTGAAAACGGTATTCGATCCCTTTATCCAGGCAGACTCCTCCAATACGCGGCGTTTCGGCGGCACTGGCCTGGGCTTGACGATTTCCCGGCGACTGGTCGAACTGATGGGCGGCGAGATGGGGGTGGAAAGCCGGTTGGGCGAGGGCAGCCGTTTCTGGTTTTCCTTGCCTTTGCAGGCCGCCGGCGAGGCGCGCGCGGCTGCCGCCCCGTTTGGGCGCGTGCTGGTGGTGGACGACAACGCAGGCAGCCGGCAGGCGGTCTGCTGGCATGCGGCGCGCTTGGGAGGATCGCCTGAAGGGGCTGCGGGCGCGGGCGAGGCGCTGGCCGCCCTGGGGGAGGAGGCGGGGACGGCGTTCGGGGTCGCTCTGGTGGACTGGCGATTGTCGGGGGAGAGCGGGCTGGAGCTATGCGGCGAGATACGCCGGCGTTGGCCGGACCGCGACATCGTCCTGATCGCGATGGCGGGAGCCGATGACAGGGTCAGGTTGGACCGGGAAGCGGGGCGGGAGGCACTGGACGGCGTGCTGGTGAAGCCAGTGACGGCCGGCGCGCTGGCCGACGCCTGGCGAAACGCGCGCGCGCGCGAAGCTGAGTCCGGCGCGGGGCCATCCCGCGCCAAGCCCGCTGGATGGCGGCCGGCGCGGGTTCTGCTGGTGGAAGACAATCTGATCAACCAGCAGGTGGCTTGCGGCTTGCTGCAGCAGGCGGGCTTGCAAGTGGAGACCGTGGAGAACGGCCGGTTGGCGGTGGAGGCGCTGAGGGAGCGGGGCGAAGATTACGCGCTGGTGTTGATGGACAGGCAGATGCCGGTGATGGACGGCGATACCGCGGCGGCGTTGATACGCGGAGAGCTGGGACTGAAACTGCCCATCATCGCGATGAGCGCCGGCATGTCGCCTGAGGAGCGGTCGCAGTGCCTGCAAGCGGGCATGGACGAATTCATCGCCAAGCCGATACAGCTCGACCGCCTGTACGCGGTGCTGGACCGTTACCTGGCTTGGCCGCCGGAGGCCTCGGCGTCCGCCGAGGCGGATAAGGCGGTGTTTTCAACCGAGTTGCTGCGCCTGGCCGGTTCCAGCCCCGCCGCGCGCGAACGGGTGCGCAAGCTGATGCAGATGCTGATCGATACCAGCGGATCGGAAATGACGCGCATCCAGGCCAGTTTGGAGCAGGGCTTGCTGGATGCCGGCGCCAGGCAGCTGCACGCCATGCGCGGCAGCGTGGGCTCGTTTGGCGCGGCCGACCTCGTGTCTTTGCTCAAAAGCCTGGAGAAAGCGGTCAAGGAGGGGCGGAGCCAGAATTGGCCGTCATTGCTGCAGGATATCGAACGTGAGTTGGAGCGAGTGGCGAGCGCCGCACGGGCCTGGCTGGCTGACAACCCTGTCTGACGCGCGGCGCGGGCAGCAGAGTTCGCAAGGCTGGCCTTTGGCGCGCAAGTCGCAAGCCGTTTGTCGTCTCTTGGCTGCCATTTCTGGTCCAATTGTTGAGCCAAGCTTCGCGTATTACAGTGGTTCGTGCAGGGGTGTGGCGGGAAGTCGTTTCTTACGAAAGCCTTTGTTTGCGGGCTTTGATGTGATGTGGGGGCTGCTGAGGGGAACTTTAAAACTAGGGTTGGTGCGAAAGGAGAGACTCGAACTCTCACGCCTTGCGGCGCTGGAACCTAAATCCAGTGCGTCTACCAATTCCGCCACTCTCGCATCCAAATGGCTTGCAAACGCGGGCTGCCGCCCACATCTGTGCCTTGAGGGAAGGCGATATTACCCCAAGGATTCGTTCAAGACAAGCAGGAAGGAGAAATGGAAACTTATTCCCTTCGGCATGGTCTGTTGCTTACAATCCCAAAAGTCGTTCCAGAATAATCAACTCAGGAGAGTTTCACATGCACCCGGATTTTCAAACGGCCTACCAATCGACCCCGATGGCCGATGTTCGCAACAAAGTGTTGCGCAACACCTATGGCCTGCTGGGCCTGTCGATGATCCCGACCGTCATGGGCGCCATCGTGGGCACCCATATGAGTTTCGCGTTCCTGGCCGGCAGCCCCATCATCGGCATGCTGCTGATCATGGCGGTGTTCTACGGCCTGGTCTTCGCCATCGAGAAGAACCGCTACAGCTCGCTGGGCGTGTTCCTGATGCTGGGCTTCACCTTCATGATGGGCGTCCTGCTCGGACCCTTGCTGCAGTTCGCGCTCAAGTTCTCCAACGGCGGCCAGCTGATCATGACCGCCGGCGCGGCTACTTCGGTTGTGTTCTTCGTGATGGCCGGCATCGCCACCACCACCAAGCGCGATCTGTCCGGCCTGGGCAACTTCCTGACCGTGGGCGCCATCGTGCTGATGGTGGCTGTGGTGGCCAACCTGTTCCTGCGCATGCCGGCATTCCAGTTGATGATCTCCGCTGCGTTCGCGCTGTTCAGCTCGCTGATGATTCTGTGGCAAGTGAAGACCGTGGTCGACGGCGGCGAAAACAGCTACATCTCCGCCGCGCTGTCTATCTACATCAGCATCTACAACCTGTTCACCAGCTTGTTGCAGCTGCTGCTGGCCTTTGGCGGCAATCGCGACTGATCGCTCGATACCGGCAATCCAAACCCTCCGCCTCGGCGGAGGGTTTTTTCATTGCGGCTGCTGAGACGGTTTCCAATCCATGGGCCATGGCCGAGCGATTGGCGGCCTGGCAGGCGGCATTGCGCCTCAGCCCACCTGTATCAGCCGGTAGGTGTTTCGCCCGGCGGCCTTGGCCTGGTACAGGCCTTCGTCGGCGACTTCCAGCAGCCGCTCCGGCGTGATGTCGGGCATGTAGGCGTAGGCGACGCCGATGCTGGTGGACACGCGGCGGGGCGAGCCGGACAGCTCGGCATCCTGGCAGACGGCCGTCATCAGCTTGTCGACCACGGCCATCGCGGTGCGCTCGGTATCCAGGCCGACCAGCAGCACGACGAACTCGTCGCCGCCCAGCCGGGCCACGTGGTCTGTGCCGCGCACGTTTTGCCGCAGCCGCCCTGCGAAAATCTTGATCAGCTCGTCGCCGGTGGCATGTCCCAGCGTGTCGTTCACTTGCTTGAAGTGATCGATGTCTAGAAACAACAGCGCCAACGCCTGGCGCTTCAGGTAGTGGTGCTTGATCTCGTCGCCCAGGATGTCCATGAAGGCCGAGCGGTTGAGCAGGCCGGTCATCGCATCCTGGGTGACCTTGTTGCGCAGCTCTATTTCCCGCGCGCGTGACTGGGTGATGTCCCAGATCATCACGTAAAACCCCGACACCGTGCCGTCCGCGTGCTGTTGCGGAATGTAGCGGCCCTCCACATAGCGCTGGCTGCCGTGCAGGAACATCTCCATCTCGAAGGAGGCGGCCTGGCCTTGCAGCGCCTGCTCGACATAGGGCCGCACCGCCGCATAGCTTTCCTCCCCAAGGAAGTCTCGCATATTGCGGCCTATCACTTGCTCCGGCGCGATGCCGAACAGCCGGGTGTAAGTCTTGTTGCAATAGCGGTAGCGCTGATCGACGTCTACGAAGGCCACCAGCGCAGGAATGGAGTCGGTGACGGTCTTGAGCAAGGCCTCGCGCAGGACCAGATCCAGCTCGGCCAGCTTCTTTTGCGTGATGTCGCGCACGCTGATGCTGATGCCGTCTCCGGCGCGGACGATTTCCTGGTGGATCCAGGTGGGGTGGCTCGCGTCGTAGGCCTTGGGCACTTCTTCCGACAGCGGCATGCCGCTGTCGATGACCTGCTTATAGCTTTCGAAGTGGTTGGAGACATTCAGCGAGGCCGCCAGCGCTTTCCAGTTCCGGCCTATCGTTTCATCCCGGCGCAGCTGCCACATCCTTTCCGCCTCGGCGTTGATGTAGACCACGCGAAAATCGTTCACCACACCGATGTGGTCGTGCAGCGCCTCCATGATGATGAACGCGTCCATATTGGCTTCGGCGGCGTTGCGGAAGCGCTCGGCCGCCAATTCCGCCATCCGGTTGGACTGCAGCACCTCGCGCAGCAGCGGCGAAGTGCGCCAGCGCAGGATCAAGGTGCCCAGCGTGATCATCGCCAGCATGATCAGCGCGTCGATCTCCAGATCATGGCGGATCGGCGCCAGCAGGTCCGCGACCCTGATCTTGTAGCTGAAGGCGAGCCCGCTGTCGCCGACCGGCGCATAGGCGCTGATCACGTCGCGGCCGGAGTAGTCGACCGTGTGCAGCGAGCCGCTTTTCCCGGAAAAGGCCGGCCACATGGTGAAGTGATGGATGTTGCCGGCGATTGGGATCGTGGGGCCAGGCTCCCGAGGCGACTGCGAGAAACAGCGCAGATCGTGGTCATCGTGGCCGCACAGCGCGTACAGGCCGCTGAGGCCGTCGCGCGGGGCGGTATCCAGGACGATGCGGTCGAACATGTCCAGCCGCTGTTCCAGCACCAGCCGGGACGAGCCGGCCGAAGTGCGGTAGACCTCCACGGTGCGGTACAGATAATGGCCGTTCCACAGCAGCCAGGAGCCGGCGGGCGAGCGCAGCGCCAGGGATTGGCGGGGCTGGGTTTCGAAATAGCCGACCTGCACCAGCGCGCGGCCGGACGCATCCTGGATGGCGATGCCGTTCAGCGTCATATGGTTGCGCGCCGCCAGCTCGGCGGCTGCGGCGCTGGCGTCCAGCTTGCCCCGGCTGGCGTCTTCCAGCAGCTTTTGCATCGAAGGCCGCTGGTAGATGCGGCGGGCGATGTCGTCGCTGATGCCGAACTGGGCCACCAGCAGCGCGGCGCGCTGCCGCACGCTGTTGGCCATCACCGTGCTCAGGCTGCGCTCGTGCGCCTGGCTGGAGACGCGGTAGATCAGCAGGCCGGTGGCCAGCGAGATGGAGATCAGCAACGCGGTGGCGGCCACCGAAATCGAATCGGCCATGTCTTGGGAGCGCAGGTGGCGGCGCAGCGCCAGCTGCGTCAGCGCGTTCAATCCCAAAGCGGCGGAGATGACGCCCAGCGCGGTCAGCAGCGCCATCCGCACCGAGGCGCCCCAGCTGTACAGCAACTCCAGATTGACCAGATACGCCACTGCGCCCAGCACGCCGAGCAGCAGCGGCAGCAATACGCAGATTTTCACCGCCCGGCGCCGGGCCGGCGTGGCGCCTGGCTGCAGCAGCAGGCCGCAGCCCAGCGCGGCCAGCGCCAGCGCGGTCGACGGCGCCATCCGGCCCGGATGGGGCGCCATGTCATGCTGCCAGGCGTGCAGTTGGGATAGGTCCAAACCCAGGGATCTGCCGCTGAGATGCTCCAGCAATGCGATTGCCGCCATCGCCAGCACCAGCGCCGCGAGCAGCTGGTGCGCCCGCCATTGCGGCCGCCATAAGGCCAGCGGCAGCGCGAGTCCGTACAGGATCAGGCAGAACGCGGTGGCGATCACCATGTGGATGTTTTCCGGAATCAGGGCGGGAGTGCGGAGAAGCCAGCCGCTGATGACGCCGGTTCCCAGCAGGATCAGGAAAAGACTTGCCGCTATGGCCAGCAATCGGTACCGGTCATGCAGCAGCTGGCGTTTGAGTTCGGTGATGGATAGGGTGAATCGGTGCACTTCATTCCATTCTGCGAGCCGGCGCGAAGGGTTCCTATACAAAATGTTAGGACAAATATCGACGATGGCTGCCCGAGGGCGGGAATAAACGGCCTGGGGAGCATGGACAACCATGAGGAATCAATGATGCGATGCCGCATGGTTTGGATTTGCCCGCCTTCATGCGGACGGTATAGATTGTTTGGCGCAGGCCCGGAGCCGCGCCGCGGCAAGACGGCGTTCCGGATGCGGACAAAGGAGAAACCGTCATGAAAGCGAAAACATCCGTCGGCGCGCCGCTGATCGAGCGCCGTTCCATAGACTTTATTCCGGAAGGCGAGCGGCATGGCCGCGTGTTCAGCCAGTTCACGCTGTGGCTGGCCGCCAATCTGCAGATCACCGCCGTGGTCACCGGCGCGCTGGCGGTGGTGCTGGGCGGCGACGTTGTCTGGTCCATCGTCGGCCTGCTGCTGGGGCAGATCGCCGGCGGCGCGGTGATGGCCTTGCACGGCGCGCAGGGCCCCAGGCTGGGGCTGCCGCAGATGCTGGCCTGCCGCGCGCAGTTCGGCGTCAAGGGAGCGGTATTGCCGCTGGCGCTGGCTTGCGTCATGTACCTGGGCTTCAACGCCACCGGGATGGTGCTGTCCGGCCAGGCGCTGGGCCAGCTGTTCAAGATAAGCGACGCCGCAGGCAGCCTGTTGTTCGCGCTGGCGGTGCTGCTGGCCGCGGCGCTGGGCTATCGGGCGATACACCGGCTGGGGCGCGCGGCCAGCCTGCTTGGCCTGCTGGCTTTCTGTTATTTGTTCATGCGTTTGCTGGGGCGGGTGGATTTGCTGCCGCTGTTGGCGGCGCATACCCGTTTCGAGCCGGCCGCCTTCACCGTCGCGATATCGCTGTCGGCATCCTGGCAGATCGCCTTCGCGCCCTATGTGTCCGACTATTCGCGCTACCTGCCGTCGGCCACGCCGCCGGCGCGGGTGGCGTTGGCGATAGGCTTGGGTTCCGGCCTGGGCGCGCAGATCGCGATGTCGTTGGGCGTGCTGGTGGCGGCCGTCGGCGGCGCGGCGTTCCGCGGGCATGAGGTCGCCTACTTTGTCGGCCTGGGCGCTGACGGCGTGATCGCCGCCGCGTTGTTTTTCTGCGTGGCGTTAGGCAAGGTCACGATTTCCACGCTCAACGCCTACGGCGGTTTCATGTGCGCGGGCAGCATCGCGTCGGCGTTCGGCGCGCGGCCGGAAGCTTTGGGGCCGCGCCGGCGCTGGCTGATCGTCGCGGCGATGGCGTTGGTTTCTCTGTCCGTCGCGGTATGGGCGCAGCAGGGCTTCCTGCCGCTGTTCAAGTCTTTCCTATTGCTGCTTTTGGCTTTGTTCACGCCGTGGAGCGCAGTCAATCTGGTGGATTTCTATCTGTTGCGCGGCGGCAAGCTGGACGCGGCGGCGCTGGAGGGCGCCGATTACCGCTGGCCCGGCCTGCTGGCCTATCTGGCGGGCGTATTGCTGCAGTTGCCGTTCATCGACAGCGCCTTGTTCAGCGGGCCGATGGTCCGCGCGCTGGGAGGGGCGGACATTTCCTGGCTGGTAGGGTGGCTGGGGACGGCCGGCCTGTACTGGCTGATGATGCGCCGGGGCGCGGCCGCGTGGGCGGCTGTCCCCGGCGGGGGGCGAAGCGCAGGCTAGGCGTTTACCATGGCCGCGCTGGCGACGGGCATTGCGGCACGACGGGAGCGTTGCTGCCGGTGTCGATGAAGCCGTCGCTGATCCAATGGCCGGCGGCGGTGCGGTTCCAGATGTCGGTGCGGCCCCAGACGCCGTCCACCGCCTCGCCGCGCGCGTGGCATCGCAGCGGCACCTGCTCGCCGCGGGCGGCGCTGCCGACGATTTCTGCGGTCAAACTGGGGCCGCCGCGCAGGTTGACGTAACCGTCGCCGCCGCGCGGCGTGGCGACGCCGCTGGAGCCGCCCGGCGTCGGCGCGGGATCGCTGCCGCCATTGTAGTGGGTCAGGCGTCCGCCCACGTTCACCCGGCTGCCGTTGCGCGCGGCGTAGCCCTGGTAGGCGCGGCTGCCGGAGAAGAACTGCCACCCGCCCAGCCACTTGCGGTTCACCGGCTCTGCCTTGCCTTGGTGGATCAGCGAGAAGTGCACGTGGGGGCCGGTGGTGCTGCCGCCGCAGGGCAGGCCGTTGCCTATCTTGCCCAGGTAGGCCCCCTTGGCCACCCGCTGGCCGTCGGCCACCGTGTTGAGGTTGATCATGTGGTAGTAGGTGGATGAGTAACCGTTGTCGTGCACCAGTTTGACCAGCCCGCTGCCGTTGCGCAGGCAGCTTTTGTAGATCACGCCGGCCTGGGGCGCCAGCACCCGGCCGTCGCCGCCGGCGAAATCTATAGAGTCGTAGGGCTGGCTTTCGCCGCTGTAGCCGTGCGGGCCGCCGGTCATGCTCCAGCTTGATCCTTCCTGCCAGGGCAGGCCCAGGCCGGTGGCGTCGGGCGCCAGCCGCTTGGCCCGAATGGCCTGGCTGCGCCACGCGCGCCGCTCATCGGCGCTCAGCCAGCCGTCGGGCGCGGCCTCCAGCAGCGCGGCGAAGCCGTCTTCGCCCTCCATGGCCAGTTGCCAGCCTTGCTCGGTTTGATGGGCGAGGAACAGCCGCGACAGCGGCACCTGGTCGGCATCCGCGCCGGCCATGACGGGCAGAGGCTGGGTGGCCGAGCCCAACACCCAGCGGCGGTCGGCGCTTTCGCGGTTCACTTCCAGCAGGGGTTGCGGCAGGCCTCCCTTGGCCAGCGGCTGCGGCGAGAGCCGCGCCAGCGCGTCGGCGGCTTGTCTGCGCAGCGCAGGGTCCTGGGCTTCCTCGGCGGCATGGGCGGGCGCCGCGCCCAGGCAGATCAGCAGCACGGATAAATATGAAATGGCGGGTTTCATCATCACGGACTCCTTATCGTTCTGAACAGGAACTGCGTGACCGACCATATAGCGGGCGATGCTGGTTTTCAGCTGTCCCTAAGAGACGCGGAGGCGGGGGAACCTTTCGGCGGGCATGAAAAACGGGAGCTCTGGGGCTCCCGTGGGATGTGGGCAGGCGGGGCGCTCAGCGCTGGCCGGCGTCCTGCAGGTTCTTGGGGCCGAAGGCCGAGGGCAGCAGCGCGTCCAGCGTAGTGTCGATGATGTCCTCGCCGTCGCAGATCGAGCGCACATGCATGGCGGGGCCGAATTCGTTCAGCACCTGGCGGCAGGCGCCGCAAGGCGAAGTGGGCTTGTCTGTGGGGGTGTAGATGCAGACCGCCACCACATCTTGCATGCCATGGTTGGCGCGGGCGGCGAAGATCGCGGTGCGTTCGGCGCAGTTGCTCAGGCCGAAGGAGGCGTTTTCCACATTGCAGCCGATGTGTATCTTGCCGTTGCCGTCCAGAATGGCGGCGCCGACGGAAAAGCGGCTATAAGGCGCGTAAGCCTGGCGGGAGGCCAGTTGCGCGGCCATTTCCAGTTCGGCCCATTGTTCGTTGCTGGGTGCGTATTGCTTGCTGGTCATGCTGCCTCCATAAAACCAGGTCGGCGACGGATGATGCGCCAGGGGCCGGGCCTTGTCAACGCGGCGGACGCGCCGCGCGGATCAGGCATCCTGCTGCGATTCTCCAACAGATGCGTGATATGCCGCTTTGTCCTGGCGCAAGTGCCGGCCGCAGTAGTCCAGCATCGCCTCGGTCAGCGCCTGCGATAGCTCGGACTCCACCCGCCAGTGGTGCCAGTACAGGGGCAGGTCCATGTATTGGCCGGGAAACAGGTCCACCAGCCGGCCGTCCTCCAGATCGCTGTCCAGCATCAGTTCCGGCAGCAGGCTGTAGGCGACGCCCTGGCGGGTCAGCTCCACGAAACCTTGGGCCGAGGGCACGGTGAAGCTGGGAAAACCGCCCTCGTAGCCGGCCGCCTGGCGCAGGAACTGCCCGTGCACCGCGTCCTTGCGGCTGAAGAGGATGCTGGGCGCGCGAGCGAGCGCCGCGTGATCCACACCGTCCGGAAAATGGCGCGCGGCGAAGCGAGGCGTGGCCAGGCACAGGTAGCGCATCGCGCCCAGATAGTGCTGGACGCCGCTCTGGATCGGCACCGGGCGGGTGCTGACGCAGCCCATCACGTGACCGGTGCGCATCAGTTCGTGGGTGTGGTCCTGATCGTCTACCACCACGTCCAGCAACAGGTCGTGCGCCTCCAGCACCGGCGTCACCGCCTGCAGATACCAGGTCGCCAGGCTGTCGGCGTTGACGCCCACCGCCAGCGTGGTGAACTCGCGCTGGCGCGGCGCGGGGCTGAGCTTTTGCAGCAGCTGGTTTTCCATCAGCAGCAGTTGCTGGTAGTGCCGCAGCAACTGGCGTCCTGCCTCGGTGGCTTCCGCCGGCGAGGTGCGGGTGAGCACCGGTTGCCCCAGTTGCTCCTCCAGTTGGCGTATGCGCTGCGATACCGCCGACTGGGTCAGAAACAGCTTCTTGGCGGCCTTGTCGAAGCCGCCGGTTTCCGCTACCGCGGCCAGGGTTTGCAGTTGTCTGGGGTCGAACACTTTCGCTTTCCGTAGTCTTTCGACGATAAGAGATCGTTTAATAATGCGGCCGGACTTGCTTAAAAGCCAGCGCCGTGGCATGTTGCAGCCTTTGGCGGCCGGCCTTGTCTGATGGGGGTTTCAGACAGACCGCGCCAGTAGATACGGTACAAGAAATACCTGCTCCTGGGCAGGTGGGCGAGATAGTAGGGACGGCGGCCGGGCAGGCCGGGTCCCAGCCACGACAGGCGCAGAAAACAATGCATACGGATGAAATGGCACTCTTGGCGAATATGTGCCGCTTTATCGGAATCCGGACCGAACACCTGGCGCAGTTGCCGCGCCACGCCGATGCCGGCATGGCCCGCAGGGAGCTGCTGGGCAAGGAGCTTTACTGGCATTTGCTGAAAAGCCCCGGCGAAGCGGAGCGCCTGCAGCGGCATCATGGCTGCTGCCAGGACGAGCTCGCAGCGATGCTGCTGGCAGAGTGGGACGCGCTTTTGAGGATGCCCTTGGATCCGGCCGTGGCAGCGGCTTTGGTCGAGCAGGGCGAACTGTATTGCCGGCTGGGCGTGAGCCTGGGCTGGCTGCAGGGCCTATACGAGCGCTGCCAGCCGCATTTGCTGGCCAGCCTGGAGCAAGCGGCGGGCTTGGACGCGGCGCGGCTGCTGCGCAAGCGCATCTTGCTGGACCAGATGCTGAAGACCCACGGCTACCAGCAGGCGCTGAAGCGCGAGGCTTCGCGCCATGGCGAGCACTTCCAGGCGATGTCCGGCCTGTACGCGACCCTGAGCGGCGTCAGCCTGGCGCTTGCCGACAGCGCCGATCGCCGCATCCTGCTGCAGACCATCTGCGACGTTTGCGTGCGCGAGGCCGGTTTCGAGTTGGCCTGGGTGGGGTTGCTGGACGCCGACGAGAAGCGGGTGGAAGTGGCGGCGTTGTCCCGCGGCGAACGCGCGGCCATGCCCGGCGAACTGCCGGCGCATGCCGAGGACGCGCAGGCGCCGGGCCTGGTGTCGCGCGCGTTGCGCAGCCGCGCGGCCCAGGTCAGCAACGACGCGCAATCCGACCCCGCGCTGCGGCCCTGGCACGGCGCGCTGAGCCGCCAAGGCATCCGCAGCCTGCTGGTGGTGCCGCTGCTGGTGCGCCAACAGGTGGTGGGGACGCTGGCGCTGCATGCCGGCGAAGAGGGTTTCTTCGACCAGTCCCGCCGCGCCTTGTTTGAACTGATGGCGCGCGAGATCGGCCGCGGGCTGGAGCGCCACGACGCGCTGGAGCGCAGCCACCGCGCCGAAACCGAACTCGCCTTCCTGGCCCAGCACGATGCGCTGACCGGTCTGCCCAACCGCAGCCGCATGCAGGAGCTGATCGCCCGGCTGCTGAAGTCGCGCCGCGACGGCGGCCAGGTGGCGGTGCTGGCGATCGCGGTGGAGGGCTTTCACGACATCAACGCCCGCCTGGGCTACGAGGGCGGCGATCTGGTGTTGTGCGAGATGGCGCGCCGCCTGCGGCAGGCCATCTATCCGTTCGGCCATGTCGGCCGGGTCGGCGCCGCGCGCTTCGTCGCCTGCTCGGAACGCACCGACAGGCTGCAGGAGCTGGTGGACGAGCTGATGAGTTTGCTGCCGCAGCCGGTGGATGCGATGGGCGCCCAGGTGGAGATACGCTGCAGCGTCGGCGTCGCGGTCAGCGGCGACGCGCTGTGCGACGCGGCCAACCTGTTGCGCCGCGCGGGACTGGCCTTGAACCGGGCCAAAGATGAGGGCGGCGGCCATTCCCGTCATTACGACGCGGCGATGGACGAGGAAATCCACAAGCTGCACGCGCTGCGCAGCGCCTTCGCGCTGGCCATTCCGCGCGGCGAGCTGGCGCTGTACTACCAGCCCAAGATCAATCTGCAGAACCACCGCATCGAAGGCGCGGAGGCGTTGGTGCGCTGGGTGCGCAATGGCCGGCACGTGCCGCCGGGCGAGTTTTTCAACGCCATCGAGCATACCAATCTGATGCGCGAGCTGGACTGGTGGGTGCTGCGGGAGGCGGTGCGCCAGATGGGCGAATGGCGGCGGCGCGGCTTGTCATTGCCGGTCAGCGTCAACTTGTCGGCGGCCACGCTCAAGCACGAGGATTTCCTGTTCGGGCTGGAGGCCTTGCTGGAGGCGAACCCGCTGCCGGCCGGCTTTCTGGAGCTGGAGGTGCTGGAAACCGTCACCCAGCAGGAGGCGGAGCAGATCACGGCCAAGCTGGAGCGTTGCCGCGACCTAGGCCTGTCCATCGCGCTGGACGACTTCGGCACCGGGGCATCGTCGCTGGTGCATCTGCAGCAGCTGCCGTTCGACACCATCAAGATCGACCAGCGCTTCGTCCGGCTGTTGCTGGACATGCCGGGCAACGAAGCCATCATTCGCAGCATGCTGTCCTTCGCCCACTACACCGGGCGCAAGCTGGTGGTGGAGGGGGTGGAAAGCCAGGCGATCTGGAGCAGGCTGCGCGAGATAGGCTGCCACGACGGTCAGGGCTACGGCATTTCGCCGCCGTTGGCCGCGGGCGAGCTGCCGGAGTGGCTGAAGCAATGGAGCAAGAATGCTGCCATTAATTCTTCTTATGTATCATGATTTTTATTAGTTTTACTTAAGGAAATCCGGACGTTAATCTGCTTGCAAATAGTTTGGAGCAGGCAATGTTCAATTTCAGTGTTTTCCTTTCCGCGCTGGGCATCTCTTTCAGCCAGATCGTCGGCATCGGTCCGCAGAACGCCTATGTGCTGCGGCAGGGCATAGGGCGCAGCCATGTGCTGCCCATCGTCGCCATCTGCATCGTCGCCGACGTGCTGCTGATCGCCGCCGGCGTGCTGGGCGTGGGCAAGGTGGTGGCCGGCATCCCCGGCTTCGTCAGCGTGGTCACCTGGGCCGGCGCGGCCTTCATCCTGTGGCTGGGTTTCAAGTCCTTCCGCTCCGCGCTGAACGCGGGCGGCATGACGCTTGACGGCGGCGTGGAGCGTGATCGGAAGAGCGCCATTCGCACCATTCTGGTGGTGACCCTGCTCAATCCCTATGTCTGGCTGGACACCGTGGTGCTGATCGGCAGCGTGTCCTCGGTGTACGGCGAGCACGGCGCGCTGTCTTTCCTGATCGGCAGCCTCAGCGCTTCCGTGCTGTGGTTCGGCGCCATCGGCCTGTTCGCAGGCAAGCTGGCCCCGCTGTTCACCAAGCCGTTCAGCTGGAGGGTGCTGGATTGCGTGATCGGCTTCGTGATGCTGTTCACCGCCGCCATGCTGATCTACAACTACGGCCTGTCGGCGCCGCTGCCGCTGTGACCGTTCAGCGTTTCCTTGAGCGCCTGCAAGGCCGGCAGCTCCAGCGCTTGCGCCGCGTAGCATAGCCCGACGCGGCGGGCCGGCGTGGCGCCTGCCAGCGGGATGGCTTTGAGGCCGGGGTGGTCGTCGGCCAGCGAGGCGGGCAGCAATGCGACGCCAAGTCCGGCCGCCACCATGTGGGCGGCCAGCCTCAGGCTGCCGGCCCGGGCCGCCGCGGCCAATGCCGCCGCCGCCGCGCCATGCAGGTCCAGCAGCCGCTGGTGGCTGGGATGATGCGGGCAGGTGATCCACTCCGTCTTGTCCAGCAAGGCCACATCCACCTGATCGCGTGCCGCCAGCCGGTGGCCCGCCGGCACGGCCAGCACGAAATCTTCCTCCCACAAGGGCAGAAACAGCTCATCCTCGCAGCGGCCGTCCTCGGCCGCCAGCCGCGCGTCGCCGCAGCATCCCTCCCGCACTTCCAGCAGAATCGCCGGCGCGGCGCGCGCCGCGCGCGCCAGCAGCGCCTCCAGTTGGCTGCGGCCCACATCCGCGTCCACGCCCAGGCATAGCGGCGCGCAATCGCGGCGCTGCCGGAACATCCTCGCCAAGGCGTCAGCCTGGGCCAACATCCTGCGCGCTTGCGGGTAGAGCAGGCGAGCGTCTTCGCTGACGTCCACGCCGCGGGGCAGCCGTTCGAACAGGGTGACGCCCAGCGCGTCCTCCAACTGGCGTATGGTGACCGACAGCGTCGGCTGGGTGACGAACAGCCGTTGCGCCGCCAGCGTGACGCTGCGTTCCTCGAAAACGGCGACAAAGGCCTTCAGTTGACGAATATCCATAGAAACAACCTATATCAGGCAGAGGTTTTTATCATTTTTCAGTAAATTTCATGGTGAATATACTGCATAGCATCTGTTTCGTATCGATAAATTTTATGGAAGGAGAGTGTCCATGAACAAACCCCTGATCGTGATCACCGGCGCCAGCTCCGGCATCGGCGCCGCCGCCGCCAAGTTGTTTTCCCAAGCCGGCCATCCGCTGCTGCTGCTGGCGCGCCGCGTCGAAAAGCTGGAAGCGTTGGAGCTGCCTGATACCCTGTGCCGCAGGGTGGACGTGACCGATCGCGCCCAGCTGCAAGCGGTGCTGGCCGAGGCCGAGGCGCGCTTCGGTCCCGCCGACGCCATCGTCAACAACGCCGGCGTGATGCTGCTGGGCGCGATGGCGCAGCAAGACCCGGACGAGTGGCAGCGCATGCTGGATGTCAACGTCAAGGGCCTGCTCAACGGCATCCACGCGGTGCTGGCGGGTATGGTGGCGCGCGGCCGCGGCACCATCATCAACATCAGCTCCATCGCCGGACGCAAGACCTTTCCCAACCACGTGGCCTACTGCGGCACCAAGTTCGCCGTGCACGCGATTTCGGAAAACCTGCGCGAGGAAGTGGCCGGCAGCGGCGTGCGCGTGATCACCATCGCGCCGGGCGCAGTGGAAACGGAGCTGCTGGGCCACACCACCGACGAGGCGATCAAGGCCGGCTACCAGGAGTGGAAGCAGCAGATGGGCGGGGTGTTGGAGGCGGATGACGTGGCCGAAGCCATCGCTTACGCCTACGGGCAGCCGCAGCGCGTGTGCGTGCGCGAAATCGTGCTGGCGGCTACCGGGCAGTCGGCGTAAACATCGCCGCCGGCGATGCCGCGCGCAGTGCGCAGGATCGGGCGGAAGGCAGGGGAAAGGGTGGGACGCGATGGCGGCTCGCCCTTTTGCATGGATATTTTGATTACGAAACAAATGTATTTTAGCGTTAAAACAATGACATAAAGTTAGAATATCAAATTGAAATTTTATAAATAATAATTCTTTCCAGAATGATTATTCATTTGCCATAAAAAGATCTCCGTGACGCAATACTCAAGGAGAAAGAGATCATGACAAGGAAAATCATCACGCTGTGCGCGCTCGGCGCGGTTATCGCTGGCCAGATCGGCGCGGCCCTGGCCCTGCCGGTGAACAACAGCTACATCCAGTCCAGCGCCAACGAGATCCGGGGCTTCCTCGGCTCTTACGCGCGCCCGACGGTCTATGTGGACCAGAACGCTTGCGGCGAGCCGCAAACCAGCGCGATGGCGTGCGGCCCGTACACCATCAGCGTCGGCACCGGCTTCCTGCAGCAGCAGGAAAGCAGCTATGGCAACTACGTGGCCAAGTTCATCCTGGCGCACGAGTGGGGCCACTCCGTCCAGTTCACCCGCGGCATCAACCGCCAGCCGCCGATGCAGGAGCTGCAGGCTGATTGCGTGGGCGGCACCTTCGCCAAGTACGCCGAGACGAATCTGCGCTATCCGAGCTTCATCGAGAACGCGGTGGCGTCGGCGCGCGACGCGGCCGACTACGCCGAACACGGCACGCCGTCGCAGCGCGACTACTACTCGCGCTACGGCTACGCCAACGGCTTCAACGTCTGCATGACGCGGATCTGACGATGAAGAGGGCAACCTTGTTGATCGCAGCGGCCGCAGGGACGGCGGCCGTGGCGGCATGGCTATGGCTGCCCGCTCACTTCGCGACGGCGGGCGGCGCGTCCGGACAGGCGCAGTCCGTCGCCGCGAAGGGGGCCGGGACGGAAAAAGGCGCGGCCCAGGCATCCGCCAAGCCCGCCGCCGGCGGTTTCAGTTTCGCGGTGGGTGGCGATCCGTCCGCGCAGCAGCAATCCGCCGCCGCGCAACCGGAAACGCCGGCCGAGCGCGCGCGCAAGCAGCAGCTGCGCAAGCTGGGCTACATGATAGACGCGCGTTACTACCAGATGTCGCTGGCCGACCTGCGCATGGCCGCCAGCCGCGGCGACCCGCAGGCGCTGACGCATCTGGCCGAGCGTTATCTGTTCCAGTTGGACGGCCATCCGCGCGAGCCCGACTACGAGGCGGATTTCCGCTATCGGGAGGAGGCGCGCGAAGCGCTGCAGCAGGCCTACGCGCGCGGCAATCTGCACGCGGCGGCCATCATCTCGGAGAGTTATCTGCTGGACAAGCAGCCGGAAGAAGCCGCTGCTTGGAATCTGGTGGCGCGCCGCTCCGGCGACACGCTCAGCGCAGACTGGCTGTTGAAGACCAAGGACTACCAGGCCTTGACCGATCAGCAGAAGGCCAGCGCCGCGCAACGCGCCAACCAGCTGTGGCAGTCGCTGCAGCGGCGCAAGGGCGCCGGCTAGTTTGACGGGAAGCGGCGCTTCAACGCGGCCTGCCGGGCCGCAGCGAGGCGCCGCGAACCTCGAATTTCACCGCCTGCACCACCTTGCCGTCGCCGCCGCGCAATTCCAGCCGATGTCGGCCGGGCCAGGGGAACCAGGCCAGCTCCGCTCCGGCTCCCAAACGTTTTCCATCCAGCCACCACTGCGGTTTGGCCACGCCGCGCGCGCGCAGCACCATGCGCTGGTTGGCCGGCGGGATGTCGGGATCGAGCGCGAAGATGCTGCCGTCCACCGGCGCGGCGATGCCCGGCGTCAGGTCGGCGGCGGAGCCTTTCTGCGGCACGATCAGCGCGCGCTGGGTACCGGCCAGGAACCACTCGGTCCGCGGCGCGGCCACGTCGCCCTGATAGCGCACCCGTTGATGAACCAGGCCGGCTGGCGGCGAGGGCGGCGGCAGGGGAGCGGCCGATTGCTGGGCGCGATCCAGCACGGCTTGCCATACCGGCGCCGCGCCGTGCATGCCGGACACGTCCCACATCGGCTCGCCGCTGGCATTGCCCACCCAGGCCGCGACGGTGAAGCGGCGCGAGAAGCCCACCGCCCAGTTGTCGCGCATGTCCTTGCTGGTGCCGGTTTTCACCGCGCTCCAGTAGCGGGTGGACAGCGCGCTCTCCAGACCGAAGGTGAGCGCGCGCGCGGTGCGGTCGGACAGGATGTCGGCGATGATGAAGCTGCTGGCAGGATCGAGTAGACGCTCGGGCTTGGCTTTGGCGTCGGCCAGCGTCCAGCGCGGCGGGTTGGCCAGGCCCTGGTTGGCGAGCGTGCGGTAGGCGTTGGCCAGGTCCAGCAGACGGATGTCGGCCGCGCCCAGCGCCAGGCTGTAGCCGTAGTAGTCGCCGTCCTCGGTCAGGCTGGCGAAGCCCAGCTTGACCAGCCGGTCGCGCGCGGCGTTGGGGGTGACCATTTCTATCGTCCGCACCGCCGGGATGTTCAGTGAAGACGCCAGCGCGGTGCGCACCGGCACCAAGCCCTTGAAATCCTTCGAGTAGTTTTGCGGCGCGTACAGGCCGCTGCCGGTTTGAAGATCCAGCGGGCTGTCGTCCAGCAGCGAAGCCGCGGTCAGATAATGTTTTTCCAGCGCTTGCTGGTACAGGAAAGGCTTGAGCGTGGAGCCGGCTTGGCGCAGCGCGGTGACGCCGTCCACTTGGGCGGCGTTGGACAGGCCGCGGCCGCTGGAGCCCACCCAGGCCAGGATGTCGCCGCTCTGGTTGTCCAGCACCACCAGCGAGCCGTCCTGCACATTGCGCTGCGACAGCGCGGACAGGTGGCGGCGCAGCGCGGCGGCGGCGAAGCGTTGCAGCGGCAGGTCCAGCGTGGTGGCCACCCTGCTGCCGGCGGCGAAGCGGCGCGCCTGCTGCAGTTTCTGCGCGAAGTGCGGCGCGTCCTGCTCTGCCAGCGGATTGGCGGCGCGGCTTCTGGCTAGCGCCTGGGTGGCGCGCACGCCCAGCGCCGCGCAGTCCGGTTTGCGGCCCATGTCTTGCAGGATATGGCAGGCGCGGCCAGCCACCTTGTCCGGCGCGGCGTTGGGCGCGCGGATCAGCGCCACGGCGATCGCCGATTCCTCCAGATTCAGCCCGGATGGCAATTTGCCGAACAGCGTCGATGACAGCGAGGACAGGCCCACCAATTCGCCGCGGAAACCCACAAGATTGAGATAGGCCTCCAGGATTTCAGCCTTGGTCCAGTGTCGTTCCAGCCAGGCGGCGGACCAGGTCTGGCCCATCTTCTGCCATAGGCTGCGGCCGCCCTTGCTGACTTTCAGATCGTCGTCCAGCAGTCCTGCCAGCTGCATGGTCAGCGTGGACGCGCCGCGGGTGCGGGTGTTCCACAGATTGGCCCAGGCCGCCGCCGCCACGCCGGACCAGTCCACGCCGCTGTGCTGGTAAAAGCGCTTGTCCTCGGACAGCACCAGCGCCTGGCGAAAGGCGGGCGAGGTGTCGGCCAGGCCGACCCAGTCCTGCCGCCGCGCCTGCTTGTCGACGCGCAGCCGCTGCAGTGTCTGGCCGTGGCGGTCCAGCAGCGTCACGTCCGACGGTTGCCAGGCGGCTTTCACCTCTTTGAACGTGGGCTGAGCCCAGGCGGGGGCGGAGAGCAGGGTAAGGATGATGAAGATGCTGGGTTTGGTCACTGCTTGTGCTTTTCTCAATTGCGGGCGGGCACTGGGTATTGGCGCAAAGGTTATGGCGCGGAGCATTCGGGGTTCATTGGCGCGAACTCTGCTGCTGGGCAGCGCTTGCGCGGCCTATCGTTTCTCTCAATGCGGCTGCCGTTCGAGCGAGTCGGTGATCTCTCGGCTTGGCGGGTTCGGTCGAATAGAATTCTGAAAATGGACGCTTTTTATCTCTGGGCACGACATGCATGTGGAAATGGGTCAGTTCATTGAAGACGCCGCCGTTCTGGCAGAGGGTGATGCCGTCCGGGCGGTATAGCGATTTGATGGCCCTGGCGACGGTTTGGGCCGCGTTCATGATGGCTTTCATCAAGTGCTCGTCCAGCTCCTCAAGCTCCGTGACATGAAGCTTGGGGACGATCAGCGCATGCCCTTCGCTGAAGGGATCGTGGTCAAGGAAGCACGTGACAAGGTCGTCTTCGTAAACTGTGTGTATAGTTTCTTTCCCATTCGCCAGGCGGCATCCCAGGCACTCCATCCTTGCTTCCCCTGTTTTCGAGCGATGTTCGGTTCATGAACGAATGCGGCCTCTCCCCGAAGCGATGGGGAGAGGCCCACGCGTCACTTCCCGCCATCCACCACTTTGAATACTCCGTTCGGCGACATGCCGAACACCTCCGGCGCGTACATCGCCTCCACTCTGGTCGGCGGCAGTTTGAAGACGCCGGGGTTGTTCAGCCGCATCGTGTATTCCACTTTCAGCTCGCCGCGCGGCACATAGCTGTAATAAGCGCGGTAGCCGGCGAAGCGGCGTTCGATGTAGTCGGCGTAGTCGCCGCCGTTGCCGGATTTGGCGTCGATCGCTGAGTCGCGGCCCAGGCCGCCGCCCTGGATCGCGGCGCCGGCCGGGATCGGGTCGTCCACCACCACCCAGCTCATATCGCTCTGCGCCTGGATGGTCAGCGTCACTTTGACCACGTCGCCTGGCTGATATTGGCCGTCCACCTTCTGGCTAACCGGCGTCAGCGTCTTCTTGATGCTGTAGCCGGCGTAGCGCGGCGCTTTGAGCGGGATGGCCGCTTCGGCCTGGACGGTGGCCCATGGCGCGCCGGAGCCGGCGTGCTTGAGCTGCAGCTTGCCGCCGCCGGCGGGCCACGGCAGCAGACCCAGCTGTTTGACGCCGTCCTGCGGCCAGGCGAGGCTGAGGCTGGATTTGCCGAGGACGGCGCTGGTCTGGCCCGTCACCGGCACGGTTTCGAACTGGCGCGAGAACTGCGCGGCGGCCAGAGATCCCCACAAGTTGGCGGTGGTGGTGTCCCAATGGCCTTTCTGTTGGCGGCCGAGCAGGCCGGTCAGCAGGCGCGGCATGTCTGCCTGCCAGTCCGGCAGCTTGCGCGCGGCCAGCAGCAGCTTGGCGGCGTTGACGTCGCCGTTGCCCATCAGCCACCAGGCGTTGTCGTTAGCCTCGGTACTGAAGCCCATCCGCGTGCCCTGGTAGGTCAGGCGGGCGCGCAGCAGGTTGGAGGCTTCCGCGATGCGGCCTGCGCGCTGCGGGATGTCCGCCGCGCGGTTCAGCAGCGATAGCCAGTCCACCAGCATGGCGGTGCCCATCTTCTGCGGATTCAGGTCCAGCACGTCCAGCATCGCCGGGCGGAAGCGGCCGTAGCGCGATAGCGCGTCCATCGCGGCCAGCCGGCGCGCGTCGGCGTCCTGGCGGCTGCCGGGCAGGTCGCGCTTCAGCTTGCCTTCGACGAAGGCGGACAGGCCGTCCAGCATCTTGCCGCGCGGGCTTTCCGGAATTTCCATCCCAGCTTCGTTGGCGACGGACAGCAGATAGCTGGTCAGCACGTCGCTGCCGCGGTCCGGCGCGCCTTCGGCGAGCGGGAAGTAGGCGGCCAGGCCATTGCCGTCCAGATACAACGGCAGCTCGCCCATCAGCTGGTTCCAGCGTTTGCCGTCGGCCAGGCCGATGGCGATGGAGCTGCGCTGCTCCAGGCAGGCGTAGGGGTAGTCCTCGAACCAGCGGCGCACGCCGGGCAGACTGTTGCCCAGTTTGGCCTGCAGGCTGACGCGGATGCCGCCGCGGCCCGGCAGCGCGCCCGGCGGCGGCGCCGCGGGGATGGATAGATCAGGCGACACGCGCTGCAGCGTGGCTTGTTCCACCGTGACCGGCACGGCAGGGTCGATCTGTTGCTTGACCGCCAGCTTGTCGGCGGCCTTGCCGTCCACCTGCTGGGCGGCGAAGGTCCATTGCGCCTCCTTCAAGCCTTCCGGCACCGTCACGTTCCAGCTGACCAGCCGCGCCTCTCCCACTGGCAGGCTGATTTCCCTGGCCGGCAGCGCGGCGAAGCCGGACGCGGCGGCGGATACCTTGACCTTCAGCGGCTTTTCGCCGCCGTTGCGCACGGTGACGCCGGCCTGGAACTGGTCGCCTTCGCGCGCCAGCGGCGGGATGCCGGAAGTCAGTTGCAGATCTTGCGTGACGTTGAAGCCGGATTCGCCGGTGCCGAACATGTCATTGCCGATATCGGCCACCGCCACCAGGCGGAAGCGGGTGAGGGCGTCGTTGATCGGCACCTTGATCCGGGCGCTGCCGTTGGCGTCCAGCTTCACGCCAGGCTGCCAGAGCAGCAGGGTATCCAGCAGCTCGCGCGTCGGCGCCTTGCCGCCGCCGCCACCCGGCGGCAGCGATTTGCGTCCGTAATGGCGCTTGCCCACCACCTCCAGCTGGGCGGTGGCGGTTTCCACGCCGTAGCTGTGTCGCTGGTACATCGCCTGCATCAGCTCCCAGCTGTGGTTGGGCTGCAGTTCCAGCAACGCTTCGTCGACGGCGGCGAAAGCCACTTCGGTGCCGGCCGGCGCCGGTTTGCCGCTGGGCAGCTTCACCTTGACGGCGACTTCGGCGGTCTCGCGGATGCCATAGCTCTTCTTGGCCGGCGTTACCTCCACGCTCAGCCGCTTGGCGGCGTCGCCCACTTGTATCTCCGCCACGCCGTATTTGAAGGCGGGGCGCGACAGGTCCACCATCGCGGTCGGCGGCGCGTAATCGCCGCCTTCGTTCCAGTAGGCGTCCCACCATTCCGATGGGCTCTTCCAGCCCCAGGTGAAGAACGAGTACCACGGCACGTCGCGCACGCGGCCGCGCACAGCCAGCACCGATACATAGACGTTGGGCGTCCAGTCCGGGCCGATTTTCAGTTCCACCGTCGGGTCCTTGCCCTCCAGCTCCACTACGCGGGTTTCCAGGATGCCTTCGCGCTCGATGGCCAGCCAGGCGGTGGCTTTGCGGAAGGGCATGCGCACCTGGAAGCGGGAGGTTTCGCCGGGCAGATAGCTGTTTTTTTCGGGCAGGATGTCGATGCGGTCGTTATTGTCGACATCGAACCACAGCTCGTCGTGCTTGCTGACCCAGACCGATTGCGCGGCCTGGGCGACGTTGCCCTGGTCGTCCTTGGCTTCGGCGATCAACTCCATGTCGCCGGCGTCCTTGAGGTTGATGTCGCAGAACACCAGGCCGCGGGCATCGGATGTGCCGCTGCATACCTTGCCCTTGTCGTCGGTTTCCTCGTTGTGGTCCCAGGCGTAGAAGCCGCCGACCAGCCGTTTGCGGCTGGACAGGTAGCGGTGCTCGCGCAGCGTGACCTTGACGTCTTTGTTGGCGATGGGCTTGCCGGCGGTGTCCAGCACCACGGCCTTCAATTGCAGCGCGCGGCCGGCGGTGATCCAGCTGTCGACGCTGACGCCCACCTGCAGCGCCGCCGGCCACAACGGTATGCGTCGGGTGATGGTCTGGGTTTCGCCATTGGGGTCGCGGTAGGCGGCCTCGGTCACCAGATCGTAGCGGCGGTCCAGCTTGGGCAGCTTGTCGATGGTCGCCTTGCCGTTGCCGTTGGCGTCCAGCTTCAGCGCGGCCTTGTCCAGCACCACCTTGCCGTCCAGCGAACCGTCGCTGTTTTCGCGGCTGCGCTGCGGCGGCGAGAAGGTGAAGCCGTCGTAGGCCTTGATGCGGGTGTAGGCGTCGGCCAGCATCGCGCTGACCTCCACCGGCCAGTCTTTGGCCGGGCCGCCGTTGCCCCAGGACATCGACACGTTCAGCGGCACCTGTTTGGCGCCGATATTGGCGCCCTTGGCGGTGAAGATGCGGCCGGTCATCACCGGCAGGCGGAATTCCTCGACGCGGAAGCTGCCGCTGTGCAGCGAATAGCCGTCCAGTTCCGGGCTGGCCGGCTTGGCCTTGTCGTCCGGGCCGCGGGCGCCCTTGCGCTCCAGATACAGCGTGTATTCGCCGAGTTTGGCTTCCTTCGGCAACGTGTAGCTGCTTTCGGCGTAGCGGCCGTTGCGCCAGGTCAGCGGCAGATTGATTTCATCGCCGCTGCCGTCATGGACGATGCGCAGCTGCTGCGGCAGCTGGTTGGGTTTCAGCTGGGCCAGGCCCTTGCCGGCCTGCAGCCGCAACAGGTGCTTCATCGATACCGTTTCGCCGGCGCGGAACAGCGGACGGTCCAGAATGGTGTGAGCCAGAATGGACGGGCTGTCGTTCCATTGCGTGGGGAAGGGGAAGCGCCACGATTCGATGCCGCGATTCCAGCCGGAACGGACGAAGGACACGTCCTCGTTGCCCTGCGCGTCCTTGGCGCGGGCGGTGACGAACAAGCCAGACAGCGCCTCGTCGGACGAGCATTCGCCGCCGTTCAGCTGCTTGTTGATGTTGGCGATGCCGTTCTTGTCGGCCTTGCCGGACCACAGCGCCTCGCCCTTGCAGTCGTAGACGTTGATTTGGGCGTCCGGCACCGGTTTGCCCTTGTCCAGCGTGGTCACCCATACCGAGGCGTTCTCGCTGGAGCGCTTCAGGTGCACGGCCATATTGGTGACGAGGGCGGCGGTGCGCACGTACATCGGTTTGTCGGCGCCCAGCAGCGACTTGCCCAAGAGGCGGGACGACACTTCCACCACGTAGAGGCCGGGCTTGGGCAGCGGGATGCCCACCACCTCGAACGGCCATTTGCCGTTCTTGTCCGGCTGCGTCGGCAGCTTCAGCGGCGCGGCGTCGCGGTTCTTGGAGAGCAGCGACACGCGCCGGCTTTCCACGGTCTTGTCCTTGCCGGCCGGCAGATTGCTTTCATGGTAGCGCTGCACCTTGGCCAGCCATTCCATGATGTCGGCGTCGCGGGTGAGGCGCAGCGCCTGGCCGCCCAGCTGCACCGATTTGATGTGCAGATCGGCCTCCACGCCGCGCAGCGTGATCGGCAAGGCGGCGTCGGCGCCGGATTCGATGATGCCGAAGGGCGCGGCGGAGAACTTGGCCAGCGGGGGGTAATCGCCCAGCTTGAGCGACAGCGGGAAGCGGCCGGCGTTGACCAGCGGCCGGCCCACTTCGTCGCGGAAGTCCTTGGGCAGGGTCAGCGTCAGCGCGCCTAGCGGCGGGAACGGCGGCGCGAAGCTGATGCTGTCCACCGGCTCGCCCTTGCTGCGCTCTTGCGCCTGCGGCGCACGGTCGGCGCCGCCGCCGGACAGCCGCACCGCCATCGCCATTTTTTCCGGCACCGGCGAGCTGAAGTTCAGCGTGACGGGCTTGAACGGGATGCAGGCGCCCTTGGCGCTTTCACGCTGGCAGCTCATGCTGGCGCCGAAGGCGGGGCGGACCTGGAAGTCCAGCTTGTCCGGCTTGCCGGCACCGCGCAGGTGGACCAGCGACAGCTTGCTGTCCGGCGCCAGGCGCTGGTCGCAGCGCACGGTCAGCACCTGAGATGCAGACTTTTGCAGATCGAGATGCTTGAGCAGCGCGGCGCGCTCGGCGATGGCGAGCGTCCGCACCGGGATGCGCTCGGGCAGGCTGGACGACTGGCAATAGAGCGAGGACGGCGACACATTGGCGGCGTTGAATTTCAGCACGAAAGCCTGGTCTTCTTCGATCCGCCCCTCGTCCGGCCAACTGCGGCTGACGATGGGAAGGCCGGTGAAGAAGCGGAAGGCCGGACCGCTGACCGCGCCGCCCTGCGCATCCTTCAGGCCGGGCTTCAGCGTGAAGCGGCAGTCGGTGTTGGCGGCGGGCGTCTCCGGCAGGTCCAGCGCCCAGGTCTTGTCGTCCACCCAGTGGCCCTTGCCTTTCAGGCCGCAGCTCCAGGCGAACGGTGCCGGCGCGGCGCTGTTGCCCAGCGCGATCATGCTGGCGGAGAAGGTGGCGCGTACCTGGCTGATTTCCTTCACTTCGCCCTGGGGGCTGAAGGTGACCACGCCGGCGTGAGAGGCGACGGGGGCGGCGAGAACGGCGAGCAGCAGGCTGCGGCGCAGCAATGTTTTCATGGCGTCACCGAGGGATGGTTGGGGCCGGGAGGCGCGGTTTCGGGCGGGAATGCTCATTCTTTCAGGATATTTTCTCTGCCGGAAATGGCAATTTGCATGAAGCGGGATGATAGCAGATGGCGCCGCCAACCGCGCGCGCGCAGGGAAAATCCTCAGCAATATCAAGCCGGAATCCTGTCGGCTTCGCGGCGAGGCGCTCGCCTGAGCCGCAGCCGCGCGAGCCTCCCGGCCTAAGCCGGAGCGGCGCAGGGGCAGACAAGCCGGCCCTGCGTGCTATACTCTTTGCTTCGTTGGGTGCGTGGTGTAACTCCACGCAGCGCCGCTTCCAAGCCGTCCGGCGGGTGCCGGAAACCTGGCGGGAGTGGGCGTCGTACCGTCCCAGATGACTAAAACCTGTCACACTTATTAGGAATCAACATGCAAGTACAGCTGGAAACTCTGAGCAATCTTGAACGCCGCATGAACATCGCACTGCCGATGGCCGCTATTGAAACCCAGGTTGCCGAGCGCCTGAAGCGCGTGGCCCGCGGCGCCAAGATCCAAGGTTTCCGCCCGGGCAAGGCTCCGCTGAAGATCGTGGAAATGAACTACGGCGCCCAGGTGCGTGAAGAGGTGATGGGTGAACAGGTTCAGCAAGGCTTTTACAAGGCCGTGACCGAACAAAGCCTGCGCGTTGCCGGCTACCCGCGTTTCGAGCCGGTTGCCGCCGGCGACGACAAGGAAAACTTCAAGTTCGCCGCCACTTTCGAAGTGTATCCGGAAGTGAAGGTCGGCGAGCTGGCCGGCAAGGAAATCGAAAAGCCGAATACCGTGGTTGGCGACGCCGAAATCGAAAAGACCATCGACATCCTGCGCAAGCAGCGCACCCGCTACAACCGCGTTGAGCGCGAAGCCGCCGAAGGCGACCGCGTGATCATCGACTTCAAGGGCGCCATCGACGGCGTGGCCTTCGAAGGCGGCTCTTCCGAGAACTTCCCCTTCGTTCTGGGCCAGGGCCAGATGCTGGCCGAGTTCGAAGCCGGCATCGTCGGCGCCAAGGAAGGCGACATCAAGAGCGTGGAAGTGAGCTTCCCCGAGGACTACCATGGCAAGGACGTGGCCGGCAAGAAGGCCGTGTTCGAGATCCTGGTGAAGAACGTGGCTGAGGCCACCCTGCCGGAAGTGAACGAAGAATTCGCCAAGATGCTGGGCATCGCCGAAGGCGACGTGGAAAAGATGCGCGGCGAAATCCGCAAGAACGTCGAGCGCGAAGTGAAGCGCCGCCTGCAGGCCCGCATCAAGGAAAACGTGATGCAGGCGCTGATCGACGCCACCGAGCTGGAGCTGCCGAAAGCCCTGGTGAGCCTGGAAATCGGCCGTCTGGTCGAGCAAGCCCGCCGCGACATGCAGCAACGCGGCATGAACGTGAAAGACATGCCGTTCCCGCCGGAACTGTTCGCCGCCCAGGCCGAGCGCCGCGTGAAGCTGGGCCTGATCCTGTCTGAAATGGTTGACGCCAACAAGCTGGAAGCCAAGCCGGAGCAGGTTCGCGCCATGATCACCGAATTCGCCGACAGCTACGAGCAGCCGGAAGATGTTCTGTCCTGGTACTACGAGAGCCAAGACCGCCTGGAAGGTCCGACTTCGATGGTTCTGGAAGACAACGTGGTTGAATTTGTGCTGTCTCAGGCCAATGTTGTAGCCAAGGACCTGTCCTTCGATGAACTGATGGGCAGCCAAGCCTGATAACAACTTTTGGAGTGGCCGATGAAATCTATGATGGAACCGCAAGGTCTGGGCTTGGTGCCCATGGTGGTGGAGCAGAGTGGTCGCGGCGAACGCGCCTATGACATCTACTCTCGCCTGCTGAAGGAGCGCATTGTCTTCCTGGTCGGCCCCGTCACCGACGAGTCGGCCAACCTGGTTGTGGCGCAGATGCTGTTCCTGGAGTCGGAAAATCCGGACAAGGACATCCATTTCTACATCAACTCGCCTGGCGGTTCGATTACCGCCGGCATGTCGATCTACGATACGATGAACTTCATCAAGCCGGATGTTTCCACGCTGTGCATCGGGCAGGCGGCCAGCATGGGTGCCTTCCTGCTGGCGGCGGGCGCCAATGGCAAGCGTTTCGCGCTGGAGAACAGCCGGGTGATGATTCACCAGCCGCTGCTGTACGGCGGCGGCCTGTCCGGCCAGGTGACCGACATCGAGATCCATGCCCGCGAGCTGGTCAAGGTGAAGGCCAAGATGAACGAGCTGCTGGCCAAGCACTCGGGCCAGACGCTGGAGCGTGTGCAGTCCGACACCGAACGCGACAACTTCATGTCGGCGGAAGAGGCTCGTGCGTACGGCATGATCGATAAAGTGCTGTCTTCCCGTCGGGACGTGACGGCCTAAGTAGTGGAATAGGCTAATGGCTGACAAAAACAGCAACGAGAAGCTTCTCTACTGCTCTTTCTGCGGAAAGAGCCAGCATGAGGTGCAACGGCTGATCGCCGGACCGCAGGTGTTCATTTGCAATGAATGCGTCGAACTGTGCAATGACATCATCCGCGAGGAGCTGGAAAAAGGCGCCGGCGGCGAGGTGATAGGCGGCAGTGGCGACGATCATCCCTTGCCGACGCCGCAGGATATCCGCTTGGATCTGGACCAGTACATCATCGGCCAGGATTTCGCCAAGAAGACCCTGTCGGTTGCGGTGTACAACCACTACAAGCGGCTGTACAACAAGGGCGGCAAGGACGACGTCGAGCTGGCCAAGAGCAACATTCTCTTGATCGGCCCGACCGGCTCCGGCAAGACCCTGCTGGCCCAATCGCTGGCGCGTCTGCTGGACGTGCCCTTCGTCATCGCCGACGCCACCACGCTGACCGAGGCGGGCTATGTGGGCGAGGATGTCGAGCACATCATCCAGAAGCTGCTGCAGAAGTGCGACTACGATGTGGAGAAGGCCCAGCGCGGCATTGTCTACATCGACGAGATCGACAAGATCTCGCGCAAGTCGGAAAACCCGTCCATCACCCGCGACGTATCGGGCGAGGGCGTGCAGCAGGCCTTGCTGAAGCTGATCGAGGGCACGGTCGCCTCGGTGCCGCCGCAGGGTGGCCGCAAGCATCCGAACCAGGAGTTCATCCAGGTCGACACCACCAACATCCTGTTCATCTGCGGCGGGGCTTTCGATGGTCTGGACAAGATCATCCGCCAGCGTTCCGAGAAGGGCGGCATCGGCTTCGGCGCCGAAGTCTCCTCCAAGGACGACGGCAAGAGCCTGACCAAGCTGTTCCAGGAGGTTGAACCGCAGGACATCATCCGCTTCGGCCTGATTCCGGAGCTGATCGGTCGCCTGCCGGTGGTCGCCACGCTGGAGGAGCTGGACGAGGAGGCGCTGGTTTCCATCCTGACCCAGCCGAAGAACGCGCTGATCAAGCAGTACCAGAAGCTGTTCTCGCTGGAAACGGTGGAGCTGGAGGTGCGTCCGTCGGCGCTGCGCGTGATCGCCAAGCAGGCGCTCGCCCGCAAGACCGGCGCCCGCGGCCTGCGTTCCATCCTGGAGCGCGCGCTGCTGGACACCATGTACGAGCTGCCGTCGATGCAGGACGTGGAGAAGGTCGTCGTCGACGAGAAAGTGATCGAGAAGGGCGACAAGCCGCTTTTCATCTATCGCGAAGGCGGCGGTGTGGCACAATCCGCCTGACGGCCTGGCCTGAATGACTGAACCGCCCGTCAGGGCGGTTTTTTATTTGTCACCGACGTAATCTGTTTTAGTATGGGGTGTTGATATTCTGGCCTTTCGCCCCATTTTCCAAGCATTGTTTCCCCAAGCTAAGGTTAGGTGATATGCCGCAACCCGCAGAAATCAGAGAAGAGACCACGCTGCCGCTGCTTCCGCTGCGCGATGTGGTGGTCTTTCCGCACATGGTCATTCCGCTGTTTGTCGGACGGGCCAAGTCGATCCGTGCGCTGGAACTGGCCATGGACGAAGGCAAGCAGATCCTGCTGGTAGCCCAGCGCTCGGCCTCCAAGGACGAGCCGTCGGCCGAGGACCTGTACGGCGTGGGCACCATCGCAGCGGTGCTGCAGATGCTCAAGCTGCCCGACGGCACGGTCAAAGTGCTGGTGGAGGGCCGCCAGCGCGCCACCATCAAGGAAGTGGGCGAAGAGGACGGTTGCTTCGTAGCCGAGTTTGCGCCGCTGTCCAGCGAGCTGGAAGAGTCCAACGAAACCGAGGCGATGCGCCGCGCGCTGCTCGCGCAGTTCGAGCAGTACGTCAAACTGAACAAGAAAATCCCGCCCGAGGTGCTGAATTCGCTGGCCGGCATCGACCGCGCCGGCCGCATGGCCGACAGCATCATCGCCCATCTGCCGCTGAAGCTGGAGCAGAAGCAGGAAGTGCTGGAGATGTTCGACGTGCAGACCCGCCTCGAGCATCTGATGTCGCAGCTGGAAGGCGAGATCGACATCCTGCAGGTGGAAAAGCGCATCCGCGGCCGCGTCAAGCGCCAGATGGAGAAGAGCCAGCGCGAGTACTACCTGAACGAGCAGGTCAAGGCCATCCAGAAAGAGCTGGGCGAGATGGACGAGGCCAGCGACCACGACGAGCTGGAGCGCCGCATCAAGGCCGCCGGCATGAGCAAGGAAGGCCGCGAAAAGGCATTGTCCGAGCTGAAGAAGCTGAAGATGATGTCGCCGATGTCGGCCGAGGCCACCGTGGTGCGCAATTACATCGACACGCTGCTCGAGCTGCCGTGGAAGAAAAAGACCAAGATCAGCAAGGATGTGGCCGCGGCCGACGCCGTGCTGGACGAGGACCACTTCGGCCTGGAGAAGGTCAAAGAACGCATTCTGGAGTACCTGGCGGTCCAGCAGCGCGTCGATCGCCTGAAGGCGCCGATCCTGTGCCTGGTGGGCCCTCCGGGCGTGGGCAAGACCTCGCTGGGGCAGTCCATCGCCCGAGCCACCAACCGCAAGTTCGTGCGGATGGCGCTGGGCGGCGTGCGCGACGAGTCCGAGATCCGCGGCCATCGCCGCACCTACATCGGCTCGATGCCGGGCAAGGTGCTGCAGAACATGGCCAAGATCGGCGTCAAGAACCCGCTGTTCCTGCTGGATGAAGTGGACAAGCTGGGCGCCGACTTCCGCGGCGATCCGTCGTCGGCGCTGCTGGAGGTGCTGGATCCCGAGCAGAACCACGCCTTCATCGACCATTACGCGGAAGTCGAGTACGACCTGTCCGATGTGATGTTCGTCGCCACCGCGAACTCGCTGAATATCCCGCCGGCCTTGCTTGACCGGATGGAAATCATTCGTCTTTCCGGCTATACCGAGGACGAAAAGGTGAACATCGCGCTGAAGTACCTGCTGCCCAAGCAAATGGAGGCCAACGGAGTGCGCGAAGGCGAGCTGGTGGTGCAGGAATCGGCGATCCGGGACATCGTCCGCTACTACACCCGCGAAGCCGGCGTCCGCAGCCTGGACCGCGAAGTAGCCAAAATTTGCCGCAAGGTGGTGACCGGCGCGCTGCTGAAGCCGACCAAGACGGCCAAGGTGACGGTTTCGGCCAAGAATCTGGACAAGTATCTGGGCGTGCGCCGCTTTGACTACGGCCTGGCCGAGGAGCAGAACCGCATTGGCCAGGTGACCGGCCTGGCGTGGACCGAGGTGGGCGGCGAGTTGCTGACCATCGAGGCGGTGTCTCTGCCCGGCAAGGGCAATATCGTGCGCACCGGCCAGCTGGGCGAGGTGATGCAGGAGTCGATCACGGCGGCGATGAGCGTGGTGCGCAGCCGTGCCAGAAGCCTGGGCGTCAAGCCGGACTTCTATGAGAAGAGCGACATGCACATCCACGTGCCGGAAGGAGCGACGCCGAAGGACGGCCCCAGCGCGGGCATCGCGATGACCACGGCCATCGTGTCGGTGCTGACCGGTATTCCGGTGCGCGCCGATGTGGCGATGACCGGCGAGATCACGCTGCGCGGCGAGGTGCTGCCGATCGGCGGCCTGAAGGAGAAGTTGCTGGCGGCGCACCGCGGCGGCATCCGTCACGTGCTGATTCCGAAAGGCAACGAGAAGGATTTGGTGGAGATTCCGGCCAACATCAAACAGAAGCTGGAAATCCATCCGGTCAAGTGGATCGACGAGGTGCTGGCGCTCGCGCTGGAACGTCAACCGGAAGAACTGTCGCAAGAAGAACAATCTGGCGACATTCCGCCTGCTCAGGATGCGGGCAGCAATGTCCCGGTGCTGAAGCATTAAGAATCATGGTCTTACCGAAGCCGTGAATAAGCTGTGTTTTCACGGCTTCCCGTTGTGCTTGCGAATTAGCAAAATGGCCGTGGAAGCCGCTTGACACAAGGATTTCCGCCTTGCTATAAAGCAAGCGTTTTTATCTGAACTACGTAGACCGAGAACGACGAAAGGGGACTTACGTGAACAAGTCTGAACTGATTGACGCCATCGCGGCAGAAGCCGACATCTCCAAGGCTGCTGCTGCCAAGGCTCTGGACGGCATGGTTGCTGCCGTTACCTCTGCCTTGAAAAAAGGCGATACCGTGACCCTGGTGGGTTTCGGCACCTTCTACGTGGGCGAGCGCGCTGAGCGCAGCGGCCGCAACCCGAAGACCGGCGCCACCATCAAGATCCCGGCGGCACGTTCTCCGAAGTTCCGCGCTGGCAAGGCACTGAAAGACGCGCTATAATTTGCCACTCCGCCGGGGCCTGATTTTTCAGGGTTCGGCGGAGCGCACGGGCGTTTAGCTCAGTTGGTAGAGCGTCTGCCTTACAAGCAGAATGTCGGCGGTTCGACTCCGTCAACGCCCACCAACGGCACGGAGTGGTAGTTCAGTTGGTCAGAATACCGGCCTGTCACGCCGGGGGTCGCGGGTTCGAGCCCCGTCCACTCCGCCAAATACACAAGAGAAGGTGAACCGTTTGCGTGTTCACCTTTTTTTTTACAGGGGTGGCCTTAGCCAATCGTCATGTTCGAGTTTGTCCAGAACAACAAAACCGTCATTCAAGTGATCCTGGGCGCTGTGGCCCTGACTTTCGTGGGCTTCGGCGTCGGCAGCTATTCCAGCGCCACCGACGATCCCTATCTGGTCAAGGTGGGCAAGACCAAGATCTACAAGCGAGATCTGGATCGCGCGCTGGAAGGCCAGCCTAGCGACCCAGCCGCCCGTCAGGCCGCGCTGGAAAACCTGATCCGCCAGGAGCTGCTGCTGGCCGAGGCTCGCGACCACGGCGTCGCCGTCAGCCCGGAACAGCTGCGCAAGGTGATCGCTTCCATTCCCGCCTTCCAGGAAAACGGCCAGTTCAGCTCTCAGCGCTACAGCGAATTCCTGAAGAGCCGCTATCCGAATCCGGAAGCCTTCGAGGCCGACATCAGCCGCGATATCCTGCTGCAAAGCCAGCTGAACAGCGTGGCCGGCACCCAGTTCGTGTCCAACACCGTGGTGGCCCGCGTGGCGGGGCTGCTGGGCGAGGGGCGCGAGCTGCAGCAGCTGGTGCTGAAGCCGTCTGATTTCGGCGCCGAGGTGAAGACCGACGCCGCCGCGATCAAGGCGTACTACGACGCGAACGCCAAGCGCTTCAAGCTGCCGGAGCAGGTGAAGCTGGATTACGTGGTGCTGTCCCAGGATGCCTTGGCTCAGGGCATCAAGGTCAGCGACGCCGAGGTGCAGAAGTACTACGACCAGCACAAGGCCGACCTGGCCGGCGAGCAGCGCCGGGCCTCCCATATCCTGCTGACGGTGGCCAAGGACGCCAAGCCGGAACAGAAGGCCAAGGTCAAGGCCGAGGCCGAGGCCATCCTGAAGGACGTGCGCGCCAATCCGGCCAAGTTCGCCGAGTTGGCCAAGGCCAAGTCGCAGGATCCGGGCTCCGCGGAGAAGGGCGGCGACCTGGGCTTCTTCGGCCACGGCATGATGGTCAAGCCGTTCGACGACGCGGTGTTCAAGCTGAAGCCGGGCCAGATCAGCGATCTGGTGGAAACCGAGTACGGTTTCCACATCATTCGCCTGGACGCCGTCAAGTCGCAGAGCCTGGAGGACGTCAAGGGCGCGATCGTCGACAAGCTGCAGAAGCAGAAGTCCGCGGCGCTGTTCCGCGAACAAGCCGACAAGCTGAACGAAGTCGCCTACCAGCAGGCCGACTCGCTGAAGGGCGTCGTCGACGCGCTGAAGCTGGAGGTCAAGCACTCCGACTGGATGCAGCGCAACCAGCCGTCTCAGGACGAGCTGCTGGGCAACGCCAAGCTGCTGTCCGCCGTGTTCAGCGACGATGTGCTGAAGAAAAAGCACAACAGCGAAGTGGTGGACATCGGCGGCAACCGCCTGGTGGTCGCCCGCATCGCCGAGCACCAGCCGGAGCGTCAGCAGCCGCTGGCCGACGTCAGCGACGCGATCCGCAAGGAGCTGGTGGAGCGGGAAGGCGCCAAGCTGGCCGACAAGAAGGGCCAGGCTCTGCTGGCCGAGCTGAAGGCCGGCAAGGGCGTGGATGCGCAGAAGTGGGGCCAGTCCGCCACGGTGTCCCGCCGTGCGGCCTCTGGCATGCCGGCGGCTGACGTGCGCGCGGTGTTCGCCGTGGCCGGCAGCAAGCTGCCCGGCTTCGCGGGCGTGCGCCACGACACCGGCGAGTACGTGATCTATCGCGTCAACAAGGTGGTTCCGGCCCCGGCCGTCACCGACGCCGACCGCGCGCAGCTGGGCAATGTGCTGGGCGAGCTGAGCGCCAACAGCCAGCTGGCCAGCTACTTGAAGGCCTTGCGCGAGAAGTATCCGGTCACCGCCGGCAAGCAGTCGCTGACCGACAACGACTGATCCGGCCAGTCCGGAAGCCAAGCCCCGCGCATGCGGGGCTTTTTGCTTTCAGCGCGGCGGATGGAGGCCGAAGCCGCGCGCCCGGGCCTCCTGGCGCAGCGCGTCCAGCAGCAGCCTCGCCTTGCGCGGCATGCCGCGGCTGGCGAACACCGCATGCATCTGCGGATCGTCGCCATGGCTGGATACGATGCGGAAATCCGGGCACAGCCGCACCAGCTCGCCGCGCGCGGCCAGCGGCTCCGCCAGCCAGTCTCCCAGCCGGGCGATGCCCATGCCGGCGCGGACGGCGTCCAGCACGCCGTTGCCGGAGTTGCTGCGGTGCCAGGCGTTCAGGTTGAGGCTGACGTTTTCTTCGCTTGATACGAAATTCCAGGCTTTCAGCACCCGCGGCGCGCTATGGATCACCACCCGGTGCTGGGGCAGCTCGGCGGGGTGATCCGGCGCGCCGTGGCGGGCGACGTAGTCCGGACTGGCGTACAGGTGGCGGCGGTAATGCCACAGCGGATGGCCGATCAGCTCGCTGGAGGCGGGGAAGGCGCCGCGTATCGAGAAGTCCAGCTTGTCCCGTATCGGTTCCAGTATCGAATCGCTGTACAGCACTTCGAAGCGCAGGCCGGCGTGGGCATCGGCCAGGCTGGCCAGCACGGCGGGCAGCAACTCGCGCCCCAGCGTCTCCGGCGCGGAGAAGCGCAACAGGCCGCGAGGCGCGCCGGCCTGCTGGCTCAGCTCCTCCTCGGCCTGCTGTTGCAGGTCGAGCATCTGCCTGGCCGCGGGGTAGTAGGCCTCGCCCGCCATGGTCAGCTCCACCTGCTTGCTGGAGCGGGCCAGCAGCATCGCGCCCAGCTCCTCTTCCAGCGCCTGCAGCGCGCGGGTGGCGCTGCTGGGCGAGGTGCCCAGCTGGCGGGCGGCGGAGACGAAGCTTTTCTGCTCCACCACCGCGCAGAATATGCGGATTCCCCATAGCGGCTTCATTGCGGCTCCAATGTTGCGTTTTTTGCAATATTACATTGCAAGCATTGTTTCGGGCCAGCACGTACAATTTGCGTCGAGGAGGATGACAATGTTGTTGAGCTTGAGCTTTTTGTGCCTGATCGCCTTTTGCGCGGGCTTGGTGGACGCGGCCGTCGGCGGCGGCGGCCTGATCCAGATTCCCGGCCTGTTCAGCGCGCTGCCCAATGCGGCGCCGGCCACCATCTTCGGCACGAATAAACTGTCGGCGGCGGTGGGCACGCTGTCGGCGGCGCGTTCCTATCTGAGCCGGGTGCGGCTGCCGTGGCGGCTGGTGCTGCCGGCCGCCGCCACCGCCTTCGTGTTTTCGTTCGCCGGCGCGGCTGTCGTATCGCAGATTCCCAAAGGCGTGATCCGGCCGCTGGTGCTGGTTCTGCTGCTGGTGATGGCGGTGTATACGTTGTGGAAGAAGGACTTCGGCAAGCTGCACAAGCCGGTGGCCATCGGCCGCCGGGAAATGGCGGTAGGCATGGCCATAGGTGGCGCCATCGGTTTCTACGACGGTCTGTTCGGCCCCGGCACCGGCAGCTTCCTGATGTTCCTGTTCATCCGCTTCTTCGCCTTCGACTTTCTGCACGCGTCGGCGGCGGCCAAGGTGGTGAACCTGGCCACCAATGTCGCGGCGTTGATCTTCTTCGTCGGCGCCGGCCACGTGCTGTATCAGCTCGCGCTGCCGATGGCGGCCGCCAATATGGCCGGCGCGATGGTCGGCACCCGGCTGGCGATGAAGAAGGGCGCCGGCTTCGTGCGGGTGCTGTTCCTCGGCTTGACCAGCGTGCTGATCTGCAAGCTGGCCTGGGACATTTTCCACGGCTGAGCGTTTTGCCCGGGAGCGGCCGCTTTGAACTGAGGCGGCCGCTCCTTTATCATGTAGTCTGAATGACTACGCCACGGCCGTTTCCCATGCACCCATCCCGCTGTCCGCCGCCGGACGCCGCCACCGATCTGCTGCAATTGCCCAATGTCGGCCCGCGCGCAGCCGCCGATCTGCGGCTGCTGGGTCTGAGCCATCCGGCCGACCTGCGGGGCCGCGATCCCCACCGGCTTTATCTGCAGCTGTGCGGCGCCACCGGAGCGCGCCACGATCCCTGCGTGCTCGACGTGCTGATGTCGGTCTGCCACTACATGGATACCGGCGAGGCGCGCGCTTGGCCAAGCTTCACCGCGGAGCGCAAGCGCAAATGGACGGTGTGAGCGGGGAGGGGCGGCTGACGGCCTGCCACGATTGCGATCTGCTGCTGCGCCTGCCCGGCGCGCAAACCGGCCGCGTGCGCGTTTGCTGCCCGCGCTGCGGCGCCCAGCTGTACGAATGCTCGGATAGCGGCCCCGAGGTCGGCGTGGCGCTGCTGGCGGCCGGCGCGGTGATGTTCGCGATCTCAAACATCTACCCGGTGCTGGTGCTGGAGATCGCCGGCAACCGCAATGCCGCCACGCTGTGGCAGACCGCGCTGGCGCTGCATGGGCAGGGCATGCCGGAGGTGGCGCTGCTGGTGCTGTTCACCGGCATCGTGATGCCGGCGCTGGAATTGGCCAGCATGCTCTACCTGCAGCTGCCGCTGTTGTTCGGCCGCGCGCTGCCGGGTTTCCCGGCGATGATGCGGCTGCGCGGCCTGGTGCGGCCCTGGTGCATGGTGGAGGTGTTTTTGCTGGGCGTGCTGGTTTCGCTGGTGAAGCTGGTGCATCTGGCCAGCGTGCAGCCGGGCATAGGCTTGTGGGCGTTTTTCGGCTTGATCGTGCTGATGGCGGCCAGCGCCAGCCGTTTCCGGCCGCATGAACTGTGGGAGCGCTACCGCTCATGCCGCATTATCCATTGAGCAGCGCGGCGTCGCGCAATCTGTGCCTGTGCCACGGCTGCGGGCTGCTGGTGAGGATCTCGACGTCCGAGGCCGTCGCCTGTCCGCGCTGCGCGGCTCCGCTGCATCTGCGGCGGCCGGCGGCGCTGCAGCGCTGCTGGGCCTTGCTGCTGGCGGCGATGATCAGCTATCTGCCGGCCAATCTGCTGCCCATCATGGAAACCACGGCGCTGACCGGCGTGCAGCGCGACACCATCATGAGCGGCGTGGTCTATCTGTGGAACAACGATTCCTGGCCGCTGGCGCTGGTGGTGTTCACCGCCAGCGTGCTGGTGCCGATGCTGAAAATACTGGCCTTGCTGCTGCTGTTGTGCAGCGTGCAGTGGCGCTGGAGCTGGGCGCCGCGCCAGCGCACGCGGCTGTACCGGATGATAGAAGTGATCGGCCCGTGGTCGATGCTGGACATTTTCGTGGTGGCGCTGATGGTGGCGCTGGTGCAATGGCAGTCCTTGGCCAGCATCAAGGCCGGGCCAGGCGCGATCGCCTTCGGCGCGGTGGTGGTGCTGACCATGCTGGCCGCGATGAGTTTCGATCCCAGGATGATCTGGGACCCTGTAGAGGAACATGATGAGCAGTGAAAATCCGCAAAACCCTCCAGAGCCGGACCTGCCGCAGGCGGTGCCGGTGCGCCGCGGCCGCTGGGCGCCGTCGCTGGTCTGGCTGATTCCGGTCGTGGCGGCCTTGATAGGCGGCTGGCTGGCGGTGCACGCGGTGTTGTCGCGCGGCCCCACCATCACCATCTCCTTCCAGAACGCGGAGGGGATAGAAGCCGGCAAGACCCGGATCAAGTACAAGGACGTGGAGATCGGCGAGGTGACCTCGGTCAAGCTCAGCCCCAACCGGCAGGCTATCGTCGCCACCGCGCAGCTTCGCAAGGAGGCCGCCGATTACCTGGCGGAGGACAGCCGTTTCTGGGTGGTGCGGCCGCGGGTGTCCGGCGGCGGCGTGTCCGGCCTGGGCACGGTGCTGTCCGGCTCCTACATCGGCATGGACATCGGCAAGAGCGAGGCGCGGAAGGCCGATTTCGTCGGCCTTGAAACCCCGCCCATCATCAACGCCGACCTGCCGGGGCAGACCTTCACGCTGCGCGCCGACAATCTGGGGTCGCTGAACACTGGCTCGCCGGTGTATTTCCGCCGGGTGCCGGTGGGACAGGTGGTCGGCTACGAGCTGGATCCCAAGGGCGGCTACGTCAAGGTGGCCGTCTTCATCAACGCCCCTTACGACCATTTCGTGTCCGCCAACAGCCGCTTCTGGCACGCCAGCGGCGTCGACGTGTCGCTGAGCGCCAACGGCCTCAACGTCAGCACCCAGTCGCTGGCGGCGATCGCGCTGGGCGGCATCGCCTTCGAGACGCCGCTGGCCGACAATGCCGGCATTCCGCTGTCGGACCGCAACTTCATCCTGCACGATACCCGCGACAGGGCGCTGCAGAACCCGGACCGCGAGATGCAGCCGTTCCGCCTGCGTTTCCGCCAGTCGCTGCGCGGGCTCAGCGTCGGCGCGCCGGTGGACTTCCGCGGCATCACGATAGGCGAAGTGACGGCGATAGGCGTGCAGTACGTGCAGGACCGCAAGGACTTCGACATGACGGTGGACATCCGCACCTATCCCAGTCGGCTCGACAGCCTGTCGCGCGGCGGCCGCATCACCGGCAAGCTTTCGCCGCAGGCGCTGGTGGCCAACGGCATGCGCGCCCAACTGCGCTCCGGCAACCTGATCACCGGCCAGTTGTACGTGGCGCTGGACTTCTTCCGCGACGCGCCGCCAGCCCGGCTGGTGGTGAAGGGCGGGGTGCCCGAGCTGCCGACCATTCCGGGCGACCTGGAAGAACTGCAGCGGGTATTGCAGCGCATCGTCAAGAAACTGGACGCGGTGCCGTTCGACAGCATAGGCAAGGAGGCCGACGCCTCGCTGAAATCGCTGCACCAGACGCTGGACAGCGTGAAGCGGCTCAGCGACGGCCTGAATAACCAGACGGTGCCGCAAGCGAGCAAGACGCTGGAGCAGTTGCAGCAGACGCTGGAGGCCACCCGCCAGACCATGCGCGCCGATTCGCCGCTGCAACAGGACATGCGCTCCGCGGCGCAGGAAGTGAAGGAGACCGCGCGCAGCTTCCGCGCGCTGGCCGATTATCTGGACCGCCATCCCGAGGCGCTGGTGCGCGGCAAGGAGGCGCAGCCATGATGATGAAAACGATGTTCGCCGCGGCCATGATCGCGGCGCTGGCGGGCTGCGCGTCGCCGCAGTCGCGCTTTTACGGGCTGGACGCGCCGGCCGCGCCGCAGGCGCAGGCGCAATTCGGCAAGCGGGTGCTGCTGGGGCCGGTGAGCCTGCCGGCGGCGCTGGATCGCCCCCAGCTGGTGATGGACATGGGCGGCGGCGAGCTGAAGCTGCAGGAGTTCGAACGCTGGAGCGCGCCGCTGGACCGCTTGCTGGCGCAGCGGCTCAGCCAAGGCGTGGCGCGCGCCAGCGGCGTGGCCAGCGTCTACGCCTACCCGCAGCCCGGCATGGACGGCGGCGATCTGCGCATCGCCGTCGACGTGCGCGGCCTCAGCCTGAAACCGGGGCAGGGCGCGATGCTGGAGGCGGCGTGGCAGCTGCAGAGCGCGGCCGACGGCAAGATACTGGCCCGCGGCGGCTTCAGCCGCAGCCAGGCGGTGGCGTCTAACGAGCCGGGCGCGCTGCTGGCCGGCTTGCAGACCTTGCTGGATGGCCTGGCCGCAGACATCGCCGCGCCGCTGGTCCAGCATCCGGAATGGTGGCGCGCGGGCTGATTCTCCCCCATTGGGAGTAGCCGGCCCCGGCCGTAAGGGGTAATCCGCCTCGTCCGTTGGCAGGCTGATAATCCTGCGACCGACGAATACCGGCGCGCGCCGCCGTCGCTTATCGTGGCAACCATGACCACTCCATGGGTATGGCGCCATGACTTCCCCGACATTCAAACGCTACAGCGTGCTGGCCAGCAGCACGCTGGCCTTCACCCTCTGTTTCATGGTCTGGATGATGTTCGCGGTGCTGGGCATCCCGATCAAGCAGCAGCTGGGCCTCAATGAAACCGAATTCGGCATCCTGGCGGCGACGCCGGTGCTGACCGGCTCGCTGATCCGCGTGCCGCTGGGCATCTGGACCGACCGTTACGGCGGCCGCCCGGTATTGTTCGCGCTGATGCTCAGCTGCGTGATTCCCATCTACCTGATGCAGTTCGCCAGCGCTTACTGGCAGTTCCTGCTGGCCGGCCTGTTCGTCGGCCTGGCCGGCGGCTCGTTCTCGGTCGGCACGCCCTATGTGGCGCGCTGGTTCCGCAAGGAGCAGCAGGGTCTGGCCATGGGCATCTTCGGCGCCGGCAATGCGGGTTCGGCCTTGACCAAGCTGGTGGCGCCGGCGCTGATCGTCGCCTGGGGCTGGCAGAGCGTGCCCACCGCCTACGCGCTGATCATGCTGGCCGCCGCCATCCTGTTCTGGCTGTTCTCCTTCAGCGATCCGGCGCACAAGGCGCCGTCCACCATCACGCTGCGCCAGCAACTGGCGCTGATGAAGCACCCGGCGGTGCTGCGCTATTGCCAGTACTACTCGGTGGTGTTCGGCGGCTACGTGGCGCTGGCGCTGTGGATGACCAAGTACTACGTCGGCGAGTACGGGATGGACCTGAAGCACGCGGCGCTGCTGGCGGCCTGCTTCTCCCTGCCGGGCGGCGTGCTGCGCGCGGCGGGCGGTTATCTGTCCGACCGTTTCGGTCCCTATGTCGTCACCTGGGCGGTGATGTGGGTGTGCTGGGTGGCCTTCTTCCTGTTGTCCTATCCGCAGACCGAGATGCGCGTCGCCACCGTGAATGGGCCGATGAGCCTGCACATCGGCCTCAACGTCTACCTGTTCACCGGCCTGCTGTTCCTGGTAGGGGTGGCGATGGCCATTGGCAAGGCATCGGTGTTCAAGTTCATCGCCGACGAGTTCCCGGATTCCATCGGCGCGGTGTCCGGCGTGGTGGGCCTGTCCGGCGGTCTGGGCGGCTTCCTGCTGCCCATCCTGTTCGGCGTGCTGCTGGACCTGACCGGCGTCCGCTCCAGCGCCTTCATGCTGCTGTACGGCACGGTGTGCGTCAGCCTGGTGTGGATGCATTTTTCCTTCAAATCGGCGGCTAAGGCCAAGGCGCGCGCGGCCGCGCCGGTCCATCCCATTCCCTTGACGAGCGAGCGCGGCTGAGCGCGGCGCGGGAGACACTCATGACTTATCTGATCAAACACTGGGAGCCGGAATCGGCCTCGTTCTGGCAGCAGAAAGGCCGCGCGGTGGCGCGGCGCAACCTGTGGATTTCGATTCCGGCGCTGACGCTGGCCTTCGCGATCTGGCAGGTGTGGAGCGTGGCGGTGCTGAACATGCCGAACATCGGCTTCGGCTACAGCCAGAACCAGCTGTTCTGGCTGGCGGCGCTGCCGGCCTTGTCCGGCGCCACGCTGCGCATTTTCTATTCCTTCATGGTGCCGGTGTTCGGCGGGCGCAAGTGGACGGCGATTTCCACCGCCAGCTTGCTGATTCCCGCGGTGGGCATCGGTTTCGCGGTGCAGGACCCCAGCACCAGCTACGTCACCATGGTGACGCTGGCGCTGTTGTGCGGCTTCGGCGGCGGCAACTTCAGCTCCAGCATGGCCAATATCAGCTTCTTCTTTCCCAAGGCGGAGAAGGGCACCGCGCTGGGCCTGAACGCCGGCCTGGGCAATCTGGGCGTGTCCATCGTGCAGTTCGTGGTGCCCATCGTCATCACCATGGGCCTGTTCGGCCAGCTGGGCGGCGATCCTCAGCATTGGGCGAAAGGCGCGCTGTCCAAGCAGATGTGGCTGCAGAACGCCGGCTTCGTCTGGGTGCCGTTCATCGCCGTGTCGGCGCTGGCGGCCTGGTTCGGCATGAATGACCTGGCCTCGGCCAAGTCTTCGTTCTCCGAGCAGGCGGTGATCTTCACCCGCAAGCATAACTGGCTGATGTGTTGGCTGTATGTGGGCACCTTCGGCTCCTTCATCGGCTTCTCCGCCGGCTTTCCGCTGCTGGTGAAAGGCCAGTTCCCGGAAATCGACCCCACCCGTTACGCTTTCCTCGGCCCTCTGGTCGGCGCGCTGACCCGCCCGCTGGGCGGCTGGCTGGCGGACAAGATAGGCGGCGCCAAGGTGACGCAGGCTGCGTTTTCGCTGATGGTGTTGGGTGTGCTGGGCGTGATCTTCTTCCTGCCGCACGGCGGCCAGGGCGGCAGTTTCACCGGTTTCTTCGCGATGTTCCTGTGCCTGTTCGCGCTGACGGGAATCGGCAACGGCTCCACCTTCATGCAGGTGCCGGCCATCTTCCTGACCCTGCATCAACGCATGGCCGGCCCAGGCGAGGCGGCGCAGAAGCAGGCGACGCAAGACGCCACCCGCGAAGCGGCGGCGGTGCTGGGCTTCACCAGCGCCATCGGCGCGTATGGCGGCTTCTTCATTCCCAAGAGCTACGGCACCTCGATCGCGATGACCGGCGGCGTGGAGGCGGCCCTGTACGTGTTCATCGCCTTCTACCTGAGCTGCCTGGCGATCAACGGCTGGTACTACGCCCGCAAGAAGGCGGAGGTGCGTTGCTAAGCTGGCGGCGGTTACTGGCCGGGCATTGCTGCCTATGGCTTGGATGGTATCGAAAGGGCGCCCGCGGGCGCCTTTTTCACGTCCGGCTTTCGTTCTACTTCGGACTACTCCTTAAGGCTTAGCCGGCCCCCTTCCTCTGCAGGCGTCGTTCACCCCTACTGGCCGATTGGGCGGCTTGCTGGGGAACGGTAGGCTAAGAACTATCGCAACCAGTACCAGCAGCCGGGCGGTAGCGACTTGAAACAGAGTTCCCCGGCGCGCATGGAGGCAAGATGAGTCATTTTCTCGACAGACTGAATTTTCTCGGCAAGGTGAAGAGCACCTTCTCCGACGGCCACGGCGCGGTGGTGAACGAGGACCGCGGCTGGGAAGACGCGTACCGCCAGCGCTGGCAGCACGACAAGATCGTCCGCTCCACCCACGGCGTGAACTGCACCGGCTCCTGCAGCTGGAAGGTGTATGTGAAGAGCGGCCTGATCACCTGGGAAACCCAGCAGACCGACTACCCGCGCACCCGCCCCGATCTGCCCAACCACGAACCGCGCGGCTGTCCGCGCGGCGCGTCTTACAGTTGGTACGTGTATTCCGCCCAGCGCGTCAAATATCCGATGCTGCGCGGCGAACTGGCCCGGATGTGGCGCGACGCGCGCCAGACCCTGAGCCCGGTCGAGGCCTGGGAAAAAATCAGCCAGACGCCTGCGCTCGCCAAACAATACAAGTCCGCGCGCGGCCAGGGCGGTTTCGTGCGCGCCAGCTGGGACGAGGCCAACGAGATCGTCGCCGCCGCCAACGCCTTCACCATCAAGAAATTCGGCCCGGACCGCGTGGTCGGCTTTTCGCCGATCCCGGCGATGTCCATGGTGTCCTACGCCGCCGGCAGCCGCTACCTCAGCCTGATCGGCGGCGTGCCGCTGTCGTTCTACGACTGGTATTGCGACCTGCCGCCGGCTAGCCCGCAGACCTGGGGCGAGCAGACCGACGTGGCCGAGTCCGCCGACTGGTACAACTCCACCTACCTGATGGTGTGGGGCTCCAACGTGCCGATGACCCGCACCCCGGACGCCCACTTCTACACCGAGGTGCGCTACAAGGGCACCAAGACGGTGGCGGTGTCGTCCGACTTCGGCGAAATGGCCAAGTTCGGCGACATCTGGCTGGCGCCCAAGCAGGGCACCGACGCCGCGCTGGCGATGGCGATGGGCCACGTGATCTTCAAGGAATTCCATCTCGACCAGCCGTCCGCCTACTTCACCGACTACATCCGCCGCTACACCGACATGCCGATGCTGGTGACGCTCAAGCGCGACGGCGAGCGTTGGCTGCCGGACTACTTCCTGCGCGCCTCGCATCTTGACGGCCAATTGGGCGAAGACAACAACCCGGACTGGAAAACCCTGCTGATCGACGAGGCCAGCGGCGACATCGTCGCGCCCAATGGATCGATCGGTTTCCGCTGGGGCCAGGCCGAGGGCAAGGACGGCAAGTGGAATCTGGAGCAGAAGGCCGAGGGCGCGCGCGAGGTGTCGGGCCGCTTGTCGCTGATCGAGCATCGCGACGAGGTGGTCGGCGTAGGCTTCCCGTATTTCGGTTCCGAGCACGATGAACTGCTGACCCGCAATGTGCCGGCCAAGCGCGTCAAGTTGGCCGACGGCGGCGAGGCGCTGGTGGCCACGGTGTTCGACCTGATGGCCGCCAACTACGGCCTGGACCGCGGCCTGGGCGGCGGCAACCTCGCCATCGACTACATGGACGACGTGCCGTACACACCGGCCTGGCAACAGAAGCACACCGGCGTGAAGCCGGAGCTGGTGATCCAGGTGGCGCGCGAGTTCGCGAAGAACGCCGACCAGACCCAGGGCAAGTCCATGGTCATCGTCGGCGCGGCGCTGAACCACTGGTACCACATGGACATGACCTACCGCGGCATCATCAATATGCTGATGCTGTGCGGTTGCATCGGCCAGTCCGGCGGCGGCTGGTGCCACTACGTCGGCCAGGAAAAGCTGCGGCCGCAAACCGGCTGGGCGCCGCTGGCCTTCGCCGGCGACTGGAACCGCCCGGCGCGGCAGATGAACGGCACCAGCTTCTTCTACGCCCATACCAGCCAGTGGCGGCATGAAAAGCTGGGCGTGGGCGAGATCCTGTGCCCAACCGCCGACGGCAAGATGGCCGACATGGCGCTGATCGATTACAACGCCAAGGCCGAACGGATGGGCTGGCTGCCGTCCGCGCCGCAGCTGTCCGCCAACCCGCTGGACATCACCCGCGCCGCCGCGGAGGCGGGCCAGGACCCGGTCGCCTATACCGTGGACGGTTTGAAATCGGGCCGGCTGGACATGGCCTGCAATGATCCGGACAACCCGCAGAACTTCCCGCGCAACATGTTCGTCTGGCGTTCCAACATCCTGGGCAGCTCCGGCAAGGGCCACGAGTACTTCCTCAAATACCTGCTGGGCACCCAGAACGCGGTGCTGGGCTCGGAAGACGAATGCATCAAGCCATCCGAGATCACCGTGCGTCCGGCCGCGGAGGGCAAGCTGGACCTGATGGTGGTGCTGGACTTCCGCATGTCCACCACCTGCCTGTACGGCGACATCGTGCTGCCCACCGCCACCTGGTACGAGAAGGACGACCTCAACACCTCCGACATGCACCCCTTCATCCACCCGCTGTCCGAGGCCGTGCAGCCTTTGTGGCAGGCCAGGAGCGACTGGGAAATCTACAAGGGCTTCGCCAAGAGCCTGTCCGAGATCGGCAAGGATTATCTGGGCACGCAGAAAGATCTGGTGCTGACGCCGCTGATGCACGACAGCCCGCAGGAATTGGGCCAGCCTTTCGACCCCAAGGACTGGAAAAAGGGCGAGTGCGAGCCGGCGCCGGGCAAGACCATGCCGGCGATGACGGTGGTGGAGCGCGACTACGGCGCGATCTACGACAAGTTCACCACCATCGGCCCGTTGCTGGAAAAGGCTGGCAACGGCGGCAAGGGCATAGGCTGGAAGACGGCCCACGAGGTGGATATCCTGCGCGGCCTGAACCAGGTGGCGCAATCGGGCGCCGGCAAGGGCCAGCCCCGGCTGGAGACCGCCATCGACGCCGCGGAGATGATTCTGACGCTGGCGCCGGAGACCAACGGCCATGTGGCGGTGAAAGCCTGGGACGCGCTGTCGAAAATCACCGGCCGCGACCATACACACCTTGCCCGCCCGCGAGAGCATGACACCATCCGTTTCCGCGACGTGCAGGCGCAGCCGCGCAAGATCATTTCCTCGCCGACCTGGTCCGGCCTGGAAAGCGAGGAAGTCAGCTACAACGCGGGTTACACCAATGTCCACGAGCTGATTCCGTGGCGCACGCTGACCGGCCGCCAGCAGTTCTACCAGGACCACCAGTGGATGCGCGCCTTCGGCGAGGGATTGTGTGTGTATAAGCCGGCGGTCGATTTGAAGACCACGCAGGCGGTGCTGGGCAAGCATGGCAACGGCAATCATGAGCTGGTGCTGAACTTCATCACCCCGCACCAGAAATGGGGCATACACAGCACCTATTCCGACAATCTGCGGATGCTGACGCTCAGCCGCGGCGGGCCCCACGTCTGGCTGTCCGAGATCGACGCCGCCAAGGCCGGCATCGCCGACAACGACTGGATCGAGGTATTCAACGTCAACGGCACGCTGACCGCCCGCGCGGTGGTGTCGCAGCGGGTGCCGGAAGGCATGACGCTGATGTACCACGCCCAGGAGAAGATCATCAACGTGCCGGGCGCCGAGGTATCCGGCAAGCGCGGCGGCATTCACAACTCGGTGACCCGGACCGTGACCAAGCCCACCCACATGATAGGCGGCTACGCCCAGCTGTCCTGGGGCTTCAACTACTACGGCACGGTGGGCGCCAACCGCGACGAGTTCGTGGTGGTGCGCAAGATGGACAAAGTCGACTGGATGGACGTTCCGGCGGGAGAGAAGCAATGAAGATACGCGCGCAAATCGGCATGGTGCTGAACCTGGACAAGTGCATCGGCTGCCACACCTGTTCGGTCACCTGCAAGAACGTGTGGACCAGCCGCGACGGCATCGAGTACGCCTGGTTCAACAATGTGGAAACCAAGCCCGGCATCGGCTACCCCAAGGACTGGGAAAACCAGGACAAGTGGCAGGGCGGCTGGAAGCGGCGCAGCGACGGCAAGCTGGAGCCGCGCCAGGGCGGCAAGCTGAAAATTTTGGCCAATATTTTCGCCAACCCCAATCTGCCGGCCATTGACGACTACTACGAGCCGTTCACCTACGACTACGAGCATTTGCAGAACGCGCCGCGGATGCAGACGCCGCCGACCGCGCGTCCGGTGTCGGTGCTGACCGGCAAGAAGATGGACAAGATCGAGTGGGGCCCGAACTGGGAGGACGACCTGGGCGGAGAATTCTCCAAGCGCGCCAAGGACGCCTTGTTCGAAGGCATCCAGAAGGAGATGTACTCGGCCTTCGAGAACACCTTCATGATGTATCTGCCGCGGCTGTGCGAACACTGCCTGAACCCGGCCTGCGTCGCCTCCTGCCCGTCCGGCTCCATCTACAAGCGCGAAGACGACGGCATCGTGCTGATCGATCAGGACAAGTGCCGCGGCTGGCGGATGTGCGTGTCTGGCTGTCCGTACAAGAAGATTTATTACAACTGGACGTCCGGCAAGGCCGAGAAGTGCATCTTCTGCTACCCGCGCATCGAGTCCGGCCAGCCTACCGTGTGCTCGGAAACCTGCGTCGGCCGCATCCGCTACCTGGGCGTGCTGCTGTACGACGCCGACAAGATCGAACAGGCGGCGGCGGTGGAAGATCCGCAGGATCTGTACCAGTCGCAGCTGGACCTGTTCCTGGACCCGAATGATCCGGCCATCGCGGCCGAGGCTCTGAAGCAGGGCATCCCGCAAAGCTGGCTGGACGCCGCCCGCCGCTCGCCGGTGTACAAGATGGCGATGGAGTGGAAGGTGGCCTTCCCGCTGCACCCGGAGTACCGGACGCTGCCGATGGTGTGGTACATCCCGCCGCTGTCGCCGATCCAGAGCGCGATGGAGAACGGCCTGATAGGCGAGGGCGGCATCATCCCGGACGTGCAGAGCCTGCGGATACCGATCAAGTACCTGGCCAACCTGCTGACGGCGGGCAAGGAAGAGCCGGTGGTCAAGGCGCTGGAAACCATGGTGGCGATGCGCCGCTACATGCGCAAGAAGAGCGTGGAGAAGGTCCGCGACGCGTCGACCTTGGCCGGCACCCACCTGACCGCAAGCCAGGTGGAAGAGATGTACCAGGTGATGGCCATCGCCAATTACGAAGACCGCTTCGTGATTCCGTCCAGCCACAAGGAAATGGTGGAGGAGGCGTTCGAGGACAAGGCCAGCTGCGGCTTCAGCTTCGGCAACGGCTGCTCCGGCGGCGAATCCGAGGCCAGCCTGTTCGGCAAGAAGAAGGCCACGCCCATCGTGTTCCACGACATGCGGCGCGACCGCAAGTCCAACGCCGGCAACTGAGGGAGACCATCATGCGCATCCACGCCATTCTATCCGCGCTGTTGTGCTACCCGGAGGCCGAACTGGTCGCCGCGGTGGACGAGATCCGCGCCGAGGCGGCCGAGCACCTGCAAACCGCCAGCCTGCTGGAGCCGTTGTTGCAGGCGCTGGAGAACGAGGACCTGATCGAGTTGCAGCAGCGTTACGTGCTCACCTTCGACCGTAATCCGTCCCACTCGCTGCACTTGTTCGAGCATATCCACGGCGAGGACCGCGCCCGCGGCCAGGCCATGGTGGACCTGCTGGAGGAGTACCGCCGGCACGGCTTCGAGCCGGCCTGCAGCGAGCTGCCGGACTACCTGCCGCTGTTCCTGGAGTTTCTGGGGCAGTGCGACAAGGCCGAGTCCGAGCGGCTGCTGGGCGACGCGGTGCATGTGATCGGCCACGTCGCCGGCAGGCTGAACGAGGCGGAGTCGGCATACGCCGGCCTGTTCGACGCGCTGCTGACGCTGTCGCCGGTCAAGCCGGAGCCGCTGCAGGCGCCGCCTATCCGCGACATGGACGAAATGCTGGAAACCTTCGGCCCAGGCGCGGACGGCGTGGAGCCGCTGCTGCGCCCGGCGCCGCCGGCGATCGCCCCGGTCAATTTCTATCCGCGCGGCGCGCGCGCCTGAAACCTTGCCCCCTCTTCGCTGAATGGGAGAGGGGCGGCGGGCGGCGCTGACGCCCCGCCATCGGGAGACAAACATGGACTACCTGCATAGATTCGTATTCGGCATCTATCCCTACATCGCGCTGGCCATCTTCCTGCTGGGCAGCCTGATCCGCTTCGAGCGCGAGCAGTACAGCTGGAAGAGCGAGTCGTCGCAACTGCTGTACCGCGGCCAGCTGCGCCTGGGCAATATCCTGTTCCACCTGGGCATCATCGGCCTGTTCTTCGGCCACCTGGCCGGCCTCTTGACGCCGCTGGCGGTGTGGGATGCGCTGGGTGTCACGCACAGCTTCAAGCAGGTGTTCGCGATGAGCGCCGGCGGCCTGATGGGCGGCTTGTGCCTGATCGGCATCGTGCTGCTGCTGCACCGCCGCTTCATGTGCGACCGCCTGGCGGCCAACACCACCTGGCGCGACAAGCTGGTGCTGCTGTGGATACTGGCCACGCTGCTGCTGGGCCTGTCCACCATCTTCGTGTCGGCCCAGCATCTGGACGGTCACGAAATGGTGTTGCTGATGAGCTGGGCGCAGCACATCGTCACCTTCCGCGGCGACGCGGCGGATTTCATCGTTTCCGCCTCGCCGGTGTTCAAGCTGCACCTGTTCATGGGCATGAGCCTGTTCGTGATCTTCCCCTTCACCCGGCTGGTGCACGTGTGGAGCGGCTTCGGCGCGGTGACCTACCTGGGACGCGCCTGGCAGCTGGTGCGCCCGCGCGGCTAAGGATCTGGGCCTGGGCATGGAAAACGCCGCGCATCCTGAGAGGGAGCGCGGCGTTTTGTTTGGTTAGGATTCGCGATACCAATGGATATAGAAAGCCTCAACCGTTGTTTGTAGAAAAATTTCCTCCGCTTTACACAAGCAGGCAAGGTGATCTATGCCGAGGGGGTATTTAACCCAAATGAGGGGGCGATTTGAAACTCATCGCGGTCAGGATATGGCCCCAATGGGTCCGATAGACAATTTCCCATGGGTACCTAACGTTTGATGTTAGGAGCCACTGCAGCGGCGAAGCCGCGAAGGTAACTCAGAAGCGCAGCTTGTGGGTGGATGGAGTGGTTAGGCCGAATTTGACCTTGATGTACGTTGAATCTCTAGTGCTCGTTGCATGCCTGATTGTGTAAGTGAGACAAGGTCGGATGTGCTATACGGGTTTAGCGAGACGAGGCCCTTTTTTTCAAGGCTATGAACTACGTTTAATACTTCAAGCCGACTAAGGTTGATGGCTTTGTAATTAATGTGATCGAGATTCAACGAGTCGCGGGGATTTTGGCCGAGCGCATAAAGAAGATTGACTTCATCCTGACTCAATTTTTGAGCACTGATTTTTTTCGACGTTGAAGTAAATTTGCGCCCTACTATGTGGAAGGCTCCGGATACTGCCCATGTGAATAGCAAGAAACCCGAGAACGCTAAGACAGCAACTACGATAAAAGCCCACTCCTTTGGAACGGGGTCTACGTAAAAAGGAGCAAACCTAGGGCCGAAATACATAACGCAAGCTGTAGCAAATGCAGCGCCAATCGCTGACCGTGAAATTGCAAGATGCTTAAGCAGGGATGGTATCCAATCCATATGTGTAGTGGGCCTAACTTGTAATAGACACGCGAAAAGTTGGATGAAGCCACCAAATTCTGGTACATAAAAAATATGCCGTCAATATTTTCATATTTAAATCAGAGCGATGCCGGCTGGTATGACCTCTTGGGGAGACTTAAGAATTGACAAAGCACACCACCTGCCAGGCAGGGGCATTCCACTCTGAACTCGTAATGCATGAGAGGGTAGCGCGGGTTGGTTCTAGAGCCTGTTCATGATCTTTGGCTTTGGGTCTAGTTTGTAAAAAACACGCTTTCAATGCGCCCGGTCCCTTCAAGTCTGCCGTCGGGTGAGAGGCCCGAGGTTTTAAGCGGCTGGATGTTCGAGCCCCGACGCTAGTGCGGGGAGTTCAGGCACGCATCGTGCCTGGCGGGAGCCGATGGGAAGCCACAGGCCAGGCTTGCAGGGGGTCAGGATGTCCGGACATGTTGTATCACTCAACAAATATCCCCTCCCTGCACGCCGGGGCGACCCGGCAATAAAAATGGCTATCCGCGAAGCGGATGCAAAGCCCAACAGAACGTGAACATGTTTTAGGCCCCCGAGCGACGGTAAGCATGAAAGCGAGGGTGCCAAACCTGGCGAGCATCAGACCTTGTCCAACCCATGCTCGACGGCATAGACCGCAGCCTGCACCCGGCTGCTCAGCGACAGCTTGCGCAGGATGTTCTGCACATGCACCTTGACCGTGCTCTCAGCCAGGTCCAGCGCGCGGGCGATTTCCTTGTTGCTGGAGCCGCGGGCCAGCCAGCTCAGCGTTTCCCGCTCGCGCGGGGTCAGCGCGTCGGCCTCGCTGGCCTTGGCTGCCGGCTGGCGCAGGCGGGCCAGCAGCTTGGCGGTCATTTCCGGCGACAGCACGCTGTCGCCGTCCACCGCGCGACGAATGCTGTCCAGCAGGAAGTCGGCGTTGATGTTCTTCAGCAGGTAGCCGCGGGCGCCGCCGCGCATGCATTCGGCCAGATCGTCTCCATCCTCGGACACGGTCAGCATCAGCACCGCGGCGTCGGGACAGCCGCTCAGTATCTGCGCCAGCGCCTCACGGCCGTTCATCACCGGCATGTCCAGGTCCAGCAGCACCACGTCGGGCCGCAGCAGCTCGGCCTGCTTGACGCCATCCAGCCCGTCGGCGGCTTCGCCGACCACCAGAAAGTCGTCCTGGCGTTGCAGCAGCGCCTTCAGGCCGCTGCGGAACAGCGTGTGGTCGTCGATCAGTAAAATGCGTATGGCTTGTGTCATGCGCTGGTGCGCTCCTCTTTGGGCAGGGTCAGTTCCACTGTGGTGCCTTGTTTCGGCGCGGAGCTGATCTGAATCTGGCTGTGTATGCGGTTGGCCCGCTCTTGCATGATGGACACGCCGACGTGGCGCGCGGATTTCGCCGCCAGCTGGCCGGAATCGAAGCCGCGGCCGTTGTCGCGGATGCGCATGCTGAAGCTGGCGGTGTTGTCGATCTCCACTTCCACCTCGCTGGCCTCGGCGTGCTTGCGGATATTGGACAGCGCTTCCTGCAGGATGAAGAACACTTGCAGCTGCTGTTGCGGGTCCAGCGGCTTGCCTTCGCCGCGCATTTCCAGCGCCACCGGCACCCGGGTCTGCTGCTCGAAGCGCTGCAGCAGCGTACGCACCGCTTCCGGGAATTCCTGGCGACTGATGCGGGTGCGGAAGTTGAGCAGCAGCTCCCTGACGTCTTCGTAGCACTCCTGCACGCCGGCGCGGATGAAGGCCAGGTTCTCGCGGGCCAGCTCTTCCTCGCGTGAATTCATCGCCTCTTCCAGCATCTGCGCCTGCAGATTGAGGAAGGACAGCGACTGGGCGATGCTGTCGTGCAGGCCCTGAGCCATCAGATTGCGCTCCTCGGATACCGCGAACTGGCGCTCCACCGCGCCCAGCCGCTGGTTTTCGATGGCGACGCCCAGATGCTGGCCCAGGGTTTCGATCAGCATTTGCTCGGCCATCGACAAGACGCGCTTCTGGCGGAAGTACAGCGTGAAGATGCCGACATCCTCGCGCTGGTTGCGGATATGGAACACAGCGATGGAGGCGAAGCCGGCCTTGCCGCAGTGGCGGATCTCTTCGCCTTCCAGCTCGCCGATATGGCGCAGCACGGCGAACGGCTGTTGCGCCGCTTCGCCGCAGTGACAGGCGTCGTCGGGGATGCATTCCTCGACCAGCGCCATCTCCTCGGGCAGCCCCTGCTGGGCGATCTGATCCAGCTTACCGCGCTCGGGGTCCACCAGCCTGGCGTTGGCCGCGTCGGCGCCGGTCAGCTGCATCAGCCGGCCGATGAAGCCGTGGCAGGTTTCGTCCAGCGCGCGCTGCTGGTGCAGGAAGGAAGTCATGTCGTACAGCGTTTTCAGCCGCAGGTTCTGTTCTTCCACCTCGCGGGTTTTCTGCCGGACCTTGCTTTCCAGGTTCTGGTACAGGTCCTGCACCCGGCCGGCCATTTGGTTAAAGCCTTCGGCCAGCATGCCGAATTCGTCCTGCCGGTCCACCTTGACCCGCGTGTCCAGCTCGCCCTCGCGCAGGCGGCGTATCGCGTCGCTCAGGGTGTTGACCGGGTTGATCACCATCAGGAACAGCATGTAGGCCATGGTCACCGCGCCGGCCAGCGCCATCGCGATCAGCACCATCTGGAACATGCGCAGCAGATTGGTGTGGTTTTCGTTGTCGCGCTCCAGCAGGCCGACCAGGCTGTCTATCTCGGCGACGAAGGCGTGCAGCTGTTGGGTGGTGGGCCGGCTGCCGGCGGCCTGCAGCCGCGGGCGGATGTCGCTGCGCCAGCGTTGCTCCAGGCGTTGTTCCTGGGTGCGGATGTCGTGGTTGTCTGGGAGGAACAGCGGCCGGGCCGGGTCGCCGCGCTTCAGCCGGGCCAGCGTCTGATCGAAGCCTTCTATCTCGTCGCGCAGCAGGCGGTCTGGGGCCTGGGTGGACAGCAGGTAGGCAGCGCGGAAAGTGCGCATGCGCAGGCTGCCCACGTCGTTGATCGCGGCGGCGCCGCCCTCCAGCCGCCAGGACAGCGCCAGCGTGTAGCCTATCGAGACCAGCGCGATGAAGAGCGCCAACAGCGACAGCACCAGCAATTTGCTGGCCAGGGTCTGGAAGCGGGGAGGCGCGAGGCGGATGTCGGGCATGGGCGTGATTCTGCTTTTGGCGGATGGCGAACGGCGGCGGCGGGCTGCACAATAGGCAGTCGCGGTTATGGTTTAAATATTGATTGTCTTAACATAGCTTTTATCGGTGTTCGTGACAATCCGCCAAAAGGAGAAGGCATGCAAGCGGTACTGGGCATATGCGGTTATTCGGGCAGCGGCAAAACCACTTTGCTGGAGGCCTTGCTGCCCGCGTTGATTAGAAGGGGGCTGCGGGTGTCGGTGATCAAGCACAGCCACCACGACGTGCAGCTGGATTCGCCCGGCAAGGACAGTTTCCGCCATCGCCAGGCCGGCGCCTGCGAGGTGATGATCGTGTCCCCGCACCGGGTGGGCGTGTTCGCCGAGACCGCGCGCGAGCTGACGCTGGAGGAGCAGCTGGCGCGCCTGTCGCCGTGCGATCTGGTGCTGCTGGAGGGGCAGAAGAGCCTGGCTGTACCCAAGCTGGAAGTGTACCGGCCGGCGCTGGGCAAGCCGGCGCGCTATCTGGATGACCGGGATGTGATCGCGGTGGCCAGCGACGCGCCGCTGGCGGCCGACATCCCGGTGCTGGATCTGAACGACGCGGACGGGGTAGCGCATTTCATTGCCGCCTGGCTGGCGGATAAGCGGTGATTCAGCCGCCGGTCTGCGACATGAAGCGCATCACCTTGGCCGGCGCTTCGCGGAAGTCGTGTTTTTCCGGCTTCAGCTCGATGGCGGCGCGGATGGCGTTGTCCAGCTCGGCGTCGCTGCAGCCGGCGCGCAGCAGCGGCCGCAGCTCGAAACGCTGCTCCTGGCCCAGGCACAGGTAGAGCGTGCCGTCCACCGACATCCTCACCCGGTTGCAGCTGGCGCAGAAGTGCTGGCTGATCGGCGTGATCAGGCCCAGCGTGAAGCGGCCGTCGCGCGATCCCCAGTAGCGGGCCGGCCCGCCGCCCAGACTGACGCTGAGCTCGGACAGGCCGAAGCGGCGGCCCAGCCGCTCCAGTATCGGCGCCAGCTCGCTGCCGCGGGTGTCCCGGCCGCTGTCGCCCATCGGCATCGCCTCGATCAGGCGCAGGATGAAGCCGTGCTCGATGCAGAATTCCGCCATCGCTTCGATATCGCCGTCGTTGACGCCGGCGATCGGCACCATATTGATCTTGATCCGCTCGAAGCCCGCCGCCTTGGCGGCGGACAGGCCGGCTAGCGCCTTGGGCAGGCTGTCGCTGCCGGTCAGCTCCGCCACGCAGTCGCGGCGCAACGAATCCAGGCTGACATTGAGCCGGCTCACGCCGGCGCGGCGCAGGCCCTCGGCATGGCGTTCCAGCTGGGTGGCGTTGGTGGACAGCGAGAGATCGGAGAGGCCGGGCAGGGCGGATAGCCTGCCGGCCAGCAAAGGCAGGTCGCGCCGCAGCAGCGGCTCGCCGCCGGTCAGGCGGATGCGGCGCGTGCCCAGGCGGACGAAGGCGGCGGCGACGCGTTCGATCTCGTCGAAGCGGAGCCAGTGCGCGGGCTCTTCGAAGCCTTTGAAACCCTTGGGCAGGCAATAGCTGCAGCGCAGGTCGCAGCGGTCGGTGACGGAAAGCCGCAGGTAATCAATGGCGCGGCCGAAGCGGTCGGACAACATGGTGCATCCTTAGGGGACTGCCGATATGGTGGAAATTGTATGCCGGACTCGGCGGCGCGACAGTTCCCTGGAGGTGGGAGGCGGTCTAGCTATTTAGTCGTAGAGGGTGTGTGTTGGCTTGATTTGGCTCTGGCGAACGTAGTTTGCGCGATTTTGTTCTTTCTTGAACTTTTCTTCCTGGCATGATTTTTTAATATATAAAATATTCCATTATTTGATTATTTATTGAAATAATACGTCTTTGAATTATTGTAAAATGGCACAAATTATTTACATTTGCCGCCATGCCCGCCATTCATTCTCAACGCAACGCTTACATCCTGCTGGTGCTGACCATGCTGATGTGGTCCACCAACTTCGTCATCGCCCGCGCGCTGCATACGCAGCTGGGGCCGTTCACGCTGGCTTTCGCCCGCTGGGGCATCGCCCTGGCCTGCGTGCTGCCGTTCGCCCTGCCCAGGCTGGGCCGCAACTGGAGCAAGCTGCGCGCGCAATGGCCGTTGCTGCTTGTCCTGGGCCTGTTCGGCATCGGTCTGACCAATACCTTCGTCTACTGGGCGGTACAGACCACTACCGCCACCAACGCGGTGATCCTCAACAGCGCGACGCCGGTGATGGTGCTGCTGCTGGGCTCGCTGTATTTCCGCCAGCGCTTGAGCAGCCGGCAGTGGATGGGCATGACGCTGGCGTTGTGCGGCGCGCTGTTGATCGTGTTGAAAGGCAATCTGCTGGAGATCGGCGGCTTTCATTTCAGCGGCGGCGACCTGTTCGTGCTGGCCGGCGGCCTGAGCTGGGCCATCTACACGCTGGGCCTGCGCAAGCTGAAGCAGGGCATCGATCCAATGGTGCAGATGGCCGCGCTGCTGCTGGTGGGCGAGGCGGTGCTGCTGCCGCTGTTCCTGGGCGAGCTGTCGTCGCGCGGCCTGCCGACGCTGGACGCCGGCGCCGCGGCTAGCTTGCTGTATCTGGGCGCGCTGCCTTCCGTGGTGGCTTATCTGCTGTACAACCGCGCCATCGCGATGGTAGGCACCGCCAAGGCGGCGGCTTTCCTGTACCTGATGCCGGCTTTCGGCGCGATGCAATCGATCGCGCTGTTGGGCGAAGAGCTGCATTGGTATCACGCGGCCGGGCTGGCGGCGATTTTCGGCGGCATCGCGCTCAGTTCCCTGAGCCGCGGAACTGCCCGGGCGAGCGCCGGCGCGGCGCTGAGGGCGAAGGAGTCCTGATCCGGCAATCCGGCCAAAACGACAAGGCGGCGCTTTTTAGCGCCGCCTTTTTTATGGCCGATAGCCGGTCGGGCTAGGTCAGGTACAGCAGCAGCGGCATCACGCGCACCGTCAGCCAGGCCAGCGCGACCGGCAGGATCAGGCACAGCCCGCCCCAGAAGATCCAGGAGGTCTCGCAGTCGGCGCGTCGGCGCATTTCCATCAACTGCAGCCGGTAGACGAGATAGCTGATGACGGCGACCAGCGGCGACACCAGCACATAGGCGGCCATCGGCCGCCATTCCAGCCATGGCGACAGCGCCATCACGCCTAGGTGCAGCGCCAGCTGGCTGGAGCACAGCGCCGCCAGCCGCAGGTCGCGGCCCGGGAAGCGCCAGGCGCGCCGGCCCACGCGCATGTGGACCGCCGCCCACATCGCCGCGGCGATGCCCAGCCAGGCGTAGGGATAGAACAGCGGCAGGACCAGAGGCTCGATCGATACCGGCTCCGGATGGTGGTCCAGCAAAGCGGCCAATATCAGATAGGCGGCCAGGAAACAGGCGACGGCGGTGCCGTCGCGGCTGTGGACCAGCCGCCAGGCCATGTGCAGCGAAAACAGGATGAGAACGAGCAGCAGCAGAATTCCGACAGGCGTCGCCGTCATGCAGCCTCCAGCGCCGACAGCAGCGCGGCGGATACCAGCTCGCCGATCTGGGCCAGGTACTGGGTGTGCATGTCAAAGGTGAAACGCTGGGAGTCGTCGCTGGCCAGCACCAGGATGCCGAAGGGCTGGCCGCCGGCATCTTTCAACGCCACTTGGGCGAAAGATTGCAGCACCGGCGTGGGGGGGAACCAGCTCAGCACCTCGTCGTTGACGTAGGGCCCGCAATACGGCGCGACCAGATTGCGGGCCAGGCCCTGCACTTCGCTGCGGGCGTTGTAATGCTCGGCGTCCTTCTCGGCGGCGGGGTGCCACAGTTTCAGCGCGGCGCGGTCCAGCTGGAATTCCTGGCGCAGCTTGCCTTTCAGCTCGGCGATCAGCTCGCCGGGGCCGCGCGCGGCCAGCAGGGCCAGCGTCAGGCGGTGCAGCCGGGCCAGCAGGAGGTCATTGTCCTGGCCGCGTTCGATCAGCTGCTGCAGCTGGGCCTCCAGCTGGCGGTTCTGGTCCTTCAGCTCCAGCATCTGGCGCTCGACGAAGGAGATCACGCGCTCGCCGTTCTGCGGCGTGGCCTGCAGGCTGTAGCGCGCGGCGTGCTGCTGCAGGAAGTCGGGATGCTCGTCGAGAAACGCCAGGACTTGTTCGCTGTGCATCTGCCTTGTCCTTTCCTTATCGGGATGCGGAAATGGGTTGGTGTGGCGGCGGGGGTTAAAGTTCGATTTCGCCCTGGAAAACGGTGACGGCCGGGCCGGTCATGATCACCGGGCTGCCTTCGCCGGCCCATTCGATCACGATGTCGCCGCCGCGCGCGTGCACGGTGACGCGGGCGTCCAGCAGGCCCCAGCGGATGCCGCAGGCCACCGCCGCGCAGGCGCCGGTGCCGCAGGCCAGCGTCTCGCCGGCGCCGCGCTCGTAGACGCGCAGGCGGATTTCGCCGCGGTTGACGATCTGCATGAAACCGGCGTTCACCCGTTGTGGAAACGCGGGATGGCTCTCGATGCGCGGGCCGATTTCGGCCACCGGCGCGGCGTCCACGTCATCCACCAGTTGCACCGCGTGCGGATTGCCCATCGACGCGATGCCGATCTCGCAGGCGCGGTCGCCAAGCGGCAGGGTGTAGGCCGGCGCTTCGGCGTCGGCCAGGAAGGGAAGGTCGGCGGGTGAGAAGCGCGGCACGCCCATGTCGACGCGGGCCAGGCCGTCGCCCAGGTATTCCGGCGCGATCACGCCGCGCGCGGTTTCCACTTCGATCCGGGTCTTGCCGGTCAGGCCCTGGTCGCGGACGAATTTGGCGAAACAGCGCGCGCCGTTGCCGCATTGCTCGACTTCGCCGCCGTCGTTGTTGAAGATGCGGTAGCGGAAGTCGTGGCCCGCTTCGCGCGCCGGCTCCACCAGCAGCAGCTGATCGAAGCCGATGCCCAGCTGGCGGTTGCCGAGCAGGCGAATCTGCTCAGGGGCGAGGGACACGGCCTGGCGCACGCCGTCGATGACCATGAAGTCGTTGCCGAGGCCGTGCATCTTGCTGAATTTCAGTTTCATCGGTGTCGCGTGGCGATGCATTGTGGATGGGCCAGCTTAGCACAGCCGGGCGCGAGTTACATCGGCCCGGCCGCGCGGCTGGCCTCCTTCCTGACGTTGCATTGCGCCGGCTTGTCGCAGCCTGCGTCGGCGCGCCCAAGCCCGGATGCTCGGCTGGGCTTTGCCAGCGGCTCAGCCGCCCGCCAGCTGCCGTTGCGCCAGCGCCGCCAACTCGGCCAATTTGCCGCGCGGCATGCCGGCCGACAAGGCGTAGCCGCGGCCGCGCTCCCACCAGTAATAGACGTTGACCGGCCCCTGGCTGGCGAAGTGGAAGCCTTGCTCCGCTTGCGGCCGGGCGCCGTTGGCCACATAGAGCGTCACCCGCTGTCCGGAGGCGTCGTGGTACATCAGTTGGGCCACCGGGCCTTGTTCGCCGGGCAGCAGGCGCCCGCCTATCAGCTCATAGCCGGCCTGGGCCAGCCGTGGAGGCGTGATCGGGCTGCGCATGCGGCGCGAAAGCCAGGCGACCATTTGCGTTTCCTGGTCCGCGCCGATCTCGACCGGACGCTGGATGTCCGGGCTGTAGACCACGTGCGCCATCGCGGCTTGGCGCGGCAGGCTGTCCATCGCCTGGCTTGCGATCTGCGCGGGCGGTTCGGCCTGGTAGGCTTGCCGTCCGTACCAGCCGCCGCCCAGGCCCAGCGCGAACACCAGCCCGGCGGCCATGGCCTGGCTCAGCCACGGCGGAGAGTAGCGACTGGCGGGCGGCCTAGCCGCGGCCAGCAGCCGGCTGGGCATGGGCTCGCGCTCAGCCAGCGCCCACAGCTCGCGCAGCGCGTCGTCCTGGCCGCGCCATTGGCCCAGCCGCTGGGCGGCATCGGGGTGCTTCTCCAGCCACGCTTCCAGTTCCGCCGCCTGTTGCGGAGGCAATTCGCCGTCGAGATAGGCTTGCAGCATTTCCTCGTTCGGTTCGGTCATGGCTCTGCGCCTCCATATTCAACCATCAATTGCCGCAGCCGCTCCCGTCCCCGGTGCAGGCGCGACATCACGGTGCCCACCGCCAGTCCCAGCGTTTTGGCAACATCCTGGTAGCGCATCTCTTCCACCGCCACCAGGAGCAGGACCTCTCTTTGCTCCTCGGGCAGCCGCGCGATGGCGCGGTCGAGGTCGCGCAGCCGGAGTTCCCGCTCATGGGCGGGCGGGACGGCCAGTTGCGTCCACTCTTCGCCGGATAGCTCGCAAGGCGGGCGGCTTCGCCGGACATGGTCCACGTGCCGGTTGTGCATGATGCCGAACAACCAGGGGCGGATGTCGGAGCCTGGCCGCCATTGCCGCCAGTTGCGCCAGGCCGATTCCAGCGTGTCCTGGACCAGGTCGTCAGCGTGCGCCGCGTTACGCTCCAGCACGCGGGCGTAGCGGCGCAGCCGGGCGAGGTTGTCCAGCAGCAGTCGATGAAACTGCCGCTCCGGTTCTAATTCGCCGATGGCTTGAGCTCCCTGGTGATCCGGCGCGTCGCCAAGTCGAGTTCCGCTACGCTCAGGTCTTCGTTCAGCACCCAGGCCTTGCGGCTGTCCTTGCTGAATGAGATGGCTTGGCGCGGGCCGGACAAGCCGCCGATCTGCGCGGCCGGCCGGAATGCCGGCAAGGCGACCTCGGTGAGCGAATCGCTCTTCAAATTGCCAGAGTACAGGACTTTGCCGTCGGGGCGCAGAGCGGCGCCATAGGGCTCGCGGCCTACGGCGACGGTGGCCGTGATCTTGCCGGACCGGGTATCCACCTTGGCCAGGGTGTCGTCGCCGCTGTTGGCCGCGTACAGGGTGCCGCCGTCGGCGGAGATCGAAATCGCGCGTATCTTGTTGAAGCCGCCGATCTCCCGGAGCACGGACAGGGACGAGGTGTCCACCACGCTCAGCTTGTCGCTGCGGAAGTTGGTGACGTAGAGCTCGGCGCCGTCCGGCGACAGCTTGACGCCCTGGCGCGGACCGGAGAAACCGGTGATCACCTTGCTGACCCGCCAGGCATTCAAATCGACCACGCTGACGGTATTGGATGCCTGATTGTTGATATAGAGGCGGGCGCCCTGGCGGTCGATGGCGCTGCCGAAGGCGCCGGGGCCCAGGGCCAGGCTGGCCTCCAGCGTCAGCGTGCCAGCATTCCATCGCTCCAGCAGGCCTTTGCTGCTGTCGGTGACGTAAAAGCGGCGTCCATCTGGCGCGAACACGATGTTGCGCGGGGTGATGAAGCCGGGCAGCGCGGCCTTGAGCCGTCCTTGCGCCAGGTCGTATACCTTCAGCTCGGCTGTCTGGCTATTGCCGGCTATCGCCAGGCTTTCATCGGGGCTGACCGCCAGCGTGTTGTTGCGGATGTCCGGATCGAAAGCCTGGGCGGCGGTTGAGATTTGCGCAAGCGCCCACAGCGCGGAGGCGGCCAAAAGGGAGGCGGTTTTTCGCATGCTGGTTTTCCTGGTTTGTCAGAGGGGGTCAGGGACGGGCGACTTGCCAGAGTTGCTTGAAGTTGTCGCCCTTGCGCTCGCCGGGCGCGAGGTCCTGGGTGAAGCGGTAGAGCGGCTTGCCGCGCCACGACCATTGCCGCGAGCCGTCGTCGCGGGCAATCAGGCCCAGATCGCCTTCCGGCTGGGCGTCCGCTTCGGCGGCCAGCGGCGGCCACAATGCCGCGCATGCGCCGTTGCAGGCGCTGCGGCCGTTTCCGGCCTGGTCTTTCGTGAAAACATAGAGCGTCATGCCGGCGGGGTCGGTCAGCGCGCCTTCGCGGGTCGATATCGGGGACGGCGCGGCCTGGATCTGCGCGGCGGCGAGCGCGGCGAGCATGCCGCCTAGCAACAGGGTGCGTTTCATCGATGGCTCCTGGTCGTGTGGTAGGAAAGCGGGACGTTTGGTCCGCGCTTGCAAGGGGTATACGCAGGGATGCCGCCGATTATTCCCGGCAAGGAGAAATTTTTTTGTTGGGGGGATGGCGAGGCCGCCGGGAGGCGGCCCGGTAATCAGGCGCGCAGCACGGTGCGCGCGCCTTGGTAGCGCGGCGCGAAGTAGACGTTGTCCAGCCGCGCGACGCGTATGGTGCTGTTGGTGCGCGGCGCGTGGACGAACTTGCCGTCGCCGATGAAGATGCCCATGTGCGAGAACGGCCGGTTCATGGTGTTGAAGAACACCAGGTCGCCGACCTGCATCTGGTTGTCGGATATCGGCCGCGCGATGCCGGCGATCTGCGCGGCGTTGTGCGGCAGGCGGATGCCGACGGCGTTCTGGTAGATGTAGCTGACCATGCCGCTGCAATCGAGCCCCGCTTCCGGATTGCTGCCGCCGAACTGATAGCCGCCGTCCAGCAGGCCTATCGTATACAGCAGGATTTCGCGGCCATTGCCGTCGGCGGTGATGTTGGACAGCGAGGTGTCGCCGCCAGGCTTGCCTGGGCGCGGGCGCTGCTGGCTGGTTTTCACCGGCGTGGTGCCGCAGGCGGCGAGCAGGGCCGCCAGGCCCGCCAGCGCAGCGCCTTGAAGCAGGCGGCGGCGGCTTGCGCCGTCGTCATTCAGCTGGGTGTCTTCCATTGTCGCTTGGACTCCTGTTGTTTCCATGCCGCGGAGGGTCTGTCCCCCTCGCATCGCGCGCCGCGGCGATTCGTCTTGCCCCCGCGCGCGGCGCGGGAAGGGCTGCTTTGGGGGCAGTATAGCGCGCGTCGGGGCGCGGGCCCGCGTCCCAGTGTAAATGCGGAAGCAAATCCGCTTATGGCCGGCGGATGGCGGATGCGGAAAGAATGGCGCGCCGGCGGGCATGGCGGCGCGGGGCCGCCCGTGATTTCCCATGGACATCGCGGCCGCCCGGCTAAAATGGAAACTCGATTCGAAATCTCTCCAGCGGGGGATGCGGCATGAATATTGTAACGGTCTCCACAATCGTTTTGAGGATCGCGTCGCTGATGCGCCGCGCCTTGCCGCGGGCATTGGCGATCTTCATCGGACTCGCCCCGCTGCATGCCCTGTCCGCTGAAATCGCCTACATCACCGCCAAGGCGGATCTGCCATTCTGGGATACGGTCGGCAAGGGCGTGAAGGCGGTGGCGGAGGCGAACGGCTACGCGTTTTCGGAGCTGGACAGCAAGCTCAGCGCGGAGATGCAGTTGAACAACGTCCGCCAGGCCATCGACCGCCACGTCGCGGGCATCGTGATTTCCCCGACCAACAGCAAATCGGCGGAGGAAGCTCTCACCCTGGCGCGTCGGGCCGGCATTCCGGTAGCCATCGCCGATATCGGCACCAGCGGTGGGGATTACGTCAGCTTCGTCAAATCGGACAACTACCGCGGCGCATACGATGTGGGCGCGGAGCTGGCAAAGGCGATGAAGGCGCGTAACTGGAGCAGCGGCGCCTACGGCATGGTCACCATCGAATTGTCGCGGAAAAACGGCCAGGACCGCACCAATGGATTCCGCGACGCGATGAAGGACGCCGGCTTTCCGCGGGAGATCGTGCTGCGGCAGATGAAGGACTACTCCGCCGAGGAGACTTACCGCTACGTCAAGGAAATGCTGGCAGTGCATCCGGCGGCGCGGGGTTTCTTCATCGAAACGGACCAACCGGTGGACGGGGCGATGCGGGCAATACGGGAGGTGGGCAAGGAAAAACAGGTGATGCTGGTTTCCTTCGACGCGATGCCGGACGTCGTCCGCCTGCTCAAGAGCGACGCCTTGGTCGCCGTGGGCATGCAGCAACCTTATCTGATGGGCGGCTCCGCCGCCGGCGCGCTGGTTTCACATCTGCGCGGCCATCCGCCGGCCAAGGAGATCCTGGTGCCCATCCTGGTGGCCACCAGCCGCAATGTCGACCAACTAATGCCGGTCGCCTCGAAAACGGTGTTCGGCAAACCGCTCAAGTGATCGGCCTCACGGCATCATCCGGGTCATTTCATTGTTGCGGATCAGATCGCGGATGGTGGCGTTGAACGACTGCTGCAGCGCGCGGCCGTCTTTCGACGCGCGGCTGAACTCGAAGTGCAGGCCGGTGGGCGTGTCGCCGGGCAGGTCGGCGCGACGGAGCGCCGGCCCGTTGAACAGGTCGCGCAGCGTGGCATCGCGTTCCGACAGGCTGTCGACCACTTCGCGGATTTCGATGAAGACGTCGCAGCGGCCTTCGGTGACCTTGGCGATCGCGCTGCGTTCGTTTTTCGAGCCGATGTCCTGGCGCGAGGGGTCGATGCCGAAGGTGTCCAGGCGGTTGCCGAACAGGCCGCACACGGTATAGCGCTTGAGGTCGGACAGCGCGCGCAGCGGCGCGCCCTCCGGGTGCTTTCTGGCGGAATAGAAATACAGGTGATGGACTTCGGCGTAGGCGTCGGTGGCCAGAAAGCGTTTCTCGTCTAGCTCGCGGGAGGGGACGTCGATGGCGATGTCGATCTGGCCGTGGGCGACCATTTCGCGGCAACGTTTCCACGGCAGTCTTTCGATGACCGCCGGTTCGCGTCCCGCCCGCCTCAGCGCGCGCTGCAGCACGTTGATGGCGAGCCCGGTATCCTGGGCGCCGCCGGCGAAGCCGGACGACGAGGTGAACACATACGGCGGAAAATCCACATCGGACGCGCAAGCGAGCGGCGCCGCCTGCGCGGCGCCGACGGTCATCGCCAGCGCTGCCGCGAGCCGCCAGCCTTGCCCATGCCGCGGTTTTCGGCTCTCGAGTGGCGCCACATGTCCTCCGCCCCGTGTCTGGTTGGGTCTTGGCGACGCAGGCCGCGGCCGGCGCGGGAGGCTGGATGGAGTCCGGGCGTCGCCTCTGCTCCTTCCGGTGTAGCCCATCCGCGGCCGGGCGGCAAAGCGCCGCCAAGCCCAACGGGCTGGGCTTAGCCGCCGCGTTGCTCCAGATCTTCCCAACGGGCCAGCTGTTCCAGCAGCAGCTCGTCGATTTCCTCAATGCGCTGTTGCCAGGCGATGGCTTCCTTGGGCGTGTCGCGGTAGCAGTTGGGATCGAGCAGGCGCTGGTTCAACTCGGCCTGCTCCGTCTCCAGCGCGCTGATCTGGTCCGGCAGCGCCGCCAGCTCGCGGGTTTCGTTGTAGGACAGCTTGTTGCGCGCGGCCTTGGGCTTGTCCTGGCGCGCGGGCGCGGGGGCCTGAGCGGTCTCCTTGGCCTTTTCAGCGGTAGTGAACTCGGCCATGCGTTTCTTGGCGTCCAGCCAGTCCTGGTAGCCGCCCGGATACTCTTCCAGCCGGCCTTCGCCCTCGAAGGCGATCACCTGGGTGACCACGTTGTCGAGGAAGGCGCGGTCGTGGCTGACCAGGAACACGGTGCCCGCGTACTGGGCGATCACGTCTTCCAGCAATTCCAGCGTGTCGATGTCGAGGTCGTTGGTCGGCTCGTCCAGCACCAGCACATTGGCCGGACGGGTGAACAGGCGGGCCAGCAACAGGCGGTTGCGTTCGCCGCCGGACAGCGAGCGCACCGGGCTCCTGGCGCGCTGCGGCGAGAACAGGAAGTCTTCCAGATAGCTCATCACGTGTTTCTTCACGCCGCCGATCTCGACGAAGTCGTTGCCTTGGCTGATCACGTCGGCCACGCTCATTTCCTCGTCCAGCTGCTCGCGGAACTGGTCGAAGTAGGCGATTTCGAGCTTGGTGCCTTGCTTGACCGAGCCGGAGTCGGGCTCGAGCTCGCCCAGGATCAGTTTGAGCAGCGTGGTCTTGCCGGCGCCGTTGGGCCCGATCAGGCCGATCTTGTCGCCGCGCAGAATGCGGCTGGTGAAGTCGCGGATCAGCTGCCTGCCGCCGAAGCCCTTGCCGACATGCTCCAGCTCGGCGACCAGCTTGCCGGAGCGCTCGCCGGCGTCCAACTGGAAGTTCACCTTGCCGACGCGTTCGCGGCGGGTGGACCGCTCGCGGCGGATCGCCTCCAGCCGGCGCACGCGGCCTTCGTTGCGGGTGCGGCGCGCCTCGATGCCCTTGCGGATCCACACTTCTTCCTGGGCGTGGAATTTGTCGAACACGCGATTTTGCTCTTCTTCGATGGCCAGCTCTTCGGCCTTGCGGGTTTGGTAGGCGGAGAAGCTGCCCGGGTAGCTGCGCAGGATGCCGCGGTCGAGTTCGATGATGCGGGTGGCGACGTTGTCGAGGAAGCGGCGGTCGTGGGTGATCAGCAGCACGCTGCCGGAGAAGCCTTTGATCAGGCTTTCCAGCCATTCGATGGCGGAAACGTCCAGGTGGTTGGTCGGCTCGTCCAGCAGCAGCACGTCCGGCTTGGACGCCAGCGCGCGCGCCAGCGCCACCCGTTTTTTCCAGCCTCCGGACAGCGCCGAGATGCGCGCGTCGGCGTCCAGGCCCAGATGGCTCAGCGTGGACGAGATCAGCGCGTCGAACTGCCAGCCGCCGCGGGCCTCCAGCTCGTGCTGGATGGTTTCCATCCGCGCCAGCGCCTGTTCGTGGTCGGCGTCGGCCTGTGTCAGCTGCTGGGTGACGTGATGGTATTCGGTCAGCAGCGCCTTCAATTCGCCCAGGCCCTCGGCCACCGCCTCGAAGACAGTGTGCTTGGGGTTGAATTCCGGTTCCTGCGGCACGTAGGCGACCTTGACGTCGCCCTTGGTGTTGATGCGGCCGTCGTCCAGCTGCACCGCGCCGGCGATGCCTTTCAGCAGCGACGACTTGCCCGCGCCGTTGCGGCCGATCAGGCCGACCGCCTCGCCCGGTTCCAGGGCGAAGTCTACGTTGTCCAGCAGCGCGTGGTGTCCGAAGGCGAGGCATGCCTTCTCGACGGTAATCAGGGCCATGTTCTGTGTGTCTTGCTAGATGGGAAAATACCGGCCAGTTTAACACGATGGCCCTGCCGGCGGACGGGTCGCCTGGCGGCTTCGGGGCTGATACAATGCGCGCCGAATCAACATTTGTCCGAAAGGTCCCGCCATGTATTTCGTCGACCGCGCCGTTGCCGTGATCAAACCGAAGCAACCGTTCCTGGATTGGCTGAACCAGCTGCCGGACACCGACATGATCGACCTGTCGCTGGACAGCCTGCGCAGCGATTGCACCGCCATCCTGCTGCCGGAGTTCATCGAGCCGGAAGAGGGCGTCGCCCACATCGACGAGATCAGCGAACAGCTGTTCAAGATGGAACTCGCGTCCTGGGACGAGGACGAAGCCCTGTGGCCCAAGGATTTGTCGCTGAAGGCGTTCTGGGAGTGGTTCGATGTGGAAATCCATTCCACGGTGATCGACAGCGTCGACGACGACATCACCAACAGCCCGGCCAGCGAGCTGTAAAGCCCATGCGCGAACGGCCGCTGCTGCAACCCTTCTCGGTGCCGCTGCGGCCGTCGCGGTGGTGGCTGGTTCTGGTGTCGGCCGTTTTCGCCGCCTACGCGGCCGTCGTGGCCTGGCACCTGCCGGCGGCTTATCTGATCAGCGTGCCGGCCGCCGCCTGGCTGGCCCGGCGCGCGCTGAGGTCCGACGGATGGCTGCGGGGCGACTCGCCGGAGCGGCTGGAAATCGATCCGCGCGGCCGCTTGTTCCTATGCCGCGGCGGTGAGCGGCGCGAGGCGGAGGTGCAGGACGATTGTTTTGTCACGCCGCTGCTGACGGTGCTGAGCGCCAGGCAGGACGGCAGGCGCCGCAGCGTGATGCTGTGGCCGGATTCGGCCGGCGCCGAAGCGCGCCGCCTGCTCAGAGTTTACCTGCTGTGGTTCCATCCGCCGCAGCCTGAAGAAGAGACGGAAACCCACCGATGACGATGAGAAAGACGCTGGACGACTGGCTGAGCTGGCAGGAAAGCCTGCATGGCGCCGTGATAGACATGGGCCTGGCCCGCGTGTCCCGAGTGCGCGACGCGATGGGTCTCAAGCCCGCCTGTCCGGTGATCATGGTTGCCGGCACCAACGGCAAGGGTTCCACCTGCGCGATGCTGTCCAGCATTTTCCGCGCCGCCGGCTTCAAGGTCGGCGCGTATACCTCGCCGCACATCCTGCGCTACAACGAACGCATCGCCATTGATCTGAAGCCGGCCAGCGACGAGCGCATCATCGCCAGCTTCGAGGCGATAGACGCCGCGCGCGGCGACACCACGCTGACCTATTTCGAGTTCGGCACCCTGGCCGCGGTGCACAGCTTCGTCGCCGAAAAGGTGGACGTGATCATCCTGGAAGTGGGGCTGGGCGGCAGGCTGGACGCGGTCAACATCTTCGAGCCGGACGTCTCCGTCGTCGTCAGCGTGGATCTGGACCATCAGGCGATTCTGGGCGACAACCGCGAGGACATCGGCTTTGAAAAGGCCGGCATCTACCGCCCCGGCAAGCCGGCGATCTGCGTCGATCCCGAGCCGCCCAAGCGGCTGCTGGACCACGCGGCGGCCATCGGCGCGGAGCTGAAGCTGTACGGCCGCGATTTCGGCTATACCCGGATGGACAACCAGTGGTCGTTCCGCTGCGGCGACCACGCCCGCCACGCGCTGCCCATCCCGGCGCTGCGCGGCGCTTACCAGATGGTCAACGCCTGCGGCGCCCTGGCCGTGCTGGAGGCGATCCGCGACAAGATGCCGGTGGGCATAGGCGCGATCAAGCAGGGGCTGGTGGAGGTGGAGTGGCCGGGCCGCTTCCAGGTGCTGCCGGGCCGCCCGGCGGTGGTGCTGGACGTGGGCCACAATCCGCACGCGGTCAAGGCGATGGTGGCTGCGCTCAAGCAGCTGCCGTACGCGGAGAACCGCTACGCGGTGTTCTCGATGCTGGCCGACAAGGACATGGCGGCGGTGGTTGAACTGGCGAAGGGCGAATTCGACCACTGGCTGGCCGCCGGGCTGGACCTGCCGCGCGGCCAGAGCGGCGAAGCCATCGCCGCGGCGCTGAAAAATGCCGGCGTCGCGTCGGTGTCCGCATTCGATACCGTCGCCCAAGCGTGGTCGGCAGCCTTATCGCGGGCCGGCGACAATGATAGAATCGTCGTTTTCGGATCATTCCACACCGTAGCGGAAGTGGAAGCGGCCCGGCGACACCCGGTTTGAGGAATGCATGGCACTGTCCAGCCACGATGAACTGATATTGCTGAGAAAGCGCGCCCGCCGCCGCCTGGTGGGCGCGGTGGTGCTGGTTTCCATCGCCACCGTCGTTTTGTGGAACGTGGTGGGCCATCTGCCGGAACAGCAGATGAAGCCCGAGTCCATCGAGATCATGGGCGGCGCGTCCGCGCCGGTGGCCGCTTCCGCGCCCGCCGCTGCTGCGAAGCCCGCCGCGTCGCAGGCGGTGGCGGACGCCGCCGTTCCGGCGCCCGCGTCCGGCGCCACCGAGTTGCCGGCCAACCTGTCTTCCGTCATCGCGCCGCCGCCGGCGGAAACCGCCAAACCCGCCGCGAAGCCGGCCCCGGTCGTGGCGGAAACCGCGCCGAAGCCGGAACCCAAACCCGAACCGAAGCCAAAACCAGAGCCAAAACCGGAAAAACGCAAGGAAGAGCCAAAGGCCGAGAAACCGCGCAAGGCGGACCCGGCGGCCATCCTGGAAGGGCGCGTCGATCCGGACAGCCATCCGTCCAAGTCCGAGCCGGCCCACGGCAAGTCGGTGATCCAGCTGGCGGCCTTGTCCGATCCGGCCAAGGTGGACGCGCTGCGAGGCAAGCTGTCCGCCATCGGCGTGACCGCCCACTTCTCCAAGGTGGAAACCAGCAAGGGCGAGGTGACCCGCGTCCGCGTCGGTCCGTTCGCCAGCCAGGCTGAGGCGCAGGCCGCGCTGCAGAAACTGGCCAAGTCCGGCATCAACGGCATCATTATCAACAAGTAGCCGCCATGACCGTGTTCGACTATATCGCAATAGCCATCATCGCCGGATCGGTGCTGATGGCCCTGATGCGCGGTCTGATCGCCGAAGTGCTGTCGCTGGGCTCGTGGCTGATCGCCTTCTGGTGCGCGAAGCAGTTTTCGCCGCTGGCGATGGCTTTCCTGCCGGCCAGCCTGCAGGGCGAGGGTTTGCGGATGGTGGCGGGCTTCGTGCTGGTCTTCTTCCTGGTGTGGCTGGCCACCGCCTTGCTGCGGGTGACGCTGACCGGGCTGGTGGACAGCATAGGCCTGGGCGCGGTCAACCGGCTGCTGGGCGGCATGTTCGGCCTGGCGCGGGGCATGGTGCTGGTGACGGCGCTGGTGCTGCTGGGCGGCTTGAGCAATCTACCGCAGAAACCTATGTGGAGGAACGCCGTGCTCGCGGCGCCATTCGAATCTCTGGCCTTGTCATTGAGGCCATGGTTGCCGCCAACGATGGCGGACAATTTGCACTACGACTCGCCCGGCGGCTTGCCGCCGGATAGTTAGGCGAGAGAGGCGGAATATCTTGATATCTTTACTTCAAGATTCCGCCTTTTTCTTTTGGGCTTTTCCTTTTCAGCAAGTTGGGATAGAGGGCATTAAAGATGTGTGGAATTCTAGGCGTGGTCGGTCAATCGCCGGTCAATCAGCTGCTGTACGACGGTTTGCAGGTGCTGCAACACCGCGGACAGGACGCGGCCGGTATCGTTACCGCCAATGGCAAGACCTTTCACATGCACAAGGGCAGCGGCATGGTGCGCGACGTGTTCCGCACCCGCAACATGCGTTCGTTGTTGGGCAACGCAGGCATCGCCCATGTGCGCTATCCGACGGCTGGCTCGGCTTCCTGCCTGGCGGAGGCCCAGCCGTTCTACGTCAACTCGCCCTTCGGCATCGTGCTGGCGCACAACGGCAACCTGACCAATACCGATGAGCTGAAGGCGGACATGTTCCGCAACGACCTGCGGCACATCAACACCAATTCCGACTCCGAAGTGCTGCTGAACGTGTTTGCCCACGAAGTGGCGCAACGGGTGACGGGCCACGAATTGACGGTGGACGCGGTGTTCGGCGCGGTCGAGGCCGTGCATCGTCGCGTCAAGGGCGCCTACGCGGTGGTGGCGATGATCGCCGGCTTCGGCCTGGTGGCTTTCCGCGACCCCAATGGCATCCGGCCGCTGGTGATGGGCTGCACCGAAAACGACGGCAAGACCGAATACATGTTCGCGTCGGAATCGGTGGCGCTGGATTGCTCCGGCTTCAGCCTGCTGCGCGACGTGCAGCCCGGCGAGTGCGTGTACGTGACCTTCGACGGCGACATGCACAGCCAGATCTGCGCCGAGAACACCCGCCTCGCGCCTTGCCTGTTCGAGTACGTGTACTTCGCCCGTCCGGATTCGGTGATCGACGGCGTGTCGGTCTACCAGTCCCGCCTGAACATGGGCGAGATGCTGGCGGAGAAGATCCGCCGCGATCTGCCGGGGCTGGACATCGATGTGGTGATCCCGATTCCCGACTCCAGCCGCCAGAGCGCGCTGCAGCTGGCCAACGCGCTGGGCCTACCGTACCGCGAGGGCTTCATCAAGAACCGCTACATCGGCCGCACCTTCATCATGCCGGGGCAGGCGGTGCGCAGGAAGTCGGTGCGCCAGAAGCTGAATCCGGTGCCGCTGGAATTTACCGGCCGCAATGTGCTGCTGGTGGACGACTCCATCGTCCGCGGCACCACCTCCAAGGAAATCGTGCAGATGGCGCGGGATTCCGGCGCCAAGAAGGTTTATTTCGCCTCGGCCGCGCCGGCGGTGCGTTTCCCCAATGTCTACGGCATCGACATGCCCACCCGGGCTGAGCTATTGGCCACCGGCCGCGACGAGGCGGAGATCGCGCGCGAAATCGGCGCCGACGTGGTGATCTACCAGGATCTGGACGCGCTGCAGGACGCGGTGCGCAGCGTCAACCGCGAGTTGGGCCTGTTCGAGAGCTCCTGCTTCGATGGCCAATACATCACCGGCGACATCACCGAAGCCTATCTCGACGCCATCGAGTGCGCGCGGCTGGACTTGAAGGACAATGGCGGCAGCGAGCAGATGATAGACCTCAACCTGAACGTGGCTGAGCAGAATCTGATCTGACCCGCCTGAAGGCCTGGACTATCTTGAAGAGTCCAGGCCGGTTCTGCGCCAAAGAGGGCGTTCCGGAATCGGGACGTCCTCTTTGTCTTTATGGAGCGCGCGAATCTTGTCCCGCTTGCTCGTCTTGCTGTGCCTGCTGTCCGCCTTGGCTGCCGCCGGCGAGCGGCCGCTGGAGCTGGTCACGCTGCAATACCCGCCTTACCAGTACCAGGATGGGGCCGAGGTGAGGGGCATCGCGGTGGATGTCGTGCGCGAGGCCTTCCGCAGGATGGGGCGGTCCGTCCGCGTCGGCGTCTATCCCTGGGGACGCTCGCTGGCGATGGCGGAGTCGGGCCAGGCGGACGCCGTCTTCACGCTTTACAAGACGGCCGAGCGCGAAGCCCGGCTGGACTATTCCCGCCAGGTGCTGATGCCGCAGGAGGTTTCGCTGTTCGTGCTGCAGGATTCCCCGATCCGTTTCGATGGCCGATTGAGCCAATTGGCCGGCTATCGCTTCGGCGCGGTGAGGGCCGTCAGTTACGGCGCGGTCTTCGACGCGGCGGTGAGGCAGGGCGGCATTCGCATCGCGGAGATGGCCGCCAGCGGCGAGCAGAACCTGGACAAGCTGCTGGCGCGGCGTTTCGACATCCTGGTCAGCAACCGGCTGGGCGCCTGGGACATCATCCGGCGGCAGCATGCCGAGGCGCTGGTGCGCGAGCTGAAACCGCCGGTGGAGCAAATTCCCAGCTACATCGCCTTCGCGCGCAAACCTGAACTGGCCGGCATGCGGGATCGTTTCGACGCCGCGCTGGAAACGATGAAGCGGGACGGCAGCTACGGCCGCCTGGTTTCGATCGAGGGGCCCTGAATTCCATCGGGTTTCTTGACAGTCCTGTCGGCGGCAACTTAAGTAAAACCACACACCCGCCGGTCGCGACGGGCGGCGCCGACTATAAGATTCCTCATTGGCGGGGGCATGTTTGAATGGGAAACAGGAGCAAACCGCTGTTCATCTTCGCCGGGCTGAGCCTGGCGGCGATGGCGGCGTTGGTGTGGGTGTCGCCTTGGCTGGGCTGGCTGATCCCCGTGCTGGGTGGCGGCGGGCTGCTGTTGGCCTGGGGCGGGGGCGACGCGCCCGAGGCGCTTCTAGAGGCGTCCGCCGCGGCGCCTGCGGCGGATGACGACGAAAGCCTTGAGTTGCTGCAGCAGGTGATCGCGCGCTGGGAGGGCAACCTGCAATTGGTGATCGAGCAGTCGGTGAGCGGCGGCAATCAGCTGGCGGGCACGTTGACCGGGATCGCGGATGGACTGCACGCCACTATCCAGGCGGCGAGCTCAACCTCGGACGACGTCGGCAGCGTCAGTCTGGAGCAGATGGTCGCGGACGCCGGCCTGCGCAGCAAGGAAATTTCATCGGTGCTGGCGGAGATCGTCGGCCACCGCCAGCAGTTGATCGAAGAAGTCTCCCGTCTTTCCACCTATTCAGGCGAACTGCTGGGCATGGCGGACCAGGTCGGCCGCATCTCCAACCAGACCAATCTACTGGCCTTGAATGCCAGCATAGAAGCCGCGCGCGCGGGCGAAAGCGGCCGGGGCTTCGCAGTGGTGGCGGACGAGGTGCGCAAACTGTCGCAGCAATCCGAGCAGACCGGCAAGCAGATGTCGGAAAAGGTGGTGGAGATCAACGGCGCGCTGGAGCAGACCCGCCAGACCACCACCAGCCTGGGCGCGCAGGACGCGGACCGGGGCAACAACGCGCTTGGGCTGCTGGATGATTCGGTTAGGGACTTCAGCGCCGCCGCGGAAAGGCTGGCCCAGGTCAACCAGAGGATGCAGACCGAAGGCTCTCGCGTGGAAAAGGAGCTGCACGCCTCGCTGATCGCCCTGCAGTTTCAGGATCGGGTCAGCCAGATCGTCCAGCATGTGGCGCAGGATCTGAAGCACATGCTGACTCATCTGGAGGCGGTGCGCGAGGCGCGCCGGCGCGGGGAAAAAGGCCCCCGAATCGAGCCCCGGGAGTGGCTCAAGCGCCTGGAATCCACTTACACCACGCTGGAGCAGGCCGCGCTTCATAAGGGCGGCGACGGCGGAAAGCCCGCGGCGTCGAGCGGGGATGTCGACTTCTTCTGATGTTTGATCGAGTTTTTCGGACTTATCCCGGAGAGATTCATGCCCAGCAAATCCATTTTGATCGTTGACGACGCCGCCAGCATCCGCGCCACCGTCAGCATCGCGCTCAAGGGGGCGGGTTACGAGGTGATCGAGGCCTGCGACGGCAACGACGCGCTGGCCAAGCTGAACGGCGTCCGCGTCAATCTGGTCATTTCCGACGTCAATATGCCGGGCATGGACGGCATCACCCTGCTCAAGCGGCTGAAGGAGGGGGCGGCCACCCGTTTTCTGCCAGTGATCATGCTGACCACAGAAGGCAGCGACGACAAAAAGATGCAGGGCAAGGAGGCCGGCGCCAAGGCCTGGATCGTCAAACCTTTCGACCCGGCCAAGCTGTTGGATGCCGTGTCCAAGCTGATTCAGCCCTGAACCGGAGCGCGCCATGGCCTTGCTGCTGCAACAGGATGGCGGAACGACGCGGGCGGCGCTGGACGGAGAGCTGACCATTTTCACCGCGGAAGAAATACAGGACGAGCTGCTCGGCCTGCTCAATCACGAGCAGGTGGAGCTGGATATGTCCGGGATCACGGAGCTGGACGGTTGCGGCGCGCAGTTGCTGAGCATCATGCTGGCCGAAGCCGCCAGGCTGGAAAAAACGGTGGCGATCACGGCTGGCAACCCCTTGGTGGACGAAGTGGGCGCATGGCTGGGCTTCCTGCCGCCGGGCGGGAATGGGCAAGGAGAGGCGGTCGATGGATCTTAGCAAGGCCAAGGAGGTTTTCTTCGAAGAGTCGCGCGAGCTGTGCGATGGGTTGGAATCGGCGCTGCTGGACCCGGTCGCCTATCCGCCGGGAGAGGAAACCTACAATCTGCTGTTCCGTACCGCGCACACCATCAAGGGCTCCGCCGGAATCTTCGGCCTGGACGCGCTGGTGCGCTTCGCGCATGTGATGGAAAACGTGCTGGAGCGGCTGCGCTCCGGCCAGGTTTCGCTGAGCGACGACCTGATCACGCTGCTGCTGGCCTGCAACGACCATCTGCGCCGCCTGCTGGACGCCAGCGCGGTCAGCGACGAGATGGCGCAGCGCGATCTGCCGGAAGGCGAACCCTTGCTGGCCGGCTTGAAGCGCTATCAGGAGGGCCGGGCGAATGAGGCGCCGGCCGAGAGCGCGGAGGCGGTGGCCGCGGCGGCGGAGACGGGATCGGACGCGGGCGATGTCGAGACGGGCAGTCCGTATTGGCAGCTATCGCTGCGCTTTCACCCGGACACCTTCCGCCACGGCTTCGACCCGCTGTCTTTCCTGCGCTATCTGGGCAGCTTCTGCGTCTTGCGCGATGTGACCCCCGTCTGGCGGAACTGGCCGCCGCCGCAGTTGCTGGACGTGACCGAATGCTTCATCGGCTTCGATCTGGCGCTGGAAACGGACGAGGGCCGGCAGCGCATCGCCGACACTTTCGAATTCATCGCCGAGGACAGCCATATCGGCATCCTGGCGCCGCGCGCGCCGCTGGCGGACTATCTGGCCGAGGCGGAGGCGCTGGGCGAGCCGCTGGAGGAGCAACTGCAGCGCTGGACCGTGCGCGGCGCGCTGACCGCGGACGAGGCGGATCGCCTGCGCAGCGGCGATGTGACGGATCCGGTGGAGGATGCCGGATTGCCGGATGCGCCGGCTGCCGCGCCCCGGGAAGCGCCTCAGGCCGGCTCGGTTCCGGCCAAAAGCGGACGCGGCGACAGCTATATCCGCATCGAGGCCAGCAAGCTGGACCGGCTGATCAACCGCGTGGGCGAGCTGGTGATCGCGTCGGCGGGCACCAAGCTGATCGCCCAGAGCCGCGGCGACGGCGAGTTGCTGGAATCCGTGGCTGTGATCAACACCCTGGTGGAAAGCATACGCGATGACGCGCTGACGCTGCGCATGGTGCCGGTGGACGAGATATTCAGCCGCTTCCCGCGGATGGTGCGCGAGGTATCCAAACAGCTGGGCAAGGCCATCCAGCTGGAAATCAAGGGAGGCGACACCGAGATCGACAAGTCCATGGTGGAGAAGCTGAACGATCCCTTGATGCACATCGTCCGCAACGCGGTTGACCACGGGCTGGAGTCGGCGGAGAAGCGCCGGGCAGCCGGCAAGCCGGAGCAGGGCACCGTGACGCTGAACGCCTATCACGACGCCGGTTCGGTGGTGGTGGAGGTCAAGGACGACGGCGGCGGCATCAACCGCGAGAAAGTGTTGGCCAAGGCCATTGAGCGAGGACTGATTGCCGAGGGCCGGCTGTTGAGCGACCAGGAAACGCTGCAGCTGATTTTCCTGCCCGGCTTTTCCACCGCCGACGCAGTCAGCGACCTGTCCGGCCGCGGCGTCGGCATGGACGTGGTCAAGCGCAATATCGAGGCGCTGCGCGGCGAGATAGAAATCCAGTCCCAGCCAGGCATGGGCTCCACCTTCCGCCTGCGGCTGCCGCTGACGCTGGCCATCATCGACGGCTTCCGGGTGGAGGTGAACGATTCGGCGCTGGTGATGCCGCTGGACATGATGATCGAGTGCGTGGACATGCCGGACGGCGCGATGAGCCACCATGCCCGCCAGATCAATCTGCGCGGCGACTGGCTGCCCTTCGTGTCCTTGCGCGAGCTGTTCGGCCTGCCGCCGTCGGACCATTCCGAATACATCGTGATCGTCCATTACGGCGAATACCGGGCCGGCATCGTGGTGGACAAGCTGATGGGCGAGGTCCAGGCGGTGATCAAGCCGCTGGGCGAGTTGTTCAAGTCGCTGCGCGGCATCAGCGGCTCCACCATCCTGGGCAACGGCAAGCCCGCGCTGGTGCTGGATATTCCGCAGTTGATACACCACGCCTGCCGGCGGGAGCGAAGGCAGATCAGACAGAGCGCCGAGGCGCTGCTGGGCGACAAGCAATAAGACCGATATTCGGGGTTTCAGGAGACAGATATGAATTCGTTTCACAATATGCAGGTCCACATCAAGCTGGCGATAGGCTACGGACTCATCCTGCTGCTGATGCTGGCGATCCTGCTGGTGGGCATGCGCGGCATGACGACGATGAGCAGCAACACCAACGAGATCGTCTCCGACCGCTACGCCAAGGTGGCCTTGTCCAACGACATCATGCAGAACACGCTGAACAATGGCCGTTACGTGCGAAACCTGCTGTTGCTGACGGAACCGGCGGAAGTCGAGAAAACCAAGCAGATGGTCAACAAGCTGCGCGATGACAACAAGCAGCTGCTGCAGAAGCTGGACCGGATGATCGACACCCCCAAGGGGCGCGAGCTCTACGACAAGATCGTGTCCGCCCGAGACAACCTGAATACCAAGTATGGGGATCTGTATTCATTGCAGGCCAAGGACCATGCGCTGGCGGCTACCTATCTGCTGAAGGAATTCGCCCCGGCCAACAACACGCTGATCTCGACTCTGGACGAGATGGGCGACTTCCAGTCCCAGCAGATGAAGGACCTGAGCCGCGAGGCCGCGGCCAGCGCCGAGAACGCGCGCAACCTGATGATATCGATAGGCGTGGCGGCGCTGGTGGTCACGGTGTTGTTGGCGCTGGCCATCATCCGCAGCATCCTGAGGCAGTTGGGCGGCGATCCGTCCTACGCGATGCAGGTGGTGGCGCGCGTGGCGGATGGCGACCTGGCGGTGCCGATCAAGCTGCGCGCCAATGATGAGAGCAGCCTGCTGTTCTCGATCAAGGGCATGGCGCACCGCTTGTCCGACACGCTGGCCGAGGTGAGCTCGATGTCGGAGTCCATCGGCGCGGCGTCGGAAGAGGTGGCTTCCACCGCCAGCTCGTTGGCGCAGACAGCGTCGGAGCTGGCCTCCAGCGTCGAGGAAACCAGCGCCTCGGTCGAGGAAATGGCGTCCACCGTCACTCAGAACGCCGACAATGCCCGGGTTACCGAGGGCATCGCGTCCAAGTCGGCCGACAGCGCCACCGAGAGCGGCAAGGCGGTGGGCGACATGGTGCACGCGATGAAGGAAATCGCGTCGAGGATCACCGCGATCAACGACATCGCCAACAAGACCGACCTGCTGGCGATCAACGCCGCGATCGAGGCGGCGCGAGCCGGCGAGCACGGCAAGGGCTTCGCCACCGTGGCGGTGGAGGTGCGCAAGCTGGCGGAACGCTCCCAGGTGGCGGCCAAGGAAATCGGCGATCTGGCCGGGCGCTCGGTCACGGTCGCGGAGCGGTCCGGCGTATTGCTGCAGGAAATGCTGCCCGGCATAGATCAGACCGCCTCCCTGGTTCAGGAAATCTCCGCCGCCTCGCGCGAGCAGCGCACCGGCATCGACCAGATCAACACCGCGGTATCGCAGATCAGCACCGGCATGCAGTCGTCGGCCTCGTCGGCGGAGGAGCTCAGCTCCACCTCGGAAGAGCTCAGCTCCGCCGCGATGCAGCTGCAGGACCTGATGCAGCAGTTCAAGCTGCGAAGCAGCCGCAATGCGCGCAAGAGCGTGATGATGCATTCCGGAGGACATGGGGGGGGCAGCCACAAGGCGGCGCAGCCGCCGTCCAACCGCGCCTTCGACGAAGACTTCGATGAAGAAGTGGACGACGGCAAGTTTTCCAAATACTGAGGAGCACGGGCATGAGCGAGCGTTCCGATCCGGCAGGCGCGGCGCAGGGCGGCAAGTTCCACTGCGTGACCTTCATTTTGGGCGAGGACTTGTTCGGCATTCAGATCAACTTCATCCGCGAGATCATCGAGCTTGACGGCATCACCCACGTACCGATGATGCCCAACTTCGTGCGCGGCATCATCAATCTGCGCGGGTCGGTGGTGCCGGTGATCGACCTGTCGATACGCTTTGGCAGGGGGCTGACCGAGCTGAAGCCGTCCTCTTGCGTGGCCATCCTGTCCCTGCCGGGGCTGGAGGGCGGCTACAACGATGTGGGCATCCTGCTGGACGCGGTGTGCGAGGTGCTGGAGATACCGGACAGCGATATCGACCCTTCTCCTACTTTCGGGGTCAGCATCCGCGGCGATTTCATCCAGGGCATCGCCACCATCAACGAGCGTTTCGCCATCCTGCTCAATGTCCAGCAGGCCTTGTCGGTGTCGGAGTTGAGCGCGATGGCGGAGACCGTTTCCCTGCAGCATTTCAGCGACGACGCCGAGGTGGCCTGATGCCGGAGAGTCCGCATGCACACCTCTGATCCCGTGCTGAACGATGCGGAATTCGCCCGTTTCAAGCAATTCATTCTCAGCGAGGCCGGCATAGACCTGCCGGCCAGCAAGCGTTCGCTGGTGCAGTCCCGCTTGTCCAAGCGGCTGCGCCATCTGGGCCTGGACAGCTATTCGGCGTACTGGAAACTGTTGAGCGATCCGCGGGGCCAGGCGGAGCGGCAGCGGGCGGTGAACCTGCTGTCCACCAACGAAACCTATTTTTTCCGCGAGCCCCAGCATTTCCATTGGCTGGAGCAGCAGGCGCAGGCGTTGCGGGATCAGAGGGCAGGCGCGGTGAAGGTTTGGTCCGCGGCCAGCTCCACCGGCGAAGAGCCTTACACCATCGCGATGGTGATGGCGGAAACCCTGGGCTTGGCCGGCAACTGGAAAATCTGCGCCACCGACATCAACACCAAGGTGCTGGCCGCCGCCAAGCGCGGGGTTTATCCGCTGGACAGGGTCAGGCGCACGCCGCCCAGGCTGTGGCAAAAGTACTTTCTGCGCGGACACGACGAGTACGAGGGCATGGTGAAGGTGTCGCCGGAACTGGCGCGCAGGGTGGAATTTTCCAAGTTGAATCTGCTGCACTGCGACAAGTTTCAGCAAGCGGATTTCGATATTGTCTTTTTGCGCAATGTGCTGATTTACTTCAATGAAGGCACCAAGCGCGACGTGCTGGCCCGGGTGTGCACCCGCATGCGCGATGGCGGGCATCTGCTGATCGGCCATTCCGAATCGCTGCACAAGCTGGACCTGCCGCTGGTGCAGGAAGTGCCGTCGCGCTACCGTTTCGAAGCTGCCCGCCTCAAGAGTGGAGGTGCAAGATGAGCGTCTCTGTGTTGATCGTCGACGATTCCGCCGTGGTGCGCGAGGTATTGTCCCAGATGCTGTCATCGGCCCCGGATATCGAGGTGCTGGGCGCCGCGCCCGACCCGCTGTTCGCGATGAACCGGATGAAGCTGCGCTGGCCCGACGTGATCGTGCTGGATATCGAAATGCCGCGGATGGATGGGCTGACCTTTCTGCGCAAGATCATGGACGAGCGCCCGACGCCGGTGATCATCTGCTCGTCGCTGACCGAGAAGGGCGCGCGCATCACGCTGGACGCGCTGTCGGCCGGCGCGGTGGCGGTGATCACCAAGCCGGCGTTCAACCAGCGTGCCTTTCTGCTGGAGGCGGCCAAGGAGCTGGTGCAGGAGGTGCGCGACGCGGCGCGGGCGAAGATGGGCGTGGTGAAGCGCATTTCGCAAACGTCGGGGGCGTCTGCATCCTCGCCGGCGCCCAAGCTGACTGCCGACGTGGTGCTGGAGGCGCCGTCCGGACTGGAGAAATACCGCACGACGGAGAAGATCATCGCGATAGGCACGTCCACCGGCGGCACCCAGGCGCTGGAATATCTGCTGCCGCGGCTGCCGCCCACCTGTCCCGGCGTGGCCGTGGTGCAGCACATGCCGGAGAAATTCACCGCCTCGTTCGCCCAGAGGCTGAACGGGCTGTGCCGGGTGGAGGTGAGGGAGGCGAAGAACGGCGATCGGCTGATTTCCGGCGTGGCGCTGATCGCGCCGGGCGGCAAGCATTTGCTGGTCAAGCGCAACGGCGCGCAATACGTGGCGGAGGTGAAGGACGGGCCGCTGGTGTCGCGCCACCGGCCGTCGGTGGATGTGTTGTTCCGCTCGGTGGCCGTCTGCGCCGGAGGCAACGCGGTGGGCGTGATCATGACCGGGATGGGGGACGACGGCGCGCGCGGCATGCGCGAGATGCATGACGCGGGCGCCCGCACCATCGCCCAGGATGAGGAGTCCTGCGTGGTGTTCGGCATGCCTGCCGAGGCAATCAACCACGGCGGCGTGGATGAGGTGATGTCGCTGGAGCGCATTACCCACATGCTGGCGGGCATCAGGGGCTGATCATGGGATATCTGGACAAGTGGAAGGATCGGTCCGTGATGGTGGTGGATGACTCCGCCACGCACAGGTTGTTGGCGGTAAGCCTGTTGAACGATATGGGATTTCGCGTGGTCCATGAGGCCGAGAACGGCCTGGACGCGATGGGCAAGCTGTCCGCGCTGGACAGGGTGGACCTGGTGGTGACCGATCTCAACATGCCCTATATGGACGGCGTCAAGCTGTTGGAGAGCATCGCCAGCAAGCTGAAGGGCAAAGTGCGCTTCGTCGCCGTGATGAGCGGCGTGCCGCGGGATGTGCTGGACACGGTGCAGGGCGTGGTGGATGCGTCCGAGCTGAATCTGCTGGCGGTATTTCCCAAGCCGCTCAAGCAGGAGGAGCTGATTCGGGTGCTGGACGGCTACAACCCCGAATGGCCGGGTGCGAGCGACGCAATGAGCAAGATCGACATGAGCGAGCAGGATGTCGCCGACGCTCTGAAGCAGCGCCAGCTGGTGCCGTATTACCAGCCCAAGGTGTCCATCAAGGATGGCTCCCTGTTCGGCATGGAGGCGCTGGTGCGCTGGAATCATCCGCAGTACGGCGTGTTGCCGCCGGCGGCGTTTGTCCATCATCTGGAGGAGGGCGAGCTGGCCATCCGCTTCTTCTACCAGTTCCTGCGCGATGTCTGCGTCGATATGAAGCAGTTCCTGGCTTTGCGTCCCGGCTTGCATGCGTCCATCAATCTGCCGGTGCCCTTGCTCAACGACGCCAATCTGGTGGATGAAATGACCTCCATCGTCCAGTCCAGCGGCCAACCGAGCGACAGCGTCGCGCTGGAGGTGACGGAAACCTCGCTGATGTCCAATCTGGCTGCTTCGCTCGGCACGCTGGCCAGGCTGCGCTTGAACGGCTTCGGTCTGGCGATGGACGATTACGGCACCGGCTATTCATCGATGAAACAGCTGTCGCGCAGCCCGTTCACCGAGTTGAAAATAGATCGGGAGTTCGTCCACGACGCGGGCAGCAGCCCCAAGAAGCTCGCCATCCTGACCTCCGCGGTGGCGATGTGCCAGAAGCTGCAGTTGCTGTCGGTGGCGGAAGGCGTGGAGACGGAAGAGGATTGGCAGCAACTGGCGGCGCTGGGTTGCGACGTGGCTCAGGGCTATTACCATAGCCGCCCGCTGCCGTTCGACCAATTCGTGCAGTGGATGCGGGACAACGGCCATATTTAGCGCGGTTGACAAGCCGCTATGGCGGCGGGCATGAAAAAGGGGCCGAAAGGCCCCTTTGGATCGACAGCAGCGGAAATCAGGCGAAGTTCTTGGCCACGAAGTCCCAGTTCACCAGCGTCCAGAAGTGTTCCAGATAGTTCGGGCGGCTGTTGCGGTAGTCGATATAATACGCGTGTTCCCACACATCACAGGTCAGCAGCGGCTTCTTGTCGGTGGTCAGCGGGGTGGCGGCGTTGCTGGTGGATACCAGGTCGAGGCTGCCGTCGCTGTTCTTCACCAGCCAGGCCCAGCCGGAGCCGAAGGTGCCGATGGCGGTCTGGGTGAAGGCCTTCTTGAACTCGTCGTAGGAGCCCCATTTGGCGTTGATGGCGTCAGCCAGCGCGCCGGACGGTTTGCGTTCCGCGCCGGAAGCGTTCGGGGCGAAGCCGAACCAGTAGAAGGTGTGGTTCCATACTTGAGCGGCGTTGTTGAAGATGCCGCCGGAGGATTTCTTGACGATCTCTTCCAGGGAGGCGTTTTCGAACTCGGTGCCCTTGATCAGATTGTTCAGGTTGGTGATGTAGGTCTGATGGTGCTTGCCGTAGTGGAATTCCAGGGTTTCCTTGGAGATGTGCGGGGCCAGGGCGTCCAGCGCGTACGGCAGTTCAGGCAGTTTGTGTTCCATTATGCTCTCCTTGTTGAGTAGAGTAATCCGCATAAGCGGTGGCTTTAATCGCAGTTTACTGGAATATGTTCTGCGTGGCCAATAGTTGACTAAAATGATAAGGATAAGTTTTTGCAATTTGATGTGATTGTCATCGGGGCCGGCGCGGCCGGCCTGATGTGCGCGGCGACGGCCGGCCAGCGCGGCCGCAGCGTGCTTTTGCTGGACCACGCGGCCAAGCTGGCGGAGAAGATCCGCATCTCCGGCGGCGGGCGCTGCAACTTCACCAACGTCAACGCCCGGTTCGATTGCTACCTGTCGGCCAACCCCAATTTCTGCCGTTCCGCGCTGGCTCAATACACGCCGCAGGACTTCATCGACATGGTGGAGCGCCATGGCATCGGCTACCACGAGAAGAAGCTGGGCCAGCTGTTCTGCGACGACGGCAGCGAGCGCATCATCGCCATGCTGGACGAGGAGTGCCGCAAGGGCGGCGTGGACCGCCGGATGGAGACCGCGATACAGGGCGTGTCCCGGACCGGAGAGGGCGGTTTCGCGGTTGAGACCAGCGGCGGATGCTTTCAATCGCAGTCGCTGATCGTCGCATCCGGCGGTTTGTCGATTCCCCAGATCGGCGCGACGCCGTTCGGCTATCAATTGGCCGAACAGTTCGGCCTGGCGGTCACGCCGTTGTCGCCGGCGCTGGTGCCGCTGACTTTCCATGTCGAGGATGCCGAGATCTTCACCCCGCTGGCCGGCGTGTCGGTGGATGTGGAGGCCAAGGCGGGCAAAGGGCGTTTCCGCGAGAATGTGTTGTTCACCCACAAGGGCGTGTCCGGTCCGGCCATCCTGCAGGTGTCGTCGTACTGGCAGCCCGGCATGGAGCTGCTGCTGGACTTGATGCCGGACGGCGACGCCGAGCGCTGGCTGGAAGAGAAGGGCGACAGCGAGCAGCTGATCGCCAACGCGCTGACTGAACTGGGTTGGTCGCGCCGCTTCGCCGACGCCTGGCTGGACCGGGTTGGCCTGAACAAGCGCGCGAAGGACCTGGGGCCGAAACAGCGCCGCCAGCTGGCCGAACAGCTGCACCGCTGGTGCGTGAAGCCCAATGGCACCCAGGGCTACAAGAAGGCCGAGGTGACGTTGGGCGGCGTGTCGACCAAGGCCTTGTCGTCCAAGTCGCTGATGGCGAACGATGTGCCCGGCCTGTTCTTCATCGGCGAAGTGGTGGACGTCACCGGCTGGCTGGGCGGCTATAACTTCCAGTGGGCATGGTCGTCCGGCTACGTGGCCGGGATGAACTGCTGAGCGGGCCCGGTTTGTTTCGGGTTAGAATTGCGTTTTGCCTTGAGCGCGCCGCTTGCCGCGCGCCTTCCTCCGGGTCTACATGACAGAACAGTACGATAATTTTGACAGCGAGATGGCGTCCATCCGCACGCCGCCGCATTCGGTGGAGGCCGAACAGTCGGTGCTGGGCGGCCTGTTGCTGGACAACAGCGCCTGGGACAAGATCGCCGACGTGGTGTCCGAGGCCGACTTCTACCGCCATGACCACCGGCTGGTCTACAAGCATATCGCCAAGCTGGTGGAGATGGGCCGTCCGGCCGACGTGGTGACCGTGTCCGAAGCCTTGGACAAGAACGCCGAGCTGGCCGAAATCGGCGGTCTGGCTTATCTGGCCACGCTGGCGCAGAACACGCCGTCGGCGGCCAATATCCGCCGCTACGCCGAGATCGTCCGCGAGCGTTCGGTGATGCGCCAGCTGGCCCAGGTGGGCACCGAGATCGCCGAGGCCGCCTACGCGCCCATGGGCCGCGACGCGGCGCAATTGCTGGACGAAGCCGAGGGCCGCGTGTTCCAGATCGCGGAATCCACCGCCAAGTCCAAGCAGGGCTTCCTGGAGATGCCGGGTCTGCTGAAAGAAGTGGTGGAGCGGATCGACATGCTGTACAGCCGGGACAATCCGGACGAGGTGACCGGCGTGCCCACCGGCTTCTTCGACCTGGACGCCAAGACCTCCGGCCTGCAGCCGGGCGACCTGATCATCGTCGCCGGCCGTCCGTCCATGGGCAAGACCGCCTTCTCGATGAACATCGCCGAACACGTGGCGGTGGAAACCCACCTGCCGGTGGCGGTGTTTTCGATGGAAATGGGCGGCTCGCAGCTGGTGATGCGTATGCTGGGCTCGGTCGGCCGACTGGATCAGCACGTGCTGCGCACCGGCAAGCTGGGCGACGATGACTGGCAGAAGCTGACCTACGCGATCGGCAAGCTGTCCGACGCGCCCATGTACATCGACGAGACCGCGGCGCTGACCGCGCTGGAAGTGCGCGCCCGCGCGCGCCGGCTGGCCCGCCAGCACGGCGGCAAGCTGGGCCTGATCGTGATCGACTACCTGCAGCTGATGAGCGGCTCCGGCCGCGGCGACAACCGTACCGCCGAGCTGGGCGAAATCTCGCGGGGCCTGAAGGGCCTGGCCAAGGAGCTGCAAGTGCCGGTGATCGCGCTGTCGCAGTTGTCGCGGGCGGTGGAGCAGCGGCCGAACAAGAGGCCGATGATGTCCGACCTGCGGGAATCGGGCGCCATCGAGCAGGATGCCGACTTGATCATCTTCATGTACCGCGACGAGTACTACAATCCGGATTCGCCGGACAAGGGCCTGGCCGAGGCGATCATCGGCAAGCATCGTAACGGTCCGACCGGCGCGGTGCGGCTGGCCTTCATCGGCCATTACGCCAAGTTCGACAATGCGGCCACCGTCGGCGCGGCCGGCTGGGCGGACAACGACGGTTAAGCGGATAACGGGACACAGTCATGAGCTTTTTCGACAAGCATGTATTCATCTGCTGCAACCAGCGCGCCGCCGGCGAAAGCTGCTGCAACAACTTCGGTTCCAGCGAACTGCTGGGCTATATGAAGGACAAGGTCAAGGCGCTGGGGCTGGCCGGCGAGGGCAAGATCCGCGTCAACAAGGCCGGCTGCCTGGGCCGCTGCGACGATGGCCCGGTGATGGTGGTCTACCCGCAGGAGACCTGGTACACCTTCGTGGACAAGGACGATATCGATGAAATCGTCAGCGAGCACATGGTGCATGGCCGCGTGGTGGAAAGGCTGAAGATCTGATGTTGAAGGCTCTGAACAAGATCAGCGTCGCCGGCCCGGTCGGCGCGCTCGACACCATTCTTGTGCCGGCCCAGGGCGAGGCGACCGGCGTCGCCGTGATCTGCCACCCCAATCCGCTGCAGGGCGGCACCCATATCAACAAGGTGGTGCAGACCGCGGCCAAGGCCTTGTCGCAGCTGGGCTACGTCTGTTATTGCCCGAACCTGCGCGGCGTGGGCGACAGCGAGGGCGAGCACGATTACGGCAATGGCGAAGTGGACGACGCCATTGCCGTAGTGGAATACGCCAAGGCCCAGCATCCGGGCCTGCCGCTGGCCTTGGCCGGCTTCTCCTTCGGCGGCTTCGTCGCCGCGCGCGCGCGCGACCGCATCGAGGCGGACAAGCTGCTGCTGATGGGCGTGGCGGTCGGCAAGTACCCGATCCCGACGCCGGCGGTGCCGGCGGACACGCTGGTGATCCATGGCGAAGAGGACGAGGTGATTCCGCTGTCCGCGGTGATGGAGTGGGCGCGGCCGCAGAATCTGCCGGTGCTGGTGTTTCCCGGCGCGGGCCACTTCTTCCACGGCCGGCTGGTGCAGCTGGCGCAGATGATTCAACGGTGCTGGTAAGCGCCGGAACAAGCAGACTTCGGTCTGCTTTTTTTGTATCGATGGAAAGAAAACAATATGCAGAACATCGTTGATTTCGTGCTGGAGCTCGACAAGCTCAAGCAGGTGACGCGCAAGACGCGCGTGTTGAACAGCGACCGCTATGAGAACTCGGCAGAGCACAGCTGGCAGATCGCGCTGCTGGCGTCTTCGCTGGCGCCGTACGCGGTTGAGGCGGTGGATATGGACCGCGTGGTGGCGATGCTGCTGGTGCACGACATCGGCGAAATCGAGACCGGCGACACCATCGTCTACGCCGAGGGCGGCTGGGAGGAGCGCAAGGCGCAGGAGCTGGCTTGCGTCACCCGCCTCTTCGGCATGCTGCCGGCCGAGCAAGGGCAGCGCTTTCTCGCGCTGTGGAACGAGTTCGAGGCCGGCGAAACCGCCGAGGCCCGTTTCGCCCACGCGGCGGACCGCGCGATGCCTGTCTTGCTGAACCTGGCCAACAGCGGCCAGAGCTGGCGGGAGAACGGCATCCGCCATCAGCAGGTGGTCGACCGCATCGGCCCGCCGGTCCGCCAGGGCTGTCCGGCCTTGTGGGATTACCTGGAGGACCGTCTGGCGCAGGCGCGCGAGCGGGGCTGGCTGGCCTGAGGCCCGGCCGACATTGATGGTTTGAATCCGGCGAGCGGCATATGTCGCCGCCATGGCTGTGCTATACCTCAGATGCCGGGTGCGGAATCCGGCGCGTCCGCCTCCAGCATGCGCGGACGGGCAGACACCGGAACCGCAGCGCGGAGATCGTTGTTTATGCAGCCATCAGATTCGACGACCGACCACAGACTCGAATTCCTGTCCTCGCTGCCCCCTACGCGCGGGCAGTCGCGGCTGGCGATCGGCGTCATCGTGGTCTCGGTGCTGGCCTTCCTCGCCATCTTGCCGTTCGCCAAGATCCAGTTGCCCAAGGTGTGGGCCTTCATTCCGCTGTACCAGTCCGCTCTGGCCGTCAACGATCTGATCACCGCGGTGTTGTTGTTCGGCCAGTTCGCCATCCTCCGCCTGCGTTCCCTGCAGATATTGGCGACGGCCTATCTGTTCACCGCCCTGATGGCGATGCTGCATGCGCTGAGCTTTCCCGGGCTGTTCGCAGAGCATGGCTTGTTCGGCTCCGGGCCGCAAACCACGGCCTGGCTGTATATGTTCTGGCACAGCGGTTTTCCGCTGCTGGTTATTCTTTATTGCGTGCTGGGCGTTGGCGGCGTGCGGGCCGGAACCGGCCGCGCCATCGCGCTGCCGGCCTCTCTGGCGCTTCTGCTGGTGGTCTTGCTGGGCGCGCTCGCCACCCAGGGCCATGATTTTCTGCCGGTTATCATGCAGGGCAGCCGCTATTCGCCGCTGATGTGGGGCGTGATCACCTGTGTCTGGGGCTTGTGCATGCTGGCCCTGGTCGCGGTGGCGCTGCGCCGGCCGCGCAGCATGCTGGACTTGTGGCTGATCGTGGTGATGGTCAGCTGGGTTCTCGACATCGCGCTGTCCGTGGTGTTCAACGCCGGCCGTTTCGATCTGGGCTTCTACGCCGGCCGCATTTATGGATTGATGGCGGCCAGCTTCGTGCTGATGGCGCTGCTGCTGGAATATAGCCTGCTGTATGCGCGGCTGGTCGACAACTCGGCCCAGTTGCGCGAAGCCAAGCAGGCGGCCGAGCAGGCCACCCGGGCCAAATCGCTGTTTCTCGCCAATATGAGCCACGAGATCCGCACGCCGATGAACGCCATCATCGGCATGTCCTATCTGGCGCTGCGGACCGATCTGGACGACCAGCAGCGCAATTACATCGGCAAGATCCACAACGCCGGCACGTCGCTGCTGGGCATCATCAACGACATCCTCGATTTCTCCAAGGTGGAAGCCGGCAGGCTGGAGCTGGAGTCGCAGCCCTTCTGGCTCGACGACGTGCTGGACGGCGTGTCGGCGCTGGTGGCGCAGAGGGCGGCGGACAAGGGGCTGGAGTTGTTGTTCGAAACCGCCAGCGACGTGCCGCAAGGCTTGCTGGGAGACGCGTTGAGGCTGGGGCAGGTGTTGACCAATCTGGCCGGCAACGCGATCAAGTTCACCGAGGCCGGGCAGGTGTCCATCATCATCGGCCTGACCGAGAGGATCGGCGACAAGGTGCAGCTGAAATTCTGCGTGCACGATACCGGCATCGGCATGAACGAAGAGCAGCAGGGCCGGCTATTTCAAGCGTTCAGCCAGGCTGATGGCTCGACGACCCGCCGTTTTGGCGGCACCGGCCTGGGTCTGACCATCGCGAAGCGGCTGGTGGAGCTGATGGGCGGAGCGATGTTGGTGGAGTCTTCTCCTGGCTGGGGCAGTTCCTTCATTTTCAGTTGCTGGCTGGGCGTTTCGGCGGAGACGGACTCGCGCCGGCAATCGCTGCCCAAGGAAATCCGCGGATTGCGGGTATTGGTGGTGGACGACAACCAGTCCGCCGTCGACGTGCTGTGCGCCCAGCTCAAGCAGTTGGGCTTCGAGGTGCAAGGCTGTCTGAACGGCAACGAGGCCTTGTCGCGGGTGAGGCAGGATTGCCTGCAAAAACCATTCGATGTCGTCTTTGTCGACTGGATGATGCAGGAGATGGACGGCGTTGAGACGGTGCGCCGGATGCGGCAGATCAGCCGCAAGATGCGCATCGTGATGGTGACGGCTTTCGGGCGCGACGATATACGGCTCAAGGCCCGGGCGGCTGGTTGCGACGCCTTCATGGTCAAGCCGGTCAATCTGTCGCAGTTGTTCGACGTATTGCTGGAAGTATTCGGTTTTGGCCGCAGCGGCGGGTTGCCGTTGTTCGAGGAGATCGACCAGCTTCCCCGTTTCGACGGAGCCCACCTGTTGCTGGTGGAAGACAATCATATCAACCAGCAGATCGCGATCGAACTGCTGGAGGGAACCGGCGCCACCATCACGGTGGCGGGAAACGGGCAGGCGGCGCTGGACAAGCTGCTCGCGTACGGCCCCAAGGCTTTCGACGCGGTGCTGATGGATGTGCAGATGCCGGTGATGGACGGGATCGAGGCCACCAGCCGCATCCGGGCGCTGCCCGGATTCATCGACCTGCCCATCATCGCGATGACGGCCGACGCGCTGGTCGAGGAGAGGGAGCGCTGCCTGATGGCGGGGATGGTCGACCATATCGCCAAGCCCATCGATCCGCACATCCTGTTTTCCACGCTGGCGCGCTGGGTGGGAAAAGCCGGCGAGCCGCAGGCCTGGGGCGGGACGGCGGCAGACAAGACGCCTTTGCCGCAGGTGGATGGACTGGACCAATCAGCCGGCCTGCGGCGGGTCGCCGGCAACCGCCAGCTTTATCGGCACCTGCTGAGGCAGTTTGTCGAGGAGGAGGCCGGCGCGGCGGTCCGGTCCGGCATGGCTCTGGAAGAAGGGGATTTCCAGACTGCCGAGCGCATTGCGCACACGTTGAAAGGCGCGGCGGGCAGCATAGGCTTCGTCGATCTGCAAAGCGCGGCGATGCGGCTGGAGATGGCGATCCGGACGCGCGAGGAATGGCGAGGCCTGTTGGTTGAGATGGAAATCGAGCTGGGGCAGGTGGTGGCGGCTTTGCGCGCCGGGCTGGCGGAGCTGGGGCGTCCCGAAACGGATGCCAAAGCCGACGATGCGTTGCTTGAACGGCTGGCGGCGCTGCTAGCGGTCGGCGACGGCGACGCGCTGGGATATTTTCTCGAACACGCGCCCCGCATCCGGGCCTGCTTCCCGGATGGCGCGTGCGTGCCCTTCGAACAGGCCTTGAACGGTTTCGATTTTGTCTCCGCGCTGGGCGCCTTGCGCGAACTGGCGCGGGCTTATGGCAAGAAGCTGCCTGAGGATTCGAGATGAGCGACGCGAACGCGCCCGATCGGCAAACCGTGCTGCTGGTGGATGACAGTCCGGAGAGCCTGACGCAGATGTATGGCCTGCTGAAGCCGCGCTATCGGACGCTGATCGCGAACAGCGGCGAGCGAGCGCTGCAGATCGTCGAGGGCGACGTGCTGCCGGATCTGGTGTTGCTGGACGTGATGATGCCGGGGCTAGGCGGGCTGGAAGTATGCCGTAGGCTCAAGGCCGACCCGCGCACCGAGCCGATTCCGGTAATTTTCCTGACCGCGATGAGCGAACACGAGGACGAGCAGGCCGGTTTCGACGCCGGCGCCGCGGACTACATCATCAAGCCGGTGTCGCCGCCCATCATGCTGGCCAGGGTGGGCACCCACTTGCGAGCCAAGGCGGTGGCTGACTTTTTGGAGGATAAAGCCGCTTTTCTGCAAGAAGAGGTGGAGAGGCGGACGCGGGAAGTGCAGGTGATACAAGACGTCACCATCATGGCGCTGGCTTCGCTGGCCGAGACGCGCGACCACGAAACCGGCAACCACCTGCGCCGCACCCAGAACTATGTTCGCGCGCTGGCGCTGGAGCTGCGCAACCATCCGCGTTATCGGCCGCTGCTGGATGACGAAACCGTGCAGCTGCTGTACAAATCCGCTCCGCTCCACGATATCGGCAAGGTGGGCATTCCCGACGACATCCTATTGAAGCCGGGGCCGTTGACTCCGGAGGAGTTCGAAGTGATGAAGACCCACACGGTGCTGGGGCGGGACACCATCGCCACCGCGGAGCGCATGCTGGACGCGCCCAGCAGCTTTCTGCGGCTGGCGCGGGAAATCGCGTATTGCCACCAGGAAAAGTGGGATGGCAGCGGTTATCCGCAAGGTTTGGCCGGCGAGGCCATTCCCCTGTCCGCCAGACTGATGGCGGTGGCCGACGTGTACGACGCCTTGATTTCCCGGAGAGTGTACAAGCCGCCGTTTTCGCATGACAAGGCTGTGGAAATCATACGGGATGGGAGCGGCAGGCATTTCGATCCGGAAATGGTGAAGGCGTTTTTGCAGGTTGCGGAGAGCTTCCGCGAGATTGCGCTGCTTTATTCCGACTCGGACGTGGGCGCCAAGCTCGCCGCCGAGCGCGGCTGAGCTTTCGATATCCGCCTGGCCGGGCGCGATGCGCGCGCGTCCGGCTCCCTGGAGCATGCCTCTTCGGCCATCTGCGTTTTGGCTCGCGAGTCCTCGATCAGGCTCTTAGCGGTGATACTCGCCAGCGGCTTCCGGCTGATAGGTGATTTCCAGCACGCTCAATTCCGTATGTCCGGATGGGGTGGGCCATTGCATGCTTTGACCTACAGAGAGCCCGAGCAGAGCCGCGCCTATCGGCGCCAGCACCGAAATCCGGCCTTGCTCGCTGTCCGCATCCTTGGGGTAAACCAGCGTCAGCAGCTTTTCCTGGCCATCGCCCAGGCGAATGCGGACGGAGCTGTTCATGGTGACCACATTCGACGGCATGGCCTGCGGGTCCACGACGTCGGCGCGCTCCAATTCGTCTTCCAGGCGGCCGGCAACCGGGTGGTCGTGCTCGCAGCTCTCCAGCAGGACGGACAGCCTGTCGTAGTCTAGGGAGGAAATGGTGATTGCCGGCGTGGTCGACATGTGAGCTCCTTGCAAATGGACAAAGGGCACCGCTTGCGGTGCCCGATGGACAAATCCCGTGAGGGATTCAGCTGTCGATGATAATGGAATCAAAGGCCGGCAAACAAGAGATGATTGGAATTATTTTTCTCTGGCGGCCGGGAACTTTTGCGTAAAGTTGCTCAGCCAAGCAAGGACAGCGCTGCTTGGGGCGCGACATTGGCCTGCGCCAGCGTGGCGGCGCCGGTGCGGCCCAGAATCTGCTGCGCGGTGAGCTGAGCGGTCGCGGCGGCGAAGTCGGTATCGCTGATCCGGCTCTGCGCGGCGGCGGTGTTCAGGGTGGAGTTCTGCAGATTGCTGACTACCGTGTCGAAGCTGTTGCTGGCCGCGCCCAGCGTCGCGCGTTGCGACGAGATGGCGTTGAGATCGTTGCCGGCGTTTTGCTGAGCGGTCAGCGCATTGGCCTGCGTGGTGATGTCTATGGTGTTGGTCGCGGCCAGATTGGCATTGTAGCCGTTCAAGCCCCCGCTGGCCGGCGCGGCGGTCAGATCGATGCCCGGCACCGTGATCTGGTTGCTGCTGGTGCCGTTGGGGCCGACCTGGAAAGTGCTGGCGTTGCTGTTGTTCAACAACTGGGTGCCGTTGAACTGTGTGCTCTGGATGATTTGCGAGTTGCTCTGAGTCAGCTGGTCCACCTGCTGTTGCAGCGCCTGGCGGTTGCTCGCGCTCAGCGCGCCGTCGCCAGCCTGGATGGCCAGGGTCTGGATTTGCTGGGTATTGTCCTGCAACTGGCCCAAGGCGGAGTCGGCGGTTTGCAGCATCGACACGCCGTCATTGGTGTTGTTGATCGCCTGATTGTTGCCGTTGATCTGCGCTTGCAGTTGCTGGGCGATGGCCAGATTGGCGGCGTTGTCGGCCGCGCTGTTCAGCTTTGATCCAGAACTCAGCTGGGCCAGCACTTGCTTGGTGGCCTGCTGGGTCTTGTTCAGCTGGTACTGTCCAATCAGCGAGGCCGAGTTGGTGTTGACAGTCAGCGCCATGGTGTTTCTCCGTCGCGAATCTATTGAATGCAATGATGCTCATCTAGTTTAGAAACAAAGACTTGTGCGGGCAAGCGCCATTTCTTAACGATTGTGTCTAATCGCGTCATCTTTGGCGAGGAGGCAACAAAAAAGCGCGTCTTGGACGCGCTTGGGTTCTGGCTGGCTGAGTCTCAGCGGCGACGGCGTGTTTCCTCGTCGCGAATGCGGATGGGCACCAGCTTGGCTTGCTGTTGTACCGGGGCAGCCAGCAATTTGGCGACGGCGACCACCGCAACGGCAAGGGCCGCGATAAGAAGGATTTGCATGGTATGACTCCCCGTAACTGAATCTGAGGCCGGTTTCGGACTTGCGTTGTGGCCCCTCGACTTCATTCTGGGCTACAACATGCTGCCGACTCAAGGAAAAAGTTGTGAGTCAACGTTAAATTTTCAAGCGGGCGCGGCAGTTTTTTTCAAATTTCGCATCGCCTGGTCCAGGCCGGCCAGGGTCATCGGATGCATTCTCTGTCCCATCAGCTGTCTGACCATGCCCACTGATTGCGTGTAATTCCAGTGCTCTTCGGCTAGAGGGTTGATCCAGACCGCGTGGCGGAAATGCTCCAGCAGCCGTTTGAGCCAGACTTCGCCGGACTCCTCGTTCATATGCTCGACGCTGCCGCCGGGAAAGGCGATTTCGTAGGGGCTCATGCTGGCATCGCCGACGAAGATCAGCTTGTAGTCGCGGCCGAAGGTGTGGATCAGGTCCCAGGTGGGGAAGCGCTGGCTCTGACGGCGGTTGTTGTCTTTCCACACCGATTCATACACGCAGTTGTGGAAATAGAAATACTCCAGGTGCTTGAATTCAGCCTTGACCGCGGAAAACAGTTCCTCGCATTCGCGGATGTGGTCGTCCATCGAGCCGCCCACGTCGAACAGCACCAGCACCTTGACGCTGTTGTGCTGTTCGCGCTGCATTCTCAGATCCAGCATCCCGCCCTTGCGAGCGGTGGCGGCGATGGTGGCGTCCAGGTCCAGGATTTCCTCGGCGCCATCGCGGGCGAACTCGCGCAGGCGGCGCAGCGCCAGCTTGATGTTGCGGGTGCCGAGCTCCGCCTTGTCGTCGAAATTGCGGAATTCGCGCTGATCCCACACTTTCACCGCGCGGCGATGGCGCGACTGGTTCTGGCCGATGCGCACGCCTTCCGGATGGTATCCCCAGGCGCCGAACGGGCTGGTGCCGCCTGTGCCTATCCATTTATTGCCGCCCTGGTGCCTTTCTTTCTGCTCCTCAAGCCGCTGGCGCAGCGTTTCCATCAGCTTGTCCCAGCCCATGGACTGCAGTTTTTTCTTTTCTTCTTCGCTGAGATATTTTTCCACCTGCTTGCGCAGCCAGTCCTCGGGGATGGCGCGTTGCAGGTCGTCCAGGCTCAGTTCCAGGCCTTTGAAATGATGGCCGAACACTTGGTCGAAGCGGTCGAAGTACTTTTCGTCCTTCACCAGCGCCGCGCGCGACAGATAGTAGAACTCGTCCAGGTTGCCGAAGGCGACGTTGCGTTGCAGCGCCTCCAGCAGCAGCAGGAATTCTTTCAGGGTGACCGGCAGGCCGGCGTTGCGCAGCGCGTAGAAGAAGTCGATCAGCATGTGGAGCGGTAAGGGCAAGGGTTTCGTAACGGGGATATCCTGTCGCGAATCATACTATGTCCGGGCATTCGCGGCATGCTTGGCATTTTGCGGAAAAATGGGCGGACCGCGCCGAAACCGGGTCAGGTTTGGGCGCGGCGGCGTGGTTTAGCGAAGACGGGACTTCAGCTCCTCGGCGGCCTGATGCAGGGCCGCGCGCGTGGCGGGCAGGCTAGACAAGGCATTGAGCAAGCCGAAATCGTGGATCATCCCGTTGTAGCGGGTGGCCACCACATCGACGCCGGCTGCGTCCAGCTTGCGGGCGTAGGCCTCGCCCTCGTCGCGCAGCACGTCCTTCTCCGCGGTCTGCACCAGCGCGGGCGGCAAGCCCTGCAGCTGCTGCGGCGCGGCCTGCAACGGCGAGGCGTAGATTTCGTGGCGTTGCTGCGGATCGGCGGTATAGGCGTCCCAGAACCACTTCATCATCGGCTTGGTCAGGAAGTGCCCGTCGGCGAATTCGTTGTACGACGCGCTTTCGAAACCGGCGTCGGTTACCGGCCAGAACAGCACTTGGGCGCGCAGCTTGGGTCCGCCGTCAGCTTTGGCCATCAAGGCGACCGCCGTCGCCATATTGCCGCCCACGCTATTGCCCGCCACTGCTAGGCGCTTGCCGTCGACCTGGATCTGATCGCCGTGCTCGGCCACCCACTTGGTCGCGGCATAGGCCTGCTGGATCGCCACCGGATAGCGAGCTTCGGGCGACGGCGTGTAGTTGACGAACACGGCCACCGCGCCGGATTCCGCCACCAAGTCGCGCACCAGGCGTTCATGGGTGGGGTAATCGCCCAGAATCCAGCCGCCGCCGTGGAAGAACATGAAGGCAGGCAGGATGCCCTTGGCGCCGACTGGGCGCACGATAGTCAGTTTCAATGGCTTGCCGTCGGCGGTGATGGTTTTCTCGCTGACATCGGCCGGCGGCAGCTTGGCGCCTTGCTGCGCGCCGATCAAAACCTGGCGCGCGGCGGCGGGAGACAGCGTTTCCAGCGGCTGGCCGCCGCTCTTGGCCAGGGCTTCGAGGAAGGCTTGGGTATTGCGTTCGACGCCTGGGCTGCCAGCGGCCAGCGCGGAGCCTGCGATCAGCGCGGAGGCGGCCGCGGCAGCGATGGTGAGTTTCGGTTTCATGGCGATTCCTTGAGTTTGGGTTGTCGAGAGTCGGTTCACACGAGGCTCAGGCGCACGTCGATGTTGCCGTGGGTGGCGTGGGAGTAAGGGCAGACGATGTGAGCCTGTTCGACCAAGGCCTGAGCGTCCTCGATCGCCAGGCCTGGCAGGCTGATCCGCAGCTCGGCCTCGATGCCGAAACCGCTGGGGATGAGGCCGATGCCGACGGCGGCTGTCACGCTGGCTTCGGCCGGCAGCGTCATTTTTTGCTTGGCCGCGACGAACTTCATCGATCCCAGGAAGCAGGCCGCATAGCCGGCGGCGAACAGCTGCTCGGGATTGGTGCCGGGGCCGCCGGCGCCGCCGAGTTCGCGCGGCGTGGACAGCTGGATTTTCAGCGCGCCGTCCGGGGACTCGGCGTTTCCTTCGCGGCCGCCGCTGACGGTGGCCTGAGTGCGGTACAGAATCTTTTCAATCGACATGGTGCGCTCCTGATGATTTGGCGGGTTTGCGTTGAGCCGTTTGGCAGGAACCACTTTACGCCAATGAAAAATACGATAAGCTGCATAAAGTCCTGAAAATTTGATCGAGAGTTTTGAAATGGCTGAGGCATGTGTCGATAGGCTGGATGCGCTGTTGAATCGCTTCCCGGTTCGCGCGCGGATGTTCCATTCCGGCGCCTTGTGCGGCGTCACCGATTTTTCCCGTCCTGGCGACGGAGGCCAGCTGCACTTGGTCAGGGCGGGGACCGTGGATGTGATTCATGCCGGACGATCGGCCGACCTGCATGTGAACGTTCCCAGCCTATTGTTTTATCCGCGTCCGATGCCGCGCCGCTTTGTCTCGGATGAGCATGGCGGCGCCGATCTGGCCTGCGCGGAGCTGCATTTCGATGGCGGAGCGGAAAACCCCATCGTGGCGGCGTTGCCGGATATCGTCTGCCTGCCGTTGGACCGCATCGCCGGGGCCGCGCCAGTGTTGGCAATGCTGTTCGATGAGGCTTTCAGCGACAATTGCGGCCGGCATGTGGTGGTCGACCGGCTGTTCGAGGTTGTGCTGGTTCAGCTGCTGAGGCATTTGATGGAAACCGGCGAGCTCCGCGGCGGCATGCTGGCCGGGATGTCTCATCCCAAGTTGAGAAAAGCGCTGGTAGCGATGCATGAGCAGCCTGAGTGGGAGTGGTCGCTGGAAGGGCTGGCCGACATCGCGGGGATGTCGCGCAGCGTTTTCGCCGGCAGTTTCCGCGATGTTGTCGGCTGCACCTCGGGCGCGTACTTGCAAGGCTGGCGGATCAGGTTGGCGCAGCAGGCGCTAAGGCAGGGCCGGCGCTTGAAAATGATCGCCATCGAGGTCGGCTACGGCAGCGAGGCCGCGCTGTCGCGGGCATTCAAGGCGCAGTGCGGGATGACGCCGCGAGAGTGGCGGCTGGCGCAGGACGCCGATTGAGGGGTTGAGCGGCAAGGCGATTTCGCCGAAGCCGCGGCGCATGATATGCGGGTGTGATGACAGTAAGGCGGGCTGGTGCTAATCTTGGCTAGAGCACAGGCTCTAAACGTTTGTTTGGCTGGTATCAACAAGGATAATTACTATGGATGCCATCAAGATACCCTCACAAGAAGAAAGCGCGCTGCTGGACGCTTTTACCCGGCTCAATACAGTCGCCCGCGCCGCGCCTTGCCCCTCGCAGGAAACCCGCAAGTCCTGGTTGAACGCGCTGGAGCGCCTGATCCAGGAAAACCTCCAGGCGCTGGTGGATGCGGTCAATCTCGATTTCGGCCAGCGCAGCAGCGTGGAAACCCGCCTGGCCGAACTGTTCCCGTCTCTGGAGGGCGTGCGCCATGCCCGCCGCCATCTGAAAAATTGGATGAAGCCGCGCCGGCGCGGCGTTTCGTTCTGGTTCGCGCCTGCCAGCGCCAGCGTGCATCCCCAGCCGCTGGGCGTGGTGGGCGTGGTGGTGCCGTGGAATTACCCGCTGTTCCTGGCTTTCGGCCCGATCATCGCGGCGCTGGCGGCCGGCAACCGGGTAATGGTGAAGATGTCGGAATACACGCCCGCCACCGGGGAGCTGCTGCAGCGGCTGGCTCGCCAGCATTTCGGCGACGACCTGCTGGCTGTGGTGAATGGCGGGCCGGAGCTGGCCCAGGCTTTTGTCCGGCTGCCGTTCGACCATCTGTTGTTCACCGGCTCCACCACGGTGGGCCGCCACGTGATGCGCGCCGCGGCGGAAAACCTGACCCCGGTGACGCTGGAGCTGGGCGGCAAATCGCCGGCGCTGGTGGCGCGCGGCGCCAATCTCAAGCGCGCGGCGGAGGCCATCGTTGCCGGCAAGATGATGAACGCCGGCCAGACCTGCGTGGCGCCGGATTACGTGCTGGTCAACGACAAGGATTGCGCGTTGCTGCTGGACGAGGTGCGTGAGGCCGCCAAGCGCGCTTATCCCACCCTGGCGAGCAATCCCGATTACAGTGCCATCGTCAACGACAGGCATTACCAGCGTTTGCGGGGCTGGCTGGAGGGCGCGCGAGAGGCCGGCGCCCGCATCGACGAGATCAACCCGGCCGGCGAGGAGCTGGCCGCGGTCCGCAAGCTGCCGCTGACCCTGGTGCAGCGCTGCCCGGAGGATTGCGCGCTGATGCAGGAGGAAATCTTCGGCCCGATCCTGCCGGTGGTGGCCTACGACAAGTTCGACGAGGCGCTGGCTTATGTGAACGCCCGGCCGAGGCCGCTGGCGCTGTATCTGTTCGATGACGATCCATTGCGCATCGACCGGGTGCTGCAGGAGACGATTTCCGGCGGTGTCAGCATCAATGACACGCTGTTGCACGTGGTGCAGGAAGATCTGCCATTCGGCGGCGTGGGGCCATCCGGCATGGGCCATTACCACGGCCGCGAAGGCTTTCTGACCTTTTCCAAACTCAAGCCGGTATTCCGCCAGAGCCGTTTTTCCGGCGCCTGGCTGACGCGTCCGCCCTACGGCGCGGCAGTGGAATGGCTGCTGAAACTGATGCTGCGTTGATGGCCAGTCGTCGCCAATTTCTGCAGGCGGGCGCGCTGGGAAGCGCCGCTTTGCTGCTGGCGGGGTATTGGGCGGCGCCGACGGCCGATCCTCGTCCCGCGGCAGGCGGGAAACTGGAATGGCTGACGCCGCTCGACGCGCAAATCGTTTCCGCGCTGGCGCCGGTGCTGCTGGGGCTGCCTGGCGTGCCGGCGTCTGCGGTGGCGGCGGGAGTGGATCGGGCGGTGGCGGGCCTGCCGTCCGCGACGCAGCGCGAAGTGCGCCAGCTGTTCGATCTTCTCGGCAACCGCTGGGCGCGGCGCTGGCTGGCCGGCGTGCGCTCTCCCTGGCAACTGGCCACCTCGCTGGAATTGACGCAATTCCTGCAGCGTTGGCGAGAGAGCCGTTTCGCCCTGCAGTGCAGCGCCTACCAAGGCCTTCACCGGCTGATTCATGCCGGCTGGTACGGCAATCCGGCCAGCTGGCCGGCGCTAGGCTACCGGCAGCCGGCGGCGGTGATGGAGATGCTGCCTTGAGCGGCAAGATACCCGATCCTGTGCGGGAGGGCCTGGCAAGCGGCTGGAAGGTGTTGGACGGCGCCAGGCAAGACAAGGACCTGGCGCTGGAGGCCGATGTGGCGATCATCGGCAGCGGCGCCGGGGGCGGCATCGCGGCGGAGGTGCTCAGCCGGGCCGGGTTGAAGGTGCTGCTGCTGGAGGAGGGTGGGTTATACAGCTCCAGCGACTTCCGTCTGCTGGAAGCCAAGGCCTATCCGGAGCTGTATCAGGAGTCCGCCAGCCGGCAGACGCTGGATAAAGGCATCACCGTTTTGCAGGGGCGGACGGTGGGCGGCGGCACTACGGTCAACTGGACCAGCAGCTTCCGCACGCCGCCGGACACCTTGCTGTGGTGGCAGGAAAACCACGGGCTGGCGACCTTGTCCGTCGAAAGCATGCGCCCATGGTTCGACAAGGCGGAGCAGCGGCTGGGCATCGGCCCCTGGCAGGCAGAGCCCAACGGCAACAATCTGGTGCTGGAGCGCGGCTGCCAGGCGCTGGGCCTGCGGCATGCCCGCATCGCCCGCAATGTGAAAGGCTGCTGGAATCTGGGCTATTGCGGCATGGGCTGCCCCACCAACGCCAAGCAGTCGATGCTGGTCACCTGCATTCCCGATGCCTTGTCCCATGGCGCCAGGCTGCTTTGCCGGGCGCGCGTGGACAGGCTGCTGGCGGACCCGGGCGGCAAGCGCATCGCGTCCGTTCAGGGCAGCCTGCTCGGCGCCGACGGCAACACGCCGACCGGCCGCCGCTTCAGCGTGCGGGCGCGGCAGGTGGTGCTGGCCGCGGGCGCCATCGGCACGCCGGCCATCATGCTGCGCAGCGGTCTGGCGGATGCCGCCGGCCAGACCGGCAAGCGCACCTTTCTGCACCCGGTGGCGCTGAGCGCGGCGCTGATGCCGGAAATGGTGGAGCCTTACAATGGCGCGCCGCAAACGGTTTACTCCGATCACTACATGCACACGCAGCCGCTGGACGGGCCGCTGGGCTTCAAGCTGGAAGTGCCGCCCATCCATCCCTTGCTCGCCAGCGTCACCTTTCCGGGCTTCGGCATCGAGCAATTGCAGCTTTTGCAACAGCTGCCGCATCTGCATGCGACATTGGCCTTGCTGCGCGACGGTTTTCATCCGGATAGCCGGGGCGGGGAGGTGAAGCTGCGCGGCGATGGTTCGCCGGTGCTGGATTACCCGCTCAACGACGTGATCTGGGATGGCGTGCGGCGCAGCTGGCTGGCGATGGCCGAGTTGCAGTTCGCCGCTGGCGCCAGCCTGGCGATGCCGCTGCATGAGCGCGCGCAACCGGTGTCGAGCTGGAGGCGGGCCAGAGAGATGATAGAAGGTTTGCCCTTGCAGGCACTGCAGGCCAGGCTGGTCAGCGCCCACGTGATGGGCGGCATGGCGATGGGCGACGATCCCGCCCGATCGGTGCTGGACGACTGGGGCAATCACTGGGAATGGCGAAACCTCGCGGTGCTGGACGGGTCGATTTTTCCGACCAGCATCGGCGCCAACCCCCAGCTGTCCATTTACGCTTTCTCCTGGCGCGCCGCCGATCGCTTGGCGAGGGAGCTGGCCAAGGGATGAGTCCGGCGGGCGCGTTTGCGTCCGCCGGCAGCCTGCTTTATCCGCGGGTTTCGTCCAGCGGCGGCGTTTCCGCGGCGGGGGCGGGCAGGAGGGGGGGCGGCACGAAGAAGCTCAGTGGCCGGCGCAGGAAACGCTTGGCCAGCATCGGGATCAAGGGCAGCAACAGCGAACCGGACAGTTTGCGCGAGCGCAACGCCACCCACAGCGCCAGGAAGAAGCTGACCCCCAGGTTGACGAGGCCGATCAATGCCACCCCGGCGCAACCCAGCAGCACGGCGGACAGCGGCACCTGGAAATCCAGCGACACGCTGGCGAAGGCCAGGTTGGCCGACGAGAACGTGATGTGGCGGATGTCCAGCGGCAGGCCCAGTATCGTGCCCACGGTGCCGGTGAGGCCCAGAAACATGCCGAAGTAGAAGTTGCCGGCCAGCGCCCCCAGATTGTGCTCGATGTAGTTGCCCAGCCGCCAGGCGCGGTTTTCGCCCAGCATGCGCTTGAGCAGGCGGTGGTTGGCGATGCGTTCCGGTATGCGGCGGTAGATCGCCTTGTTGTCGTAGTAGCCGGCGATCAGGCCCGACAGGAACAGGAACACGCCGGCGATGGCGGCGTGCGGCAGCGCCAGGCTGTGCACCGGATCGATCTCGTGCAGCAACTTTTGCGCCTTGGCCGCGTCCACCACCGGCGCGCCGAACAGCGCGTTCCAGGCCAGCGCGATCAGCGCCGCGGTGGGAATGGCCAGCAGCACGTTGCCCATGATGGCGACGAATTGCGTGCGCACCACCTTGACGATCAGCTCCGACAGCTCTTCCAGCTGCTTCTTGCGGCCGTATTGGGCTTGCAGCACGGCAGCCAGCCGGGCCGCCGTCATCGCCGGCTGCTTGGTGGCGATGGTGAAGTGCAGGATCTGCACGATGATGAAGCCGATCGCGTAATTGAGGCCGAAGGCGATGCCTTCCCACAGCAGCGGCAAGTGGCTGCGCGCCAGCATCAGCTTGATCAGCGCCATGAAGCCGACGAGCAGGCCGGCGCCCATCGCCGCCTTGCCCATCCGCGACCATTCCTTGCGGTCTTCGGCGATGTAGTGCTCGCCCTGGCGGCCGGCGTGCTCGGTTACTTGCAGCGCCAGCAGCTCGGTGTTGGACTTGAATAGATCGCGCAGGCTGTACTTGCGGTTTTCCGCGCGGGCGAAATCCACCAGCAGCTGGAACAGCTGCGGCCGCTCGGCCGGGTTGTGTCCGGGCGACAGCAGCTCCAGCAGCGCGCGCAGCCGGGCGATGCTCTGCGCCAGCCGCAGGCCGTGATAAGTCAGATTGACCGAGATGCCGTAACGGGCCGCGTTTTTGCGGACTTTGCCCAGGATGGCCTCGCATTGGTCCAGCAGCACTAGTACCTGTTTCTCGTCCTCGGGCGGCTCGACGCCGTCGATCAAGGCCTGGCGGTAACCATCGACATAGCGCTGCACCTCGGCGTTCAGATGCATGAAGGGCGACGCGAAACGCTCCACCTCGGGGCAGACGCGCACCAGCTCCGGCTCCAGGCCGATGGCGGTGATGCGGGCGGACAGCACCTGCACCGACTCCAGCAATTGCAGCCGGGTCTGGCGTTCGCTGTCCTGGCGCGGCGATTCCTGCCAGGCCATCGCCCGCCACAGCGCGTGCCAGGTGGCGTCGGGCACGGTTTCCAGCCACAGATAGTCCTGCTTGTCGCTGAACAGCAGGCCGAAGCGGTCGCGCAGCGAATCGGGATTGTAGGGCATGGGCAGCGCGCGCTCGCCCAGGCGGTGCAGCAGCGTGGTGCCGAAACCATCATTGGCCAGGATGCCTGCGTCGGTGTACAGCGGGATTTGCCGGCTTTCCGCCAGCAAGGTGCAGAGCGCCTGGCGCAGGGCTTCGCGGAATTCGGCGTGATGCTCGAGCAGGAAGGACAAGGCCTGCAGATTGACGGTGGCTTGCAGAGCCGGCTGGCGGTCGCCGGGGCGCAGCGCGGCGATCAGCGCCGCCAGCGCTTCGGTCTGGCCGGGTGTTTCGCACAGCTGGCGCAAAGAGGATTCCAGGTCGGGAACGGTGTGTTCGGTCATGTTCTACCAGAGTGGTCGCGCGCGAAGGCGCGAATGGGAAAGAGTGTCGCTTGTATTTTAGGGCATGCGCGGCCTGAGAGGGCAAGATGCCCCGCCGGCGGGCCGATTGACACCTTACTGACCAGTAAGTAGAGTGGCCTGATGCATAATGGTTCCGACAGCAAGAACGACACCCGCAAGCGCATACTCGACCTGGCCGAGGAGCTGCTGCTGACGCGCGGCTTCAACGGTTTCAGCTATCAGCACATCAGCAGCGCGCTGGGCGTGCGCAACGCGGCCATCCACTACCACTTTCCCAAGAAAAGCGATCTGGGCGTGGCGCTGATCCAGCGTTACCGCCGCCGTTTCCAGCGTTTCATCGAGCAACAGGGAGAGTGGGACGCCGCCCGCCGGCTGGAGGCGTATTTCGGCTTGTCGGACCAATATTACCTGCAGCACAAGCAGATCTGTCCGAGCGGCATCCTCAGCACCGAGTTCCAGACCCTGCCTGACGACATGCGCGAGGAGGCCTCGGCCTTCATCGACGAGATGCGGCAATGGGCGGTGGCCATCGTCAGGCTGGGGCGGGACACAGAGCGGATGGCATACGCCGGGACGCCTGAGGCCGTCGGCATGATGCTGTTTTCCGCGCTGCAGGGCGGGCTGCAGCTGGCGCGCATCGACGATGGCGCGCTGCCGCTTTTGAAGAGCCAGGTCAGGACTACGCTGGGCATGCCCGAGACGCAAGAATAAGCGGCCGGCGGCAAGCCGGGCGCAGACAGCACGAGAACAACAAAGGGGGTAGCATGGAGTACAGAAAGAACAGCATGAGCCGGATCGCCGACAAGGTGGGCCGCTTGCCGGTTGGCTGGCGCCGGCCAGTGCTGTCAATGATGTTCGGCAAGATCGTTCCCTTCCTGTCGACGGCCGGGCTGCGGTTCGAAGAGGTCGGCCATGACAGGCTGACGGTATCGATCCGCAACCGCAAGAAGGTGCAGAACCACATCCGCGGCGTGCATGCGGCGGCGATGGCGCTGCTGGCCGAGACATCCACCGGCTTCGTGGTGGGCATGAACATGCCGGACGACAAGCTGATGCTGCTCAAGTCGATGAAAGTCAATTATGTCAAGCGTTCCCAGGGCGACATGAAGGCCGTGGCGACGCTGACGCCGCAGCAGATCCAGACCATGTACGAGCAGGAAAAGGGCGAGGTGCTGGTGGAGGTGCTGGTGACCGACGAATCCGGCGAGTCCCCCATCGTCTGTGAGATGCTGTGGGCCTGGGTTCCCAAGAAACGTCCGGAGGCGAAAGCGGCATGATCAATCTGCAAACCCTGTCAGTGGAGCTGGACGATAAGGTCGCTCTGCTGCGTTTCAACCGCCCCGACAAGGCCAATGCGCTGAACCTGCAGATGTGGCAGGATTTGCGCGCCGCGCTGGATTGGGCCGATGGCGAGCCCGGCGTCCGCGCCGTGGTGCTGGCCGGCAGCGGCAAGCATTTCTGTTCCGGCATCGATCTGGCGATGCTGGTGGGGTTGCAATCCAGCATCCAGGACGAGTGCGAAGGCCGCAAGCGCGACAAGCTGCGCCGCTTGATCCTGGATCTGCAGGATTGTGTGACCAGCCTGGAGCGCTGCCGCAAGCCGGTGATCGCCGCGATACACGGCGCCTGCCTGGGCGGCGGTCTGGATATCGCGCTGGCGGCGGATTTCCGTTTCGCCGCCGAGGGCGCGGTGTTCGGCGTGCGCGAGGTGGATTTGGGCATGGTGGCCGACGTCGGCTCTCTGCAGCGCCTGCCGCGTGTGGTGGGAGAGGGCGTGGCTCGCGAGCTGGCGCTGACTGGCCGCGATATGGTGGCCGAGGAGGCGCTGGAGGTCGGCCTGGTCAACCGCGTGCTGGCGGATGCCGACGCCGTGTTGGCCGCCGCGTTGCAGAGCGCGAAGCTGATTGCGGGCAAGTCACCGCTGGCAGTCAGAGGCAGCAAGGAAGTGATGAATTACAGCCGCGACCACAGCGTGGCCGACGGGCTGCAGTTCGTCGCTGGCTGGAACGCGGCGATGCTGATCTCGGAAGATATCCAAAAGGCCGGCATGGCCGCGATGATGAAGCAGGAAGTCAGCTTCCGGGACTGAGAGTTACGAAGACCTTGCCTTCCGGCAGGATGGTTTTCTGCCGGAAGTAGGCGATTTTCAAGGCGCGGGCCGGTCGCAGACGCGCCGCATCAGCCATTCCAGCGGGCCGTGGCGGAAGCGCTTGGACCATAGCCAGGCGAAGGCCACGGCGGCGGCGCAATACAGCGCGGCCGCCGGCGGCACCCGCGCGAGCTCGCCGCTGTCCAGCCATCCCATTTCCTCCAGAACGCCCATGCCGATCAGGATGTGGGCGATGTACAGCGTCAGCGTTTGCCGGCCCGCCGCCAGCAGCGGCGCGAGCCGGGCGGCCAAGACAGGGCGCGACGCCAGCGCCAGGCAGCCGCCTATCGCCGCGCTGGCGATGCCGCCTGCGTTCAGCATGTACAGCGGCCCGGGCGGCAATGGCTTCGTTCCCAGAAACGGCGAAAGCCGAGCGGGCGACAAATCCTGCAGCCAGGCCGACAGCAGGCCGCTGGCCAGCGCCAGCAGCGCGCCGCCCGCCATCAGCTTCCATTGCGTGTCGGAGCTGGCCAAGGATTGCCGCGACAGCCATAGCCCCCATATCGCAAAGCCCAGCCAAGGCAACACTGGATGCCAGCCATTGAGCAGCAGGTTGCGCGCGAAGCCTAGAGGCGTCCAGAAGCCTTCGTAGCTGAGGGTGTCCCAGTTCCAGCCATGTCCATAGTCCAGCGTTAGTTGCATCGTGAAGGCCGCCGCCAACGTCAGGCACAGCGCTGCCAGCAGCCATCGCTCAGGCAGTTTCAGCAACAGGCAGGCGGCGAAGAAATAGAAGGCGTAGTAATGGATGATGTCGGCGGGGAACAAGGTGAAGTTGAGCAGCCCGACCGCCAGCAGGAACACGGCGCGCCGGCAGGTCTGGCTTATGGCCTGGACGCGAGCCAGCCGCGCGGTGGCCAGGCCCAGGCCAATGCCGGCCAAGGTGACGAAGGTGGCCGCGGATCGTCCCTCAAGCAGCGAGAACCAGGACAGCAGCGGGTCTTGGGCGGACGGGAAGGGTGCGATCGCCAGGCGAAAGTTGACCAGCACCATGCCGATCAGGGCCAGGCAACGGGCCAGGTCCAGGCCGTCCAGACGGTTGGGGCGCGGGCTCATCGTTTTCCTCCCGAGGGCGACAATAGCTTGTCGATCAAGGCCGAGATGTCAACGTCGTCCAGTTGGGCGCCCAGCAGGGCGCGATTGACGGCGCAGCCTTCAAGCGCGTCCAGCAGCCAGTGGGCGCAGGCGGCAAAGGGCAGGCCGTTGTCTATGTCTCCCTGTTCGGCGCCGCGGCGCAAGGCATCGGCCAGGGCGCTGGCCAGGCGACGGCGGTTGGCTGCGAACAGCCGGGCCAGCTCGGAATCGCGCGCTGCTTCCGCCAGCACTTCGGCGGTCAGGCTGACGTCTTCCAGGCGCTCGCACAGCCGCAGATAGCTTTCGGCGAAACCCCGGACGGCGGGGGCGGCTGGGTCCGCCGCCAGCGCGTCGATCAAGTCCTGTTTTTCCAGCGCTTCCATCGCGGCGATTTCCGCGATCAAGGCCTGCTTGTTTGGGAAGTGATTGTACAGATTGCCCAGGCTGACGCCGGCGGCGTCCGCGATGTCGCGCATGCCGGTCTGGTGGAAGCCTGAGGCGATGAAACAGGCAAGCGCCGCCTCGACGATTTGTCCGCGGCGGTTTTCGGTTTGCTGCTGGCGCTTGGGCGTCATGCGGTTTCCTTTGTATAAAGGTGGCTTTTTCAATCATATAATGAACGAACGTTCATTCAATTTTTGGCATCAAAAAACAGTAGGAATGGCGGATTCATGTGGCGGAAAAACAAAATTGGCGTCAGAGCGCCTGCGATGCGTGCTTGAGGTGAGGACATCCGGGCGTCAGCAGCATCTGGCCAGAGTTTTCATGCAGAGGGCGCGAAGAAGGCTGCGCCAAATCCGGCGGGGGACTGTTCTTGCAAGATTGAGGGGCTGCCCCGGCTGGCCAGCAAAATGAAAAGAGGCGCCGAAGCGCCTCTCTTGTGTTGCGGAGCCGGGGGGCTGCGTTTATTTAGCCTCGCCGCCGACGGTGGACACCACTTCCCATTTGCCGTTCTTCACCTGGTAGACGGTGACGGCGCCGTTCTTGATGTCACCCTTGTCGTCGAAGGCGATCTTGCCGGTCACGCCCAGATAGTCGGTTTTGCCGACTTCAGACAGATAGGTCTTGGGATCGTAGGACTTGGCGCGCTTCATCGCGTCCACCAGCACCATCACAGCGTCGTATTCGAACGGCGCGTAGATCTGCACGTCGGTGTTGAATTCCTTCTTGAACTTTTCGTCGAAGGCCTTGAAGCCGGGCATCTTGTCGCGCGAGATGCCGCAGCTGGACGCGTATTGGCCTTCGGACGCGTCGCCGGCCAGCTTGACGAATTCCGGAGTCTGCCAGCCGTCGCCGCCCATCAGCTTGGCCTTCAGGCCCAGGCGCTGCATCTGCTTGGCCAGAGGGCCCGCTTGCGCATCCATGCCGCCGTAGAAAACCAGATCCGGGTTGGAGGCCTTGATCGAGGTGAGGATGGCGTTGAAGTCGGTGGCGGTGTTGTTGGTGAACTCGCGTTTCACCACCTGAGCGCCCTTGGACTTGACCGCGCCTTCGAACTGGTCGGCCAGGCCCTGGCCGTAGGCGGTGCGGTCGTCGATGATCGCGATTTTCTTGGCGTTCAGCGTGCCGGCGGCGAATTCGCCCAGCGCCTTGCCCTGCTGCACGTCGTTGGCGATCACGCGGAAGGTGGTCTTGAAGCCTTGCTTGGTGTAGTCCGGGTTGGTTGCGGACGGGGAAATCTGCGGGAGGCCGGCGTCGGAGTAGATCTTGGAGGCCGGGATGGTGGTGCCGGAGTTCAGGTGGCCGACCACGCCGACCACGCCTGCGTCCACCAGGCGCTGCGCGACCTGGGTGCCGATTTTCGGATCGCCCTGGTCATCCTCGGATACCAGTTCGAACTTGACCTTCTTGCCGCCGATTTCCACGCCCTTGGCGTTCAGGTCTTCGATGGCGAGCTTGGCACCGTATTCGTTGTCCTTGCCCAGGTGGGAGATCGGCCCGGACATCGGCGAGACTTGGCCGATCTTGACCACGGTTTCGCCGCCGGCAGCGGCTTGGCTCGGAGCGGAGGCGGGCTGGCTGCCCGTCGCCGGTTGTTCCTGCTTGCTGCAGGCGCTCATGGCGATGACGGCGGTGGCGATCAGGCTGTAGCGAGCGTATTTGTTCATTGAGAGTTCCCCTGAATCTTATCTGCGTAGACTTTGATGATCTCTTTGGTAAACCAACAACACCATTAAGAGGCTGTTAGTTGCGACTGATTATGGTGACCAGTTTGCGAGGGTGTCAATCTGGCCCGAAGCGCACTCAATGAATATAGGACCAATCTTGGCATTTTGCGGCAAACAAGTTGAAAACGGGCGTATGGCCATTCGGTCATACGCCCGTGTTTTCAGCTTATCCGACTGATTTTAAAAGATTTGTGCGGCGCGATTAAAATCGGCGGGGCCTATGTTGATGTCAGGAGGATGCCCCCATGTCATGGGCGAGGACGGCTCTTTTGCGGCTATCTTCTGTCTCGATTTCTGTCCATCCGGTCAGATTGTTTCTGACGATCGTCGCAAGAGAGGTTATCCATTGCGGGTCTTCGTTCAGACAGGAGATGTAGCGGAATTCGCCACCGCCGCTGCTCAAGAAGGTTTCCTTGCCTTCCATCGCGATTTCTTCCAGCGTTTCCAGGCAGTCGCCGACAAAGCCGGGGCAGACGACGTCCACCTTGGCGGTTTTAGCCTTGCCCAGCTCCGCCAGCACTTCGCTGGTATACGGTTTCAGCCATTCGGTGCGGCCGAAGCGGCTTTGAAAACTGATGACGTATTGATCCGCCCGCAGCTGAAGCGCTTCCGCCAGCAGTCGCCCGGTTTTCTGGCATTCGCAATGGTATGGGTCACCCTTGTCGCGGGTGAAGCGCGGCACGCCGTGGAAACTCATCACCAGCTTGTCCGGCTGTTGCCCGTATTGCAAGTGCAGGCGTATCCGGGCGGCCAGCGCGGCGATATAGCCGGGATCGTCGTGGAAGTGCCGCACCGTGCGCACGTCAGGCATATTGCGCAGCCGGGTCAGCGCGCGGAAGGCTTCGTCCAGGGCGGTGCCGCTGGAGGAGGCGGCGTATTGCGGATACAGCGGCAGCAGCAGCAGCCTCTCCACGCCTTGTTCCCGCATCTTGCCGATCACGCTTTCGATGGATGGATTGCCGTAACGCATCGCGTAGTCGACCACCAGGTCGCGCATGCCCATTTCGCCCAACTGCCCCTTCAACAGCTTGGCCTGGCTACGGGTGTGGGTCAGCAGCGGCGAGCCTTCCTTGGTCCAGATGCTGGCGTATTTTCGGGCCGACTGTTTGGGGCGGGTGTTCAGAATGATGCCGTTGAGGATCAGCCACCAGGGCAGGCGCGGAATCTCGATCACGCGCGGATCGGATAGAAATTGCTTGAGGTAGGGCCGCAGCGCCTGGGCGGTGGGCGCGTCCGGCGTGCCCAGGTTGATCAGCAGCACGCCGGTCTTGGGCGTGTAGTCGTGGCGGAACGCGGGTTCGGGCAGATAGCGGGGCATGGCCATCCTTTATTATGGGAAAGCGGGCGCCGCGGCAACGGCGCCCGTGGAGGTCTCAGTCTTCTCTGGCCGGCGCCAGCACGGTGCGGTTGCCGTTGCTTTCCATCGAGGATACCAGGCCGGCGGCCTCCATCTGCTCGATCAGACGGGCCGCCCGGTTGTAGCCGATGCGCAGGTGGCGCTGGACCGAGGAAATCGACGCCTTGCGGGTTTTCACCACGATGGCGACGGCTTCGTCGTACAGCGGGTCGGATTCGCCGTCCGATTCGCCGTCCAGGCCGCCGGAACTGGCGTTGTCGTCGCCGTCGGCCTGTCCGGTGAGGATGCCTTCGACGTAGTTCGGCTCGCCGGTGGTTTTCAGGAATTCCACCACGTGGTGCACTTCCTCGTCGGAGACGAAGGCGCCGTGTACGCGGTTGGGGTAGCCGGTGCCCGGCGGCAGGTACAGCATATCGCCCTGGCCCAGCAGCGCTTCCGCGCCCATCTGGTCCAGAATGGTGCGGCTGTCGATCTTGCTGGATACCTGGAAGGCGATCCGTGTCGGGATGTTGGCCTTGATCAGGCCTGTGATCACGTCCACCGACGGACGCTGGGTGGCCAGGATAAGGTGGATGCCGGCGGCGCGGGCCTTTTGCGCCAGGCGGGCGATCAGTTCCTCGATCTTCTTGCCGGCCACCATCATCAGGTCGGCGAGCTCGTCTATCACCACCACCACCAGCGGCAGGGTGTCCAGCGGCTCCGGCGTTTCCGGCGTCAGGCTGAACGGGTTGGGGATCTTCTCGCCGGCCTTGTCGGCGTCCTTGATCTTTTGGTTGAAACCGGCCAGGTTGCGCACGCCTAGCTTGGACATCAGCTTGTAGCGGCGCTCCATCTCGCCCACGCACCAGTTCAACGCGTTGGCGGCCTGCTTCATGTCGGTGACCACCGGGGCCAGCAGGTGCGGAATGCCTTCATACACCGACAGTTCCAGCATTTTCGGGTCCACCATGATCAGCCGCACTTCCTGCGGCGTCGCCTTGTACAGCAGCGACAGGATCATCGCGTTGATCGCCACCGATTTGCCGGAGCCGGTGGTGCCGGCCACCAGCACGTGCGGCATCTTGGCCAGGTCGGCCGACACGGGCTGGCCGGCGATGTCCTTGCCCAGCGCCATGGTCAGGCGCGAGGCCATGTTCTGGTAGCCGTCCGAGCCGATGATCTCGGTCAGCTTCACGATCTGGCGCTTGGGATTGGGCAGCTCCAGGCCCATGTAGGTCTTGCCCGGAATGGTTTCCACCACGCGGATGGAAACCAGCGACAACGCGCGCGCCAGGTCCTTCATCAGGTTGACGATCTGGGCGCCCTTGACGCCGACCGCGGGCTCGATCTCGTAGCGGGTGATCACCGGGCCGGGATAGGCGGCGATCACCTTGACGTCCACGCCGAAGTCGGCCAGCTTGCGCTCGATCAGCCTGGATGTGTATTCCACCGTTTCCTGCGACACCGTTTCCAGCAGCTCCTTGGGCGTGTCCAGCAGGCTCAGGCCGGGCAGGGCGGCGTCCTTGGGATCGGCGAACAGCGACTGCTGAACCGGCTTCTGGGCCTTGGCCGAGACCGGCACTTCCAGCACCGGCGGCTCGATGCGCACCGGTGCGGTTTCCTCGATCTTCTTCTTGGCGACCGACACCTTTTCCTCGCGCTTCTGCGCGGTTTCCTTGCCGATCTCGCGGTCCTTCTTCGCCTGCCAGCTCTGCCACAGGCCGACCACGCCTTCCTCCAGCCACGTGCCGATGCGCTCCATCAGATTGAGCCAGGACAGGCCGGTGAACAGCGAGAAGCCGATGGCGGACAGCACGCCCAACAGCAGGTAGGAGCCGGACAGGCCCAGGCCGTGGGCGATGCCCTTGCCGATGAAGTGGCCGAACATGCCGCCGGCGTCCAGCGGCAGCTTCAGCGCCTTGCCGTCCAGCACGATGGCTTCGAAGCTGGAGCTGGATACCAGCAACAGCACGAAGCCGCCTACGGCGGCGGCGGTGATGGGATTGAACTTGAAGCCCAGGCTTTCGATGCGGCGGTAGCCCCAGCCTATCGCCACCAGGCAGAACACCACCAGCCACCAGGTGGAAAAGCCGAACACGTACAGCAGCATGTCCGACAGCCAGGCCCCGAACGCGCCGCCGTAATTGCGGACGGTGGGGTCGGAGGAACTGTGCGACCAAGAGGAGTCGAGCGGGGAGTAGCTGGCAAGCACCAGTACAAGGTAGACGGCCGCCACCGCCATCAGCAGCCACCATGCTTCGCGAAGCAGGGAGACCAGCTGAGGCGGCAGCGGCGTCTGGTTGTTCTTGACTACGGCTTTGCGCTTGAAAAATCGCATTTTTTTCATATTTGGCTATGACAGCTGATGATTATAGCCTGATGCGAAGCTTTTCACCTTACCGAGGATACAGCGCGCCCAGCACGCGAGGCCCCTGCGCGCCGGTGACGGAGGGCAAGTTGCCGGCTTGGCGATGGTCGAAACGCCATCCTAGCCAGGCGAAGGCGATCGCCTCGATCAGCTGAGCGGGCAGTCCCAGCGCTTCGATCGCGCTCACCTGCTGCCCAGGCAGCAAGCGGGATATCTCGGCTATCAGCGCGCCGTTGCGGGCGCCGCCGCCGCAGGCGTAGACCGCCTGGTTGCCGGGGCAGTGCTCGAGAATGGAGTCGGCGATGCCGCGGGCGCTGAAGGCCAGCAAGGTGGCTTGCACATCTTGGGCAGAAGGCGCGGACGATAGCGCGGCCAGCTTTCCGGCCAGCCATTCGTTGTCGAACAGGTCGCGGCCGGTGCTTTTGGGCGGCGGCTGCGTCAGATAAGGCTCGGCCAGCATCGCGGCCAGCAATGGCGCGTGGACCGCGCCGCCGGCGGCCCAGCGGCCGTCGTCGTCGAAGGGTTGGCCGGTGTGGCGCAGGCACCAGGCATCCATCAGCATATTGCCGGGTCCGCAGTCGAAGCCGATCGCCTCTTGGCCGGCATGAAGCCGGGCGATGTTGCTGATGCCGCCGATATTGAGGATCACCCGTTTTTCGTCCGGGTTCGAGAAAGCGCTTTGCTGGAACGCGGGCACCAGCGGCGCGCCATGGCCGCCGGCGGCGACGTCGCGGCTGCGGAAGTCGGCGATCACGTCGATGCGGGACAGTTCGGCCAGTTTGGCCATATTGCCGATCTGAACCGTGTAGCCGTCGTGCGGCGCGTGGCGAACGGTCTGGCCGTGGCAGGCGATGGCGCGGATGTCGTTTGGATGGCGGTCCGACTTTGCCAGCAATTCGCTGGCGGCCTGGGCGTAGATCTCGGCCAGCCGGTTGGCCAGCGTTTCCGCGCGGTGCAGTTCGTCGTGGCCGCGCGGCTGCAGCGCCAGCACGGCGCTCTTCACATCCGCAGGATAGGGCACGACATGGTCGGCCAGCGGCTGGGGCCGGCCGGCGTCGTCAAAGCGCACCAGCACGGCGTCTACGCCGTCCAGGCTGGTGCCGGACATCATTCCAATGTATAGGTCAGTCATCAATCGATCTGGGCAACGTTGACCGGGATGTTCTGCAGCAGGTCGAGCCGCGCGCTCAGCACCTGTTTCTTGGCGTCGAACTGCGCGAGCTGGGTCTTGCTCAGGCCCGGAGTGGGCAGGGCGTTGGTGGCCGGGTCCACTGGCTGGTCGTTGACCCGCACCTCGAAGTGCAGGTGGGCGCCGGTGGAGCGGCCCGTGCTTCCAACATAGCCTATCACATCGCCGGCCTTTACCTTGCCGCCGGCCTGGATGCCCTTGCCGAAGCCGCGCATATGGGCGTACAGCGTGGTCAGCTTGGCGTTGTGGCGTATCATCACCACGTTGCCGTAGCCGTTCTCGCGCGCCACTTTGACCAGGTCGCCGTCGGCCGGCGCCACGATGGGCGTGCCGGCGCTGGCGGCGTAGTCGATGCCGGAATGCATGCGCAGCGAACGCAGGATGGGATGCATGCGCAGGCCGAAACCCGAGCTGATGCGGGCGCCGGCCACCGGCTGGCGGCTGAAGCCCTTCTTGACCGGCTTGCCTTCGCTGTCGTAGTAGGCGCCGCTTTCGCTGTCATGGGCGAAATAGAACGCTTGGTGCAGCTTGCCGGCGCGTTCGATAGACACCGCCAGCAGGTTGCCGCTGGCGATGGAGCTGCCGGCGTAGACCATGGTCTCGTAGACCAGGTTGATGCGATCACCGGGCTTCAGGCTGGACAGTTCGAACTGGTCGGAGAAAACTTCGGACAACTGGTTGCGGATGTCGGCTGGCACGCGGGCGGTGGCCAGCTCGGCGGCGGCGCCGCGCTTCAGCGTGATCGAGCGTACGGTTTCCACGCTCTCAGCGGCCACCGGATCGGCGCTGGCCTGCCATTTGCCGTCGCGCTTCTCCAGCGCCACCAGCAGTTGCTCGCCGTTGTCGTCGTCTTGCAGGAAGCGCAGGCCGAACAGCTCGCCGGCGTCGTTGGTCTGCACCGTCAGCGTGGCGCCGACTTTCAGCTTGAGCAGATCCTTGGCCACCGGGCTGGTATACAGGAAGGCGCGGGCTTCGTTGTCGCGGACGCCCAGGCGGTTCAGTACCCGGGCCACGGTGTCGCCGCGCTTGACCGCTTCGTCGCGCCAGTAGCGGGTCTGGCTATCGGCGAAATGGAATTCCGGCAGCGCCAGCCGTTCGATCACTTGTTGCTGCCTAACCTGCTCGGGCAGGGTTTCCTTGGCGCCGTTGGCCACGGCGAAGGCGGTGGCCGTGCCCAGCAGCGGCAGGCAGGCGGCGATGCCGAGCCAGCTCAGGTGGTGGTTGACCAGCCGGCTGGCGCACTTTTGCGGGATGTGTAGCAGTTTGCGATAATCCATCACTTTTCCGGGCAGGCGCCGCCTGCCTATGCAAAATATTGATCCGATTCCAGCGCATGCATGCGCCAAAATCATGTTTGGTAGGCGGCTCGCGCGATAGTTCCGGCAAAAGACGTCAGTGTGCCGCAGAATGATGCTCGAGCCAAATGACCAGCGGCCAAAATGGCCGCCATCCCCAACCCATCTGGCAAGAATATGAAATTAACCCTGTTGTTACCCGGCCTATGCTGGCTGGACGCCCATGACGGCGCGGAGGTCGGCAAGGGGCTGAGTGTGCCGGCGTTGCAACAATTGCTGGGCAAGGGTGTGCTGCAGCGGCGCGAGCAGAGCCACGCCGAATGCCTGGGCCGGCTGTGGGGCGCCGCGCCGGCCGGTTTGGCGCGGATAGCCGCCGCCGAAGCCGGCCTGGACGCCGAAAGTGGCGACTGGCTGTTCGCCGATCCGGTGCATTTGAGGGTGGATCGCGACCGGGCATTGCTGGCCGATGTGGGCGTGATGCAGGTGAGCCAGGACGAAGCCGTCAAGCTGACGGATGCCTTGAGCCGACACTTCGGCGAAGATGGCCTGAGTTTCCACCCGGCGGCGCCGGGGCGCTGGCTGTTGCGATCCGACAAGCCGCTGCATGCGCGCTTCACGCCACTGTGGGACGTGGTGGGCGAAGACATCAACCGCCATCTGCCGCAGGGCGACGACGGCCTGGCCTGGAGCCGGATGCTGAACGAGCTGCAAATGCTGCTGTACACCCACCCAGCTAACGACGAGCGCGAAATGCGCGGCGAGCTGGCCGTCAACAGCGTGTGGCTGTGGGGAGAGGGCGAGCCCGGCGCCTGGCGCGCTCCCGCGGCCAGACTGCTGGCCGATGACGAGGCGCTGCGCTTGCTGGCGGAGCGATCGGGCATGGGCATCGACGCCGCGCCGTTCGCCTTTGGCGGCCTGGAGCCTGGCGATGATTGCCTGCTGGCGCTGGACGCGCTGCAGGCGGCCGCGCAATACCGCGACGCCTGGGGCTGGCGCGAGACGCTGGAGCGGATGGAGCGCGACTGGTTCGCACCCATGCTGTCCGCGCTGCGCCGGGGCCGGCTGGAGCAACTGACGCTGATCGCCACCGGCCCGGCCGGCTTCGAGCTCACGCTGAAGCCATCGGACTTGTGGAAGTTCTGGAAACGCGCGCTGCCGCTGGCGGCGCTGTACTAGAAGAAAACATGTCGCAAATCGTCACTCGAGAAGTGCCCGCCGAACTGCAGCACAAGCTGCTTGGCCAAGGGCTGACTCCGCTGCAGGCGCGGCTGTACGCCGCCCGCGGCATCGCCGACAGCGAAGAGCTGGATTACGGTCTGAAAGGCCTGCTGCCGTATCAAAACCTGAAGAACGCCGAAGCGATGGCCTGCCGCCTGGCCGACGCCATCGCCGCCAAGCAGCGCCTGCTGGTGGTGGCCGACTACGACGCCGACGGCGCCACCGCCTGCGCGGTGGCGGTTAAGGGCCTGTCGATGCTGGGCGCCACCATCGGCTTCATCGTGCCCAACCGTTTCGAATACGGCTACGGCCTGACGCCGGAGATCGTCGAACTGGCGGCGCAGAAGCGGCCTGACATCATCGTCACAGTCGACAACGGCATCGCCAGCGTGGCCGGGGTGGACGCCGCCAAGGCGCGCGGCATCGAGGTGCTGGTGACCGACCACCACCTGCCGGGCGACACCTTGCCGGATGCCTTGATCGTCAATCCCAACCAGCCCGGCTGCGAATTTCCGTCCAAGAATCTGGCCGGCGTCGGCGTGATGTTCTACGTGCTGATGGCCCTGCGGGTGGAAATGCGCCGGCGCGGCGTGTTCGACGAGCAGACCCAGCCCAATCTGGGCGTGCTGCTGGATCTGGTGGCCTTGGGCACGGTGGCCGACGTGGTGCGGCTGGACCGCAACAACCGCACCCTGGTGGAGAACGGCCTGAAACGGATGCGGGCCGGGCGGATGGCGCCGGGCATCGCCGCCTTGTTCCGCGTCGCGGGCCGCGCCCACTATAAAGCCAACACTTTCGATCTGGGCTTCACGCTGGGTCCGCGGCTGAATGCCGCCGGCCGGCTGGACGACATGAGCCTGGGCATCGCCTGCCTGTTGGCGAGCAATGAAGAGCAGGCGGTGCGGCTGGCGCAGGAGCTGGACAAGCTCAACCGCGAGCGGCGCGGCATCGAGGCCGGCATGCAGGACGAGGCGCTGGCGGCATTGTCCGGCATCGACGCCGGCAACCGCTACACGCTGACCCTGTACCGCGACGACTGGCACCAGGGCGTAGTGGGGATTGTGGCTTCCCGGTTGAAGGAGCGTTTCCACCGACCCGTCATCGTATTCGCGCCTGGCGACGAGGGCGAGATCAAGGGCTCCGGCCGCTCGATTCCCGGTTTTCACCTGCGTGACGCGCTGGACCTGGTCTACAAGCGCCACCCGGGCCTGATCTTGAAGTTTGGCGGCCACGCGATGGCGGCCGGCCTGAGCTTGGATGAAAGCCGCTTCGCGGAGTTTCAGCAAGCATTCGAGGCGGTGGCGCGCGAGCTGATGGATGAGAAGCAACTGACCCGGATGATAGAAACCGACGGTAGCCTGCCGGCGCGGGACGTCAATCTGCAGTTGGCCGAGACGCTGGCGGCCGAGGTATGGGGGCAGGGCTTCCCAGTGCCGTACTTCCACGACCAGTTCATGGTGGTCAACCAGAAACTGGTGGGCGACAAGCACCTGAAGCTGCGCCTGGCGCGCGAGGGCTGCGAATTCGACGCCATGCTGTTCAACCACGCCGACTGGCTGCCGGACCGCATCCAGGCGGTGTATCAGCTGATCGCCAATGAATGGCAGGGGCGCAAAGAGCTGCAAGTGTATCTGCAGCATTGGGCGGCCGCTTGAGCGGCAAGTTGAGCGGCAAGGACGGGACCGCGCTGGCTAAATTGCTGGTCCTGACCGGCGGGCCCGGCGCGGGCAAGACGTCATTGCTGGAGACGCTGCAAACCATGGGCTACCCGGCGCTGGACGAAGCGGGGCGGGCCATCATCCAGGACCAGCAGCGGATAGGCGGAAACGCGCTGCCGTGGGTGGACCCGGGCGCGTTCGCCGAACAGATGCTGGGCTGGGACATGCGCAATTTCCGCATGGCCGAGCGGGAGGCTGGGCCGGTGTTTCTGGATCGGGGTATTCCGGACATCATCGGGTATCTCGAGCTGACCGGGCTGCAGGTTCCCGCTCACTTGGAGAAGGCCGCTAGCGTTTTTCGTTACGATCAAGTGTTTCTATTGAGGCCTTGGCTGGAGATTTTCGCGCAGGACAGCGAGCGCCGGCAGAGCCTGGAAGAGGCGGTGCGCACCTGTGAGGCGATGGAGCGTGTTTATGCCCGCCTGGGATATCCATTGACGGAAGTGCCGCAGGGCACGCTGGAGCAACGGGCGGCTTTTGTAATCAATCAGCTGGGCGACTAGCGCGGCTGGCGCGATGGGGTGTTTCGATGGAAATGTTGGTGATCGGCCTGCTGCTGGGCCTGTTGGGCGGCGGCGCCGCGGCTTGGGCAGCGCGCGGAAGAAGCGTCAGGGAATTGGATGCGTTGCGGCAACAGACTGCGGGATTGCAGGCGCAGCTGGATGCGCTGCGGCCGCAGCTGGAAGAAGCGAGAGGTCGGGAGCAGGAGGCGAACAGGGCTTTGCAGGCGCAAAGCCAGCAATTGGCCGACAGCCAGACCCAGCTGGGCGCTTATGTCGCCCGCGCCCAGCGTGTGCCGGAGCTGGAAGGGCAGCTGCAGGAGCGCGGCCAGCAGCTGGATGGATTGCAGCTGGAGCTGCGCCGGCTATCGTCGCAGCTGGCGGCCAGCGAGGAGCAGGGGCGCTTGCTGGACGCCTTGCAGCAACGCAGCCAGAAGCAGGGCGAGGACATCGTGCGCCTGAGCGCGCGCGAGCAGGAACTGGCCACGCAACTGGACAATGAGCGCCGCCAGAGCCAGGAAAAGCTGGCCTTGCTGATGGAAGCGCGCCAGACGTTGTCGGACCAGTTCAAGGCGCTGGCCGGCGACATTCTGGAAGAAAAATCCAAGCGCTTCACTGAGCAGAACCAGCAAAACCTGGGCACGCTGCTGAATCCGCTGCACGAGCGCATCCAGAACTTCGGCAAGCTGGTGCAGGACACTTACGACAAGGACAGCAAGGAGCGGTTGACGCTGGAGACCGAGCTCAAGCGCCTGCAGGAGCTGAACACCCGCCTGGGCGACGACGCCGTGGCGCTGACCAACGCCCTGACCGGCGCCAGCAGCAAGGCGCAGGGCACCTGGGGCGAAATGGTGTTGGAAAAAGTGCTGGAAACCTCCGGCCTGACCAAGGACCGCGAGTACCGGGTGCAGGTGTCCGATACGCTGGAAACCGACGACGGCGGCAAGCGCTATCAGCCGGACGTGGTGATAGACCTGCCAGAAGGCAAGCAGCTGGTGGTGGATTCCAAGGTGTCGCTGAATGCCTATGTCCGCTACACGGCGGCGGAAGACGACGCGGCGCGCGAGGCCGAGCTGAAAGGCCATATCGCCGCCATCCGCGCCCACATCCGCTCGCTGTCGGAAAAGCGCTATCAGGATCTGTACAAGCTGAACACGCTTGATTTCGTGTTCATGTTCATCCCGGTGGAGCCGGCCTATCTGTTGGCGGTGCAGCACGACATGAGCCTGTTCAACGAGGCTTTCGAACGCCGCATCATGATCGTCGGCCCCAGCACGCTGCTGGCCACGCTGCGCACCGTCGCCAGCATCTGGCGCTACGAATACCAGAACCAGAACGCGCAGGAGATCGCGCGGCAGGGCGGGGCGATGTACGACAAGTTCGCCGGCTTTGTCGCCAATATGGAGAAGCTGGGCAAGCAGCTGGATACCAGCCGCGACACCTTCTCCGACGCGATGAAACAGCTGTCCAGCGGCCGCGGCAACTTGATGACCAGCGCGGAGAAGCTGCGCAAGTTGGGCATACGCAACAACAAGCAGCTATCGACCCAGTTGCGGCTGGAAAGCGGCGAGGACGCCGAGGAAGAGCCGGTAGAGGAGTGATAGAGGGGCAGGGCGGCGGCATCGAACACGTTGCAATGCCGCCTTGTAGGTCTGATTTTCAGAAACAGCCGACGATCGCCCACGCGAAAATCCCATACAGGCCGCCAACCATCACCAGCGCCCGGCCGTCTACCGCGCCGCGCCGGAAATTCAACCAGAGAAAAGCGACAGCCAGCGCCGTGATCGCGCCGGCGACAAGCAGCGGGCCATCAAACAGCCAGGGGGTGAACATCAGCCCCAGCGCGCTGGGAATGGTGGCTTGGATCATCATCGCGCCGGAAATGTTGGCCAACGCCAGCCGTTCCTTCCCTTGGCGCACCCAGATCAGCGCATTCATGATTTCCGGCAGTTCAGTCGCAACCGGGCTGAGCAACAAGGCAGTCAAATGCGGGGACCAGCCCATGGCTAGGCCAATCGCCTCGAGTTGGGCCACGAAGAGATGGGAAGCCAGGCCAATGACGCTCAAAGCCAGCAGAGTCTGGAGACAGGGCCAGGTCAGCGAGGTTTCGCCAGCGGAAGGGCGGATTTTCAACGGCTCCAGGTCTTCCTCGTCCGCGGCGGTTTCCGCGTCCCGTATCTCACGCCAGACATAAACGACGTAAGCAGCCAAGAACGCCAAGCCAAGCCAGGGCTTGATGGAAAAGGCAAACAAGCCCAATCCCACCTTCAGCGCGAACACGCCGAAGAAAACAGCCTGATCCCGGCTGAGGCTGGCATGATCCGCCTGTGTTCGCCCGGAGGCGCGCCCCAGTCGTTTTCGGTTCAAGAGAAGGGCTAGCCCGACAACGGCGTAAGCGAGGGTGGCCAGAACCAACGGCCCGCCCATCGCCGCGCCGACGCCAAGACTTTTCTGTTCAGGCGTGTTGCCGAATGCCACGGCCATCAGCGTTACCGCGCATTCCGGCAGCGCGGTCCCGAATGCCGCGAGCACCGAACCGATCGCCGTAGCGCCCAAATTCAAGCGGCGGCCAAGCCATTCGACGCCGTTGACGAAATACTCGCAGGCGATATAGATCGCGCCGGCGGACAGAAAGAACAGAACAAGCGTGACAAACATGAAAGCAATCCGGCCGGGCAAGCGAATACCGATGGCGCGCAATGCGGCTTGCCCGGCTGGCAAACGCATCGCGGCCAAAGGTCTTGCCTGACCTGTCTTGCTCAAGTGACGCAAAGACAGAGCCGCCCGCACCATGAGGCATGCGGCCTCAAGTTTGTTGACGCGGGCTGTCCAGACTGGCCGGAAATGGCTACTCCCCAATGACTGAGGGAGAAATGCTACCAGCTTCCTCGCTTATGATCCGCAATGAGATTGTTTGGTGGCTGTTACATTGAGGTAGTTTCATGGGTACTTATAAGTTCGCATAATCTATATTATGTAAAATCCTGACGACACCCCCGATGGTACGATTTGATGAATGGATGCAAATTCGCGAATACAGGCGCACAGCGCAGCGCAGCTCGCAACCGAGCAAGCAGACCTAATTGAACGGTTGATGACCGAGCGAGATTTCTACCGTGAGAACTACCACAGACAAGCGCGATGCGAGTAGACTAAAAATCCATTTTGAATAAAGGGGCTGGCATGAAGAAGCGGATGGCAATTCCACTCGCACTGATTGCAGCAAGTACGCAAGCAGCCGTAATCGAATGCAAAGTGAACGACACTCAATCCATCTATACGACAGCGCAGTTCTGCCCCATGGGAACAACCTACAGGCGAATGATGCTAAACGTAGACGATCCGAACATAGCCGCCCTAAAAGCACAAGGAGAGAGCCGGCGCCCTGCTCCACCTCCATCGCCTTCATGCGAACAGCTGCGAAACCAGCGCAACTACTACGACCTCGCTCTAGAGCCAAACAGCCCGTATCACGTAGACCAGCCACTAACCAAGCGGCAGCAAGTCATTAACCAAATGACAGAACAAGGTTGCAGAATCTAGCCCTCGCCGGGCAGGCGTCCCCGGGATCACCCGGGGCGATTACAGGGTGCATGGCCGTAGGGAGTCAAGCCCCGGCCGCCGCGCTTAGCGCGGTCTCCCGAGCCGGGTCTTGACTCCCTGTAAATGTGGTATCTAACGAAAAATGAGGGTAGGTGAAAATGAATGAAACATGTGAGTTTGAAGCAGATTTCAATGATAACTATGTCGCATTTTGCGATATTCTTGGGTTCGCAAGTAGAGTATCCAATGAGTTTGAATCTACACATAATTCCTAATCAGCAGTTAGAAATTTATGGTTTTACGTGCTATTTCAAAATTTTATGTTGCGAGGAGCTATAAGCAAAGGTAAGCATTGGGAGAAAAGCCAGGGAAGGAATTTATTTGTTGTTAGCGAAGCTTTAATTCGTGCCGTAAGAATAGAACAAATGATTGGCATTCCCGCAATTGTCATGTCTGATGACATGGTGATTGAAGATGAGTCGAGCAACAGGCCACTCTGATTGAGGGGCTGATGTAGGCAAAATACATCATTGTCATAAATTTCTTGATTCCAGGCCAACCAATATCATGCTCAGCTTCTTTGTGATCTCTATCATCCTCGCCGGTGCCGCTGCTCTCGTGCTGAGGCCGGGAAAGCCCAAGACAGCGAAAAGGATTCAAAGAGAACAAAAAATCCAGCCTCAAGAGCCTGAGCCACAAGAGGTAGAAAAAACAAACAACTATGGCTCAGCTCGATTTGTACTAAAGCGCCCCACTATCCTGACGCCCCGCGAAATTGAATGCTATCGGCGACTAGCCCTCAGCCTTAGTCCCAATTTTCTAGTTTTCCCGCAAGTTGCGTTCAGCCAGATACTAGACACCAAGGGAGGAAGCTGGCGGCAACGAGAGTGGCTGCGCAGGACCATGAACCAAAAAGTTGCTGACTTCCTCATTTGCAAGAGTGATCTGACCATGATCGCGGTCATAGAGCTGGACGATAGCAGTCACATAGGAAAAGAGGAAAAGGACAAGATGCGGGATGCTGTTATTCGGCAAGTCGGTTTGATGCCGCTGCGCATTCCAGAGACTCCGTCTCAGGAATTGCTTGATCGCTACGCAAGTGTTTTGTCCAAAATGTACCTGCCTAGCACCGCCTCGGATGTACAAAATCAAAGACTAAAGCCAGCGGAAAAAATCTCAAATTGAGAAAAGATGGGTAATGTCAGTTACCCGTCTAGGCCGGAGCCTGTGGCGTGGAGCTTTACGGCGGCTGCGATGTCACCACATCACCGGATTGCCCAAGCACTTGAAGGACATCTTCTCCAAGATGGCCCAGCTTGCCTCGTCTTCCGTCCACTCGAGCGGAACGGCAAGGGCATGAACCGTTCCGTCCTTGTCGCGTGTAGTCAAATACGCCCGATACCCTAAACGATCTAGCTCTGCTTCCTCAGCCACGACCCGGTGCTGCTTATCAGACGCGCCGCCGACGAAGTCAACGATCAAACCCAGCATGGCGGCCACCTTCCGTGAGGACATACCCCAAATCTAGCGTTGCTGAAAGCATAAGGATGTACGAGGAAATACTTACGAAAGACCTGCTAAAGAAGGTTTTTTGCTTTCAAATCACCGATCGGTGTTGCGCCAGGATCTTTATATTGGCCGGCCTTGAAGGACAAGCGAACCCGATTGTTTTAGAAAGCAAGCATCTTTGTCTCTGCTTGTCCGACTCGTTCATCTAGTCGTTGCGCCAAAAGCGTCCGGAGACCTTCCGGCTCAAGATGCCTGCACCACTCCCTGGCGGTGACGGCGTCGTTATAGTCGCCCAAGGCCTGCAGCAAACCGCGTAACTTGCTCAAAAAATGCTTGTGGGCGCCATCCAGCTCCAGGTCTGAAAAGAACTCTATGGCGTAGCGCAGTTTTTTACCTTGCTTGCGTAGTTCGTGCAGTTGCTCGGCGGAATGTCCTTTTTGTTTCCATAGTTTGCGCATGTCCGCCCGCTGGCGTTTCAGCGTGTGGCTGGCGAATTGCGGCAGATTGTCGAGATGCGAGGGCGACAGGCTGTCGAGGCCATCCAGCATGCGGCTTGGAAGCGTGCGCCAGCGGCGGGAGGCCAACGCTACGCGGCAGGCCGCCCGGCCATCCCGCCGGGCGGCGTTCAGGGCGGCCAGGGCGGGTTTCATCGTTTCGCTGGATAGGCCGACCTGAATGGCCGGCAATGTTTCCAGCGCCAGAACATCCAGATCGCGCGCTTTGCCGAATATGCCCGCCAACCATTTCAGGTCGCCGGATATGGTTTTCCACCTCCGGCCGCGAACTAGCGGCGCAAAGGTTTTGAGAGCGGTTCTCAGCCGCCGGATGGCCACCCTGCCCTGATGGATAGGCTCGGCGTCATCCCCTTCGCAAATGCTTGGCGTGTTGGCCATGAGTTGGCGCAAGCACTCAAGAACGATGCGTTTCAGCGCCGCCGCGCAGCTCATTGCGGGGCGCAAGCGCGGGATGCGCGCCTGGGTGCGGCTGCGCACCGAGCAGGGAAATGGACGCTGTTGTCGTGCGGAGTGTTTTTTTGCCATGCGCATGTCTCGATTGATCGGCGATGCAGGTATTCATGACGGAGCTTGCGCCCCCAGGAGGCGCTTCCTGTCCTCATTTTGATTCATGAGTAATTTTCACGGCATTGCAATTCTTCGCTGGCGGCTACATGGCCGCGCGGCCGAAAACAATGCTTAAAACCATAAGAATAATCCCGCAACTGTACTAATTGACAGTCATGATGATTGGCATTGCCTGTCAGCGGTTTACTCTGGATTTGTCGCTATGTTCATATGGTTTTGATATGGATTGGCTTGTATTGGAATGTTGCAATACATGAAAATGCAAGCAAATCTAAATTGTACCTTGAACCTGAATGAATTTGATTGCAACCGGCAAGGCGCTGCCAAGCCAGCTCGTCACCGCTGATGACCTCGATATGAAGCTTGGCTGCCGCCGCGGCCAAAGTTTGAAAAAAAGCGGCGTCCACACCCGGCATTTTGCCGGCGATCACGAATCCCAAAGCCAACTTGGCGCCCGCGCGCTGAAGGATGCGCTGGACCGCGCGGAAATAAGCGTATCCGGCATCGATCTGCTGATCGGCGCTTGCGGCATTCCCGAGCAGGCCTTGCCTGGCACCGCCAGTTTCATCGCCCATGCGGCCGGCTTGCCCGCCGGTTTGCCCGCCTTCGATGTCAACGCCAGCTGCCTCAGCTTTCTGTCCGCGCTGCAAGTGGCGGACAGCCTGCTGCTCTCCGGCGCGTATCGTCGCATCGCCATCGTCTCGGCCGATCTGGCCTCGCGCGGGCTGGACTGGGCCAATCCGGAGGCCTCGCTTATTTTCGGCGACGGCGCGGCGGCCGCCATCGTCGAGCGCGGCGCGCCAGACCGCGGCTTGCGGACTTTCAAGCTGTCCACCTATCCGGAAGGCCGCAATTTCTGCGAGATTCGCGCCGGCGGCACCCAGCGCAACCCGCGCCGGGGCGTCGTCGAAGGCGATTTCCTGTTCGACATGAACGGCAAGGCCGTTTTCAAGCTGGCGTCGCGGCTGATGCCGGATTTTCTGGATGCGTTGATGGACGCCACTCCGGGGGGGCTGGACAGCATAGACTGCGTGGTGCCGCACCAGGCCAGCCACCTGGGCATGCAGCATATGGCCAAGCGGCTGGGCATCGCCGCCGGCCGCATCGTCGACATCTACGCCTCGCACGGCAACCAGGTGGCGGCCTCCCTGCCCACCGCCCTGCATGAGGCTTTTGTCGACGGCCGCGCCCGCGCCGGCAAGCGCCTGTTGATGGTGGGCACGGCGGCGGGATTGAATCTGGGCGGGTTGGTATGGGACCTGTGACGCGGGTGCTGGTCACCGGCGCTACGGGCGGCCTGGGGCGCAATGCTGTCGCTTACCTGTTGGACAAGGGCTGCGCGGTGCGCGCCACCGGCCGCAATCGGCAGGCGGGCATCGAGCTGACGGGCCTGGGCGCGGAATTCGTCGCGCTGGACCTGGCTGCCGCCGCCGAAGGCCAGTTGGAAGGCCTGCTGGAGGGCGTGGACGCGGTATGGCACTGCGCCGCCCTTTCCGCGCCTTGGGGCCGGGACGCCGATTTCGTCGCCGCCAACGTTCATGCTACCGACAAGCTGCTGAAAGCCGCTGGGCAATCGCGCGCCAGCCGCTTCATCCACATTTCCACGCCGGCGCTGTATTTCGACTTCCGCCATCGTTACGACGTGCCAGAGGTGTTCCGCCCGCGCCGCTTCGTCAACGCCTACGCCCGCACCAAGGCGCAGGCCGAAGAAAAGGTGCTTGAGGCTGCGCGCGCCTATCCCGCGCTGCGGACCACGATCTTGCGGCCGCGCGCCATTTTCGGCGAGCACGACCAGGTGTTGATGCCCAGGCTGGCGCGCATGCTGAGCCAACGCGGCGGACGCCTGCCGCTGCCGCGCGGCGGCGCGGTGACGCTGGATCTGACCTATGTCGGCAATGTGGTCCACGCGATGTGGCTGGCCACGATGCATCCCAGCCTTGCCAGCGGCCAGGCATTCAACATCACCAATCAGCAGCCGGCCGTGCTGCGCGATGTGCTGACGCGGGTGTTCGCCCAGGAATTGGGCCGGCCCTTGCGCATCGTCAGTCTGCCCTACCCCTTGCTGCGCGCGGCCAGCCGCCTCGCGCAGCTGTGGGCCGCGCTCACGGGCAAGGAGCCGGCATTGACGCCTTACAGCCTGGGCGCGATCCATTTCGACATGACGTTGGACAATACCCGCGCGCGCGATGTGCTGGGTTACCTGCCGCCGTACAGTCTGGACCAGGGCCTGGCGCGCACGGCGAACTGGCTGAGGGAGCATGGGCATGGCTAGCGTCACCGCGTTCAGCGTTGGGCATTGCACCCATCCGGCCTGCATGGCGCTGAAAGGCGCGGGGCTGGCTAGCCGCTGCTTCCCTTCGCGCGCCTATTTGATCGAAACCCGGGATCGCCTATTGCTGTGGGATACCGGTTATTCCGAGCATTTTTTCGATGCCAGCCGCCGCGGCGCCTATCGGCTGTACCCGATGGTGACGCCGGTGCATTTCGACAGCGCCCGATCGCTGCGCGAGCAGCTGCGCGGGCGCGGCATAAGCCCAAACGATATACACACATTATTGTTGTCGCACTTCCACGCCGACCATATCGCCGGCCTGCGGGACTTTCCCCAGGCCCGGGTCATGGCCTCGGAGCAAGGCTGGCGCGCGGTGCGCGGCCTGAGCGGGCTGGCCGCGGTGCGACAGGCCTTTCTGCCTGGCCTGCTGCCGGCCGATATGGAGAACCGCCTGTCCTTTATCGAGGGGCTTCCCTTGCAGGCGCTGCCCGCCGAGCTGGCGCCGTTCCGCCATGGCCGCGATGTCAGCGGCAGCGGCGAAGTGTTTGTGGTGGATCTGCCGGGACATGCGGCGGGGCACTTGGGCGCTTTCGTGCTGGGCGATTCAGGCTGGACGCTGCTGGCGTCGGACGCGGCCTGGGCGCAAGAAGGCTACCGGGAGTTGCGCGGCCCGTCCGAGCTGTCTTTCCTGGTGCAGCATAGCCGCCGCGCTTATTACGACACGCTGGCCAGACTGCACGCGCTGCACCGGGGCGGCCGCGTGGAGATCTTGCTGACGCACCAGGAGGCCGACACCGCATGCTGAGACTGATCCGCATCCTAACCGCGTACTGGCGGACGAGGCGGCTGGGCTTTCGCGACCGAGCGGCGCTGGAGCGCCATCAGGCCCGGCAGATGGGGCGCTTTCTGGCTGGGTTGCGCCGGCGCAGCCCCTATTTCGCCAAGCTGGGCGCCCTGCCCTTCGCGCAATGGCCGCGGATGGACAAGGCCGCGATGCTCGAGCATTTCGACGATATGAACACCGCGGGACTGAAGCTGGCCGACGTGATGGACACCGCATTGCGCGCCGAGCGCAGCCGCGACTTTTCCGCCACGTTGAACGGCCATACGGTTGGCCTGTCGTCTGGCACGTCCGGCCAACGCGGCGCTTTTGTCGTCAGCAAGGGCGAGCAAGCGCAATGGGCCGGCATCATGCTGGCCAAGGCGTTGCCTGATGGCTTGCTGGCCGGCGAGAAAGTGGCGCTGTTCCTGCGCGCCAACAGCAATCTCTACGGCGCGGTGCGCAGCCGCTGGCTGACTTTCCGTTTTTTCGACCTGTTCCAGCCGTTGGACGGGCATTTGCCGCCGCTTGACGCTTACGCGCCCACCATTTTGCTGGCGCCGGCCCAGGTGTTGCGCGCGCTGGCGCTGGCGCAGCTGGACGGACGGCTGCGACTGTCGCCCAAGCGGGCGTACTCGATCGCCGAGGTGCTGGAGCCGCAGGATCGCGCGGTGATCGAGCAGGTTTTCGGCTGCGTGCACGAAATCTACCAGGCGACCGAGGGCTTTCTGGCCAGCAGCTGCGAATACGGCACGCTGCATATGAACGAGGAGTACATCCATGTCGAGCCCGAATGGCTGGATGAGGAAAAACGTCGTTTCGTGCCGGTGATCACCGACTTCAGCCGCCGCACCCAGCCCATCGTCCGCTACCGGCTCAACGACGTGCTGCAGGCGCGCGCCGAGCCCTGTCCGTGCGGATGCGCGGCGATGGCGCTGGACGCGGTGGAGGGCCGCTGCGACGACATGCTGCGGCTGCCGGGCCGCGATGGCGGTGAACTGACGGTGTTCGCCGACGTGATGGGCCGCGCGCTGGCGACCGCTTTGCCGCTTGAGGCCGATTACCGGCTGCGCCAAACCGGGCCGGCCGAACTGGCGCTGGACGCCGAGGTGCCGGCGGCGGCATTGCCGGCCATCCGCCATCGCCTGGAGCGGACGCTGGCGGGCCTGGGCGTGGACGCCGAGTCGTTGCGGTGGACGCTGTCGGACCGCGTGCCGGCGATGGATGCCACCCGCAAGCGCAGGCGCATCGTCAGGGAGCTGGCATGAGGCGCGCGCTGGACTGGCTGCCGCCCAGGCTGCGCCACATGCTGCTGGGCTGGGCATCGGTAGGCTGCGCTTACTCGCTGGGCAGTTTGTGGCCACGGCGCGCGATCGTCCTGCCCGAGCTGGCCGTGGATCGCTGGATTCCTTTCAATCCGGCGGCGATCTGGCTGTACGCGTCGTTTTTCCTGATCGTGCCCGCGGCCTATTTATTCACCAGCCCGGGGCGGCTGCTCTGGCTGCAGCGCGCGATGCAGTGGTGCGCGCTGGCGGCGGGCGCGGCGTTCCTATTGTGGCCGACCACGCTGGCGTATCCGCCCATCGCCGGCGACGGGGGACATGCCGAGGCGCTGCGCTTCTTCCTGCGCTTCGATACGCCGCACAACTGCCTGCCCTCCTTGCACGGCGCGCTGACCGCGCTTGCCGCCTGGGCCTTGTGGGATGGCGTCCGGCGTTGGCGATCCTGGCTGGCGCTGGCATGGGCGCTGGCGATTCTGTTCTCCGTGATCCAGCTGCGCCGCCATCTGTTCATCGACTTGTCCTCCGGCGTGGCGCTGGGGCTGCTCTGCGGTCTGCTGGCGGCGCGGCCGGTCACTGTTCCCCCCCTTTCTTATCGACGCACATGAACGTATTCGCCCTCACCTTCACCGTCATGCTGGCTGTCGTGCTGCTGGAGCTGCTCGCCCTGCGCCATTGGCGCCGCGAGGCCATCCCCTGGCGCGAAATCATCTTCAACCTCAACTCCGGCCACATCGTGATGTGGGTGTTTCGCGGCGTGGAGGTGGCTGGCTTCGGCTTGTTGCTGCAATACGCCAACCTGCATTTGGTGGACCGGCTGCCGGTGTTCTGGCAGTGGGTATTCGCCTTCGTCGCCTGGGACCTGAGCTTTTACTGCATGCATCGCGCCCACCACACCTGGCGCATCTTCTGGGCGGTGCACGTGGTGCATCACCAGGGCGAGCATTTCAGCCTGTCGCTGGGTATCCGCAACTCCTGGTATTCGTCGCTGACCTCGTTTCTATTCGTCGCGCCGCTGGCGGTGCTGGGCCTGCCGCTGGAGATGTTCGTCGCCGCGTCGTCCTTCCATTACGCGGTGCAGCTGTACAACCACAATGCCTTCGTCGGCAAGAGCGGCTGGCTGGACCGGGTGCTGGTGACGCCGTCCAATCATCGCGTCCACCACGCCACTCATCCGGTGTACCTGAACAAGAATTTCGGCGGCACCTTTCTGATCTGGGACAAGCTGTTCGGCAGCTATCAGCCCGAGCGCGACGACATCCCGCTGCATTATGGCGTGAACGGGGCTTCGCCCGGCTACAACCCGTTCTGGGCCAGCAACCAGGGGCTGCAAGCCTGGTTCCGGCGCCGTTTCGCTCCGTCCGGGCAGCGCGCGATGCGGATGCCCGCCGCCTACATCGCCACCGGCGGGATTTTGCTGTTCGGCATGGTGATTTATTACGTGGAGCGGGTGGCCGGCTGGGACGCCATCGGCCAATGGAGCGTATTCGCCTGCCTGGTGGCCGGCACCATCGCCATCGGCGGCATGTCGGATGAGCGGCGCTGGGGCTGGCTGGGTTGGCTGGCGCTGACATTGGCGATGCCGGCGCTGTGCGCCGGCATGTTCGGCATGCGCGACGGCTGGGCATTGGCCTTGCTGGCGTTGTTGCTTGTCCATGGCCTGGCCGGGTTGCGCCTAAGGGAGGCTGCATGGGCAAACTGAGATTCCAGTCGTCGGCAAAGCTGCCGTTCCGCATCGACCTGCAGCGCGCCGCCCAGGCTTATCTGGCCGAACGCGGCGACCATCGCCACGCAGATTGGCGCGTGGGGCTGAAAGGCGCGGCGCTGGCGGCGCTCAGCCTGGTTTGTTATGCGCTGGCTTTGCGCGCGACGACGGCGTGGTCGTTCGCGCCGCCCTACATCGCAGCCATCGTCATGGCGATGCTGCTGGCGATGAACACCTTGCACGACGCCGCCCACGGCGCCCTGTTCCGCAACGCAAGGCTCAACCGCTGGCTGACCCGCGCCACCAGCCTGCCGATGGGCATAGACGCCGACATCTGGACCCGGCGGCATGTGCATCTGCACCATACCTACCCCAATGTCGACGGCTATGACCTGGACATCGAGCCCAACCCGTTCCTGCGGCAGACGCCATTCCAGGATTGGGCCCCGCAATTTCGCTTCCAGCATCGCTACTGGCCGCTGGTGGCGGCCTTATCCCTGCCCTATCTGTGCTGGTATGGCGATTGGCTGGACCTGCTGGGCAAGAGCAAATTGCGGCAATACGACAATCAGCCCGTTCCAGTCGGTGGATTCTTGCTGAGCAAGCTGGGGCACCTGGTTTTGTTGCTGGGTTTGCCTTGGTATTGCCTGCCTGGCGACGTCATCGGCTGGGGAGGCTTGCTGCTGTGCTACTTGGCCGGCCTGATGGTGGCTTCCTGCATTTTGGTAGCGATGATCCTGGGCACCCACTGGGCCGAAGTGGAGTTTTTCCGCCCCGAAGGCACGGAAATGCCGCACACCTGGCATGAGCACCAGTTCCTGACCTGCTGCGACTGGCAGCCCAGGCCGCGGGCGTTGGGGCATTTGCTGGGCGGCTTGCATCTGCACCTCACCCACCACCTGTTCCCGGCCTACAGCCATCGCCACTATCCGGCGCTGGCCCGAATCGTCGAAGAGCAGGCGCGCCGACATGGCCTGCCCTATCGCCGCATCGGCTATCAGGGGCTCTGGCGCGCGCAGCAGAACTTCTTGCGGGGAATGGGACGACGGCCAGGTTAAGCCGGCACGTGCAGAAAAACTAACGCCCGCAGCTCGTCGCGGGCGTTTCGTCTTCCAGCGCTGGGGGCCTTATGCGGCCGGCCCCTCGCGGTAGAACAATTTGGCGAAAATTCGCCACTTCCCATCCACCTGCATCAGGTTCAGGTAATCGACCATGATGTTGTCGAACAGCCGCAGCCTGACCTTGGCCAGTGCCATGGTGTCGGATAGCTGGTCCACCATGACCACCTGATCCTGCCGAGGGTGGCCGCCGGCCTGCGGAGATTGCCGGCCGGCGACCATCTGCCGGTACTCTGCGAAGGAGCGCCGGATGGTGGCGCCGTCCTGCTGCGAGTACAGCATGCAGTCAGGGTGGAACACGCGATCGAACAGATCCAGGTCCTGGTTCTGCAGGACATCGAAATAATCGTTCAGGAAAGCCTGAATATTTTGCTGTGCCATTTCACTTGCCTCGATTGAGCCGGTCCGTCGTGGACCGGATGGGCAAATCATAGCCAGCGCCGAGCAGGCGATGTGTGGCTTATTTTCCGTCTTCAAGTTAGTTTTTTTAACATGCGAAACCGATGCCGGCGCTCATAATGAGGAAAGTCAAGCGCCGGACGGACTGGCAAGGAGACGAATATGGGCATGGCACTTCCCCCGTTGTCGGCGTTGCGCGCCTTCGTCGCGGTGGCCCGGCTGGGCTCGGTGGTGGCGGCTGCCGAAGAGCTGCACGTCACGCATGGCGCGGTCAGCCACCAGTTGCGCTCGCTGGAGGAATATCTGGGCGTGGCGTTGCTCAACCGCAAGGGGCGCCGCACCAGCCTTACCGAAGAAGGCCGCATCTACGCCTACCAGATTCGGCAGGCGCTGGACAATGTCTCCCTTATCAGCGACAGGCTGAGGAAAAGGGGCGGCGCGCAACGGCTGCGGGTGTCCGTGCTGCCCTCCTTCGCCACACACTGGCTGGTTCCGCGACTGGGTGACTGGTTGCGGCATCACCCCGATCTTGGGCTAAGCCTGGATGCGTCGATGGCGTTTGCCGACTTCGAGCCGGAGGCGCTGGATTGCGCGATACGCTTTGGACATGGCGACTGGCCCGACGTGCATGCCAGGCGGTTGATGGGCGACAGTTTGCTGCTGGTGGCATCGCCCCGATTGTTTCCGGAAGGCGTCCCTTCGCTGGCTCGGGCGCTGGAAGCGCCCATCCTGCAGGCCAGCGAAAGCTGGGAAAGCTGGTTGGCGGGAGCGGAAGGCTGCCTCCCGCCACTCTCTCCGCCAGCGCTGGAGTTCACCGACTCCACGCAGATGCTGGAAGCCGCGCGCCGAGGCCTGGGCGTGGCGCTGACCCGCCGCTCCATTGCCGACGCGTTGCTCCGTCGCGGCGAACTGGTCCTGGCCAGCGAGCGGGAAGCCGCCCACTCATCCGCCTATTATCTGGTCTGGCCGCACCGCAGCCATGGATCGCCCCGGCTGGCGCGATTTCTGGATTGGCTGCTGTCGCAGGCGGAGGATTTCCAACGGAGCCTGCCAGGGCAGGCTCCGCCCGCCTCATCCCCTTAGCCGCGGCTGCCGTGAGGATGCGGCGCCAACAGCCGGCTCAGACGGTTCAACAGCATGCGTCCGGTGGCGTGCGCCATGCAACCCAGCGTGATCGGCACCAGCGTCAGCAAACCATGACCTTTGGTATAGCCGGGGTTGCTGTGGATGTAGAACTGGGCCGCCGAGTTGGGGCTGGCCTGCCACAGCTTGCGGTCGCCCTCGTTGTCCCGCGTCTGCCAGCCCACATGGACCACGCCCGGCTTGTCCGGGTCCACCGGCTTGAGGCCGAACAGCCGCGCCAGCTGGCCGATCACGCCGCCGTAATCCAGCTCCGAGGATTGCTGCGCGCTGGGCCATACCCGGGTGGCGTACTTGTCCAGCAGCATATAGCTGGATGGATGCACCAAAGCGCCCAGATAATAAATCCTGCGGCCAGGACGGGTCAGGCGGTAAGCCAGCACCTGGCGGCAAACGAATGGCGCGTTGCGGTTTTTGCCGCGGTAGGCGCGCATCAGCCCCGCCTCCATCCGGATCACGGTGGATTGTCGCCCTTCCAGGTTTTGTTCGAAGAAATGGATCGCGCAATAACCGACCGATTGTCCCTGCGCGTTCTTATGAATCAGAATGCGCGTTTCGTTGGCTTTGGAATATACGACATAGCTGGCGAAATCCTCCTTGCTGACGCCGTCGAATATATCACAATGCACCAGATATAACTCATCCACCAGTTTTTCCCTGTCGGGCGCATCCATCAAGGCCGGCGCAACGACAACGGATTTTCCCATTTCAGACATGTTAGCCCCTATTTTATTTGAATGGAAAATATCACTTTCACTGCTAATAACATGAAATTTATTGCAATAAAATGGCAAATATTCGCTGCAAATATTAATTCAAACGTTTGAGTGACTGAAATAGGAAAAAAGGCCAGTCAAAGACTGGCCTAGTTATATTTTTATGGGTTTAATTTTATTGATGAAAATCTGAGAGGATATATTTTCTAGGCTGAAACCATTTTGCGGATGAAATAGCCTTTCATTCTCTGGGCCGGCTTGGCGGCCGCAATGGTCAACGCTTCCAGCCCCACCGCCGCTTGGCCGGTCAGGTTGATCCAGCCCTCGTCGGTGACGGCCAGCGTATCGGAATGGCGGTAGCCTCCCTCATTCGCCAGATAGATGCCCGGCTCTATCGATACCACCATGCCGGCCTGCAATACATCGGCGCTGCCCTGCGCCAGCCAGGGCGCTTCGTGATTGCCCAAGCCCAGGCCATGGCCGCAGCGGTGCAGCCGCAAGCGCCAATCGCCGAAGCTCCGGTCTTGCAGGAAATCGTTGACCCTTTCGTCGATCTCGCCGCAGGCGACGCCAGGCCTCAGCATGGACATCGCCAGACTGCGCGCTTCGCCCATCAGCTGGAAACGCTCGCGCTGGGCGGCGGTGGGCGCGCGGGTGAAGAAGGTGCGTTCGCATTCGGCGGTGTAGCCGTCCAGGCGTACGACGGAAATCACCACGTGGGGGCCATCCTTCAGCCGTTGCGACAACTGCGGAATCGCATGCGGCTGCGCGCTCAGCGGCGCCGGCCAGGGCGCAAGCAGCACCCGGGTGCACAGCGGGTCGAAATCCGGCTCCTCGCGGATGATCCGCCGCAGCAGCTGCTGGCCGGTGGCATAGCCCTCCGCTACGGACACGCCGTCGTAAACGCCGCGCAGCAGCTGGTTCACGCCATCCGCCGCGTAGCGTCCGGCGCGAGCCAGCTTGGCGATCTCCCATGGAGATTTGACCATCCGTATCCGGTCCAGCGCGTCGTCGGCGCGGCCGCCCAGCGATTGCATGAATTCGGCGTGGTGCAGCGGCGTGGCGGGATCGAAGGCGAAGCGGTCGCAAAGCAGCGGAATCAGCGCGTCCTCCCAGCGCTGCCCCGCCGGCGCCGGGTACTCGCGGTAGCTGTGAACATCTTCTTCCGCGACATTCCAGGCCTGCTTCAGGTGCGCATGCTCAAGCTGGGGCACCAGCAGCTTGCGCTTGCCGCTGGCGGCGTCCAGCATCAGGAAGAACGGGCGCTCCAACGGTTCGTAACTGATGCCCGACAGGTAGTAGATGCTCTCCGTGCCGCTGGCCACATATTGCTGGATGCCGGCCTCCAGCAGGCGGTTGCGCAACAGTTGGTCGCGGCGCGCCATCTCCTGCTGGCGTGGCTGTTCGAAATGCGCCATATCGTCCCCCTCCCATTTCTGGATTTGAGATATCAATATGACATAAATCAAATATCATTTCCGTCTGTTATGCATGTCGAACGCCGACTGCGCCTTGCAACTGGTCGAATTGCTTCCATAGCAGCGCGGCCACCGCCAGACCCAGCACCAGATTGACTAGCGGCATCGCCAGCCAGACGCCGTCTAGCCCCATGGCCATCGGCAGCAATGCCAAGGCGGGCAGCAGCAGCACGGTTTTGCTTATGGTCACGCCCAGCGCCAGCCGGGTCAGCGCCATGGCTTGCAAGGCTGTCGCGCCGACGATGACCAGCCCATCCAGCGGCATGGCCAGCAGATGCAGGCGCAGCGCGCGGCTGCCGGCTTCTATCAGTTCGCTGCTGCCGTCGCTGTACCAGCCGGCGATCCAGGCGGGAAACAGCTGGACCGCCGCCCATGCGGCCACGCCGATGGCCAGACCCACTTTCAATCCATGCAGCAAAGCCGCGCGCGCCCGTTCGGGCTGACCTGCGCCGATGGCGTGCCCCAGCAGCGGCTGCATGCCCACCGCCAGGCCGTGGATCACCAGCGTGAACAGCGACTCGCTATAGCCCGCTACCGCATAGGCGGCCACGCTCAGGTCGTCGCCCCACACCAGCAGCTGGCGGTTGTGCGCGAACAGCAGCAGCGCCAGGTTGAGCTCCATCAGCAGGCTGGGGGCGCCCAGCGCCAGGATGGGCCACAAGCCCTGCCAGTCCGGCCGCAGCCGCCCCAGCTGGATGCGCAGCGCCGCGCGCGGGCTGAAAAAATACGCCAGGGCAAGAAGCAGCACCACGGCCTCGGCCAGCAGCGTGCCGACGGCCGCGCCGGCCAGGCCCTTGCCCATCACGCCGACGAACAAATAATCCAGGCCGATGTTCAGCAGCGCGCCCAGCGTCATCAAAGCGGTGGACAGCTTGGGCCGTCCGTCGTTGCGCACTAGGTAGGTCAGGAGCATCGGCCCCATGGTCAGGCCGGCGCCGGACAGCATCAGCAGCAGATAGCCGCGCGCCTGTTCCGCCACCTGAGGCTGGACATCGGCCTTCAGCCAGGACAGCAGCATATCGATATTGGGCAGGCCCAGCGCGGGGATCAGCGCGCTCAGCAAAATCAGCAGCGCCAGCGCCGCCAGCAAGGTGCCGCGCGCGGCGCGCATGTCGCCGGCGCCTTGCTGGATCGCGATCCGGGTGGCGGCGCCCATGCTGATCATCGCGCCCAGGCCCACCTGCAGCATCACCAGCGGATAGGCGAGGTTGATCGCGGCCAAGCCGTGGCTGCCTACGTAGTGGCCGACGAAAATGCCGTCTATCACCGCATACAGGCCGGTTACCAGCATGCCGGCGATGGAGGGGATGGCGTAGCGCCAGAACAGCGTGGAGACGGGAAGCGTGTCCAGATCACGGATGTGGGTATTGGTATTCTGCATGGCGTCGTTACAGTAAAGAGCGATGAGGAATGGCCATTCTAGCATTTAATTAATCACGCATGATTGATTAAATAATGACACAATGTGACGGACAATGACATGAAAGAAGAGACGGATGGCCCGCAAAACCAAGGAAGACTCGCAGAAAACCCGGGACGCGATACTGGATGGCGCGGAGCGGGTGTTTCTGGACAAAGGCATCGCCAACGCCACCATGGCCGAGATCGCCGATGCGGCGATGGTGTCGCGCGGCGCGGTGTATGGGCATTACGACAACAAGATGGAAGTGTGCCAGGCGATGATAGACCGCGCGTTCGCGCTGGACGCGCTGCGCTTCCCCTCTCAAGGCGAATCCGCCGGCGATACGCTGCTGGCGGCCGGCGTTTACTACCTGGCCCAGTTCCTGGAGCCGGGTTCGCCGCAGCGGGTGTACCAGATCCTGTATCAGAAGTGCGAGCAGATCGAGGAAAACCGCAGCGTGCTGCGGCGACGCGAACTGGCGGACCGCTTGACCACGCACTACGCGCGCAGACAGCTGCGGCGGGCCATCGCCCAGAACGAGCTGCCCGCGTCGCTGGACATCGGGCTGGCGGCGGACTATCTGGTCTGCCTGTTCCTGGGCTTGTACGAGCTGCTGGAGGCCAGTCCCGATGCCCTACCCCGCTGCGAACGGATCTTGCGCGGCGCGCTGCAGGGGCTGCCGCACGCGGCCAGCATCATGCGCCGGCCGCCGCTACTCGACATGGCGCCGGAAACGCCATAGCGCCAGACTCAGCGTGGCCACGGCGATCAGCCACAGCGGCAGCAGCCACGGCCAGGCGTCGGCGAAGCCATAGTCTTTCAGGAACACTCCCTTCAGGATGGGGATGAAGTAGCTGAGCGGATTGATCCGCGCCAGCCATTGCAGCGCGTCCGGCATGTTCTCGATCGGCGACACGTAGCCCGACAGGATCACCGCCGGCACCATGAAGGAAAACACGCCCAGAAACGCCTGTTGCTGGGTTCGGCAGATCGACGAAATGAACAAGCCTACGCCCGCCAGCGCCAAACCGTAGCTGGCCATGCTGATCAGCAGCAGCGCGATGGAGCCGCCAAAGGGCACTTGGTAAATCCAGGCAGCGGCGATGGCGATCAACCCTCCCTGCAGCAAAGCCACCAGCACGCCCGGCACTGCCTTGCCCGCCATCACATAGGCCGGCGTAAGCGGCGACACCAGCAGTTGGTCGTAAGTGCCCTCCTCGCGCTCCCGCGCCACCGACAAGGCGGTGACGATCAGGCAGCCTATGGTGGTGATGATGGCCACTAGGCTGGGCAGCACGTGCCACTGGAACTCCAGATTGGGGTTGTACAGATTGCGCACCGACAGTTGCGGCCCCGGGCCGGCGCGCTCCTGTTGGTAAGCGGCGACCACTTGCCCGATATAGGCGCTGGCGATCTGCCCGCTGTTGGAGCGGCGGCCATCCACGATCACCTGCAGCGCGGCCGGCCGGCCGGCGGCCAGCGAGCGCGAAAAATCCTGCGGAAACACCACCGCCAGCAGCGCGCACTGCCGGTCGATGCAGTCTCGCAGCTCATCGTAGCTGCGCATCGGCGCCACATGGTCGAAAGTGGCGCTGGCCGCCAGCCGCTTCACCAGCTCTTGCGAGGCCGCGCCGGCATCCTGGTTGTACACCGCCAGGCTGGCGTGCTTGACCTCCAGCGTGGCGGCGAAGGGGAATACCACCAGTTGCAGCAGCACCGGCACCACCAGCAACAGACGCCCCTGGCGATTGCCTGCCAGCGCCTGCAGTTCCTTGATGATCAGCCACAGCAATCGTTGCCACATGGCTTCAGTCCAGCGTGCGGCGGGTTTTGCGCACGGTCTGCCCCAGCCAGAACGCGCCCAGCAGGATCAGGCTGGCGGCGTTGAACCACAGCAGCGATGGAATCACCCCGGCCTGGAACAGCGTCTGCAGCGTGCTGGCGAAATAACGCGCCGGCAGGATGCGCGTTAGCCATTGCAGCGGCGCCGGCATGCTGGAAATCTCGAACACGAAGCCGGACAGCATCAGCGCCGGCAGGTAGCCGGCGGTCAACGCGGCCTGGGCGGCGTCGAACTGGGTGCGCATCACCGTGGACAGGAACAGGCCCATGCCCAGCGCGTTGGCTAGGAACAGCGAGGACATCAGCCACAGCAGCCACAGCGGCCCGCGGAACGGCACCCGCATCACGAACACGGCGACGATCAGGCATAGCAGCATGGCTGCGATGCCCAGCGCGTAATACGGCAATATCTTGGACAGCAGCAGCTCGGCGCGGCTCACCGGCGTGGCCAGCAAAGCTTCCATCGTGCCCCTCTCCCATTCCCGCGCCACCACCAGCGAGGACAACAGCGCGCCGACGATGGTCATCACGATGGCGATGGTGCCGGGTACCAGGAAATTGGGGCTCTCAGCGCTGGGGTTGAACCAGAAGCGCTGGCGGATATCGATGGCTGGCGTGATGGCTTGGGCGCGCTCGTCGCCTTCGGCCTGTTGCCAGCGCAGCCAGGCGCCCTGGACATAGGCGGCGACGAAGTTGGCGGTGTTCGGCTCCGCGCCGTCAGTCAGCAATTGAACCGTTCCCCGCCCGGCGATCCAGTCGCGGGAAAACCCCTCCCGAATCACCACCGCGCCGCGTATCTTGCCATGGGCCAGTTTTTCCTCCATTTCCGGACGGGAGCGCAGCGGCTGCACGTCCAGCGCCGGCGTCGCGTACAGCGTCGCGGCCAGCCGTTGCGCGGCGCCGCCGCCATCCTCGCGCAGCAAACCCAGCCGGATGTGGGCGGAGTCCAGATTCACCGCGTATCCCAGGATGAACAACAGCGCCACCGGCAGGATGAAGGCGATCAGGATGCTGCTGGGGTCGCGGACGATCTGATAGCTCTCCTTGCGGCACAGCGCGGCCAGGCGGCGCAGGTTCATCGGTCGGCCTCCTCCACCAGCTGGATGAAGGCATCCTCCATCGTCGGATCGGTCAAGGCCGCGCTCTCCACGCGGCGTTTGAGCGCGTCCGGCGTATCCAGCGCCAGCAGCCGGCCGCGATAGACCAGCGCGATGCGGTCGCAGTATTCAGCCTCGTCCATGAAATGGGTGGTCACCAGCACGGTGACGCCCTTTTCCGCCAAACCGTTGATGTGAGTCCAGAACTCCCGGCGAGTGACCGGATCGACGCCGGAGGTGGGTTCGTCCAGAAACAGCAGCGGCGGCTCATGCATCACCGCGCAGGCCAGCGCCAGCCGTTGCTTGAAGCCCAGCGGCAGCTCGCCGGCCGGGCTGTCCATGTGCGGCCCCAGGCCGAATACCCGCTCCATCTGCGCCACCTTGTCGCGCTGCGCCTTACCCGCCAGGCCGTAGACGCCGGAGAAGAACATCAGATTGCGCCGCACCGTCAGCTGCGCGTACAGCGAAAACTTCTGCGCCATATAGCCCAGCTGCTGGCGGGCGGCGCTGGGGCTGGCTTTCAAGTCCAGCCCCATGACCAGCGCCTGCCCCTCGCTGGGCTTGAGCAGGCCGCACTCCATCTTGAAGGTGGTGGACTTGCCGGCGCCATTCGGCCCCAGCAGGCCGAACACCTCGCCGCGGCGCACCGCGAAGCTGATGTCGTCGGCGGCGCGGAAGTCGCCGAAGCGCTTGCTCAGCCGCCGGGCCTCGATCACCGCTTCGTCGCCGCGGCGCGGCAGGTCGGGCATCACTTCCGCCAGCGCCGAGTCTCCGCCCGGGCCGCCGCCCAGCAAGCTGATGAACGCGTCCTCAAGCCTGGGCCGGGCGGGCTGCAGTCTGGCATCCGTGCCCGCCTCCGCCGCGGCCAGGTCGGGCCAGCGATTTTCGTCGCGCAGCAACAGGCGCAGGCTGTGGCCCTGTATCGTGCCGTCCATCAGCTCCGGTTGGCGCAACAGGCGCTGCAGCAGACGCCGGCGGTTGCCCGCGATGCCGGCCAGTTGCAGGCAGCGCCCGGCCAGCGGCGCGGTCAGTTCGGCGGGCGGCCCGCCGGCGCGGATCCGGCCGCCGGCCATCAGGTAGACCCTGTCGCAGGATTCCGCCTCGTCGAGGTAGGCGGTGCTGAGCAGCACGGTGATGCCGTCAGTCGACAGCGCGCGGATCAGCTTCCACAACTCGCGCCGGGAGATGGGGTCGACGCCGACGCCGGGCTCGTCCAGCAGCAAGGCGCGCGGCCTGCCCAGCAGCGAGCAGGCCAGGCCCAGCTTCTGCTTCATGCCGCCGGACAGCTTGCCGGCGTGGCGGCCCGTGAACGGCGCGAGGTCGGTCAGCGCCAGCAGGCGCGCGAAGTCCCGCTCGCGCTCGGCGATGGGCACTTCCCGCAAATCGGCGTACAGATCCAGGTTTTCCTGCACGGTCAGATCTTCGTACAGGCCGAACTTCTGCGGCATATAGCCTATGCTCCGCCGCAGCGCGTCCCTATCGGCGACGGGGTTCAGCCCAGCCACGCTCGCCTCCCCCGCGCTGGGCGTCAGCAGGCCGGCCAGCATGCGCAGCAACGTGGTCTTGCCGGCGCCGTCCGGCCCCACCAATCCGGCCACGCAGCCGGGCGGGATGTCCAGATCCACGCCGGACACCGCATCCGCCGCCGCGCCGGGAAAACGTTTGCCCAGGCCCGCGGCGCGGATGGCGGCGCTCACTGCGCCAGCCTCACCATCACCGGCATGCCCTGGCTGAGCGCGGCGTCGGCATCCCCGACCACCACGCGTATCCGATAGACCAGCGCTGTGCGCAGATCGGGCGTCTCCACCGACTTGGGCGTGAACTCGGCAGTCGGGGACACGAAACCCACCACGCCGCGATAGGTCTTGTCCGGGCGGCTGTCGCTGGATACGCGCACTTCGGTTCCGGCGGCGAACTTACCTAGCTGGGCTTCGCCCACATAGGCGCGGACCCATACCGGCTGGCGCAGCGACAGCGTGAACGCCGGGGTGCCGGCCTGGACCATGCTGCCGGCCTCCACCGCGCGGGCGAGGATGATGCCGGCGCTGGGGGATTGCAGGCTGGCGTCTTTCAGGGCCAGCCGCGCGGAGGCGACGCTGGCCCGGGCCTGTTTCAATTGGGCGTCGGATTCGGCGATCTCCTCGGGCCGAAAACCGGCGACCAGCGCTTTCAGCTGCTGGGCGGCGGCGTCGCGCTGGGCGAGCGACTGATCGCGCTGCGAGCGGGCGGCCTCCAGCAATTGCCGGCTGCTGCCGCCAGCCGGCACCAGATCACGCTGGCGCCGGTATTCGCTCTCGGACTGGATCGCGGCGGCCTGGACCGCCTCCAGCCTGGCGCGCGCCTGGGCGATGTCTTCGCTGCGGTTGCCCTTGCGCATCAGCGCGTTGCGCGCCGCCAACGCGGCCTCGTTGGCCAGGGCGGCGTTTAGGCTGTTCTTCAGCGGCTCCACGTCCAGCCGCGCCAGGATCTGCCCCGGCTGTACGCTGTCGCCTTCGTCCGCCTGGACGGAAGCCAGCCGGCCGGAAACGCGGAAGGCCAGCGCCACTTCGCGAATGTCGACGTTGCCGTACAGCGTGCCCTGGCGAGCGGCCTCGGCCTCCCGCTGGTAAAGGTAATAGCCCCCGGCCAGCGCGGTCGCCAGCAACAGCGCCGCGGGCGCCATCCATTTTTTCATTCCGTCCCCTGTTCCGGCCGGCGGCAGGCGCATCCGCCATTCGGCCTCGCCGCCCAAGCAGTCAGGATGCGGCGGCTACCCGATAGCATACCCGCGCGGAGCCGCCGCGCATGGCATTCCGCGCGCGATCCGGAAGCCGGAACGATTTCCGGGGCGCGGATGCAACAGCTAGAGCGCGCGCGACATCAGGAAACCCGCCCCGAACCACAGCAGCACCGTCATGATGGGTTCGGCCATTTTGGGGCGCAGCAGCATCAGCGGCGCCCGGAAACGCACCCGGATCGGCCACAGCAGCGGAATGCCGGCGGGCGTCAGCCAATCGCCCACCAAGTGGGAGGCGTAGCCGACGCACAAGCCCAGCACCATGGGCATCGCATGGCCCAGCCGCACGTCCCAGCCATGCAGGCAGGCGGCGCTGGCGTAAAACACGCCGACCACCGCCAGCAGGCTATGAGTGATGCCGCGATGGCCGAACAGATAGGCGATGGGGCGGGAAAGAAAGGGAATGCGCCGGCCGAGCCAGCTCTGGGGGTGGTCGATGTCCGGCAGCAGCGAGCCGGCCAGTCCGCCGGCCAGCAGCAGCACCGCCATCATGGCGGGCAAGTGCAGGATCAGCGCCGCGGACACCGCGCAGAACGCGCCGAATGCGACGTGGGTGGCCACCATCATGGCGCCACCCCGCCGCGGAAATTGTCAGTCATTATTGTTGTTGCCTTTGCGGCCTGTTGCTTCGTTGTTCTGCCGCGCGCTTGCGCGGGGCGCACATGCTACTGCAGTCCCGCGGCGGAAGCAAAAGCGGCCATCTGAAAAGCCCAGTCTGAGCCGTTGCGGCAAGGCAGGCTGCGCGAAATCCGTCAGTAAGGCAGGAACAGACCGTCCGCCGAGGAATTGGTTGCTGAAAATCGACGGTCTAGAATGAATTCAGCGGCCTGGACGCCGCGTGGAGTGTCGATGCTCGTGTTCCCGCCCGCCATCTCGTGGCGCAATCTGGCTCGTTTCGCCCTATTGGCGCTTGCCGCCGCCGCGGCCCAGGCGGGCGAGCCCTACCAGATCACCTGGGTGCTGTCCGACTGGGCGCCGAACTTCATCATTCGCGACGGGAAGCCCACCACCGGCCAGAACGACATTTATCTCAAGCTGATCATCGCGCGCTGGCCGGAGGCCGAGCATAGTTTCATGGTGATGAGCACCGCGCGCAGCACGCTGGAGCTTCAGCGCGGCAGCCAGTTATGCAGGATGAACCTGATTCCGACGCCGGAGCGGGAGAAGTACGCCTTTTTCACGCTGACCCACATGCAGTTGCCGCTGCGGCTGGTGATCCGCAAGGAGGCGGCGGCGCAAGCGCCGCTGAACGAGGCGGGAGATGCGGTGCTGGACAAGCTGATCCGCAAGCCCGGGCTGCGCGGCATCACCGCCGCCGGTAGAAGCTACACCGCTGAAATCGACCGCCTGCTGGCGGAGCGCAAGGGCGGATCGAACGTCAGGGAGATTCCCAATCTCCCGTCCAACGACGGCTTGTTCAAACTGCTGGAATTGGGGCGCGCCGACTACACGCTGGATTACGAACCCAACTTCAAATACCGGGATGAACAGAGCCGGGAGCACCCGCTGACCAGCCTGCCTATCGCTGGCGCGGCGCTGATTCCGGTGGGCATCGCCTGCCCGCGCACCCGCTGGGGCAGGATGGCCGTGATGAAGATAGACCAGCTGCTTAGCGAAATCGTTGCCGATCCTGCCTACCGACAGGCGCAGGACCGCTGGCTGTCTGCCGAATCCGCTCAGCGCTACCGCGCCGAGCTGGACCGTTTCTACCGCCAGCGCGCGCGGGCTGCCGACCCCGCGCGTTACTCGCTGGCCAGGCCCTGAGCGTCACACCTGGAATTGCGCGACCGATAGCCTGAGGTTGCCGGTCACTTCGTCTATCCGCTGTATGCTTTCCGACGCCTGGGTAGCGGCGACCGCGTTGCCGGACGCCACCTGCGCGATCTGTTCGACGTGGCGGGCGATGTCCTGGCTGGCGGTGCCCTGCTCTTGCAGCGCGTGCGAGATGTCGTTGACCACCTGCACCACCTGGCTGGCGCTGCCGCGGATCTGCTGGATCAGCTCGCCGCCCTGCTCCGCCAGCTCCAGGCCGGTTTTCACCTTGGCCACCGTATCGCTCATATTCCTGCGCGACAGGTCGGAGCTGGCCTGGATCTCCGCGATCATGTCCGCCGTCTGCTCGGTGGCCTTGGCCGTGCGCTCCGACAATTTGCGCACCTCGTCAGCCACCACCGCGAAGCCGCGGCCGGTTTCGCCGGCGCGCGCCGCCTCGATCGCGGCGTTCAGCGCCAGCAGATTGGTCTGATCGGCGATGTCCTTGATTACCTGCATGATGTTGGAGATGGTGGAGGTCTTGCTGGCCAGCTCGGAAATGGCGGCCTCGGTCAGGTCCACGGTGGCGCTGATGCCTTGCATTTCCTCCACCGCGCGCGCGATCACCTGGCTGCCGGCTTCGGACAGGTGGCCGGAGTCCTGCGATACCGCGCGGGCGTCGGACGCGTGCTGGGCGATATGGTTGATGCTGACGGTCAGCTGCTCCACCGAGGCCGCCATCGCCGCGGCGCCTTCGCTCTGCCCCTGGGAGTTGCCGGCCACCATGCGCGCGCCGTCCACCACGTCGGCGTTCAGACGGCCCAGCTCTTCGGCGTCGCGCATGATGTCGCCCACCAACTGGCGAAGCTGCCCCTGCATTTCCCGGATATGGGCCAGCAGGCTGTCCTGATGACCGGCGCCCACCAGTATTTCCCGGTCAAGCTTGCCGGCGGCGATCTCGCGCACGATGTCGGCGGCTTCGGACGGCTCCGTGCCCAATTCCCGCATCACGCTGCGATACACCCACCAGCCAAGCGACAGGCTTACCGCCATGAACAGCAGCACCTGCGCGCCCACGCTCAGCAGCTGCCGCGTCAACGTGGCGTTGATGTCGTCTAGGTAGAGGCCGGTGCCCACGACCCAGCCCCAGCGCGGCGTGCTTTGGAAATAGGCGAGCTTGGGCTGGGGCGAGCTGGCGCCCGGCTTGTCCCATACGTAGTTGACAAAGCCCTTGCCGCCGCCGCTGCGCATGGTTTGTTCGAACAGCGCGCCGATATTGGCGCCGGCGCCGTCCTTGACGCTATGCATGTCTTTGCCGACCAGCTTGGGATTCATGCCGTGGGACAGCCACTTCAAATTGCGGTCCAGCGTGAAGAAGTACTCGTCGCCGTCAAAGCGCAGCCTCGCCAGCTCCTGCAGGGCCATTTTCTGCGCCTCCGCCTCCGGCACCAGTCCGGCGGCGGCCTGCTCCTCATGCATCGCCACCAGGCTGGCGGCGTTTTCCACCTGGGTGCGCACCTGATCGTGCCGGTCATCCATCATCTGCTGACGCAGGGCGTTCATCAACAAGGCGCCCAGCACGCAGACCAGGACGATCGCGCTGACGGTCTGCAGCAACAGCCGCCGTTTCAAGGAAAGGGTTCTGGCCATGTTTCGCTCACGGAATTTGTAAACAACTGCCAACGATAACCGATGCCATTATTCAATTTCAATATTCAAATGTATTTTATTGATTTTTGTCATGGAAACGGCGTTCGGATTTAAGCTGCGCGGCGAATCAACTCTTCCGCTTGACTTTGTATCTTACGATATATATCGTAAGACATATTACCCAGTGAAGAGGGCCAGCCATGCCATGTAATCCATACCGACATCCGATTCGCCGCATGCTGCGGGCGATGCGCGGATCGCACCGTCGCGGCGGCGATGACGGCGCGCTGGCCCGCGGACGCAAGTTCGGTTCCGACGATCTCCAGCTGCTGTTGCTGGCGCTGATCAATGAGCGCTCCTGTCATGGCTACGAACTGATCAAGGAGCTGGCCTCCCGCTCCAACGGCTATTACAGCCCCAGCCCGGGCGTGGCGTATCCCGCCCTCACCCGGATGGAGGAAGCGGGCCAGGTTACCGCCGCCAGCCACGGCAAGCGGAAGTGCTACGCCATCGCGGAGGCCGGCCGGGAACGGCTGGCTCTCCATCGCGAACACGTGGAGCTGACGCTGGCCAAGCTGACCCATATCGGCCGCAAGATGGAGCTGGCGCGGCGCGCCTACGCCGGCGAGGAAATCGGCGAGGACGGCGTAGCCGGCTGGACCCGCGAGCTGATCGAGGCCAGGCGTGCGCTGAAGCACGCGTTGCTGCTACGAGACCAGGCGGAGCCTGACGAACAGCGCCGCATTGCGGCCATCTTGCAACGCGCCGTCGCCGAAATCGCCGGCGCGGAAAAATCCTGAGGAAATCTTATGAATACCGAACTTGAGATCCAACGCCTGCGCCATCCGCTGCGCTTCCGCCTGTTGCAGGTGGCGCGCGTATCGCGGCTGTCGCCTTCCATGCTGCGCATCACCCTGGTTGGCGATGAGCTGGACGGCTTCATCTCCGCGTCTTTCGACGACCATGTGAAGCTGTTCTTCCCCGAGCCCGGCGCCGAGCAGCCGACCTTGCCCGCCATTTCCGAAGACGGCGGCATCCGCTTCCCGGCCGACAAGCCCAAGCCGCCGATGCGCGACTACACCCCGCGCCGCTACGACGCGGCTGCCGGAGAGCTGGATATCGACTTCGTCGTCCACGCCGGCGGCATCGCCGCCGACTGGGCCTTGAGCGCCAAGCCTGGCGACAAGCTGGGCATCGGCGGTCCGCGCGGTTCGCGCGTCATCCCCTCCGGTTTCGACTGGCACTGGCTGCTGGGCGACGAGTCCGCGCTGCCGGCCATTGCCCGCAGGCTGGAGGAATTGCCGGACGATGCGCGAGGCTTGGCGCTGATCCTGGCGGATAGCCCGGATTGCCGTTTCGAGCTGGCCGCGCCGGCAGGCGTGGAAGTCGTCTGGCGCTACCGGAGCCGGAGCGAGGGCCTTGAACAAGCGCTGGACGGGCGCGACCTGCCCTCTGGCGCCGGCTTCGTCTGGGCGGCGGGCGAAAGCGGCGAGATGCGTCCCATCCACCAGCAACTGAAGCAGCGCGGCCTGTCCAAGGACAGAATGCGGGTGGCGGGCTACTGGAAGCGCGGCGACGCCGGCGCGCATGAAAGCATCAGCGAGGAATAGCGGCCGCGATGCGATCCGCATCGCGGCGCGCGCGGGGCGATCCGCATCGCGGCGCGCGCGGGGCGAATGCCGAAAGGCTGATCCGGCGGTTTTTGCGCGCGTTTCGTCTATATTGGTTTACACGAGGGGTGGCGCTGGGTAGAATTTCGCCGCTTCAATGGGCGGGTTGCATGCGCGGTCGTAAGACGGTGCGGCGCCCGCCTCGTCGCATCCTGCCGCGCGAGGCCTCCCTCTCCCCGGCACGGCATGTCCCCTCGTTGAAGCGCCCGCGAAAGACTCGCGGGCAAGCCATCTCGAAAACTACTACTAGAAAAGCTGATGAAAATGACGTTTGCGATCAAGACCGCAGGATGCGCCGTAGCCGCCGCCCTGCTCGCCGGCCCCGCGCTGGCCAAGGACTTCAACGTGGCCGTGGTGTACGACCAGGCTGGCAAGTTCGACAAGAGCTTCAATGAAGCGGCCTATACCGGCGCCGAACGCTTCAAGAAAGAGTTCAAGATCAATTACCGCGAAGGTCAGCCCAGCAACGACGCGCAGAAGGAGCAAGTGCTGCGCAATATGGCGCGCAAAGGCGCCGACCTGGTAGTGGCCGTGGGCTTCGCCTACACCCAATCGATCGAGACGGTGGCCAAGGAATTCCCGAACACCAAGTTCACCCTGGTGGACTCGGTGGCCAAGGGCGCCAACGTGCAGAGCATCGCCTTCAAGGAACAGGAAGGCTCCTTCCTGGTGGGCATGGCCGCCGCGCTGAAATCCAAGACCGGCAAGGTGGGCTACCTGGGTGGCATGGACGTGCCGCTGATCCGCGCCTTCGGCTGCGGCTACGCGCAAGGCGCGCGCTACGTGAACCCGAAGGCCGTTGTGCTGCAGAACATGCTGGGCACCACCCACACCGCCTTCAACGATCCGTCGCGCGGCAATGAGCTGGCCAAGAGCCAGTTCGACCGCGGCGCAGACGTGATCTTCGCCGCCGCGGCGCTGTCGAACGTGGGCGTGATCCAAGCCGCCAAGGCCTCCGGCAAGTACTACATCGGCGTGGACAGCAACCAGAACTACATGCAGCCTGGCACCGTGCTGACCTCCATGGTCAAGCGCGTGGACAACGCCGTGTACGAAACCATGCGCGACGCCAAAGACGGCAAGTGGAAACCCAGCACCAAACTGATGGGCCTGAAGGAAAACGGCGTGGACTGGGCGCTGGACCAGTACAACCGCGCGCTGATCACGCCGGAAATGGAAAAGAAGATCGTCGCCGCGCGCAAGGACATCATCGCCGGCAAGATCAAGGTGGTGGACTACCGCGCAGCCAACAGCTGCCCGGTGAACTGAGCCTTGCCGGATCCGATTTGCAAAAAGCCCCGCATGCGGGGCTTTTTTTATTGCCCAGTCGTTTCGGCTTTCTGCGCAAATGCCCTGTTTATGGTATTCTTGCGCCCCCTCGTTTATTTTGCCGTGACCTGTCACTCATCAATGAAAGACCCTTGCGATCACTACACCTTCGACCTGATAGGCGGGGTGGCCAAAAAACCGGGCCGCAAACCGCTGGGCGAACGGGCGATGACGGTGGCCGAACGCAAGCGCCGCAGCCGTGAGCTGCGCCGAAACCGGTTGCAGGAGTTGTCGGTGACCGTGGAGCTGAGCCGGGACGCGCAGAAGTCTTTGGACAAGATGATCGAGTGGTGGGGCGTCAGCAAGAAAGAGGCGATCAACCGCGCGCTGATGATCGCCTGCCAGTCGCAAACCGGCCGCACCGGCAGCCTGTTCGAGCTGGAGCTGGGCATGCAGTTGCCCGCCAAGGCGTCGCGCCGCAAAGCGCCGCGCTGATGCTCAGATAAACTCCCCCGGCGGCAAATCCAGATTGACCGCCGCGCCGCGGAACGACGCTTCCGCCGCCCTCGCCCGCTCCGACAGCAATTCCAGCACCACGACCTTGCCCAGTGCGTCGCTGCGCAAGGCGTTTTCTTCGTTGTTGGCAATCAGCACGACGTCGGCAGCCTCCCATTCCGCCGACCGCCGGTAAAACGGCAACAGCTTCGCATCGCAGGAGAACGCGGCGATGTCGTAGCGGCCACAGGCTCTGAGCCAATCTGAAGCGGCGGCCACCACGCGCTCGCCCAGGCCGCGGCCGCGCATTTCCGGCAGGGTGGCGACGCAGCTGAGGGTGCCCAGCGAGAATTCCGCCGCCTGATGAATGATGGTTTTGCCAAATACCGACGCGTAGGCGGCAAGCCGGCCATTGTCCGCAAGCCAGAACGCGCGGGCTTCCAGCGCCGGCCGGTGCAGCGTTTCGTCCGGATCGGGCTCGCCCTCGCATTGATAGGCCAGATGCAGCATGGCGTTGATCTCCCGGCGCAAGGCCGGCGGCAGATCCTGATACGGCGCGCTTGTGACTTCCATATTGGCTTCGTTTTCTTGACGCATTGCGACGGACGGGTTGGTCCGCAGAATCCCCAGCCAAGTTCCCGTAAAAAAACGCCGCCCGCCCTCACGGGCGAACGGCGCTATCACCAAGGCAATCGATTCGGCTATCAGGCCTTGCTGGCGGCCAGCTCCTGATATTCGGCGATCTGGTCGAAGTTCAGGTACTGGTAAACTTCCGCGCTCTTCTCGTTGATGATGCCGATATTAGCTTGGTACTCCTCAACGGTCGGGATCTTGCCCAGCTTGGAGCAGATCGCGGCCAGTTCCGCCGAGCCCAGGAACACGTTGGAGTTCTTGCCCAGACGGTTCGGGAAGTTGCGGGTGGAGGTGGACATCACCGTCGCGCCTTCGCGCACCTGAGCCTGGTTGCCCATGCACAGCGAGCAGCCCGGCATTTCCATGCGGGCGCCGGCGCGGCCCAGCACGCCGTAGTGGCCTTCTTCGGTCAGCTGCTTGGCGTCCATCTTGGTCGGAGGAGCGACCCACAGCTTGACCGGGATGTCGGCCTTGCCTTCCAGCAGTTTGGACGCGGCGCGGAAGTGGCCGATATTGGTCATGCACGAACCGATGAACACTTCGTCGATCTTGGTGCCGGCCACTTCGGACATGAATTTCACGTCGTCCGGGTCGTTCGGGCAGGCGACGATAGGTTCTTTCACATCGGCCAGGTCGATGTCGATCACCGCGGCGTATTCGGCGTCGGCATCGCCCTTCAGCAGCTGGCCGTTGGCGATCCACTCTTCCATCGACTTGATGCGGCGCTCCAGCGTGCGCGCGTCTTGATAGCCGTCGGCGATCATGGTCTTCATCAGCGTGATGTTGGAACGCATGTATTCGACGATCGGCTCTTTGTTCAGGTGCACGGTGCAGCCGGCGGCGGAGCGTTCGGCGGAGGCGTCGGTCAGCTCGAACGCCTGCTCGACCTTCAGATCCGGCAGGCCTTCGATTTCCAGGATGCGGCCGGAGAAAATGTTCTTCTTGCCGGCTTTGGCCACGGTCAGCAGGCCTTGCTTGATCGCGTACAGCGGAATAGCGTTGACCAGATCGCGCAGGGTCACGCCCGGCTGCAGCTTGCCCTTGAAGCGCACCAGCACCGACTCCGGCATGTCCAGCGGCATCACGCCGGTAGCGGCGGCAAAGGCCACCAGGCCGGAACCTGCCGGGAAGGAGATGCCGATTGGGAAGCGGGTGTGGCTGTCGCCGCCGGTGCCGACGGTATCCGGCAGCAGCAGACGGTTCAGCCAGCTGTGGATCACGCCGTCGCCCGGACGCAGCGATACGCCGCCGCGGGTGGAGATGAAGGCCGGTAGTTCCTTGTGCATCTTCACGTCCACCGGCTTGGGATAAGCGGCGGTGTGGCAGAACGACTGCATCACCAGGTCGGCGGAGAAGCCCAGGCAGGCCAGATCCTTCAGCTCGTCGCGGGTCATCGGGCCGGTGGTGTCCTGCGAGCCGACGGTGGTCATCTTCGGTTCGCAGTAGGTGCCCGGGCGCACGCCCTTGCCTTCCGGCAGGCCACAGGCGCGGCCGACCATTTTCTGGCCCAAGCTAAAGCCCTTGCCGGAATCGACCGGAGCCTTCGGCAGGCGGAACACGGTGGAGGCCGGCAGGCCCAGCGCTTCGCGCGCTTTCGAGGTCAGGCCGCGGCCGATGATCAGGTTGATGCGGCCGCCGGCGCGCACCTCGTCCAGGATCACTTCGGACTTCAGCTTGAATTCGGAGACGACAGCGCCGTTCTTCTCGATCTTGCCGGCGTACGGGTAGACGTCGATCACGTCGCCCATTTCCAGCTTGGACACATCCACTTCGATCGGCAGCGAGCCGGAGTCTTCCTGGGTGTTGAAGAAGATGGGCGCGATCTTGCCGCCCAGGGTCACGCCGCCGAAGCGCTTGTTCGGCACGTAGGGGATGTCCTGGCCGGTGGCCCACACCACCGAGTTGGTGGCGGATTTGCGCGAGGAGCCGGTGCCGACCACGTCGCCGACGTAGGCGACCAGATGGCCCTTCTTCTTCAGATCATCGATGAACTGCATCGGGCCGCGCTTGCCGTCTTCTTCCGGTTTGAAGGCCGCGTCGGCGCGGGTATTCTTCAGCATCGCCAGGTAGTGCAGCGGGATGTCCGGGCGGCTCCAGGCGTCCGGAGCCGGCGACAGATCGTCGGTATTGGTCTCGCCCGGCACCTTGAACACGGTGACGGTGATTTTCTGCGCCACTTCCGGGCGGCTGGTGAACCACTCGGCGTTGGCCCAGGACTCGACCACTTCCTTGGCGACGGCGTTGCCCTTGTCCATCTTCTCCTTCACATCATGGAAGGAGTCGAACATCAGCAGGGTTTTCTTCAGGCCGGCGGCGGCGATCTTGGCGACGGAAGCGTCGTCCAGCAGGTCGACCAGCGGCTTGATGTTGTAGCCGCCCAGCATGGTGCCCAAGAGCTCGGTGGCCAGTTCGCGCGAAACCAGCGGCGACTTCACGCTGCCTTCGGCGACGGCGGCCAGGAAGGAGGCCTTGACCTTGGCGGCATCGTCCACGCCCGGCGGCACGCGGTGGGTGATCAGGTCGACCAGCATGGTTTCCTCGCCCTTGGGCGGGTTCTTCAGCAGTTCGACCAGTTCTTCAACCTGCTTGGCGGACAGCGGCAGGGGCGGAATGCCCAGCGCGGCGCGCTCGGCTACGTGCTGACGGTAAGCTTCTAACATGACTCGAGACCTTCTTGGCTTAAGGTTGTCGCAGGCCTGGCGGTTTGCCGCCAGTCTCCACTTGCAGGGTCTGCATCGCTCCCGGCTCATCGCGCCGGAATATGCACTTTGTAGTGACTGAAGATTACGCTGTTCGGCGCTTGCATACAAACGAGTAATCGCAACATGGATTGTGAGATAAAATCACAACATGAGCACCTACCCCCCTCTTAATTCATTGCGCATTTTCGAGGCTGCGGCAAGGCTGGAAAGCTTTTCCGCCGCCGCCGGCGAACTCTTCGTCACCCATGGCGCTGTGAGCAAACAGATTAAGCAGCTGGAAGATTGGCTGGGCGTGCCGCTGTTCGAGCGCAGCGGCGGACGCGTCAGGCTGACCGACGCCGGCTGGCGCTATCTGGTGCAGGTGCAGGACGGCCTGGATCTGATCGCCAACGCCACTGCCCAGTTGCTGCAGCCCAACCGCCAGCGGCGGCTCTCCATCAACTCCACGCCCACTTTCGCCGCCTATTGGCTGCTGCCAAGGTTGGAGCGTTTTCGCGAGCGTTTTCCTGATCTGGAGCTGCATCTGGCCACTTCGGACCGCGATCTGAGCCGGCTGGATTCGCCGTTCGACATCGCCATCCGCCGCGGCCCCGGCGATTGGCCGGGCTACATCGCCAAGCCATTCCTGAAGGAGTGGGAGCTGCCGCTGTGCAGTCCGGCGCTGCTGGACAAGCTGCCGCTGAATCGCCCGGACGACCTCATCACCCATACGCTGCTGCACGCGGACACTCGCCCCACCGCCTGGCCGCGTTGGCTGACGCTGGCCGGCGTCCCGGAGCTGAAACCGGCCAGCAGCATGCATTTCGACAAGTTCTCGCTGGCGCTGCAAGCTGCGATAGACGGGTTGGGCGTGGTGTTGGGGCCCATGCCGATGGCGCAGGCGCTGATAGACGCGGGCCGGCTGGTGTCTCCGCTGCCGGCGCCGGTGGTGACGGTGCGCGACTATTGCTGGGTGGCGCCGCGCATGTCGGCGGAAGATGCCGCCGTGGCGACCTTCTGCCGCTGGCTGGAAAGCGAAGCGGACAAAGTCGGAACTTCGCCGCGCTGAGCCCGGGCTTGCCTCTGCATCGTTTCGGCCAGTACAATCGGCGCAAGCGGAGATGGCATGCCTCCCGTAACCGCCTCGCAAAGAGGCTGATGATGCCTACAGTATTCCTGGACCGGGAAGCTGTAGGCCTGCGCCTCAAAGCATGCCCGTCCAGACGATTGCCATCACAACGCATTGGACGCCCATGAAACACCCTCTTCTTTCGGAAAGATTTTCCGCCCTGCCCCATATCGGGAAATGGCTGCTGTTGTCCGCGCTGGTCGCCGCGCTGACCGGCAGCGCTTCCGCTCTGTTTCTGTTTTCGCTGGATTGGGCCACGCAAACCCGCCTGAGCCACCCCTGGCTGATCTGGCTGCTGCCGCTGGCCGGTTTCATGGTCGGCTTGGCCTACTGGCGGCTGGGGCGCGAGGTGGAGGCCGGCAATAATCTGTTGATCGACGAGATTCACGATCCGAAAAAAACCATCCCGTTGCGGATGGCGCCGCTGGTGCTGATCGGCACCGTCGCCACTCATTTGTGCGGCGGCTCGGCTGGCCGGGAAGGCACCGCGGTGCAGATGGGCGGCGCGCTGGCCGACCAGGTCCACAAATGGCTGCCCCTGCGGCGGGAGGATAGGCGCATTCTGCTGATGGCCGGGATCAGCGCCGGCTTCGCCTCGGTATTCGGCACGCCGCTCGCCGGCGCGATCTTCGGTCTGGAAGTGCTTGCCATCGGGCGCCTGCGCTACGACGCGATTCTGCCCTGCTTGGCGGCGGCCATCCTCGGCGATCAGGTGGGACTGTTCTGGGGCGTGCATCACACCTACTACCGGATTCCCTTCATCCCCGCGCCAAGCGCCTGGGGATTGAGCGCGGCGGTGCTGGCGGGCATTGCCTTTGGCCTGGTCGGCAAGCTGTTCGCCGAGTCCGTTCATGGTTTGGCCGGCGGTTTCAAGCGCTTTATCGCTTTCGCGCCGCTGCGGCCGCTGATCGGCGGCGGCGCGGTCGCGATCGCAGCCTCGCAGATGGACGCGCAGGCCTATCTGGGCCTGGGCATCCCCACCATCGTGTCCGCCTTCCAGCAGCCGCTGCCTGCCTATGACTTCATCGGCAAGCTGGGCTTCACCGTGGCGACGCTGGGGTCGGGATTCAAGGGCGGGGAGGTCACGCCGCTGTTCTATATCGGCGCGACGCTGGGCAACGCGCTGGCGCCGTGGCTGCATTTGCCCTTTCCCTTGCTGGCGGGCATGGGCTTCGTCGCGGTGTTCGCGGGCGCGGCGAATACGCCGCTGGCCTCCACGGTGATGGCGATGGAGCTGTTCGGGCCGGAAATCGGCGTTTACGCCGGGTTGGCCTGCGTGGTCAGTTATTTGTGCTCGGGACACTCGGGCATCTACCGCTCGCAGCGGGTGGGCGTGGCCAAGCGGCGCGGCGTGCCGGAAAACATCCGGCTGGCGGAGTGGCCGGCATTGCGGCGCGCCGCGAGCCAGAAGGCGCGCGCGTCGGAGCGCGGCGCCGGTTAGCGCGCCGGCCCGGGAGGCAGGCCGATCAGCTTCACTTCCATCGGCGCGACGTCCCGCGGCAGCCACTTGTTATAAGTGCGCTTGTAGGTGCCGTCTTTCTTGATGGCCGCGAAACCGTCCTGCCAGCGTTTGACCTCTTCGGCCGGCGTGCCGCGGGAAAAGGCGAGGTAGAGTTCCAGCGACTCCAGCACGCGCACCACCTCCACCGAATCGGCTGGTTGATGGATGTCCTTCAACACCGAGGAGACCACGAAGCCGCCCTCCACCCACATGTCGTAACGGCCCATCAGCATCTTTTGCGCGGTCAGTTGGGGCGTCGGCGCCAGGTCCACCTCCACGAAACCGGCGGCGGAGGCCGCATCGGCGAAGATGCTGCCGCGATAAGCGCCCACCGGACGCTGGTAGATGCCGGCGCCCAGCGCCAGCAGCTTGGCTGCCTCGCCCTTGCGCGCCAACAGCACGGTTTGCGACACGGCGATCGGCCCCAGCAAGGTCATCTGTTTTTCCCGCGCCTCGCTGCGGCCGACAGTGAACAGCATCACGCCGGGATTGGTCAGCAGTTCCTTGTAGCCGCGCGCCCAGGGCACGACATCGATCGGACTGTTGTCGTGGATTCGGGCCTGAATGCTTCGCACCACTTCTACTGCCATGCCGTCGGCGATCCCGTTATGCTGGAAGGTGATGGGCGGCCATTCTTCGGTGTAAATGGTGATCGCCGGCGCTTGAGCCGACCAAGCGGACAAGCTGAGCAGCAGCAAGGCAAGGATAAAGGCGCGGACCGGCATGGCATTCTCCTACGTATAACTATCATTTTCTTGATAGCCGCCGGCCGCCCCGCCTGCCGGCTTATTCGCTATAATGCCGCGTTGTGCCGCCAATCCGACGGCATTATCATTCGCGCACCTACCCATCCTAAGGAACGTCATGAGCCGCATCACCCTCTCCCGTTTTCTGATCGAACAACAGCGCAAGGCGGGCACGCTGCCGCCGGAACTGCGTCTGCTGATCGAAACCGTGGGCCGCGCCTGCAAGGCCATCAGCTATTCGGTGAACAAGGGCGCGCTGGCCGACGTGCTGGGCGAGGCCGGCACCGGCAACGTGCAGGGCGAGGCGCAAAAGAAGCTGGACGTGATCGCCAACGACTTCCTGTTGGACGCCAATGAATGGGGCGGCAGCCTGGCCGCCATGGCGTCGGAAGAGATGGAGCTGCCCTACCACATCCCGGGCGAATACCCGAAGGGCGAATACCTGCTGATGTTCGATCCGCTGGATGGCTCGTCCAATATCGACGTCAATATCTCGGTCGGCACCATTTTCTCCATCCTGCGCAGCCCCGAAGGCGTGACGCAGCCGACCGAGGCGGACTTCCTGCAGCCCGGCACCCACCAGGTGGCCGCCGGCTATACCGTCTACGGCCCGCAAACCATGCTGGTGCTGACCTTCGGCAGCGGCGTGCACGGCTTCACGCTGGATCGCGAGCACGGTTCCTTCGTGCTGACCCATCCGGACATGAAAGTGCCGGAGCGCACCGCCGAATTCGCGATCAACATGTCCAATATGCGCCACTGGGAGGCGCCGGTGCGCCGCTACGTGGACGAGATGCTGGCCGGCAAGACCGGTCCGCGCGGCCGCGATTTCAATATGCGTTGGGTGGCGTCGATGGTGGCGGAGGTGCATCGCATCATCACCCGCGGCGGCATCTTCATGTATCCGAAGGACGCGCGCGATCCGTCCAAGGCCGGCAAACTGCGCCTGATGTACGAAGGCAATCCGATGGCCTTCATCATCGAGCAGGCCGGCGGCGTCGCCACCAACGGCCATCAGCGCATCATGGACATTCAGCCGACCAAGCTGCACGAGCGCGTGGCGGTGTTCCTGGGTTCCAAGGAAGAAGTGGATCTGGTGACGCGCTACCACGCCGAGCAGCAATAAGCCGGCAGTCGTTTCCCAGAAAAAGCCCGCGTTCAGCGGGCTTTTTCTTTGGCTCAGTCGAATAGCGACCCTTGCTGGGGCGGATTCGGGATTTCGCCTTCCGCGCGCATCGCCTCCGCGGAAAACAGCTGCAGAAAAGCCCGCGCCTGCTCGGGATTGCGGCAATGCAGCCACTCTTGATGCAGCGCCGAGGGGATGATGACCAGCGAGCGCTTCTCGTCGCCTGGCCGGTGCATTCGGCCCATCACTCCGTGGCCGTCGGCATTGATGGTGATCTGAGTGAAGGCCAGGCTGATCGAGCCGTCCGTCTCGCGCCATTCACGCCACAGGCCGGCCACTGCGAACGGCGCGCCATCGGCCATGCCGATCTTGGTGCGCACCGCCCTCCCGCTCTCATAGCAGGGTTCGTAGAAGGCCCGCATCGGCACCAGGCACTGCTGGCAGTTGCGCCAGGCGTCGCGGTAGCTGCGCAGCTGGCCTATGGTTTCAGCGCGCGCGTTCATGGTGCTCAGCCGCATGCCTTCAGGCTGATGGCGCTTGGGGATGAAGCCGTAGCTGGCCATTCGCAACCCGTCGCGGGTCAGGATGGGCGCCAGATAGTCTTGCCAGGCTTCGTCCTGCCATTGCCATTCGCCCGGATCGCAGCCGAACCATTCGCGCAGCTGGCCGTGGCTGGGCGGGGTGAAATTGACGCACATGTTCAGGCCTTATTCTGTCTTCGGCGTCGAAATAAAAACGGCCGGCACTGCTTCGGCAAGCCAGACGCCGTTGTCGGAGAGATAAAGCGTCAAGCCCGCCTCCCGCATTGCGCGGGCATCGATGTTCAGCACCACCGGCTTGCCGTGGCGGGCGCCCACCTTGCGCGCGGTTTCCCAGTCGGCGGACAGGTGGACGTGCTGGCGCTGTCCGGGCCTCAATCCTTCCGCCAGGATGGCGTCCAGAAAACGGGTGGCGGTGCCGTGGTAAAGCAAGCCAGGCGGTTCGCTGGCCGCGAGTCCCAAATCTATTTTGATCGAGTGGCCCTGATTGGCGCGTATGCGCAGGCCATCCTCGCTGATGGCAAAGCGTTGCTTGTCGCTGTCGCGGACAATATCCTCCAGCTCTCTGCGGCTCAGCCGTCGTCCTTTGGAGGCAAGCCGAGCCAGCAGCTCGGCAATATCGGCCCAGCCTTGGGCATCCAGTTTCAATCCTATGGTTTCCGGCTGGTGCCGCAGCACCAGGCTGAGGAAGCGGGAATGGTCGTCTTGCTTGTTGCGCATTGAATGATCTTGCTTGATGGAGCCTGGCGCAATCATACCGTGTCAGCGGCAGCCGGACGACCTGCAAGCCCGAGGCTCCTCTCTTTGCAAAACGCCGACATGCCCCCATGTCATCCCTTCCATTCCCAAGCCAGGAAGCGAACGATGATAGACCTCTATTACTGGACCACGCCCAACGGCCACAAGATCACGATCTTCCTTGAAGAAGCCGGCCTGCCCTACCGTGTCGAGCCGGTCAACATTTCCATCGGGGATCAATTCAAGCCGGATTTCCTGCGGATCGCGCCCAACAACCGCATTCCCGCCATCGTGGATCACGCGCCGCAGGGCGGCGGCGAACCGATCAGCCTATTCGAGTCCGGCGCCATCCTGCTGTACCTGGCCGACAAGACCGGGCGCTTCATTCCGCAAGATTTGCGCGGCCGCAACGAGACATTGCAGTGGCTGTTCTGGCAGATGGGCGGCCTGGGGCCGATGGCGGGCCAGAACCACCATTTTTCCCAGTACGCGCCGGAGAAGCTGCCATATGCGATAGACCGTTACGTGCGCGAAACCGCTCGCCTCTATCGCGTGCTGGACACGCATTTGTCCGATGGACGCGAGTTCATTGCCGGCGAATACTCGATCGCCGACATGGCCTGCTATCCGTGGATCGTGCCGCATCAGCGCCAGCAGCAGGATCTGGACGATTTCCCGTCTCTCAAGCGCTGGTTCGACCGCATCGCCGAACGGCCCGCCGTACAGCGGGCCTACGCGCTGGCGGAAACCATCAATACGGCGCCCTCGGTCACCGACGCCTCGCGCGCCATCCTGTTCGGCCAGGACGGCAAGCCGCGCGGCGGCTGACCCACCGCGCCTACTCATGCGCGGCGGCCGGCAGGCCGCCGTTTGTCTTGCTAGTGCGAGGTCATCGTCTCGCCGCGCCGCTCATGGCTGAAACGGATCAGGATCGCGATCGCCAGCGCGACGAGGCCGGCGACGATGGCCATGGCCAGGCCGTAGTCGCCGCCGTTGGTCTTGGCCATATGGGCTTGCAAGGGGCTGTTGACCGACGCGAACAGATTGCCCAGCTGGTAGACCAGGCCGGGAAAGGTGGCGCGCACCGCCGCCGGCGATATTTCGTTCAAGTGGGCCGGAATCACGCCCCATGCGCCCTGGACCGATATCTGCATCAGGAACGCGCCGATGGCCAGCAGCAACGGCGTGCTGGTGAAAGCCCATAGCGGCAATACCGGCAGCGCGAACAGCGCGGCCAGCGTGATCGCGTTGCGCCGGCCGATTTTCTCGGACAGGCTGCCGATGGCCAAGCCGCCGACGATGGCGCCGACATTGAGGCAGATGGCGATCATCTGCACGGTATGCGGATCGAACTTATGCTGCACGCGCAAGAAGGTTGGATACATGTCCTGGGTGCCGTGCGAGAAGAAATTGAAGCAGGTCATCAAGACGATGGCGTACAGCGACAGCCGCCATTGCGCCGATATCGCCTGCAGCAAGCCGGGCTTTTCGTGATGGCGCGAAGCTTCCCAGCTGGGGCTTTCCGGCACGTTGCGGCGGATGTACAGCGTCAGCAGCGCCGGCAGCAGGCTGAGCATGAACATGCCGCGCCAGCCTATGTGCTCGAACAGTTGCCCGAATGCCAGCGTCGCCAGCAAGTAGCCGCTGGGGTAGCCCGCCTGCAGCAGGCCGGAGACGAAGCCGCGCGACTCCTTGGGTATGCTTTCCATGGTCAGCGAAGAGCCCACGCCCCACTCTCCGCCCATCGCCACGCCGAACAAGGTGCGCAGCACCAGCAGCGCCATCAGGTTGGGCGCGAAGGCCGATGAGAATCCCAGTATCGAATACAGCGCGATATTGGCCATCAATACCGGTCTGCGGCCGAAACGGTCGGCCAGCCGGCCGAATATCAGCGCGCCGATAGGACGCGCCGCCAGCGTCAGCATGATTGCCCAGCTGACCGCCTCGATGTCGGCGCCGAATTCCTTGGCGACATCCTTCAACACAAACACCATCAGGAAAAAGTCGAACGCGTCCAGCGTCCAGCCCAGATAGCAGGCGAACACCGTTTGTTTCTGCTCCTTGCTCCAAGCCATGCCTCTTCTCCAGCTCTAGTTATTGTCAGGTCATCCATTCATGATAAATGTATTTCATGCGGGGGCCTGGCGTCGCAAGAAATAGCAACAAACTTCCACGCGCCATGCGGCGTCACGCAAGCTCATCCCAATCTCCGGGCTCCCGGCGGAGTCGATGAAGAAATACCCATGCGCGCTTGCCGATTGACTAATCTGGGAGCACGGCAGGATGAACTGTGGGGGTAAAGGAATGAGAATTCATCGCGCGTTTCTTGGGCTTGCCTGCTGCATCGCATTGGTTTCATGCGGTGGGGGCGGAGGCGCAAGCACTGGCTCCAGCACGCTATCCGGCACGGTCGCAGTCGGCGCGCCAATGCAGAACGCCACGCTGACCATCATGGGAAGCAACGGCCAGACTGTCAGCGCCAGCATCAATAGCGACGGCAGTTACAGCAATCTGAGCCTGAGCGGGCTGACGGCCCCCTACCGCCTGCAGGCTTGCGGGCTGGTCAATGCCGTCTACACCTGCCATTACGCCGTCGCTCAAGGAGGCGGCGTCGCAAACGTCACCTCGCTGACTACTGCGCAGGTCACGCTGGCCAATGGCAGCGACGCCTCCAACATCATGACGTCCGGCGCGCCATCGTCCAGCGCGCTGAGCGGCAGCCAACAAACTCTGCAAACCGCGCTGACCCAGGTGTTGGCCGCGGTGGGGCTGAGCGGCAGCGCCGACTTCACCACTACCGCTTTCAATGCCGACCGCACCGGCATGGATAAGATGCTGGATGTGATCGCCGCCAGCACCGGCGTCAACAATGGCCACACTTTCGTGCAACTGGAAGGCCGCGTCGGCAGCGGCAATTTCTACGTCGATAGCAGCGGCGCCCAAACGGGCAGCCTTGGAGACAGCGCGTTGATCAGCGGCCTGGGGCTCGATCTGACCAGCATCAGCCAGATTTTTGCCGCGCTGAACTCCGCGGCGGGCAGCGGCACGGTCAGCGCATGCGCCGCGGTGCTCGGCAACAACGCCAGCATGCTGGATGCCCAATTCACGCTATCCATCAATCAACAGACTTTGAATGCCGGCAATTTCGCCGCGCAGATTTGCAGCTTTCTGTCCCAGGGTGGTTTGCTTGGCGGCAGCGTCGCCAATCCCACGCTGCGCGACTGCGACTTTTCCGGAAGCGATAAGCTCTGCACGGTCGGTTTTGACGTGCTCAACGGCAGCGCCATACAGGAAGGCGCGGAAATGGCGGTGGTGCTGAGAAGCGGCAGCGCCGCGTGGAAACTGCTGGGCCAGGCGACGCCCTATGAAATCCATGTCAACGCCAACGTGCAGCGCACGCTGCGCGCCAATGTGAGCAGCCCCCAGCCGTCTTACTACCGCGCGATCTCATTCGAAATCCACACCGCCGCCAACGGCGTAAGCAATGCGGTGCAATCGGCGAAGGTATATCAGCGCAATGCCGCCGGCACCGGCTGGGATAGCGCCCCCATCGCGACGCTCAGCAACGCGGGCTGCGCCAGCCAGTCCTGGCTCACGATCCAGGGCAGCAACTGCGGCAGCACCTGGCTGGGGCTGGACAGCTTCAACAACGGCAACCTGGCTTCGGGCGACGCCCTGATTTCCGCATTCTTCCAGCGCGGACGGCAAGTAAAGATAGATCTCTATTCCGACAATGCCTTCGCCAGCCTGATCACCAGCGTCATCACCCGCATCGACGGCGTGCCGCCGCAATCGGCCCAGCTGGCCACCCTGCCTTGGCTGACGCTGGATAGCGCGAGCCAAAGCGCGCTGGTCAATTATGCCAGCCCGCTGGGCAGCGTCTTGAGCTTCTCGTGGACCGGGAGCAATGCCATCGTTCCTCATGACGCTTCGTTCTGCAATGCGGGCAGTTGCAACAGTCCGGTGCACATCGACCTGGGCGGCAAGCTCGGCAGCGCCGGCAGCGCAAGCTTCGATTTGTCAGGGCTGACGCTCTCCGCCAGCGACTTCAAGGAGATCGCGCTCTACGGGCGAGACCGCAGCGACGTGGGCTATCAAAGCAATTACGTCAGTTGCGTCACGGGCAGCAACAGCTGCCCGTGATCCGTCGCAGAGCCTGAGCAGGCGCTGATTGTCCGATCCCCGCCAGGGCTTGCTGGTTGGCAGGTCCTGGCGGTAGCGGCCGTCTATCAGCACGTCGACGAAGTGCAGAATCTCCAGTTCCCGGACCTCTTCGTAGTCATAGCCGGTCCATAGCCAGATGTTCTTGTCCGGGTAGCGCTGCTTGAACATCCGGCACAAAGTCAGAATCTCGCCTCGGTTGGCCGGCAGCAGCGGGTCGCCGCCGGACAGGCTGAGGCCGTCATGGCCTGCGCAACGGCTCAGCAGTTCTTCCCTCGCCTCCGGCGTGAAGGGCCGCCCGCTCTTGCGATCCCAGGTCGAGCGGTTGTGGCAGCCGTCGCAGGCGTGCGCGCAGCCGGTGACGAAGAGCGTGACGCGCACGCCCTCGCCGTTGACCAGATCGCAGGTGTAGTAGCGATCGTAATTCATCCCGCGCTCAGTGCTCGCCGCCGAAGTGCTTGACCCGGCGCATCACTTCCTTCTGCTTGCCGGCATTGAATGGGCGCGAATTAGGACTGCCCAGATAGCCGCACACGCGGCGCGTCACCGACAGCGAGGCGCTATCGCGGTTGCCGCACTGCGGGCAGCAGAAGCCGTCCGCGTCCGCCTTGGCCTCGCCCATGAAGCCGCAGGCGCCGCAGGAGTCCACCGGCGTGTTGCTGCCGAAATAAGGCACCCGCTCCAGCGCGTAATCCCAGATCCGCTCCAGCGCCTGCAGATTGTGCTTCATATTGGGCAGCTCGACATAGGTGATGTGGCCGCCGGTGGCGAGTTCGGCATAGCCGGCCTCGAAGTCTATCTTTTCGAACGGATTGACCTTGCGGAAGACATCCAGATGGAAGGAGTTGGTGTAATAGCCCTTGTCCGTCACCTCGGCGATATCGCCGAAGCGCTCGCGGTCCAGCTTGCAGAAGCGGTGGCACAGCGACTCGCTGGGCGTCGAGTACAACGAGAAGCCGAAGCCGGTCTCGCGCCGCCACTCCGCCGCCGCCGCGTTCATGCGGTCGACCACTTGGCGCAGGAAATCGCGGATCTCCGGGCTGTCCGCCGGGTGCGAGCCAAACAGCAGCGCGCCCACCTCATGCAGGCCGATATAGCCCAGCGAGATCGAGGCGCGGCCGCCCTCGAACAGCGTCATGATGTCCTCGTCCGGCTGCAGCCGCATGCCGAACGCGCCCTCGGTGTAGAGGATCGGCGCCACATTGGCCTTGACGCCCCGCAGTCGGTCGATCCGCAACATCAGGGCGCGGAAGCACAGGCCGAGGCGAGCATCCAGCAGCGTCCAGAATGCCTGAGCATCGCCTTGCGCCTCGATGGCGATGCGCGGCAGATTCAGGCTGACCACGCCCAGATTGTTGCGGCCGTCCAGCGCTTCCCTGCCCGCCTCGTCCCGCCACGCGGGCAGGAAGCTGCGGCAACCCATCGGCGAAACCGGCGTCGATGAGCCGGTGATGCGCCGGTTCAGCTCGGCAGAGATGATGTCCGGATACATGCGCTTGGACGTGCACTCCAGCGCCAGCTGCTTGATATCGTAATTGGGGTCTTCAGGCCGCAGATTGACGCCCTTGTCGATGAACATCACCAGCTTGGGGAAGACCGGCGTGATGCCTTCCTTGCCCAGTCCCTTGATTCTCACTTTCAGGATGGCCTGTTGGATGATACGCGCTTCCCAGGCGGTGCCCATGCCGAAGGAGAAAGTGACGAAAGGCTGCTGGCCGTTGGAGCTGAACAGTGTGTTGATCTCGTATTCGCAGGCCTGGATGCCGTCGTAGCACTCTTTTTCCGTACGCTCGCGCGCGTAGCGTTCCGGATCGGCGATGCCGTACTGCTCCGCCACGTCCAGATTCTTGCGATAGCTTTTCAGCACGTAGGGGGCCAGGGTCTGGTCGATATTGGGAATGGTGGTGCCGCCATATTGGTGGCTGGCCACCTGGGCGATGATCTGCGCGGTGACGGCGCAGGCCACGCCGATCGAGCGCGGGCTTTCGATCTGCGCGTTGCCCAGGCGGAAGCCCTGCTCCAGCATGCTCTTCAGGTCCACCAAGCAGCAGTTGGTGAAAGGCAGGAACGGCGAATAATCCAGATCATGGAAATGGATGTCGCCGGCGTTGTGGGCGCTCAGGATGTCTTTGGGCAAAAAATTGCCGGCGAACTGCTTGGACACGATGCCGGCCATCAAATCGCGCATCACAGGGAAAACATTGGCGTCCTTGTTGGCGTTCTCGGTGGTGGCTTCTTCGTCGGTCTTGTGCACCAGTCCCATCAACTTGGCGTGTAGCTCGGAGCCGCGGGCGCGCACCATTTCACGGTCGTGGCGGTACTCGATGTAAACCCGAGCCACCTCCGGATAGCGCTGCATCAGCGCGTTCTCCACCCGTTTCTGGATGGCCGGAATGTCCAGCCGGCCGTTCTGGGCCAGCTCTCGGCATTCGCGCTCCACCTGGGCGGCGATTTCCAATGCCAGCCTGGCCGGCTCCGCGTGCCTGGCGGCCATGGCCGCCCTTTGGCAGGCATTGGCAATCTTGCCGATATCGAATCCCACTACCGCGCCGTCGCGCTTGCTCACTTGCAGCATCGCCTGGTTCTCTCCCGACTCTTGGCCGCTTCCGGCCATATGCAACACGCCTGCGCTGAGCAGGCCCTGAAACCGTCGATACTTTAGGCGATTTGCGCAGATTGCGGGGCGGTTTTTCTTCAAAATATGGTGATCAATCTTGAGTGTGATCAATATATTGTGCTCATCGTCTAAAAATGAGGCGGCGCCGGTCAAGGTTGCAATCGTCATTGATTTCGGATTGAATGTCATGTCATTGTTTTGATGGGAACCGCCAATGAAACGCCTATTCTGCTTGCTGCCGCTGACGTTCTGCCTGGCGGCCTGGGCTGCCGATAACGAGCAAATACAGGGCCAGGGCGGCCGCATCCTGCACTACAGTTCCACTCAGGTGCGGGTGGAGCCTTCGAGCGAAGATATGCGCAACTATCTGCAAGCCCGGGATGCGCGGCTGGAGGGCGCCAACGCGGCGGCGGCGCTGCAGGCTGGCCGCAAGGCGTTCGAGCGTTTGGGGTACAGGCGGGTGGATGTCGATGCCGATTATGGCGTGATCCGCGCGGAGAAAGACGAGACCTTGATCAGCGAAGCGCGCCAGGTGTTGCGCGGGCTGCTGAAATTGAAATTCCCGCTGCCGGGAAAGCCGGATCATCAGACTACCGAGGTGCTGCTGACGCTGAAGCCGGGCAGTCAGCCCCGGCAGGTGCTGCTGCGGGCGAATATCCGCCAGACCGTTTGGGACAGCAACGGCAATTCGCGCACGCTGCTGTGCAGCGATCAGGCGGTCTATCGCCAGCTGTTCGACCAGTTGAACGACGCTCTGGCCAAGCCGAACTAGCGCGCAAAAAAAGCCCCGCTTGCGCGGGGCTTGATTCATGCTAGCAGCGGAAACCGGATCAGACGTTTTCCACCTTGGCCATCTTGCGGCGCTCATGCTCTTGCAGGTAGCGCTTGCGGATGCGGATGGACTTCGGCGTGATTTCCACCAGTTCGTCGTCGTCGATGAACTCCACGGCCGATTCCAGCGTCAGCTTGATCGGGGTGGTCAGGCGAACCGCTTCGTCAGTGCCGGAGGCGCGAACGTTGGTCAGCTGCTTGCCCTTGACCGGGTTCACCACCAGGTCGTTGTCGCGGCTGTGGATGCCGATGATCATGCCTTCGTACAGCTTGTCGCCCGGGGACACGAACATGCGACCGCGGTCTTCCAGCTTCCACAGCGCGTAAGCGACGGCTTCGCCGTTCTCTTGCGAGATCAGCACGCCGTTGTGGCGGCCCGGCAGATCCGGCTTCACCGGCGCGTAGTCGTCGAACACGTGGCTCATCAGGCCGGTGCCGCGGGTCATGGTCATGAAGTCGGACTGGAAGCCGATCAGACCGCGCGCCGGAATATGGTATTCCAGGCGAGTCCGGCCCATGCCGTCCGATTCCATATTGGTCAGCTCGCCGCGGCGGCGGCCGATTTCTTCCATCACGCCGCCCTGGTGGTCGTCTTCCAGGTCGATGGTCAGGTTTTCGTACGGCTCGGACTTCTGGCCGTTGATTTCCTTGAACACCACGCGCGGCTTGGCCACGGCCATTTCAAAGCCTTCGCGGCGCATGCTTTCCAGCAGGATGGTCAGGTGCAGCTCGCCGCGGCCGGACACGCGGAAGATGTCGGCGTCGCCGGTATCTTCGACGCGCAGCGCCACGTTGGTCAGCAGTTCTTTGTTCAGGCGGTCGCGGATCTGGCGGCTGGTGACGAACTTGCCCTCGGTACCGGCCAGCGGCGAGGTGTTCACCATGAAGTCCATGGTCAGCGTCGGCTCGTCCACGGACAGAACCGGCAGGCCAACCGGCTGCTCTTTGTCGCAGATGGTCACGCCGATGCCGATATCCTCGATGCCGGAGATGATCACGATGTCGCCGGCTTCGGCTTCAGGCACTTCCACGCGCTCCAGGCCCTTGAAGCCCAGCACTTGGTTGATGCGGCCGGTGGCTACTTGCTCTTCATGGTTCATCACCACGACTTGCTGGCCGGACTTGATGCGGCCGTTCAGGATGCGGCCCAGGCCCAGGCGGCCGGTGTAGGTGGAGTAGTCCAGAGCGGAGATTTGCAGCTGCAGCGGGGCTTCCGCATCGCCGGCCGGAGTCGGCACGTGCTTCAGCACGGTCTCGAACAGCGGACGCATGTCGTTGGACTCTTCTTCCAGCTCATGCTTGGCGAAGCCGGACAGGCCGGATGCGTAGATGATCGGGAAGTCCAGCTGCTCGTCGGTGGCGCCCAGTTTGTCGAACAGGTCGAAGGTTTGGTCCACAACCCAGTCCGGACGGGAGCCCGGACGGTCGATCTTGTTGATCACCACGATCGGACGCAGGCCCAGGGCCAGCGCCTTCTTGGTTACGAAACGGGTCTGAGGCATCGGGCCTTCGACCGCGTCGACCAGCAGCACCACGCCGTCAACCATGCCCAGCACGCGTTCCACTTCGCCGCCGAAGTCGGCGTGTCCCGGGGTGTCGACGATGTTGATGTGCACGCCTTCGTAGTTGATGGCGGTGTTCTTGGCGAGAATGGTGATGCCGCGTTCTTTTTCAAGATCGTTGCTGTCCATTACGCGTTCGTCGACCTGCTGGTTTTCGCGGAAGGTGCCGCTTTGTTTCAGCAGTTGGTCGACCAGGGTGGTCTTGCCATGGTCGACGTGGGCGATGATGGCGATGTTGCGGATTTGTCGGGTCATGTTTAGCGTGTTTCGGCTGGAATTCTGAAAACAGAAAAATCGAAAGATTATAGCATGGTAGAACCACACCGAGAAAATTTCAGTAAAGACAGATGACAATCCTGTAAAGGCCGCATGTATTTTTCAGGGATTAGTCCGGGCCGCGGTTTGGCGCTACACTTCCGGCCATCTAGCAACAAGGAACACGCAATATGTACGACTGGAACGCACTGTGGCATGAGCGCGAGGCCTACCGCACCGGTTACGACATCCACCATGACGACGTGAATGAGCTGGCCGGCGCGTTGCAGGCCCGGCTGATTCACCCCGCCGCCGCCGGGCAAGTCGCGGTGTATGAAGACGATAACCGCTACATCCTGGCTGGCCACGATGGCGGCCTGCAGCTGCTGGAGGTGATGAAGCACGGACTGTTCGACATCACGCTGCGCTTCGTCAGCGAGGACGAAGGCCAGGGCGTCGCCCTGCCCTATGTCGAAATCCATGTCGACAATCTGGCCACTGAAGAGCAGGCGGTTTGGCGCGCGGAAACCCGCGTCGACGACGAGGGCCGCATCTGGGTCGGCAAGCGCACGCTGGATGAGAACGTGCTGCCGGCAATGCCGTTCGACGACCTGTCTTTTACCGACAACGCCGAGTTCCGCGAAGAGCTGGCGCGCGTCTGGCATGAGGACTTGCCGCAGCTGCGTCCGCTGATCGAAGCCTGGTTCCACCATGGCGGCGAAATCAGCGAGGTCGACGAGCCTGCGCATTACGGCGACGCGGAGCGGGTGCAGCAGATGTGCGACCGCTACGCGGAAATCGTCCGCCGCGAGCAGGCCCAGCTGTCGCGGATGTTCAGCGATGATGAGCTGCGTTTGATCGCCGGCGTGATCGCGGGCATCCATTTCGACAGCGCCGCCTCCTGCCGCGGCGTCTGGCTGGCGGTGGAGGCCAGAATCATCGAAGAAGAACTGGACCAGCAGCATCAGATCGACGCCGAAGCGCTGCTTTCCAAAATGAAGAGCCTGAGTTACGCCCAAGAAGTGGCCTTGATCGAGGCCTTGTCCCCGCTGGGCTGACATCTCTCCTGCCTCGCCGGCGCGTTTCGTCGGCGAGACTGCCATGCCCTTGGCAAAACCATCAGCCTAGCGGCGCAGGCATCAGCAAAAATTCGTGCGAGTCTGAACCATCGGACAGGTCTTTCTCAAATTCGGCCATCTACTCTCATTCAAGAGCGCAGCCCGGAAACCGGATTGCTCCAAAGGGAGAGACGCATGAAGCTGCTGACAAGCCTGCTGAACCGCATATTGCTGCTGATGGCCGCCCTAGTGGCCTCATCCGCATGGGCGGCGTCGCCGACCATGGCAGACGCGGGGCCTCATCCCGCCGGCGTGCCGCAGAACTATGTCATCACGCCCTTCGGCTACTTCCACCCCTCCTGCGTCCGCGAGGCGACGGGCGGCGTCAGATTGACGGATGCCGATGCTCCGCTCGCCTGCGCCGGCCGCGCGCGTTACGACGCGCAAGGAAGGGCTGTGGCGGCGACCGGTTTCGCGGCAAAGTCTCCGCGCGCGGCGAATCCTTTGGCGGCAATCAACGGCTGGGTGGAAGATTCGGAGCTGGTCGCCTCGTCTCCCTATGCCGGAATCAGCGCCAGCTGGCCGGTTCCCGCCGCGCCGGCGAGCCGCGGCGGACAAGTGGTCTACTTCTTTCCCGGCCTGCAGGACAGCCGCAATGTGCAAAGCATCCTGCAGCCGGTGCTGGGCTGGAATGCTTTTGGCGATCAGGCCTGGACGATCGCCAGCTGGAATTGCTGCAGGAACGGCGCGGCAAACTACAGCTCGCCGCGCACGGTGGCCAGCGGCGACTTGATTGCGGGGCGGGTCTGGCATGACTGCCCGGCTGGCGCGGCCGCTTGCGGCTCCTGGAATGTAGAGACGCGCGACGTCACGCAAAACACTCTGACCACGCTGAGCCATACCAGCAACTATGGCCAGAGTTTCAATTGGGCATTCGGCGGCGTGCTGGAAGTGTATGGCGTCGCCAATTGCCAAAACTATCCGGCCGACGGCGCGATCAGCTTCAGCAATATCCAGCTGTTGGATATCAACAAGCAGATCATTTCGAACCCGGCCTCGCTTGCCTGGAGCGCAAATGTTCTGCAGCAGGGAGGCGGCTGCAACTACCACGCGGCCGCTAGCGCCGCCGCTACCGCTCTCAGCTATTGATCATCGCGCATTTCGACTTTGCCGCCGCCATGGTTATGCAGCCCCCCTGTCTCCATGGCGGTTTTTTATTCTTCCTTGCCCGCATCCTGACGGGCATAGACCATGCGTCCATCGCCATCGACCACCTCTAGCTTGCCGTCTTTCCGCACCGTCAGGGTCAGGTTCTGGAATGGCGGCTGCCTCAGATAGGCGGCATCGTCGATGGCGAAGGCGGCCAGGCGCTGGGCGGAGCGCTCCTCGGGCACATCGAACCATTGCGGCTGATCCTTGCCGCCATTCCGGCGCAAGCCCGCTCTGCTCCAAGCCTCTCCCTTAGGCGCGCTGACCATGGCATCGCCATTGCGGTCGGTGACTGCCGTCAGCACCTTGCCGGATCGGCTTTGGAAGCTGACCTCCACGCCGGCCATCGGGCCCACACTGGGCATGCCGACGATCGCCAGCCGGCTTCCCTCTTCCGCAGGCCGGCGAATGCGAAGCTCCTCATCGCGGAACAGGCGGAAAACCGGCGCTTTTTCCGGTGCGGCGCTATGCAGCTCCACCTTGCCGCCTTGCGCTTTCTTGCCGCCTTGCGCTTTCCAGTTTCCTTGGGCGTACTGATCGACGGCGCCGTAACTCATTCCCCATTCGAAGCTGCCATCCGGCTTCAGCAATAGCTCCGCGCCGACCTCCCTCACGTCCTGCAGGTAGTAATGCCCGCTCAGCGGCGGCGCTTCCGGGCTCGCGGCCGAAGCTAGGTCGCACCATGCCAATATGCACGCCAATATCGTTTTTTTCATTGCCGACTCCGAAATGATGAGGTGGAAATTCTATCGCACTCGGCAAGCATTCCGAATTTGGCGTTGCCATTCTTTTGGCAAGAGGATGTCTGGACAGAAAAAAGCCCCGGCCAGGAGGTCGGGGCAGATTCAACCGACCGCCCTGAGGCCGATTGAAACTTGTTCCATATTCAGCATAGTCCGTCTGAGGGCGATCGTAATGGTTTTGGCGGGTAGCGCTGTTTGGGCGGCGCTTGTCAGTCGCGAAATTGCCGGCGGAGTTCGGCTATGCTCTCTCTGCGAATCTTCACCGGCATCAGCGCCCTGCGGGTTGGACGCTCCCGGCCCAGGACGAGCTCTTCCAGTTGCAATGTGGTCGCGCCATCTTCGCCGGCCTCGCATTTGATGCCCATCCGATTGAGGCGCAGCGTCACGTTCTCCAGGCTGAAGTAATCGCCGGGGTGCTCAAGCACATGGCGAACCGTGTCCAGGGCCCCTTCCAAGCTATTCAATTCCCGCAGGCTTTCCAGTTGCGGGCGCACTTCCGACAGGCGCTTGTCCAGATCGGCCAGCGTATCGGGAAGATCGTCGCCGCCCTGTCCATCCACCACGATCCGCGACGGGGATTGCAGCGTCAGCCTGCGCAATTGCAAGCGCCCCAATTCCGCCTCCAGCTGGAGCCGGGTCTGCTCCAGCAAGCCAAGCTGGCGGGCGATGACCGCTGTCAGCACGTGCAGCGCCCGCTCTCCGGATTGCTTGCGAAACGCCTCCTCGCTGGCGCAAGGCAGTTGCAATCCATGGCCATCGAAGCTGACGACGGTCTGGGCGACATCATTGCGCAGCTCGCCATTTTCCATGGCGACGCCGAATCTCGCGGTTTCGCTGCGCTGCATGGTCATCAGCGCCCAGGCCTCGTCGCCGTTCGAAGCGGATGAGAAAAACGTCCGCAAGGACTCGCTGCCCTCAAGGACGTCAAGCAGGCTGGAGGGGCCGGCAAATAGCAGGCCCAGTCTGGGATCGCGGGAAAAGCTCTGCAGCGACAACTCCAGCGCGGGGGGTAATTTGTCGCTCAACGTGGCGAGGTAGGACTGGGCGATGCGCATGCCGGGCATCAGCGCGTGCTGATGGTCGGGCAGCAGGCAAAGCTTTCGGTCGCAGGCCTCCAGCAATTGCTCGATCTGCCGCGCCAGCTCTCGAGCCTGTTGCCGGCTGGCCGCATCCCATCCCAGCTTGCGCAGCAAATACTCGAACATTCCCACCCTCCTGCTTCCGGTCAGAATTGCTCGTCGTCCCTGAGATAGCGCCATTGCCCGGTGGGAAGGTTGCCCAGCTTGACCTTGCCGATGGAGATGCGCTTCAGTCCGACGACCCTCAGGCCGACCAGTTCGCACATGCGGCGGATCTGGCGCTTTTTGCCTTCGCGCAGCACGAAACGCAGCTGGTCATCGTTCTGCCAGCTGACTTTTGCGGGAAGCAGCTTCTTGCCGTCCAGGGACAGTCCGTGGTTGAGCAGCTTCAGGCCGTCGGCCGACAGCTCGCCTTCGACGCGCACCAAGTATTCCTTTTCCACCTCGGAATGCTCGCCGATCAGCTGCTTGGCGATGCGGCCATCCTGGGTCAGCACCAGCAGACCGACGGAGTCGATGTCCAGCCGGCCCGCAGGAGCCAGGCCGCGCAGATGCGACGGCTGGAAGCGCTTGTGGCTGCCATCCTCGGCCCAGCGGTTTTCCGGTTTCACCAGCGTCACTGCGGGCAGATAGCCATCCTCGGCCTGGCCGGAGACGTAGCCGACCGGTTTGTTCAGCAGGATGGTCACGCGCGCGGATTGCGCGTCCTGCGCCTTCCTGTCGACTTCTATCTGGTTATGCGGCAGGACTTTTTGGCCCAGGATGGCGACTTCGCCGTCCACTTTGACCCAGCCCTGCTCGATATAGCTGTCGGCTTCGCGGCGCGAACACAGCCCTAATTCGGCCATTCGCTTGGACAGTCGTACAGGTTCCATTTGGTCTTTCCGTAATGAAAAAGCGGACTCCGGGCACGCGTTCGCGCATGGAGACCGCCATTGAATCGACCGTTATTGTAAGAGATTGCCGCCCGGCTGACCATGCGGGGCGGCAAATTTGGCCCGTCGGGCGACTGGTTTCAGGCCGGGACGGCCGGCGTGGATGGCGGGGCGCCTGCCGGACCGCTCGCTTGCTGCGCCGGGATGGGGGCGGTCTGAGCGGCCTGAGCGCCGCCTTCCCTCGATTTCATGCCGACATAGGTGGCGCTGCTCAGGCCCAGGACGACCAGCCAGCTCGCGTCTATCGGGTAGAAGCTCTGCAACTGCACCGACTTGTACAAAAACGCGACGCCTATGCCGACATTGGCCAGCAGGGCCTGGTAGCGATGGATGGACACGCCCTGCCCGTCGTCCAGCACATCCTGCGGCCAGCCGCGGGAGTGTCGCGCCGATGCCGGCGTTGCGCCCGACGGAGCGTCTATCAGCGAGGCTGCGCCAGAGGTGGCCACGCTGATGCCCAGCAATCCCAGCAGCTCGAGCGTCGGCGCGGGCAGGTTATTGGTGGTGAGCAACGTCCAGCCGGAAATCACGGCGACCAGGAAGGTCCACCAGATCAGCTGGCTACGCGCCAGGCTGAAGGTTTGCTGCCCGTTGGCCACGCCTGGGGCGAGCGGGCCGCGATCGCGCAGGATGTCTGTTTTCCAGACGACGGCGGCGAAGAGCGCGATGACAAGCGCTGAGTAGAGTACGGCATAGCCTTGCATGGTCATATCGACTCCCTGCTGTGAGTGGGCTGAAACTCATTCAGCATAGACAAGGAATGCGAGATTTCCGTCGCTCCTGCCTGTTCCGACGGACAGGCGGCTCGGTCAATCCGCGAGCTGTTCGCCCAGCCAGTCGCGCAGGGTTTGCTGCGGCGCCGGCCGCCCTCCCGCCTCCCAGGCTGCGCATGCTCTCTCCATGCTCCTGGCGCGCTCTTGCCTGCCCCGCTCTTCCAGGCGGGCGCATTGGGCGGCCAGCTCCTGCAGCTGGGCGTTGCCGGCATCCAGCGCCTGCTGACGGGCTTGCGCCTCTTGGCGCAGGGCTTCTTCTCTTTGCGCCATCAGCTCCAGCCGCGCCTGCAGTCCGCCGTTCTCCCGCTCCCGCTCCAGCAGGCGCTCGCGCCACAAATTCTCCACTGTGGCGGCGTCCTGCCTGGCCTGGCTCAGCGCGTCTTCCAGTTTTTGCGTCTGCAGCTTCATGTCCCGACGCTCTTCTTCCACTTGCTGGTACAGCCTGACGCGCAGTCCCTCCAGTCGCTCGTAGGCAAGCGCCTCTTTCCGCTCCGACTCTTCCCGCTCGGCCTGCAGTTGCTGCTGATGTTGGTTTTCCTGCTCCTCCAGCCGCTCATTTGCGCGCTTGCGCTCCTGCTTCAGCTCGTCGCGCAGTTGCGCGGCCGCGCCTTGCAGCTCCGCCCGCTCCTTTTCCAGCGACTCGGTCAGCAGTTTTTCCCGCTGCAGCAGGCTGTCCAGTTCGACTTGGCGCGCGGCGCGCAACTCCAGCTCATGCCGCAGCGACTGCGTCTCGGCCTCGGCCAGCTCGTGCCTGTGCGCCAGATCCGCCAACTGCTTGTTCAGTGCTTTCGTCTCGGCCTCTGCCTCCTCGCGAACCGAGGCCAGCTGTTGATCGGCTTCATCGCAGGCTTTCTGCCATATCTGATCAAACGCTTCAGCCAACGCGGGAGGCCAGTCTGGTCTCCTTGAGGAAACGGCCACTTTGCTCAGGAATTCCTGCCGCCAGGTTTTCAGCGTGTTGTTGATGGTGGTGTTGGAGCCGCTGCCGAGGCGGGCTCGGACATCCACCACGGTGGGCCAGACCCCTTCCGCCACCAGTTCGAACGCCGCTTGGCGTATCCGCGAATAAATATCGGCCGTCACTTTGGCTTTCCTTTGCGCACTCTTGTTCGGGCTGAAGTGTAGCAGATTCAAGTTGATAAATATATTACGTATAACATTTTAAATTTATCAAATTCGCCGAGTTTTTCCTATAATTATACTTATCGGAATATTTAAGAGTTCGTGTCGATGAAAATGACCAAGCCAGCAAGCCCTATTCGATGCGAAATCATTGCCTGATCCATAACCGGCCCTCCTCTCCCTCTTGGACGTGCGTCGGCATTGCGCGCCTCCACTCATGAAGAAGGCGCGCCAGGGAGTGGGAGTGGGTTTGCTTCTCGATCTGAGCAGGATTGAATGGTCCGAATTGCCGGACGCTCGAGGCTATTTCACGGCCAGCTGATGGCTTCGTCATTACTGCCGCGACAAGCCAAATTTATGGTCTCAGGGAGTCCGGGCTGATGCCGCTGCGCCCTGCCCCGCTGTTTGAAGGCCATGCCTAGCAACGCAAAGGGGCGCGGAATGGAATCAGGCAGCATCGTGCTTAGTAGCCATGCGGCCCCGGCGCTACTCCCGTAGCGCCACATCCCGCAGCCGACGCCCAAGCGCCTCCAGCTCTCTCATCTGTCGGAGTTGCAGCCTGTCCAGCGAGTCTTGCGTCTCGTCCACCAGGGCCAGCAAGGATGCCGTCAGAGGCTGATTGCCCAGCATGTCTTCCATCCGGGCTCGCATCGCGCCCAGCAGCGCCCGCGCGTCGGCCTGCCCCCCGCGCTGACTCGCGATGATGGCGGCCAGCGCGGCTCCGGTCTGATCCAGCCCTGCCGCCACGCCGTCCTGGATCATGGCGCTGGCACGCTCCGCCGCGCCCTCCGCCATCAAGGCCAGATAGTCCTTCAGCTTGCCGCAGCGCTCGATGTCGTACACAGGCATATTGTTGATCAGCAAGGACACTGGCCCGTAATTGAACGCGCAGCGGCTGTCGTAGCAGACGATGTGTTGCCGATCCGCGGACAGGTCTTGCAGCAGCAACGATTCCAGCTGGCTATTGCCGGATTCGGAGCTCAGGGTTTTCACTTCGCCGTTGTCGCGAAATTGCACTGACGCGTCCAGTCCGAACTCCTTGAGCGCGTCCAGCGTGGTCCGCATCAGCTGCCCGGAATCCCCAGCCTGGAACAGCCGGCGAAAATACTGCAGGCAGATGCCCAGCGCGCTGCTGTCGGTCATTGCCGACATGGCAACCGACATCGCGCCCCGCGCCTGGCTTTTCAGCTCATGTATCTCGCGACGGTAGCCCAAGGCTTGCTCCACTTTGCGCACCAACTCCTGGGGTTGCAGCGGCTTGCTGACGAAATCCTCGCCTCCAACGCTGTATGCGGCCAGCCGCTTCACCGGGTCGCTGTGCGCGGAAACGAATATGATATAAGGCTGGAGAGGCAAATCCAGCTGGCGAATGCGCCGGCAGGCTTCGTATCCATCCATTCCTTCCATTTCAATGTCCAGCAAGACGATCTCCGGCTTTTCCTCCGCGACCGCTTTCAAGCCCTCTTCGCCGGTTACTTTGCAAGTCAGCTGCAGTTCCGTATCGAACAGCATCTGCATGACTTGGCTAACGATGGGGTCGTCATCGATCACCAGCATCCTGTGTTTTTCCATTTCGCCCACCCTTTCGCTTGTCTAAGCTTTAACTTATCGCGTTCGCGGCTCCCGGCCGCAGCGTTGTCCCGGTATTACAGCTATAGCTCTTCCTCCGGCTTGTGGCATCGGCGTCTGAATGATGCGGGCAGCATTTTGTCGGGAATGGAACGAGCGCTGTTTTGGAGGGCTTATGGAACAAGGGCATTCCGCTGGGGCGGAGCGTGTTCGGCTGCATGTCCTGCTGGTGGATGACAGCCAGATCAACCAACTGTTCATCGCCAGCTTGGCTGACGATTTGGGCATTTCGCTCGATTGCGCCAACAATGGCGCCGAAGCCCTGCAGCGGCTACGCGAGGACAGCCTGCGCTACCAGTTGGTGCTGATGGATCTGCAGATGCCTGTGCTTGACGGGCTGGGGGCGACCCGCGCGATCCGCGAGGAGCTGAAGCTGAAACTGCCCATCATCGCGCTGACGGCCAGCGCGGAGCCGAACCATCAGGAGAGCTGCCGCCAGGCCGGCATGAACGGTTTTCTGCGCAAACCGGTGGATGGCGAAGCGCTGCAGCGGATTCTTGATCATTACCGCGCCCGCAACGGCAACGGCGGAGAGTACGGCAAGCTGAAGCTGGATACGCTGAAGCTGCTGCACCGCGCCTCCGCGGTCCGGCTGCGCAACACGCTGCAAGAGGCCATCGACACCTGCAGGGAGGACTTTGACCAGGCTCGCCTGCAATGGCGGCAAGGCGACGCGGAGACAGCCGCTCGGCTGATACACCGCTATCGCGGCTCCTTGGGCACGTTCGCCCATGACGGCTTCGTGCGGCTGACGCTGGATCTGGAGCATGCGGTTCGTCAGGGCGACAAGGGCCTTGAGTCCCATTTCGACGCCTTCAGGGCGGAGCTGGACACGCTGCTTGTCCAGCTTCAGCGATGGCTGGAGGAGCATGGGGGCTAATAAAGCGCCGCAGCGTGCCCCGACCGCCGCATTTTGTTAGAATTACGTCTCATTAGCCGCTATGAACGCAAGCCACCCATGAGCATACAGATCAAAGACGCGCAAGATATCGAAAAAATGCGCATTGCCGGCCGCCTGGCGTCGGAAGTTTTGGATTTCATCACCCCGCATATCAAGCCCGGCATCACCACCGAAGCCATCGACAAGCTGTGCCATGATTACATGGTCAATGAGCAGGGCACCATACCCGCCCCGCTGAACTACGCACCGGATGGCCATAATCCCTACCCCAAGTCGGTATGCACCTCGGTCAACCACGTGATCTGCCACGGCATCCCCAATGACAAGCCGCTGAAGAACGGCGACATCATGAATCTGGACATCACCGTGATCAAGGACGGCTATCACGGCGATACCAGCCGCATGTTCTTCGTCGGCGACGTGAGTCCGCATGCCAAGCGCCTGAGCAAGATCACCTATGAGGCCATGTGGAAAGGCATCGAGAAGGTGAAGCCGGGCGCCACGCTGGGCGACATCGGCTACGCGGTGCAGAGCTACGCCGAAAGCGCCGGCTACAGCGTGGTGCAGGAGTTCTGCGGCCACGGCATCGGCAAGAAATTCCACGAAGAGCCGCAGATCCTGCACTACGGCCGTCCGGGCACCGGGCTGGAGATTCAGGCTGGCATGATCTTCACCATCGAGCCGATGATCAACCAGGGCAAGCGCCACCTGCGCATGCTGGCCGACGGCTGGACCGTGGTCACCAAGGACCGCAGCCTGTCCGCCCAGTGGGAGCACACCGTGCTGGTCACCGAAACCGGCTACGAAATCCTCACCCAGTCCGCCGGCACCCCGGCCAAGCCCAGCTTCAAGTAATCGCAGAAGGCCGCCCGCTCCCGCGGCGGCCCTTTCCCGCCATGCTGCCAGATGTCTTCCGCGCCGACCCCGGCTCCCATTCGCTGATACAGGCGCAGTCCGACGCCCAGGCGGTGCTGACCTGGCTGGCCGAGCACGCCGATCGCCCGGCCACGCTGGCGGCTTATCGCAAGGAAGCGGAACGGCTGCTGCTGTGGCTGGACGGCCGCAGGCAGGGGCTGGCCCAGGTCAAGCGCGAGGATGTGCTGGACTATCGCCGCTTCCTCGCCTCGCCCCACCCCGCGGAACAATGGCTGGGCCCGGCGCGGCCGCGCAGCCATCCGGACTGGAAGCCGTTCAGCAAGCCGCTGTCTCCCGCCAGCGTCGAGCACAGCCTGACCGTGCTGGGCGCCTTGTTCGCCTATCTCAACGACGCCGGCTACCTGAACGGCAACCCGTTCAAATTATTGCGTCGGCGCGGCGTCAGAAAAGCCTCGCAGGAGATCGAACGCTTCCTCGACGCCGATTGCTGGGGCCACCTCCAATCCACGCTGAACAATCTGCCGCGCGATACCGACAGGGAGATCCGCCATGCCGAACGCGCGCTGTGGCTGTTCACCCTGCTCTACCTGACCGGCGCGCGCCGCGGCGAGGTTGCCGCCGCCCGCGCGGGCGATCTGGCCCGCCGCAACGGCAACTGGTGGTGGCATGTGGTCGGCAAGGGCGGCGTTTCCGCGCGCATTCCGCTGTCGGACGAGCTGATGGACGCCATGGCCCGTTACCGGCTGAGCCTGGGCCTGCCGCCGCAGCCATCGGTCGGCGAGGATGCTCCGCTGGTTTGCCGCGTGGGCGGCAAGGGACAGGCCAAATCATTGTCCGACAAGGCGATCTACCTGATCTGCAAGGAAGTGTTTGCCCGGGCGCAGGCCGGCGCGCCCAGCGACGAAGTCCGCGCCAGGCTGTGCTTGGCCAGCACCCACTGGCTGCGCCATACCGCCGCCAGCCATCAGCTGGAGGCGGGCGTGCCCTTGCTGCTGGTCAGCCAGAACCTGCGCCATGCCAGCATCCAGACCACGCGGCGCTACCTGCACAGCGAGGAAGACGCCCGCCACGAGGCCAGCCGCCTGCACAAGCTTAAACGCGATTCGTGAGCGCTTCGCCCTTCCCTTTCCGCGCCATTCCGCGTACCATCGCGCCTCTTTTATTTTCAAGGAGATGCTGAATGACTGATCAAACTGCCGCCCGCGCCTGCGGCATAGACTTTGGCACCTCCAACTCCACCGTGGGCTGGCTGCGTCCTGGCCACGACACCTTGCTGCAGCTGGAAGACGGCAAGATCACCCTGCCCTCGGTGGTGTTCTTCAACTACGAGGAAGACCATTCCCGCTTCGGCCGCGCCGCGCTGGCCGAGTATATCGACGGCTTCGAGGGCCGGCTGATGCGCTCGCTGAAAAGCCTGTTGGGTTCTAGCCTGATCGACAGCCAGACCGAAGTCCAGGGCAAGGCGCTGCCGTTCCGCCATCTGCTGAAGCTGTTCATCCAGGAGCTGAAGCTGCGCGCCGAAGCCACCGCCGGCCGCGAGTTCGAGCAAGTGGTGCTGGGCCGCCCGGTCTATTTTGTCGACGATAATCCTCAGGCCGACAAGCTGGCTCAGGACACGCTGGCCGACATCGCCCGCCAGGTGGGCTTCAAGGAGATTTCCTTCCAGCTGGAGCCGATCGCGGCGGCGTTCGACTACGAATCCAACATCGAGAAGGAAGAGCTGGTGCTGATCGTCGACATCGGCGGCGGCACCTCGGACTTCACGCTGATCCGCCTGTCGCCGGAGCGCCGCAGCCATGCAGAGCGCCGCGACGACATCCTGGCCACCGGCGGCGTGCACATCGGCGGCACCGATTTCGACCGCCAGCTGAGCCTGCACGGCGTGATGCCTTTGTTCGGCTTCAAGACCCGGCTGCGCAACAACGCCGAGATGCCGTCCAGCCAGTATTTCAACCTGGCCACCTGGCACACCATCAACTTCGCCTACACCCGCAAGGCCTGGATGGATCTGCAGGACGTGCATCGCGACGCCGCCGAACCGCAGAAGCTCGATCGTCTGTTCAAACTGATCCAGGAGCGCGCCGGCCACTGGCTGGCGATGGAAGTGGAAGCCGCCAAGATCGCCCTGTCCGACCAGAGCAGCCACCGCCTGGCGCTGGACACCATTGAGCGCGGCCTGCATTGCGATCTCAGCCGAGCCGATTTCGAAACCAGCATCGGCTCGCTGCTGGACCGCGTCGGCGGCACTGTCAGCAAGCTGCTGGCCGACTCCGGGCTAAAGGCTGAAAACGTGGACACCGTGTTCTTCACCGGCGGCTCCAGCGGCGTGCCGGCGCTGCGCGACGGCATCCGCGCGCTGCTGCCCAATGCGCGCCACGTGGAAGGCAATCTGTTCGGCAGCATCGGCAGCGGCCTGGCCATCGAGGCGAAGAAACGCTACGGCTAAGCCGCCGGGCAAGCTGATAAAAAAACGCCGCGTATCATCGCGGCGTTTTTTATTGGGGAGAGGAATCAGAAGTCCCGCTGCGGCACCAGCACCGTGCGGTTGCCGTTGCTCTCCATCGCGCTGACGATGCCCGCGGCCTCCATCTCCTCGATCAGCCGCGCGGCGCGGTTGTAGCCGATGCGCAGATGACGCTGCACGCCAGAAATGGATGGCTTGCGGGTGCGCAGCACGATCTCCACCGCTTCATCGTACAAGGGGTCGGTTTCCGTCGCCGCCTGAGCCTTGGCGGTGGCGTCCGCCGAGGCGTCGTCGGCCTCGCTTTCGCCGGTCAGCAGGCCTTCCACGTAATCCGGCTCGCCGAACTGCTTCAGATGCTCGACCACCGCGTGCACCTCGTCGTCGGTGACGAAGGCGCCGTGCACCCGTTGCGGATAGCCGGTGCCCGGCGGCAGATACAGCATATCGCCCTGGCCCAGCAGGCTTTCCGCGCCCATCTGGTCCAGAATGGTGCGGCTGTCGATCTTGCTGGACACCTGGAAGGCGATTCGCGTCGGGATGTTGGCCTTGATCAGGCCGGTGATCACGTCCACCGACGGCCGCTGCGTGGCCAGGATCAGGTGGATGCCGGCGGCGCGCGCCTTTTGCGCCAGGCGGGCGATCAGTTCCTCGATCTTCTTGCCCGCCACCATCATCAGGTCGGCAAACTCATCCACCACCACCACGATGAACGGCAGTTTGTCCAAAGGCTCCGGCGTTTCCGGCGTCAGGCTGAACGGATTGGCGATGCGCTGGCCGCGCTCGGCCGCCTCCCGCACCTTCTGGTTGTAGCCGGCCAGGTTGCGCACGCCCAGCGCGCTCATCAAACGATAGCGCTTCTCCATCTCGCCAACGCACCAGTTCAGCGCGTTGGCGGCCAGCTTCATGTCGGTGACCACCGGCGCCAGTAGGTGCGGGATGTCGTTGTAGACCGACAGCTCCAGCATCTTGGGGTCGATCATGATGAAGCGGACTTCTTCCGGCGTAGCCTTGTACAGCAGCGACAGGATCATCGCGTTGACGCCCACCGACTTGCCGGAGCCGGTGGTGCCGGCCACCAGCAAGTGCGGCGCCTTGGCCAAGTCGGTCACCACCGGTTCGCCGGTGATGTCCTTGCCCAACGCCATCGTCAGCCGCGATGCGGAATGCTGGAACACGTCGGCGGAGAAGATTTCCGACAGCCGTATCATCTGCCGCTTGGGATTGGGCAGCTCCAGGCCCATGCAGGTCTTGCCCGGAATGGTCTCCACCACGCGGATGGAGGCCAGGCCCAGCGCGCGCGACAGATCCTTCATCAGGTTCACCACCTGGTTGCCGCGCACGCCCACCGCCGGCTCCACCTCGTAGCGGGTGATGACCGGGCCGGCGTAAGCATCCACCACGCTGACCTTGACCTTGAACTCGGCGCACTTCTCCTCGATCACGATGCCGCGCTCGAGCAACTCGTCCTGATTGCAGGCTTCCTGGGCCGCATCCGCCGGGTTCAGCAGGCCCAGGCCGGGCAGCATGGAGTCGTCGTAGCTGTGGCGCGCCGGGGCATCCTCCGCCTCCGCTGACGTGGGTTCAGGCTCGGATTCAGGCAAGGCGACAGACGCTGTTTCAACAACGGCTGAGGCGGGTTGCGCCGCCGGCTTTTCCTCAACCAGTATCCAAGGCATGGGATTGCTTGCCAACTGGGCCGCAGTGGCCGCCAGGGATGGCGCTGCCGGCTCAGGCAACACGGTCTGCTGAACGATGGCGGAGCTTTCATCGGCCTGCTGAACCAGCACTTCGCGCGTTTGCGGCCAGCGCCATGGCGCGCGCGAGGCGGGGGAAGCGTCGCTGGCGGCGATCACCTCTTCCGCGGGTCCGTCTGCCGCATCTGGCGCGTCTGCCGCCGCGGGCTCGGGCACGGGCTCGGCAAGCACTAGCTCGACTGGCTCGAACGGAGTGGATGCAGGCGCGGCCGGCTCAGGGTTTGCCGCCAACTGCGGCGGCGAATGATTGGCTTCCTGCGCCGGGGCTTCCGCTTCGCCGATTGCCGGCCAGGACTGCGGCTCCAACGCCTCGGCGTCTATAGGGGGAAATTCAGTCGCGGCCGGCTCTGGCGCCGTTACGGGCTGAATCGGCGGTTCTTCGACGTGAACGTCCGCCATCGGGGCGGGAACAGGTTCCGCCACGACCGGCTTGCTGGCAGGAGTTGGTTCAGGCTTGCGCAGCGGTTCCAAAATGACCAGCGGCTTTTCTAGCTCCGGCGCGGCTTCAGGCTTCGTCCGAGGGATCGGAACCAGCTCGACGCGGGGCAGCGGCGCGCTGGCGGGCTGCGGACTGCGACGATGCGCATGAAGATTGGCCACCGCGGCGCGCACTTCTCCGCTGCCGATCAGCGGCAGCGCGTCTTCGCCGCGCTCGCCCGGTTCGACTCCGCGGACGCGCTGGCGGCGGAGATAGTCCTGCTGCATATTGCTCTGCATCTCGGACAGGCCGATCACCGGCAAGTCGTCCGCTTCCGACGGCTGCTGCGGCTGGCGGTTTTTGCGGCGGTACTCGCGCGACAACTCCAGCACCGGCAACTCGGCCGGCGGCTCCTGGCTGGCCGTCGGGGCGCGCCTGGGCAGCACGATGGTTTCGCGCGGAGGCTGGTCTTCGGCTGCAGGCGCAGCCTGCTTGGCCTGCCGGCCCTGGGGCGAGATGCGAACGGGTTGAGCCTGCTCCTCCCGGCGCGGGGTTTCTTCCCGATGGGCAGTCGGCAAAGGCTCAGGCTCCGCGTCTGGCCGATCATCAGCCTGGACTGCGGGCGGCGCTTCCTCTTCCGGCACCTTAGGCCGCGGCGGCTGCTCGGCGAAGTAGTCGGGTTCGTAGCGTTCGCTGCGCCCCTCCACGCCAAGCAGGCCATCCAGCTTGCGCATCAACTGCGGCATCTTGCCGCTTTTTACCAGCCAGCCGGCCGCGGCCAGCGCGGACAGCAATAGTACGACGACAACCCACACGGTCGAGAACCCCGAAATTTAGCTGCCCGCGGCAAGCGCGGGCGTGTTTTTCATGGCAGTGCGCTAGACTGAGTCAAGCGTCAAACTGTCTGTCACTTTAAGATCTGATTGTAACTGTTTTGTGCGCCCGCATCACAACCAATGCCAGATCAAGGCTTGCGCGGCCAGCGCGAACAGCGCGGCGATCACATCGTCCACCATCACGCCGAAGCCGCCGCCGACGCGCTGGTCGAACCAGCGTATCGGCCAGGGTTTGACGATGTCGAACAGGCGGAACAGCGCGAAGGCCAGAATCCAGCCAGCCCAGCTCGCCGGCGCGAAGGCCAGCACCATCAGCATGCCCACCACTTCGTCCCAGACGATGCCGCCGTAATCATGCACGCCAAGCGCTTTGCCGGTGATGCCGCAGGCGTAAACGCCGAATAGGAACAGCGGCAGGCACAGCGCCATCAGCATCCAGCCGTTGACGCCCAGCGCCAGCAAGGGAAAGAAGATGGGATAGGCAACCAGCGTGCCCCAGGTGCCGGGGGCCTTTTTCATCAGGCCGCTGCCGAAGCCGAAAGACAGCAGGTGAATCGGATTGCTCAGCAAAAAACGCCAGTTGGGCGTGATTTTGGGAGTGTCAGCCAAAATGGTCATAACCTTTCTTGTCCAGCGCCACGGCCTGTCCGGCGGCGTTCAGCAGCCTGCCGTCCCGCCCTTCCAGCACGCGGCCGATGCGGGTGACGCGGCAGATTCCGGCCGCCGCGGCCTCGATGGCGGCGCGGCGCGCCGAGGGCGCCGTGAAAACCAGTTCGTAATCGTCCCCGCCGGCCGCCAGGCAGGCGAGGCATTCTTCGCGGCGGGCTTCCAGCGCGGGGTGCGACGGCAAGGCATCGGCCCACACTTCGCCCGCTACGCCGGATGCGGCCAGGATGTGGCCAAGGTCGGCCATCAGTCCATCCGACACGTCGGCGGCGGCATGCGCCAGCGGCAACAGCGCGGCGCCCAGCGCCAGCCTCGGCTCCGGGCATTCCAGTTTGTGCGTCGCTGCGGCCAGCAGTTCCATATCGTTTACATTCAGCCAGCCCAGCCGATGGCGCACCGCCAGCGCGCCCAGGCCCAATTCGCCGGACACCCAGATGTCGTCGCCCGGCTTGGCGCCGTCGCGGCGCAAGGCCTGCCCGGCCGGCGTTTCGCCTATGATCGTCACCGACAGCGTCAGCGGGCCGCCGGTGGTGTCGCCGCCTATCAGCTCCACGCTGTGCGCGTCCGCCAGCGCGAAGAAACCGGCGGCGAATTCCGCCACCCAGGCTTCGTCGGCGCGCGGCAGCGCGATGGAAAGCAACGCCCAGCGCGGCCGGGCGCCCATCGCGGCCATGTCGGACAGGTTGACCGCCAGCGTCTTGTGGCCCAGCGCGCGCGGCGACACGTCGGCGAAGAAATGGCGCCCTTCCACCAGCATGTCCGCCGAGAGGTGCAGCTCATGGCCCGGCGTCGGCCGGACAATGGCGGCGTCGTCGCCGACGCCCAGCACCGCGGATGGCGTGGGCCGCTTGAAATAGCGGCCGATCAGTTCGAATTCGTTCATGGCACCTCACGCAAAAACACCCGCCGGCGGCGGGTGTCGTCGACAGCGGCACGCCAACAGGCGTGACCGGCTCAGTCTTGTTTGCGGCGCTGCTTCTGCGCCAGCACTTCGTCGCCGCGCACTTCGGCGGCCAGCTTGTCCAGCACGCCGTTGACGAATTTGTGGCCATCGGTACCGCCGAAAGTCTTGGTGATTTCGATGGCTTCGTTGATGATCACCGGGTACGGGGTTTCCGGGCTTTGCGTCAGTTCCAGCGCGGCCATCAGCAGCACGGCGCGCTCCACCGGGCTGACTTCGTCCTCGGCGCGCTCGTAGTAACGGCCGACCTGAACGGACAGCAGTTCCACATCTTTCAGCACGCCGTACAGGATGCTGCGGAACAGAGCTTCATCGGCCTTGGCGAAGTATTCATTCTCGCGCAGGTGTTTTTCAATCAGCGAAGCCGGACGGTCCGGATTCAGTTCCCATTCGTAAATGCCTTGCACGGCAAATTCACGGGCGCGGCGGCGGGCGGTTTTCATGGTGGCGGTTCCTTGAAAGAGCAAAGGAAGCGGCGCGATGGCCCGCTTCCCGTTGGACGGCTTGGCGGCGGACGGCTCAGCCGCGCAGCGTCTTGTGCAGATTGGCCATCTCGACCGCGACGCGGGCGGCGTCGCCGCCCTTTTCCTGCATGCGGACTTCCGCCTGCTCGTCGTTTTCAGTGGTCAGGATGGCGTTGGCTACCGGAATGTCGAAATCCAGGCCGACGCGGGTGACGCCGGCGCCGGATTCGTTGGATACCAGCTCGAAATGATAGGTTTCGCCGCGGATCACCGCGCCCAGAGCCACCAGCGCGTCGAAACGACCGCTCTTGGCCATGGTTTGCAGCACCAGCGGAACTTCCAGCGCGCCAGGCACCGTGGCCAGGGTGATGTCGCCGGCGGCGACGCCCAGTTTTTCCAGCTCGGCGAGACAAGCGTCGCGCAGGCCATGGCATACAGGCGTGTTGAAACGCGCCATGACGATGCCGATTTTCAGGCCCTTGCCGGAAAAATTGGGTTCAATACACTGGATGGCGTCAAGCATGTTGGGTCCTCGCGGCGAAAACACTAAGGAAAGCCGGCAATTGTAACGCAATCGCCGCGATTAGGCCACGCCCGGGCCGTTCCCGGCATCCACGTGGAAGTGGCCCGGCTGGCAGAATCCGGTGACTTCCAGCTCGAAGCCGGCCATCGATGGCAGGCTGACCGGGCTGGACATCAGCTTCATCTTGCCGACGCCCAGCGCCTTCAGCATTTGCGCGCCGACGCCGAAGGTTTTGCTGTCCCATTTCTGCCGCGGCTGCTCCAGGTCCAGCGCCCGCTGCGCCAGGTCGACGCCGGTTTCATCGCGATACAGCAGCACCATCACGCCGCTGCCCTCCTCGTCTATGGTTTCCAGCGCGTTGGGCAGCGTCCAGGAGTGATGGCTGCACAGCGGCGCCAGCACGTCGATCACCGACAGCGGCTCATGCACCCGAACCAGGATTTCCTTGTCCGGCCTGATTTTGCCCTTGCTCAGCGCCAGGTGGGTGGCCGAGGTGGTGATGTCGCGGAACACGTGGAGGTCGAAGCTGCCGAACGGCGTCTCCACCGGGCGCTCGCCCACCTTTTCCACCAGGGACTCGGTGCGGCTGCGGTACTGGATCAGGTCGGAAATGGTGCCGATCTTCAGGCCGTGCGTTTTCGCGAACTCCAGCAGTTCCGGCAGGCGCGCCATGGTGCCGTCGTCATTCATGATCTCGCAGATCACGCCGGCCGGCTCCACGCCGGCCAGCATGGCCAGATCGCAGCCGGCCTCGGTATGGCCGGCGCGGATCAGCACGCCGCCGTTCTGAGCTTTCAGCGGGAACACATGGCCAGGCTGCACCAGATCGCTGGCCTTGGCCAATCGCGCCACCGCGGTTTTGATGGTGTGGGCGCGGTCGGCGGCGGAAATGCCGGTGGTCACGCCCTCGGCGGCCTCCACCGATACGGTGAAGTTGGTGCCGAAGCTGGTGCCGTTGTTGGTCGCCATCATCGGCAGATTCAACAGCTTGCAACGCTCTTCGGATAAGGTCAGGCAGATCAGGCCGCGGCCATGCTTGGCCATGAAGTTGATCGCTTCCGGCGTGACGAATTCGGCCGCCATCACCAGGTCGCCTTCGTTCTCGCGGTCCTCGGCGTCCATCAGCACCACCATCTTGCCGGCCTTGATGTCGGCGATGATGTCTTGAATCGGGGATATCATGCAAATCTCCAAATCATTAAGTTTAAGGCTCAAATCCTAAGCAGTCTTGCCGAGTGTAATTGACAATACACAAGCCCGCGCCGAATGGCGGGCTCCATATATTTTGCAATAAAAAAGGCCAGGATAAGCAATAAAAATATCGGAAACCACGGAAGGGCAACGCTCGGCAAGCCCACTCCTCCCAATTTCACAATCATTGATATCATTGCATTTTCATGAATCAAATACAGGGGATAGCTGACAAGCCCCAAAAATTGCAATACTGGTGAGTTGAGGAGGTTGCGAAAATAACCTGCCAAGGATAGCGCAAAAACAAAAACAAGCAACAGAACAAAAAAGGCAGCGGTCAAGTCATATTTTTTCGATATAAAAAAAGCTCCAAGCAATGCAATGGAAAAACCAAAAAGCAGCCAGCCTCGCGACCTTTCCTTATGAAATACATAGAGGCTGGCCCCTGCTGCAAACCAGCAAAACTGATCAAGGGACATTAATGATGATGCCTTCGTAAGGTATTGAAAGATAGCGCCATCAAAGCCTTTAATTTTCAAAAACTGGGAAGCAAAATACATCGCAGACAAAGCGACAATCATGAAAAATCTTCCAAAGGAAAAATACAACATTGCCGCAACAACGTAGAATTTAAATTCAACATATATAGACCAAAAGCTACCCTCCAGCGGTAAGACAGCAACACCAAAAACCTTGGACCACCAAGCTGGCTCAATAAATGTCAAGCCAGGGATTAGTCCCAAAAGCTGAGGATTGCCCGCAGGCCTTCCTTCAAAGAAGGGCGCTGTAAAAAAAATTAGAAAAGAACAAAAAAACATCGCCGGAAAAAGGCGAAGCCATCTCTTTTTCAGAAAAGAAAAAATGCCCTTCTCTTTCTCAAGGGTCATAAGTATGACAAATCCAGATATCAAGAAAAACAACTGAACACCAAGAAATCCATACTTAAACAAGGGGAAGGCTTTATAATCATCACCATAAGGGACCACATTTGACCACCCCGCATATGCATGAAAGAGTACGACAAGCGCTATCGCCAGCCCTCTATGTCCATCAATGTAAGAAATACGATTGCTATTCATACGCCATTTGAATTTAAATTTTTATGAAAGAGGCCGCCAGCCATCCTCTCAACAGTTTCCACTATAACTTGCGTCTGAGGGTCAATTTCAATATTGACCAAATCGCCACTCTGCCTACTATGCATATTGGTACGCATCAATGTCTCGGGTATCAAGTGCACGCAAAAGCGGCAATCGTCAACATTTCCCAAAGTGAGGCTAACACCATCGATTCCAATGTAGCCCTTTTTAAAAAGATACTTTGCCAGCGCAATCGGCAATTCGAACCAAATCGTGCGGTTGTTGGGAGACTCGATGACTTCAGTCACTGTGGCCAAGCCCATGATGTGGCCCGACATCGCGTGGCCGCCGATGTCGTCGCCGAAGCGCGCCGCGCGCTCCACGTTCACGCCGTCGCCGGCCTTGAGCGCGCCCAGATTGGTGACACGCAGCGTTTCCTGCATCAGGTCGAAGTGAACCAGATCGCCGTCCACGCGGGTGACGGTGAGGCAGCAGCCGTTATGGGCCACTGAGGCTCCGAGCTGCAGGCCGGGCAACATTTCCTGAGGCAGACGGACGATATGAGTGCGGAAATCCTGTTTTTCTTCGATGGCGACCACTTCGGCCACGCCCTGGACGATACCGGTGAACACGGCAAGCCTCCTTGGTTTGAATTGTCGTTTAGACGATATTGTAGCCGAATGATCGTTTTCCAATCCGCTGGCGTCATAAAAAAACCGGCCAGAAGCCGGTTTCAGGATATTTGGAGCGAGGAGTCAGAAGCGCCACGACAGGCTGGTGCGGACTGAGCGGCCCATGCCTTGAATGCCCTCCGTCAGATAAGGGCTGTAGCTTCTGTTGAACAGATTATCTATCGACACGCGCGCCTCCAGATGCTTGAAAGCGCCGCTCTGCGGCTGCCACACAGTGAATAGATTGATCAAGACATATCCTTTGCTGGGCGGCATGGAGTAGGCGGTGCGCGTTCCCTCGAAATACGGTATCCGGTCCTGGGTGCGGACGAATTTGCCCTGCCCGCCGAATGTCAGCCCCAGCCGAGCCACGCGATAACCGGTGGTCAGGACGGCTTTGCGCGGCGGAATGTCCACCACCGGCTCAGAGTTGCCCCACGGATCGCGAAGGCTGTTGCGATGGTCGCCGCTGGTCGCGGAGAGCGCTGCAGACGCGAACCAGCCGCGCAGCTGGTAATCCAGCGTCAGATCATAGCCATGGATTTCGTAGCCGCTCAAATTACGGTAGAAACCGGTGCCGGCGGGCGGCGTCTGGCCCGGCGCGTCGCCGGTATTGCCATTTCCGAGGCGCATATAGATGTTGTCGCGCACCAGTTGCCGGTACGCGAGCAGAGACATGCTCAGCCTGTCGCCGGCCGACAATACGCCGCTGCGTTCGAAATCCAGGCCATAGTAAAACCCGCGCAGCTTCTCCGGCTTCAGATACCGGCTGGTGCCGGACAAATTGGACAGCGGGGTTTGCGCGGCATATACCTCGTCCACTGTCGGCGCGCGCCAGGTGTCGACATAGCTGAAACTGGCATTCCAGCCCGGCGAGAAGCCCCAGGCGATGGCCAGCCGCGGCGACCAGCCGGTGAAGCTCACCGGGCGATAATCGTGGCCGGCGCTGGCGACATTGTAGATGGGCGCGAGATTGGGCTTGCCGTACAAGGCCACCTGGTCGTAACGCAGCGAGGGCGTGATTTTCCAGTTGGGCAGCGGCTTCCACTCATGGATCAGGTAAGCCGAACGCATGGTTTCCTCGCCGCGGTTGCCGCCATAGGCGTTTATCCAGCCGAAGTTGTAATCCGGGTCTTTGGCCTTGGTGGCCAGGAATGACCGGGGGTCCCAGTCCTGCTTGCTCCAGGACAGGCCCGTTGTGAAACTATTGGCATCGCCCAGCTTGGCGACGTTGCGAATATCCAGCGAGCGGCTGTTCTGGGTCACCCAGCTCTCATGGCCATAGGATGAACGGTAGTCCACCTTCCAGGCGGACTCCGGACGTTTATCGTGCTGATAGCGGCGGGATTGCGCATAATTGACGCTGAGGTCCAGCCAGGCGTTGTCGGGACTGGCGTAGCGCCATTCGCCATTGAGCGAATCAATTTTCTGATCCCGCATCACAGTTTTTCTCAGCCAGGCCTCCGTCTCGCCATAGCGCTTGATGTCAGAGCTGGAGGGCGCCTCGACCTGCCCGCTGCGCGCCGCCCAAGGCGTGCGCATCTCCGACTCCTGCCTGACCATGCCTAACCGGAACTGATGGCCGGCCCAGGGGCGGAACGCCAGCTTCAACATGCCGGCCTTTTGTTCACCGCCCGAAAACAGATAAGTGAGGTCATCGCCGGTCTTGCCGTCGCCCGAGCGGGACTGGGATATGTAGGCGAGAATATCCGCCGAGTGTTCGCTGCCGCCAGCGTAAGCGGCTACGCTCTTGCTGATCTGGCCGCCATTGCTCTGGCGGCCGATCTTGGCGAAGCCTCCGACTGACTGGCCCGGCATCAGCAACTCATCCACCGACTTGGTTTCCGCCCGGATCACGGCGCCGAATCCGCCATTGCCGTACAGGGCCGACTGCGCGCCCTTGATCACCTCCACCTTGCCCAGCAATTCCGGCTCGATGAAGCTGGTGCCTTGCTGGTATTTCGAGAACACCTGGTTGGCGCCGTCCAGCTGGACTTGCACCTGCTCCACCGAGCGATAGCCCCAGACATTGATTACCTGTCCGCCGGGGCGCGGGGAGCCGCCGGCGTTCACGCCGGGCAAAACGTCCAGCACTTCGGCCAGGGAGCGCGCCTGGGGCCTGGCGATCTCCTCCGCGCTCAGCTTGTCCACGCCCGGCTGCTTCTGTATGGCGGTGGATTGAACCTTGATGGTTTGCAGCTGCTGATCCTCGGCCGTCGCCGAAAAATGGACCAGGCTCAATGCCAGCGCGGAAAGGCAAAACGGAAAGGCCGCTGCTTGCGCGCGGCCGTTTTTTGGTTGTTGTTGCATCACGGAACTATTTATTATTGATAATCATTATCAATTGTAACATGGAATTTCCTGAAACCCGTAACTCCGGTAAAATGCTCGGCTTTATTGAATTTCAAGCAAGCCATCCATGTCCGCCGATCTCGCCCGCATCGCAGAAGAAGTTTCGCACCGCCGCACCTTCGCCATCATCTCCCACCCCGACGCGGGCAAAACCACGCTGACGGAAAAGTTGCTGCTGTTCTCCGGCGCCATCCAGATGGCGGGCACGGTGAAAGGCAAGAAAGGCGGCAAGTTCGCCACTTCGGACTGGATGGAAATCGAAAAGCAGCGCGGCATTTCCGTCGCCTCGTCGGTGATGCAGTTCGACTATCGCGACCACACCGTCAACCTGCTGGACACCCCGGGCCACCAGGACTTCTCCGAGGATACCTACCGCGTGCTGACCGCGGTCGACAGTGCGCTGATGGTGATCGACGCCGCCAAGGGCGTGGAAGAGCAGACCATCAAGCTGCTCAATGTCTGCCGCCTGCGCAGCACCCCTATCGTCACCTTCATGAACAAGTGCGACCGCGAAGTCCGCGACAGCCTGGAGCTGCTGGACGAAGTGGAAAACGTGCTGAAGATCCGCTGCTCGCCTATCACCTGGCCGATCGGCATGGGCAAGACCTTCCGCGGCGTGTACAGCCTGTTGAACGACGCGGTGATCCTGTTCGAGGCCGGCACGGAAAAGCTGGTTTCGGACATCGAAGTGATCCAGGGCATAGACAACCCGCGCCTGGATGAACTGTTCCCGCTGGAAATGGAACAGCTGCGGATGGAGATCGAGCTGGTCAAGGGCGCGTCCAATGAGTGGAACCTGGAAGAATTCCTGGCTGGCGAACTGACCCCGGTGTTCTTCGGCTCCGCCATCAACAACTTCGGCGTGCGCGAAATCCTGAACGCGCTGATCGACTGGGCCCCTGCGCCACAGGAGCGCGACGCTACCGTGCGCAACGTGGCGCCGACCGAAGGCAAGTTCTCCGGTTTCGTGTTCAAGATCCAGGCCAATATGGACCCGAAACATCGCGACCGCATCGCCTTCTTGCGCGTGTGCTCCGGCAAGTTCGAGCGCGGCATGAAGATGAAGCACCTGCGCTTGAATCGCGACATTTCCGCCTCCAGCGTGGTGACCTTCATGTCGCACGACCGCGAGATCGTCGAGGAGGCGTTCGCCGGCGACATCATCGGCGTGCCCAATCACGGCAACATCCAGATCGGCGACAGCTTCTCCGAAGGCGAAGACCTGTCCTTCACCGGCATTCCCTTCTTCGCGCCGGAACTGTTCCGCTCGGTGCGCATCAAAAACCCGCTGAAGCTGAAGCAGCTGCAAAAAGGCCTGCAGCAACTGGGCGAAGAAGGCGCGGTGCAAGTGTTCAAGCCGCACAGCGGCGGCGATCTGATCCTGGGCGCCGTGGGCGTGCTGCAGTTCGAGGTGGTGGCCAGCCGCCTGGCCGCTGAATACGGCGTGGACGCCATCTTCGAATCCGCCAGCATCTGGTCCGCCCGCTGGTTCAGCTGCGACGACCGCAAGAAGCTGGACGAATTCATCAAGACGCTGCAGATGAATATCGCGACGGACGCTGGCGGCAACCTCGCCTACCTCGCGCCCAACCGCGTCAACCTGCAGCTGACCCAGGAGCGCTGGCCGGACATCGTCTTCCACGAAACCCGCGAACACGCGGTGAAGCTGAACGACTGAGGAGTCCATGCACACCCTGCTCGACCTGATCGCCTTTCTACGGGAGAACTACGCCCACGAGATCACCCGATCGCTGCTGCTGGTGCTGACGCTGCTGATCATCCGCGTCGCCGTAGACCGGTTGCTGGCGGCCAATAGCGGCGTGCCGGTCGAGGAGCGCCGCCGCTGGTCGGTCAACACCCGCAACGGCTTGTTCCTCGCCGGCCTGGCAGGCATCGGCCTGATCTGGGCCAACGAGCTGCAGACGCTAGCCGTGTCGATGCTGGCCTTCGCCGCCGCGCTGATCCTTGCCACCAAAGAGTTGATCATGTGCCTGTCCGGCGGCGTGGTCCGACAAATGTCCAACAGCTACGGCCTGGGCGATCATATCGAGTTGGGCGCGGTGCGCGGCCGGGTGGTGGATATCGGTCTCTTGTCCACCACCGTGATGGAGATCGGCCCCAATCACAGCTCGCACCAGATGACCGGCCGCGCCCTCACCTTTCCCAACAGCCTGCTGCTGTCCACGCCGGTGATCCGGGAAAATTACATGGGCGAGTACGTGATGCACATCATCAACGTGCCGCTCGCCTACACGGTCCCGCCAGTCCAGGCCGAGCGCCTGCTGATGGGGGCGGCGGAAGAAGCTTGCGACTGCCATGTGGATGTGGCCCGGCGCCATATGGAAGACATGGCCAAGCGCTATCTGGTGGACATCCCGTCGGTGGAGCCGCGGATTTCCATCCAGCCGATCGATGAAAAACGCTATCAGTTGATCCTGCGCATCGCGATACCGGCCAGGGAAAGGCAACGTATCGAGCAAGCCATCCTGCATAAATTCATGTCGGACTGCTATCCCATCATTGAACAGCAATAAATAGAGCAAGAACTCCAAACATCGTATACAATTGCGCTATGCGAAGTCACTATCAGCCGGTGCTACATGAGTAAAACCAGAATCAAGACCTACGACCGCATCATTCAAGAAAGCCTTAAGCTGTTCAACGAACAAGGCGAGCGCAGCATCACCACCAACCACATCGCCGCGCATCTGGGCATCAGCCCGGGCAATCTCTACTATCACTTCCGCAACAAGGAAGAGATCGTCTACCAGATCTTCCTGATGTACCGCGAGTTCATCAATCAGCGCCTGGCGGTGCCGGAAGACCGCAAGATGACGGTGGACGACCTGGTCAACTATCTGGACACCGCCTTCCTGGCCATGTGGCAGTTCCGTTTCATGTTCTATGATCTGCCGGGCCTGCTGGCGCGCAATCCGCAGATGCAGTCCGAGTACCATCAGTTCGTGAATACCGAGCTGAAAAACATCCTGGGCGAGCACTTCCGCGAATTCATCCGCCTGGGGCTGCTGCAAATGGACGAAGAGGACATCGAGGCAGTCAGCATCAACATCTGGCTGGTGGTGAAGTTCTGGTTCGCCTTCGAGCAGACTTCGCGGCCGAAGGCGCCGATCACCGAAGAGTCCGGCCACCGCGGCGTGCTTCAGGTGCTTGCCCTGCTCAAACCCTATGTGCAGCCGGAATACCGCCACGCCTTCCATTCGCTGTACGAGCGCCACGGCGGCTGATCAAGCTTTCGTCGCCCAAAACAGAAAGGCCACTGCATCGCAGTGGCCTTTTCATTTCACCCAGAGGCTGGCTTACGCCGCCTCGGCAAGATTTTGCGTCAGATAGCCGTACAGTTCGCCGTTGGCGAGCATCTTGCGCAAATGATTGCCCGGAGCATTCCCTACGTACTGCACCTGGCCAAGCTTGCAATGCGCAACCTTGGCTTCGGCGCATACTTCCATTTCAGCTTCCAGCGTCCACTGCGTGGGCTGCGGATCGGAGCCGACCGGCTCCAGCGATACGGTCAGATGATACCGGCCGTCGCGCGAATACACATCCAGCAGGCCGAGCAGGCCCAGGTTGTTGCGGACATCGGCGTCGTCCGCGTCGAAAGCGCCCGCAGAAATGGCCTGCGGAACCAACACTTCAGGAAAAGTCGCAGTCATGGCATCTACCCCGAGGGTCTCCCCTCAATAAACGAATTATTGGATTATTGTCATCGCGCGCCATCGAGATGGTTTGCGATCAGACATTCATTGATGTCTGGTTCCATCATGGGGATGTTTGTCGGGCCGGACAATGCTGAAATGGGAAAAAGCGCGGAGTGGTGAAGAAACCTGTACTTTTGGACACTCAACCGGTGGTGGAGCCATCACAAGTGCAAGGGAAAAATGATGAATAAATTTAGCATTCTGTTGAATGCTTCATTTGACCAAGGTCATGATATGATTTTTTCTCATCAAATGAGCAAGCCCCGGTCATGCCGGGGCTTGCCTATCCCACAACCAAGTCAGCCTTAAGCCTGAACTACCTTGGCGATGGCGGCGGCGACGTAGTCTACATTCTTGCTGTTCAACGCAGCCAGGCAGATGCGGCCGGTGGAAACCGCGTAAATGCCGAACTCCTCGCGCAGCCGGTCCACTTGCGCGGCGCTCAGGCCGGTGTAGGAGAACATGCCGCGCTGGGCTGTGATGAAGGAGAAGTCCGCGGCGACGCCGTTCGCCTTGATGGCATCCAGCAGCGCCAGCCGCATGCCGCGGATGCGCTCGCGCATGCCGGCCAGCTCGTCTTCCCACTGCTGGCGCAACGCCGGGCTGGACAGTACGGCGGCGACAATGGCCGCGCCGTGGATCGGCGGATTGGAGTAATTGGTGCGAATCACGCGCTTCAGCTGGGACAGCACGCGAACCGATTCATCCTTGGCGGCGGTGACGATGGACAGCGCGCCCACGCGCTCGCCATACAGCGAGAAGCTCTTGGAGAAGGAGCTGGCGACGAAGAACTGCAAGCCGGAACCGGCGAACAGGCGCACGGCCAGCGCATCGGCGTCGATGCCATCGGCAAAGCCCTGATAGGCCATGTCCAGGAACGGCACCAGGCCGCGCTCGCGGCAAACCGACACCACCTCTTCCCATTGCGAGGCGGACAAGTCCGCGCCGGTGGGGTTATGGCAGCAGGCGTGCAGCACAATGACGGAACCTGCGCTCAGAGACGCCAGGTGAGCCTTCATCGCGGAGAAATCCACGCCGCGGCTGGCTGCATGGTAGTACGGGTAGTTTTCCACCTCGAAGCCGGCGGACTCGAACAGCGCGCGGTGGTTTTCCCAGGACGGGTCGCTGATATAGACCTTGGAAGCCGGATTCAGCCGCTTCAGGAAATCCGCGCCGATCTTCAGCGCGCCGGTGCCGCCCAGCGCCTGGGCGGTCACCACGCGGCCGGCGGCCAGCAGCTCGCTGCCTTCGCCGAACAGCAGCTTCTGCACTGCGGAGTCGTATGCCGCCGGGCCTTCGATGGGCTGGTAGCCTCGAGCCGGCAAGGCCTCCAGACGCGCCTTCTCGGCGGCCTGCACCGCGGTCAGCAGCGGAATCTTGCCGTTGTCGTCGGAATAAACGCCCACGCCAAGATTGACCTTGGTGCTGCGGGTGTCAGCGTTGAACGCTTCATTGAGTCCGAGGATAGGGTCGCGCGGCGCCAGTTCCACGCCGGCGAAGATCGAAGAGGTCATACCAGGCTCCATTAGCTTTACAAATGAACCGGCCGGGCGGCCGATCAAAAAATCCTGATGCTGCTTGTTGCCTTCCGAAGGAAGGCTGTTCGCTGTCGAACATAGTCTAACATGTATCCACTGGCCCCACAGGCAGGATATTGCCGCCAGCCATCGACAAATCGACCCTGATAGCGTAATCAGAATCCTGCAAGGCCCGCCAGGCGATTTTCTGCCCGTGCTTTTATTCTAAAACGGAGGCATCCATGAAAAAGGGAATACTGCTGCTTTGGCCGTCCTTCATGATCGCGATGATTGCGACCGCTGTGTTTTTCTCGATCTTCGAGCCAACCGAGCTCAAGCTTCACGGCAACGCCCTGTTCTCCGACAAGCTCAGCGCTTATTCGGTGTTCTTTTTCGTCAGCTGGGCATTCGGCGCGCTCAATACTTCCATCGTACTGCTGCTGGAGAAGAGCGCCAGGGATATCAACGGCTTTACCCCGCCGCCGGTGGTGGCGCCCGATGAAGATACGCCGCTTCCCTGATCCGCCGAGTCCGAAAAAAAGCCGGACTGCGCGTCCGGCTTTTTTCGCCTCAGATAATTTTCAAACCCTTCAGCATCACATACAGGATCAGCAGCGGCGACACGTAGCGCAGCACGAAGAACAGCGGCTTCAACACCCGCTCGTTATTCAGCGCGCCCTCATTGCTCAATGCCGCCCGGAAGCGGTCGTAGCCCCACACCCAGGCGGTGAACAGGCACAGGCAGATGCCGCCCAGCGGCATCAATACATTGGACGTGATGAAGTCGAACAGGTCGAACATCGTCATGCCGAAGATCTTGAAGTCCGCTGTCAGGCTGTTGGACAGCGCGCATGCAGAGCCCACCAGCGCCAGCAACAGCAGATTGATCACCGTGGACTTGACGCGGCTGATGCCGAAACGCTCGCTCAGCACCGATACCGGCACCTCAAGAATGGACAGCATGGCGCCGGTTGCGGCGATGGCGGTCAGGACGAAGAACACCACCATGAAGAAGTGTCCCAGCGGCATGCTGGCGAACACGGCGGGAATGGTGATGAACAGCAGCGACGGGCCGGCGGCTGGCTGAAAGCCAAAGGCGAACACCGCCGGGAAGATGGCGATGCCGGCCAGCAGCGACACGAACAGGTCGGCGCACATGACGCGGAACGTGGTCAGCGGAATATTCTGATCATCGCGGAAATAGCTGCCGTAGGTGATCATGGTCCCCATGCCGATGGACAGCTTGAAGAAAGCCAGTCCCATCGCGGTCAGCACCACCGTGGCGCTGATCTTGGAGAAGTCGGGAGCGAACAGGAAAGCCAGGCCTTGGCTGGCGCCCGGCAACATCAGGCTGCGCGCGCCTATCACCACCAGCAGCACGAACAGCAGCGGCATCAGCTTCTTGGTCACCGCCTCGATGCCCTTGGACACGCCCAGCAACAGGATGCCGCCGATCAAGGCCAGCACCAGCCACTGCCACAGCAAGGACTGCACCGGATCTGAAATCAGCGCGGAGAAAGCGTCGGATGTCACCTTGGGGTCGCGCGACAGAATCTCGCCGCCGATCGCTTTGAAAATGTAGGCGAATACCCAGGCGGCCACCTCGGAATAGAAAGCCATGATCAGGAAGGCGGCAAGCACGCCGAAGGCGCCCACCAGCCACCAGGGCTGCCCGGCCGGCGCCAGTTTGACCAGGGAGGTCACCGCGTCGCGCTTGGCTTTCCGGCCCAGCATGATTTCCGAAATCATCACCGGCAGGCCCACCACCAGAGTGGCCAGCACGTAAACCACCAGGAAACCGGCGCCGCCGTTGGTGCCGGTCAGATAAGGGAATTTCCAGATATTGCCCAGGCCGACCGCCGACCCCAGCGTCGCCGCCAATACGCCAAAGCTGGAGGTAAAACCGTCCCGCGCCTTCAGGTCTCCACCCGTTTCCGACTTGTTCTGACTCATTGTTTTTTTGAATCCCAATAAAACGAGCCCGCGCGGAGGTCCGGGCGGGCTCAATTGACCTTCATTGCTAAGGGCCAGGATTTTGAAGCCTAATGCTTATGGATGCAAAGCATTTCTGACAGTTATTTGATTAAGTTGTTAGTCAGCAGCCCCAGCCAATCGTAGCAAGCCTGCAGTTGGCTGGCCTCGATGAATTCGTCCGGCCTGTGCGCCTGCGCTATCGATCCCGGCCCCAGCACCACGCAGGGGATTCCGGCCTCGCTGAACAAGCCCGCTTCCGTAGTGTAGGCGACTCCCTCTCCAGCGCAACGGCAAAGGCTGTGAACGTAGCGGCTGATGTCCGAATCCGGCTCCGCCTCGAACGCGGGGCTGTACACCACGCGTTCGATCTCTATCTCCGCCTCTTCCGCCACCGCGCGCATTTCCTGCAGCAGGTTCGCCGCATAATCGCTCACGGAGGCGACCAGCCGCTGGGGATCGTCCCCCGGCAGCCAGCGGCACTCAAACATGAACTCGCAGTCGGCCGGCACGATATTGCAGGCCACACCGCCATGGATCAGTCCGGTTTGCATGGTGGTGAACGGCACGTCGTACAAGGGTTGGCGATGGCCGAACGAAGCTTCGGCGTCCGCCAGCTTGCGGATGTGGGTAATCAGCCTGGCCGTGTATTCAATGGCATTGACGCCATAAGGCGTCAGCGAAGAGTGGGCGGCTCTGCCTTTGACCCGGCAGCGGTAATGGGCGATTCCCTTGTGCGCCACCACCGGACGCATCGAGGTCGGCTCCCCCACCAGGCATCCAGCCACCGTCACGCCCTGCGAGGCCAGGTCGTCAATCAGCCTGCCTACGCCCAGGCAGCCGACTTCTTCGTCGTAGGACAGCGCGATGCCGATGCCCTGCCGCAGCGAGCCGGCCTGGGCCAGAGCGATGAAATCCGGCACTCTCGCCAACACGCAGGCGATGAAGCCTTTCATGTCGGCGCTACCCCTCCCGTATAGCCGGCCATCGCCGGCGTCAGTCAGCTTGAATGGCGGATAAGACCAGTCCTGGCCATCCACCGGCACCACATCGGTGTGGCCGGACAATACGATCAACGGCAAATCGTCGCCGCCGATGCGGCAAAACAGATTGGCCTTGCCGCCATCGTCATTGTGGGTCAGCCGGCTGGCCAGGCCATGTCCGGCCAGGTAATGACGAACCCACTCTATCAATTGCAGGTTGGAATTTCGGCTGGTGGTATCGAAGCCGATCAGCTCGGCCAGCAAGGCGGCGGGTGTGGTATTCATGGCGCTTGGCATATGTAGGGGGCTGGTTGTCGAGTCTGCACCGGCTCCCTTTGGCAATCAATAGCCACCAGACATGCGGATGTCGATCCTCACGGCGGCGCACCAAAAACTTATAAAAATGCTTGTCAAATAGATAGGTATTGGATAGAATCCGTTTTCTCTATGGCGGGCCTCCCCGCATTGCACGGTAGCGAACCTGGTCAGGTCCGGAAGGAAGCAGCCACAGTTACTTAGTGCAAGTGCCGGGGGTTGGGCTCGCCACCCCTCCCCTTCTATGCATTCCGCAAGGACAATTGCAATTTTGCGACACTTTTGCGCCTATGCACAGTCTCGCATGCTGATAACATTGTCCTGCATGATAAGAATCCGCTAACATTAGCAAAGTTGAATTTTCAAATTCATGGAACTTCACTAAATTCCCTGCATCAAAAATATTCCTGTTGAATTTTTTTTGCTATTTTTAGTAGGCAGGGCGAAGTCCTAAAAAAATACTAGAACCATTTGTTTCAGATACGAGAGGAACACTCATGAAACTGTTTGAAAAGATCCCGAATCCCCGGGAAATCCGTCGCAAGCTGGGCCTGAACCAACAAGAGTTCTGGAGCCGCATCGGCGTTACTCAATCCGGCGGCTCCCGCTACGAAAGCGGCCGCAACATGCCGAAACCCGTTCGCGAATTGCTGCGTTTGGTTCACGTCGAGCAGATCGATCTGTCCAAAGTGCGCCGCGAAGATTTCGAGATCGTCGAATACCTGAAGGAAACCCACCCCGATCTGTACAAGAGCCTGCGCAAGGCCGTACGCACCAAGATCGAGGCACAGGAAGGCGGCGCAGAAGCCGCTGCCAGCTGATTGCCAGCTCCTCGAAAAAGCCAGCCGCGGCATGCCCGGCTGGCTTTTTTCATTCAGGCGCGGCGGCGCGCTGCCGGCCTTGCGGCCGGATGACAAAACCATCTCGCGTTCAATCGCCGGGGTTGCGCACCAATAGCACAGGCATATCCGCCACCTTCAGCACGCCCTCAGCCACGCTGCCCATCAGCAAGTGCATCAGCCCGCCCAGGCCATGGGTGCCCATCACGATCAAGTCCGCTCCCCAAGCGCTGGCCTCGTCGGACAGGACGGCTGCGATCTTGTCTCCCCAACTCTCCAGTATCTTGCATTCCGGCGTGACGCCCTGCGTCCGGACGCGGTCTCCCGCCAGCCCCAGCACCTGCTCGCCGGCCTGCTTGATCGATTTCTGCAGCTCGGTGGCATCCAGAAACTCGGTGCCGCCCCAGCCGAACTGGGCCAGATCCACCACATGCACCAGCCGCAGGGTGGAGCCGAACGCCTTGGCCAGCTTGCACGCCTCATCCAGCGCCATATTGGACGTATCGCTGTCGTCCACCGGTACGAATATCCTTTGATACATGACGTTCAGCTCCTCTATGATCTTGGCTTGCGCCACCAGTCTATCAAAATCGCCGCACCCGCATTTGACACAGCTTAGGCAGTTTTGACATAAAGGCCATATCGTCATTCCCTTCTGCCAGTATACGCCATGGCCAGGATTCGAATCGAAGCGCCCCAACCCATCGTCTACGACACGCTTCTGGAGGTCAGGATAGGCGATATCAACTACGCCAATCACCTATCCAACGACGCGCTGCTGCGAATGGCCCAGGAAGTCCGGCTTCGCCTGCTGCGGCACTGGGGCCATGCCGATGAGCTGCATATCGGCGATGTGGGGATCGTGGTGGCGGACGCGGCCATTTCCTATCTGTCGGAGGCCTTTCATGGGGATGTCCTGCGCTTCCTTGTCGGCATTGCCGATGTCCATGGCAAGGGGCTGGATTTCATTTATCAAGTGATCAATGACAACAGCGGCAGAGAAGTGGCAAGATTGAAAACGGGCATCGTGTTCTTTGATTACCACGCGCGCCAAGTCGCCCCCATGCCGGAATCGTTTTCGGCACGGCTAGGTCAATAAGCAAGAAGGAATCGCGCCATGAGAAACTACTCGCCAAACAGTCCGGAGGCGATTGCCAGACTCCTCGCCATATTCATGATCGCGGACGGCAATATGGACCCCCGAGAGCTGGAGCTGCTTGAAAAGCTGCACGTCTACCACCTGATCAGCCTGCCGAGAAAGCAGTTCGCCCAGGTTCTGCGCGACGTCTGCGACGATATTTCCGACGAAGCGGCCGACGATGGCTCGATCCAGCTGCTTGAGCGCGAGCGCATCGACAATCTGCTTGCCGACGTCACCGATCGCCGCAAGCGCATCCTGACTTGCGTGCTGGCCATGGACATCAGCAAGTCGGACGGTACAATCAGCGACAGCGAAATGGCCTTGCTCAGCCACATGATGAAGAGCTGGGACATTTCGCTGGAAGACCTGGAAAGAGAATTCGCCCGATGACCGGCTCCGGCCGCTGGTACGGCGGCCCGACACCTCCCAAGCAACCATACTTGCAATAAATAATGAACACTCGCTTTACTGGAACAGAACGCTATATCGCCACCGACGACCTGATGATGGCCGTCAACGCCTCCATTACGCTCCAGCGCCCGCTGCTGATCAAGGGCGAGCCCGGCACCGGCAAGACCATGCTGGCCGAAGAGGTCGCGGCCAGCCTGGGCCGGGAGCTGATCGTCTGGCCGATCAAGTCCACCACCAAGGCCCAGCACGGCCTGTACGAATACGACGCGGTATCCCGGCTGCGGGATTCCCAGCTTGGCGGCGACAAGGTGCACGACATCGCCAACTACATCGTCAAGGGCAAGCTATGGCAGGCATTCGAGGCCGAGCAAGCCCCAGTGCTGCTGATCGACGAGATAGATAAAGCCGACATCGAATTCCCCAATGACCTGTTGCGCGAACTGGACCAGATGGAATTCTTCGTCCACGAAACCCAGCAGTTCGTGCGCGCCCGCCAGCGCCCCATCATCATCATCACGTCCAACAACGAGAAGGAATTGCCGGACGCTTTCCTGCGCCGCTGCTTCTTCCATTACATCCGCTTTCCCGACGCGGAAACGATGCAGAGCATCATCGATGTCCACTTCCCGGACATCCGTCAACAGCTGGTGAGCCAGGCTTTGGAAGTATTCTTCTCGATCCGGGAGCTGCCCGGGTTGAAGAAGAAACCCACCACATCCGAATTGCTGGACTGGCTGAAGTTGCTGTCCGGCGAAAATATCGGCGCCGACGAGCTTGCGGATGTTCATCAACGCAACGCGCCGCCGCCGCTGGCAGGCGCGCTGCTGAAGAACGAGCAGGACTTGCAGCTGTTCGAGCGACTGATGCAGATGGCGCGCCTGCGCCGCAACTGATATGGAAGAGCTGATCCGCCGCTTCATTGATCACTTGGCCGTCGCCGGTCGCAGCCCGCACACGCTCGCCGCCTACCAGGCGGATATCGAGCTGCTGCAGAAAACGATGCAGGCGAAGCCAGCGCACGAGGCATCTCCGATGGATCTGCGCAAGGCGCTGGCCAAACTGCATGCTCAGGGATTGAGCGGCCGCAGCCTGGCCAGGCGGCTATCCTCTTGGCGGCAGTTCTACCACTGGTTGCAGTTGAATGGCGGGCGGGAAGACAATCCCGCCGCCGGACTGCGCGCGCCCAAGCGGGAAAAACTGCTGCCCAAGGCCTTGCCGGTGGACGGCGCCGCGGCGCTGCTGGACAGGATAGACGGCGATGACAGTCTGGACACCCGTGACCGCGCGATTTTCGAGCTGGTCTATAGCTGCGGCCTGCGCTTGTCGGAAACGGTGGCGTTGAATCTGGATGACGTGGACTTTTCCGACCAGCTGCTGCGGATACGCGGCAAGGGCGGGAAGGAAAGGCTGGCGCCGATCGGCGCCGAGGCCATGAGCCGGCTACGGGCCTGGCTGAGCGAGCGCCCCGCGGGAGAAGGCGAACCCGCCCTGTTTCTTGGCCGACATGGCCGGCGGCTGGGCGGCCGCCAGGTTGAGAAGCGGCTGCGCGACTGGGCGGTCAAGACCGGAGCCGGCCAGCACGTCCATCCGCACATGCTGCGGCACTCGTTCGCCTCCCACCTGCTGCAGTCATCCGGCGATCTGCGCGCGGTGCAGGAATTGCTGGGCCATGCCAATCTGTCCAGCACCCAGATTTATACGGCGCTGGATTTCCAGCATCTGGCCAAGGTGTACGATGGCGCGCATCCGCGCGCGCGCAAGCGCGGCAAAACGGACGACGGCGAACCGTCCTAGCCGTTGCGGGAATGGTCCTCGGACTAACCTCCCTTGTGCACATCCCGGCATAGCAACATGGCCTGGATGTCGTCAGCCTTGTCCTCGTCAAAGCCGAGCCGCTCCACTCTTCTCTCCGGATTGCTCCAGGTGCCGAACATCAAGTCCCATAGCGGCAGGCCGTAATTCTGCGCATGGTGGCCGTGAGCGTGGTGAACGGTGTGCATCTCCGGACGCTGAAAAAAATAGCCGAGCCAGCGCGGCGTATTCATGTCGCCGTGCAGAAACAGATCGAAAGCGCTGGTGAAGAACAACGCCCAGGCTGCGGCGATGGGCGAGGCTCCCAGCGCCAAATAGCTGGAAAATGCGCTGATCAGCACGGCTGCGGCCGAGTCCAGCGGGTGGGCGTAAAACGCGGTCAGCGCCTCCACGCGGCTCGGGCTGTGGTGAAGCTGGTGAAACACGCGCCAAAGCCAATCCGAAGCATGCGTCGCGCGATGCCACCAATAAAAGACGAAGCTGGTCAGCAGGAAGCTGGCGGCTCCCACCGAGATATCCGGCCAGTCGCGCGCGGCCGGAATCAGCGCTGCCCTGCCGATCTGGGCGGAAAACAAATAGCCCAGCGCAAGCGTCACCGCCGCCGTGCACGCGCCCAACGCGCCGGCCATCAACAGCCAGCGCCGGTCGCAACGATTTTTCGACGCCGGCGCGATCACTTCGCGGGTAAAGATGCCGACGAACAAAATCGCCAGCGCGGGAAAAGCGTATAACTCCATATGTCTCCAGCGGCAGGGCTATCCAGACTCAGGCCTGGGACGCGCCGGCATGGACGCGATCCAGCAGCCGAGCCAGCGCGTCCTCCGTCGTTTGCTGGCGCACCGCCTGGCGGTCGCCGGCGAAATGCCGGCTCCAGGCTTCGGTTTGCCCGCCCGGATGCGCGATGGCCAGCCACACCAAGCCAACCGGCTTGTCCGGCGAACCGCCGTCCGGCCCGGCGATGCCGGATACCGCCACCGCCCAATCGGCGTTGGCCAGCGCTTGCGCGCCGGCGGCCATCTCCCTGACCACCCGCTCGCTGACCGCGCCGTGATCCATCAGCGACGAGGCCTGCACTTTCAACAACTGCTGCTTGGCCTGGTTGCCATAACTGATCACGCCATGGCTGAACCAGCCGGAGCTGCCTGGAACATCGGTGATGGCGGCCGCTATCATGCCGCCGGTGCAGGATTCCGCAGTGGAGACGCTCTCGCCCCGCGCCAGCAAGGCGGCGCCGAGGTCGGCGGCCAATTGTCTGCTATTTGCCATGGCGTTCCCTGTAGTGTCGGATCAGGCCGTTGGTGGAACTGTCGTGCCCCAGCGCGCCGGCATCGCCGGACAGCTCCGGCAGAATGCGCCGAGCCAGCTGCTTGCCGTACTCGACGCCCCATTGATCGAAGGAATTGATGCCCCAGATCACCCCTTGCACGAACACCTTGTGCTCGTAAAGCGCCATCAGCATGCCCATGCTGTACGGCGTGACCCTGTCCAGCGCCAGCGTGTTGGACGGCTGGTTGCCGGGAAACAGCTTTTGCGGCAGCAGCATGTCCAATTGCTCGCCGGACAAGTGGCTCAGTTCCTGCATCGCCTCGGCCTCGTTCTTGCCGCGCATCAGCGCCTCGGTCTGAGCCAGGCAGTTGGCGACCAGCACGTCATGCTGATTGCCCAGCGGATAATGGCTGTTCAGAGGCAGGATGAAGTCACAGGGCACCAACCGGGTGCCCTGATGCAGCAGCTGGAAGAACGCGTGCTGGCTGTTGGCGCCCTCTTCGCCCCAGATCACCGGGCCGGTGTCAAAATCCAAAGCCTCGCCCAGGCGGCCCACCCGCTTGCCGTTGGATTCCATGTCCAGTTGCTGGATATGGGCCGGCAGGCGGCGCAGGCCATGATCATAGGGCATGATGGCATGAGTATGCGCCCGGTAGAAGGTGTTGTACCAGATCCCGATCAGCGCCAGCAGCACCGGCATATTGGCCTCGAACGGCGACTCGAAGAAATGCTTGTCCATCGCGTGGCCACCGTCCAGAAAGGCGCGGAAATTGTCATAACCGATGGATAGCATCACCGGCAAGCCGATCGCCGACCAGACCGAGTAGCGGCCGCCGACCCAGTCCCAGAAACCGAACATGTGCTGCGGATCGATGCCGAAGGCGCGCACCGCCGGCTCATTGGTGGAAACCGCGACGAAATGCCTGGCGATATCCTCTTCGGCGCCCGCCTGCAGAAACCAGGCGCGGGCGGCCTGGGCGTTCAGCAGGGTTTCCGGCGTGGTGAAAGACTTGGAGGCGATGATGAACAGCGTGGAGGCTGGGTCCAGCTCCCGCAACGTTCGCGCCAGATGCTGGCCGTCGACGTTGGACACGAAGTGCACCTTAAGCTCCGGATGGGCATACGCGGCCAGCGCGTCCGCCGCCACCAGCGGCCCCAGATCCGAGCCGCCGATGCCAAGATTGACCACGTCGCGGATCCGCTGGCCGGCGAACCCCTGCCAGCGGCCGTCCCGCACCTGTTCGCTGAAATCCTTGAGCCTCGCCAATACCTGATGCACATCGGCCGCCACGTCGCGCCCATCCAGATTCAGCGTCGCGCCGGCGGGCAGGCGCAAGGCGGTGTGCAATACCGATCGATCTTCGCTGACATTGATGCGCTCGCCGTGGCGCATCCGGTCCATCCAGGTCCGCAGATCCGCCTTGTTCGCCAGTTCGAACAACAACTCCAGCGTGCGTTCCGTGATGCGGTTTTTCGAATAATCCAGCAGCAAGCCGTCCAGTTCCAGCGAAAAACGCTGGAACCGCTGCGGGTCCAGTTCGAACAGCTCGCGCATGTGCATGTGGCGCGTCGCGCGCTGGTGCTGATGCAGCCTGGCCCAGACCTGGGTGGAGTTAATGTCGATGTGGCGATGTGCGGCCATGTTTCCTGCCAATGGAATACAAGGTGAATGTGAAAAAGCCGGCCCCTTGGAGCCGGCTCGTCGCGGCGGGGCTTATACCTTGAGGAAGTGCTCTCGGTAGTAGCGCATTTCCTCGATCGACTCCAGGATGTCGGCCAGCGCTTCGTGCTTGCCGCGCTTGACCACGCCCTTGGCGAGTTCCGGCCGCCAGCGCTTGCACAGCTCCTTCAGGGTGGATACGTCCAGATTGCGGTAATGGAAGTAAGCCTCCAGCCGCGGCATCCAGCGCGCCATGAAGCGGCGGTCCTGGTGGATGGTGTTGCCGCACATCGGCGTCACGCGTTCCGGAATGTATTGCGCCATGAAATCCAGCAATGCCTGCTCGGCTTCCGCCTCGCTGACCCTGGAGTTCTTCACTTTCTCGATCAGGCCGCTCTTGCCGTGGGTATTCTTGTTCCAGTCATCCATGCCGTCCAGGATGGCGTCCGGCTGGTGAATCACCAGCACCGGGGACTCCGCCAGGACGTTCAGATTGCTGTCGGTTACGATCATCGCCACTTCGATGATGCGGTCCTGATCCGGATTCAGGCCCGTCATCTCCATGTCGAGCCAGATGAGGTTATTGGTATCTTGTGCCATACTAGCCAATCTTTAGAAAACCCTGCCATTTTCCTTCATTGCCGCGCCGTCGGCAAACTCCATACGGACATCCATGACCGACGCCTTTTCCCTGCTGTTCGCCGCCGCGCTGACGCTGACGCTCTGCCTGAAGTTGTGGCTGGGCTGGCGCCACATCCGCCATGTATCGCGCCACCGCGCCCAGGTCCCGGCCGCCTTCCGCGACAGCATCACCCTGGAACAGCACCGCCATGCCGCCGACTATACCGTCGCCAAGACCCGGCTCGGCCTGTTGTCCGCCTGGGTGGACACTGCGCTGATCGCGGCGTTCACTTTCGGCGGCGGACTGCAATGGCTGGCCGTCCACAGCCTGGAATGGTTCGCCAATCCGCTATCGTCGGGCATGGCGCTGATCGTGGCCGTCACCGTGATCGGCAGCCTGGTCTCGCTGCCGTTCACCCTGTACGGCACCTTCGGGATCGAAAGCCGATATGGCTTCAACAAGACCACATTCGCACTGTTCATGGCCGATATGGTCAAAGGCACCCTGATCGGCGCCGCGATCGGCTTGCCGCTGCTGGCGCTGGTGCTGTGGCTGATGGAAATATCAGGCCCCTTGTGGTGGCTGTGGGTATGGCTGGTCTGGTCAGGCTTCCAGCTCCTGATGGTGGCGCTGTATCCGACGCTGATCGCGCCGCTGTTCAACAAATTCAAGCCGCTTGAAGACGAGGCGCTCAAGGCGCGGATCGAGGCGCTGCTGCAGCGCGCCGGCTTCAAAAGCCAGGGCGTGTTCGTGATGGACGGCTCGCGCCGCTCCAGCCACGGCAACGCCTACTTCACCGGCTTCGGCGCAGCCAAGCGCATCGTATTCTTCGATACTTTGCTGTCCCAGCTCAGCCACGCCGAAATCGAAGCCGTGCTGGCGCATGAGCTGGGCCATTTCAAACGCCGTCACATCGTCAAGCGCATCGCCATGGCGTTCGCGCTGTCGCTGGCTTTGCTGTGGCTGCTGGGTCAGCTGCTGCACGCTCCCTGGTTCTATGCCGGCCTCGGCGTCGCCGCGCCCAGCACCGCGATGGCCCTGATCCTGTTCTTCACCGCCACGCCGGCCTTCACCTTCCCGCTGACGCCGCTGTCCAGCCGGATGTCGCGCGTGCACGAATACGAGGCCGACGATTTTGCGTCGGAACAGACCCGGGCGGAGGATCTGGTCTGCGCGCTGGTCAAACTGTACCGCGACAACGCGTCCACGCTGACGCCGGACCCCGTCCATTCCGCCTTCTACGATTCGCACCCGCCCGCGGCGCTGCGCATTCAACATCTGAAAGGAAATCAGGCATGAACCTGCTGGAGCTCTCCTGCACCCCGCAACACGGCCAAAGCCCGCTGGCCGACAATACCGTCAAGCAGCTGCTGTCCACGCTGCCGGACTGGGAAATCGACGGCATCGAGCTGCGCAAGACCTACCGCTTCGCCAACTACCATGAAACCATGGCCTTCGTGAACGCCCTGGCCTGGATCGCCAATCAGGAAGACCATCATCCGGACATGTCGGTCCACTACAATCGCGCAGTGGTGAATTTCAGCACCCACGACGCCGGCGGCCTGACCCTCAACGACTTCATCTGCGCGGCCAAGACCGAAGCCCTGTTCCGCCGCCCATGACAGCCAGCACCGGACAAATCATACGCAGCCACGGCCGGCGCTTCATCGTGGAGGCGGATGGCCAGACTTTCGATTGCACCACCCGCGGCAAGCGCGTCGACTACGCTTGCGGCGACATCGTCGATATCCTGATCCAGAATCGCGAGCAGGCAGTGATCGAGCGCGCGCATGAGCGCCGCAGCCTGCTCTATCGCCAGGACGACTGGAAAGCCAAGAAGATCGCAGCCAACGTCACGCGCATCCTGTTCGTGATCGCCGCCGTGCCCACGCCCAATGAGGAATTGCTGGGACGCTGCCTGATCGCGGCGGAGGCCGGCGACATCGACCCGGTCATCGTGGTCAACAAGAGCGACCTGCCGGAAACCGCGGCGCTGCTGGGGAAATTGCAACTCTATGTGAACCTGGGTTACAAGCTGGTCACATTGTCGGCCAAGCAGGACTTCTCCCCGCTGAAACCCTTGCTCAGCGGGCATACCAGCGTGCTGGTCGGCCAGTCAGGCATGGGCAAATCCACGCTGACCAATGCGCTGCTCCCCGAGGCCAATGCCCGCATCGGCGACATCTCGGAAGCGCTGGATTCCGGCCGGCACACCACGACTCACGCCACGCTGTACCATCTCGATGAAAACAGTCATCTGATCGACTCTCCGGGCCTGCAGGAATTTGGCTTGAAACATCTGAAATCCCCGGATTTAATTCACTATTTCCCTGAAATGCGCAGGTATATTGGCCAGTGTCGGTTCCATAACTGTTCGCATTGCGTCGAGCCTAATTGTGCAATCATTACGGCTGCAGAACAGGGCGCAATTTCCAAGCATAGACTGGATTTGCTGCAAAGGCTCAGCCGAGAACTAGGCTAAAGTATTGTAAATAAAGTAGCACATGCTATTTATTTACTTTTTATGGCGTCCTGCATATTCTGTAACAAAAGGAAGTAAAGATAATTCAAGCATAGATTCCAAACCCGACAGAGGAGCCAGCATCATGACGAAAAGGATTGCATTAGTCACCGGGGGCATGGGCGGCATCGGAACCGCCATCTGCAAGGCACTGGCCGAAGCGGGATATGCCGTGGTGACCACCTACAGCAAACCGGGCCGCGAGTCCGCCTGGCATGCCGACATGAAAGGGCTGGGTTTCAGCGACATCCACAGCTATCAATGCGATGTCACCGACTTCGCCGCCTGCCAAGAGTTGATTGCGCGCATATCCAAAGATGTTGGCCAGGTCGGCATTCTGGTCAACAACGCCGGCATCACCCGCGACGCCAGCTTCAAGAAGCAAAGCAAGGATGACTGGGACGCCGTGATCCGCACCAATCTGGATTCGGTGTTCAACATGACCAAACCGGTGCTGGACAATATGCTGGAGACCGGCTTCGGCCGCATCATCAACATCTCGTCCATCAACGGCCAGAAGGGGCAGTTCGGCCAGACCAACTACTCCGCGGCCAAGGCCGGCATGCACGGCTTCACGATGGCGCTGGCCCAGGAAGTGGCCAAAAAGGGCGTGACCGTCAACACCATCTCTCCCGGCTACATCGCCACCGAGATGGTGATGGCGGTGCCGGAGGACGTGCGCAACAAGATCGTGGCCCAGATCCCGGTGGGCCGCCTTGGCCGCCCGGAAGAGATCGCCGCGCTGGTCACCTTCCTCTGCTCCGACAACGCCGGCTTCATCACCGGCAGCAACATCGCAATGAATGGCGGCCAGCACATGATGTAAGCCCGCCATGGCTCCGCAATACTGTTCGCGCCGCCCTCCCTGGGCGGCGTTTTCTTTTCCCGCCCGGCATGGTGTATGCTGTCCGGCCCGCACTCACTCGCAAGCAATACCCGCCATGGCAGAAAACCTCATCATCGAAGGCGATAGCAAGGAAGAAAAATATCAGACCCTGCTGCCGCAAGCCCATGCGCTGATCATCGGCGAAACCGACGTCGTCGCCGCGCTGGCCAACCTGTCCGCCGCGCTGACTTCGACCTTCGGCTGGCTGTGGACCGGCTTCTATCTGGTCAAGGGCGAGCAGCTGGTTCTAGGGCCGTTCCAGGGGCCCATCGCCTGCACCCGCATACCGCGCGGCCGCGGCGTCTGCGGCAGCGCCTGGGCGCAGAACCGCACGCTGCTGGTGGATGACGTCGATGCCTTTCCCGGACATATAGCCTGCTCGTCGAGCGCCCGCTCCGAAGTGGTGGTGCCGATCCGCGACTCCGCGGGCACCGTCGTGGCGGTGCTGGATGTCGATTCCGATCAGCTTGGCAGTTTCGACCAGACCGATGCGCGCTATCTGGAACGCATCGTTGAGCCGCTGGCCGGGCTGTTCGGCCAAACCGGCTGAATTTGGCCGGATTCAAAAAAACAGGCCCGGAATCCCGGGCCTGTTTTCATTCGCGGCGGCTATTCACTTCTGAATGGCGAGCAGCTCCACTTCGAAATACAGCGGCGTGTTCGGCGGAATCACGCCCGGCACGCCGCGGCTGCCATAGGCGGTATTCGCCGGGCAAGTCAGCTTGGCCTTGCTGCCCACCGTCAGCGCGCTGACGCCCTGGGTCCAGCAGGGAATCACGCGGTTCAGCGGGAAGCTGATCGGGCCGCCGTTCTTGTAGGAGCTGTCAAACTCCTTGCCGTCTTTGAATGTGCCGCGATAGTTCACCTTGACGGTGTCGCTGGTCGAAGGCTTGGCGCCCTTTCCGGGCACCAATACTTCGACCTTCACGCCGGAAGGCAAGGTTTGCGAAGCCGGCTCGGCCATTGCCGCCGCCGCGCATATGGACAAAACCAGGGCAGGAATCATTCGATAAGGAAACATAGGCTCTTTCATCGTAAATACGCGGGACACCGACAGCGCCGAGTCCTCACTTGTGCATCAGGGAAAGGAATTCCTTGCGCAGATCCGGGTTGGTCAGGAAGGCGCCGCGCATCACGCTATTGGTCATCTTGCTGTTGCTGTCCTTCACGCCGCGCCAATGCATGCAGAAATGATCCGCCTCCATCACGATGGCCAAACCATCGGGGTGCAGTTTCTTCATCAACAGTTCGGCGATCTGCGAAACCGCCTCTTCCTGTATCTGCGGCCTGGTCATGATCCAATCGATCAGGCGAACGTATTTGGACAGGCCGATCAGATTCGAATTCTCATTGGGCAGCACGCCCACCCAGACTCTGCCGATGATGGGGCACAGATGGTGCGAGCAGGCGCTGCGCACCGTGATCGGACCGATTATCATCAATTCGTTCAGATGCTCGACATTTGGAAATTCGGTGCTGGCCGGCATGGAAACGTAACGGCCGCGGAACACCTCGCGCACGAACATCTTCGCCACTCGCTTGGCGGTGTCCTGGGTATTGTGATCATTCGCGGTATCGATCACCAGGCTTTCCAGCACGCCTCTCAACTTGGCCTGCACCTCTTCCTGCAACTCGTCCAGCTCGCCCTCCTCGATGAAGGCCGAAATATTGTCGTTGGCGTGGAAGCGCGCTCCCGCCTTTTGCAGACGATAGCGGATACGCTGCGACACGGCTTCCCGCTGGCCCTGCTTGTCGGTTTTGCTCATTGTTGATTACTTGTTCGCAAGAAAATGGAAATCATTCCGAAATATACAGCAACTTGCACAATCCCTGGCCGGACGAGCCGGAAATAAACCAGCCCCGCGCGGGCCAGCCGGCCCTCGCGCAATGATCGCCCAGAAAGGGAATGGCATTGAGAGAAAAAGATATCAATGCTATATAAATGGCCGCCCGACATCAACACCCAAGCCCAACCCTTTTCCACCTGAAGCGCCAAATGAGAAAAGGCAGCCGAACCGGAAGCTCGACTGCCCATTTGCAAAGCTCAAAAGCGGGGACGCGCGTCACCCTGCCATCAGGCACTCCTCCCGCCGCGGCAGGGCGATCTTGTTATCCTTGCTGTGCTGATAATCGAGGAACACATGCTCGGCGCTCAACAGCTGATAGCTGCCGTCGCTGCGAAGATTGGTCGTGTCCTTCAGGCGATACGCGTAGTGGCCGCAGGTCCAACAATCGAAATTGCGCATATGGGTGCACAGACAGGTTTTTTCCCAAACCGGCACGCGGCGCTGGCCCGGATTTTCCGCATGCGCCTTGTGATAGGCGTCAATGTAGGAACAGCCGCCCTTGGCATCCAGCAGATAACCATAGGCTTCGCAATTCGGGCGGATGCTGTCGCCGATCGCCGGGCAATGCTTGATCATCCGCATCGGATAGCCGGTCGGCGATAGCTGGTTGACCTCGATATCCTCTTCGCTGGACTTGAAGTACTCCTGCTGCACCTTCTCCGGCAGTCCGCACTCGCGCGCCACGGTGAAGCGGGTGGCCACCTGCACCGCGCCAGCGCCCGCCTCCAGGAAGCCTGCCGCATCGCTGCCGGTGAAGATGCCCCCGGCCGGAATCAGCGGGATGTCCAATTGCTCGGCCCGCAGCCAATCGCGAATCTCGGTGAAAATGCTGGCCAGGTCGTACTCGGCCCAGTCCATGCCGAAGCCCAGATGGCCGCCGGCCAACGGACCTTCCACCACGACGTAATCCGGCATGCGTCCGCAGCGGCTGTTTTTCTTCAGGAACAGCTGTAGCGCGCGCAGCGAGGAAACGATGATGCCGAGCTTGACGTCGCGGAAGCGCGGGTGGTCTTCGATCAGGGAAAAGGAGCCCAGATGCAGGCCCGCCGCCAGCGTGATGCCGTCGATGCCGGCATCCAGCGCCGCGCGCATCCGCACCCGCAGGGTTTCCTTGGGCGCGTTCATCGTCAGCTTTTCCATGCAGTTGATGAACACCAGGCCGCTGCCCTGCTTCTGCTGCATGGTATTGCCCACATGCAGACGGGTGGCCTCTTCCAGCATGCCCAGGTCGAAGCGGACGACCGACTTGTCCGGATTCTCGACGTTGAATTTGTACTGGGCCAGCTTGTTCTTGACGAACTTGGTATTGAAACGGCGGTCCGTCACGGTGGGCACCATCGCGTCGGAAATATGGCCGACGCCGCCTAGCCGAGCGGCCTCCAGCGCCAGCTGGGCGGTGGAAATATCGACGCCCATGCCTCCAATGACGATTGGCACCAATTCGTGTTTGCCCAACTGCAGGCGGAAATCATCAACACACTTCATCGTGACGGGTCTCTCCATAGAACTGGGCAAATTATCACCCGCGAAACGATGGAAATCCACATTTTTAGAGTTTTTGCTCATGGCTGAGCAAGGCACTCCCATCTATCGCCCCAACACCTCCGCTACGCGCTGCCGCAGCGCAGGCAACAATTCGGTCTCGAACCATCGATTGCGCGCCAGCCACATCTGATTGCGCGGACTGGGGTGCGGCAATGGAATCACGCCTGGATAATACTCGCGCCAGGCCGCAACCGTCTCAGTCAGCGTGCGCTTGCGCGAAGGCAGATGATAAGCCTGCGCGTAGCTGCCCACCGCCAGCACCAACTCCGTCCGCTCAAGCAAGGGCAGCAGACGCGGATGCCAGAGCTTGCCGCATTCCGGACGCGGCGGCAAATCGCCGCTGGATCCCGTGCCCGGATAACAGAAGCCCATCGGCACGATGGCAAAGCATTCCGGATCGTAAAACACATCCGCCTCCACGCCCAGCCATTCCCGCAAGCGCTTTCCGCTGGCGTCATCCCAGGGGATGCCGCTCTCGTGCACCTTGCGGCCCGGAGCCTGGCCTGCCAGCAGGATGCGGGAGCCTTCCGCGGCCCGCAGCACCGGCCGGGGGCCGCACGGCAAAGACGCTTCGCACTCCCGGCAAGCCGCGATCTCAGCCAGCAAGCCTCTCAACGCGCTCACGCCGCTGTGTCCGCCAGCAACTCGCTCCACCCCGCGACTTCATCATCCGACCAGGCCGCGCAGTCCAGCATCAAGCCGCAAGCGCCGGCAATCAGCGCCGCGCGGGCCAGCGACAAGGCCGGAGCCAGGCCGCCGGTCTGCGGAGCTGAGACGATCAGCGGCAGATGGGTCCGCCGGCGCAGGCTGGCCAACCCTCCGACATCCAGGCTGACCGATTGGCCGTCGCCGCCGCATTCGCACAGCACGATCTGGTGATTGCCGCCGAGCGCGACATGCTCGGCCGCGGTCAGCCACTCATCCAGCGTCTGGCGATTGTCCCGCTGCAAGATGACAGCTTTATTGATGCGGCCGACTTCCCGCAGCAATTCGATATTGTTCAGCGATGGCGGGGGCAGCAGCAAGGCTGCGGTTTGCAGTTCCAGATGCGCGTCGAGCAGGCGCACATCGCGCAGCTCGGCCACGGCGCCCAGTCCGGACTCGCCCGCCACGTCGCAGAGCCGCTCCAGATCGGTCACGCCCAAGGCCTGATAATGGTAAGGGCTGGCGTGGCTGCGCCCGCCGCCCGCATACAGCAGGCTTCCACCGGCGAGCGCCACCTTGCTCGCCGCAGCGCGCAGCGCGCCTTCGCTCCAGTCCTGCGCGCTGCCGCCCAGCCAGGCCGCGCCGCTCGCGCCGAATGCCGCTCTTCCCACTCTTACCCGCGAATCCGCCGGCTGAGCCTCCCGCGACACGATGCGGTAGTCGCCGACGACTCTGAGCGCGCGCTCGACGCCTGCCATCGCCTCGAATACGCCGGCTTCCAGCCCGCGCTCCTCGCCCACCGCGCCGATCACCGTGCGCTCCATGCCACGGGATACGTGCGCGGCCAAGCCGGCGCTTTCAATCCTGGCCACCACGTTCCGTACTTCGGCCTCGCTCGCGCGGGCGCTCATCACGATAATCATCCGTCCATCCCCTTGTCTTCTTTCGCCGGCGGGCCCTCGCGGCGCCAACGACCGGCCAGCCGCCGCGCGAGACGCGTCAGCGGCGACGGCCGCGACCAGAACCGCCGCGCCCGCATCTTCGCCAGCCTGGCCCAGCGCCACGGCAAGGAGGCGCGCAGCCGTTCGAACACCCATGCGCGAAGCCGCTCGAAGCGCCGGTGCCAGCGCACGAACCACGGCACAGACATCAGCGCCGGCCGGGTCAGCGTGAACAGCCAGGCCACCAGCGCGGTGCCCCCGAGCTTGGCCAGCAGGATCACAGCCAGGCCCAGCAGCGCATGGCCCTGTTCGATCAGGAACAGCGCCGCCAGCTTGACCGGCAGCAAGGCCAGCGCCGGAGCCAGGAACAAAGCCAGAGCCGTTCTAGGAGAACGTCTCGCCACCCAGCGCTCCAGCGCCGCGAACGGCGGCCAGCGGCCAAACCGGGCAAGGGCCGCGGCCAGCTCGTCCCAGGCGAACTCCTCGAAAACGATGATCGCCGCCAGCAGCAGCGCCAGCGGCCAGGCCATCGCCCGCCGCGCGCGCAGCCATGGCGACGCTTGCGTATCCCGCTTTCCCATGCGGACCGCTCAGGTGCGGGCCAGATCCAGCCACTTGGCGACGTGGCGGGGCTGGTATTGCCGCATCCAGTCAAGCAGCGCCGGCAGGTCGCGCTCGATGCGGAACAGGTCCAGATTGCCCTTGGGGACGAAGCCTTCGCTCACCGCATGCTCCACCAAGGCCTGCAACGGCTGGTAAAAGCCGCCGGCATCCAGCACGCCCACCGGCTTGTTGTGCACCGACAGCTGCGCCCAGGTCAGAATCTCGAACAACTCATCGAAGGTGCCGAAGCCGCCCGGCAGCGCGACGAAGCCGTCGGACAACTGCGCCATCATCGCCTTGCGCTGATGCATGGTCTCGGTGACGTGCAGCTCGGTCAGGCCCATATGCGCCACTTCCTTGGCTTTCAGGAATTCCGGAATCACGCCGATCACCTTGCCGCCGGCCTCAAGGGCCGCATCGGCGGCCACGCCCATCAGCCCCACATTGCCGGCGCCGTACACCAGGGTGATGTTCTGCTCGGCCAGCGCGCGGCCGAATGCGCGGGCCGCGTCCTCGTATTCCGGATTGCCGCCTTTGTTGGAGCCGCAGAACAGGCAGATCGATTTCATTTTCTTCATCCATTTCTTGCAAAAAAAACAAGGGCCGGAAGATTCCGGCCCCAGGTCATTCCAGTCGGCTCACAACACCGCCATCGGGTAGGAACCCAGCACCTTGACGAAGGACGTGCGCTCGCCCAGGCCGGCCAGCGCCTTCAGCACCCGCTCGTCCTGGCGGTGGCCTTCCAGATCGATGAAGAACACGTAGTCCCACAGGCCTGCGCGCGAGGGGCGCGATTCGAACTTGCTCATCGACACGCCGTTGGACGCCACCGGTTCCAGCAATTGGTGCACCGCGCCCGGCCGGTTGGGGGCGGAGACCACGATGGAGGTCTTGTCCTGCCCGCTCGGGCCGACATCCTGCAGGCCCAGTACCAGGAAACGGGTGGTGTTGTTGGGCTCGTCTTCCACGTTTTCCGCCAGTTTGAACAAGGCGTAGCGCTCGGCCGCCGCTTGTCCGGCGATGGCGGCCGCGGTTTCGTCCTCGGCCGCCAGGCGGGCGGCTTCGGCGTTGCTGGCCACCGACACGCGTTCCACGTCGGCCGGCAGATTCTTGTTCAGCCATTCATGGCATTGCGCCAGCGCCTGGGCGTGGGCGTAGATCCGGCGAATGCCGTCCAGCCCCTCGGTCTTGCGCAGCAGGTGGTGGTGAATGCGCAGCACCACTTCGCCGCAGATCTTCAGCGGCGAGGTGACCATCAGATCCAGGGTGCGTCCCACCGCGCCTTCGGTGGAGTTCTCCACCGGCGCCACCACGTAATCCAGCGCGCGCGACTCCACCAGCCGGAACGCCTCGTCTATCGAGCTACAGGCGATGGTGCGCGCCGCGTGGCCGAAGTGCTTGATGGTGGCCAGCTGGCTGAATGTGCCTTCCGGCCCCAGATAGGCGATGGACAGCGGCTTTTCCAGCGCCAGGCACTCCGACATCACTTCGCGGAACAGGCGGGCGATGGACTCGCTGGGCAGCGGGCCGGGATTCAGGTCCTTCAAACGGCGGAGCACCTGGGCTTCCCGCTCCGGGCGGTAAATGACGCCGCCGCCCTTGATCTCGCCGATCTCGCGGGCATGGCTGGCGCGCTGGTTCAGCAGCTTGAGGACTTCGACGTCGATGGCGTCGATGGCGTTGCGGTGTTGCTTGAGACGTTCTTCAGACACTGGTTTCGGGCTCTCTGACGATGGCGAACTGGCTTTTTCGATATCTTACAGTTTCCGCGAGATAGCCGCCGCTCGCAAGCGCCATGCGCCGGATGCGGACCAAATGCCGTGCCGGTCCGGCGCGCCAGATGCCCTCAACTCCAGCCGCCCTCCTCCAGCCTGGCCAGCAATTGCTCGATGCGCTCCGCCGTTTCCAGCGGCTTTTCCAAAGGAAACAGGTGGCTGCCCGGCTGTTTGTCCACCATGACCGCGAAATGCTTGCGCATGAAAGCCAGGTCGCTGCCGCGCAGCACATCCGACGCCGAGCCGGCCAGCAAGGCCGCCGGCACCGTCAGCCGTCCGCGATGCCGGGGAAAATCGTGCGGCAGCGTCGCGTAGATGTCGTACTCGACCTGCGGGCGAAACTTGAGCCGGCGGCCGCCCTTGCCGTCGTCCTGCGTGCCATGCAGGGCGTAATCGGCCAGGCAGTCGGGATCGAAGCGGGCGAACTTGGGCTTGCGCGCGAAATAGTCATGCGCCATCTCCACCGTGGCCCAGTTGTCGCGGCGCGCCAGCGTATTGCCGCCTGGCGTCACACGCTGGATGAAGCCCAGCCGCTTGGCCAGCCAGATGCCGAAGGAGCGCGACGGCCCCATCAGCGGCGAGTCCAGAATGATGATGGCGCGGAACAGATCCGGCCGCTTCAACGCCGCGTAGAACATCAGGAAGCCGCCGAGCGAATGGCCGACGCCCACCACGGAGCCGCGGTAGCGCCCTTCGATGAAGCGGATGCTCTCGTCCACCAGATGCGGCCAGCAATCGGTGATGGGAAAATCCGGATCGTGGCCTATCGTATCCAGATAACCGACGTCGCGGCTTCCGGCCAGCTTGCCCAGCATCTTGCCGTACACCGACGCGGGAAAGCTGTTTGCATGAGCGAAATGAATGGCTTCTCGCATAACCCCTCTTGATATCCTCGTTCTTTTTTTTCATAAGCGGAACGCTGTCTGCGCCCCGTCTGCCCAGCTATACTAGCCGCTTCCCGAACATCAGGACGCGGCGGCCTCCGTTTGCCGGGCGATGCGATTTGATGCATATTGCATCACGCATCGTAAAAACGGAACCGCAAACCGTTTACATCGTCACAGTTCCATCGCCAACCGCAAAAAGAGTCTGCACGTGCAAGCATACCTCCATTCCTTTTACCGATCGGCCTGGCTATGGCTGGCGTCCGTGATCGCCTGCCTTGGCCTCGCCCTGCCCGCCCACGCGGTCAACCAGGAAGACCTGCTCCCGCCGGAACAGGCCTTCGCCGCCCAGGTCAGCCGCAGCGGAGACCAGCTGCAACTGACGCTGGACGTCGCTCCCGGCTACTACCTGTACCGCGACCGCATCAGCATCAGCACCACGCCGGCCGACCTGGCCGGCAAGCCAACGCTGCCCGTAGCCCAGGAAAAGAACGATCCTTACTTCGGCAAGCAGCAGATTTACCACGGCAAGCAGCTGATCACCATCCCGCTGGCCGCCGGCGCGCCGGCGGATTTTCAGCTGAACGTCAAGCTGCAAGGCTGCGCGGAAGCTGGCGTCTGCTACCCGCCGTACACCCACAAGCTGAAGGTGGGCCAGGCGGGCGGCTCGAGCAACAAGCTCAGCGCCTGGACGGAGGTCGACCCGTCGGGAAAAGCGTCGGCCGGTAACAGCGAGTTGGCCGCCCAGGGTTGGCTGGCCACACTGGGCACCTTTCTGCTGGCGGGTCTGGGCATGGCGTTCACCGCCTGCATGTACCCGCTGCTGCCCATCGTTTCATCGCTGATTGCCGGCCAAGGCGCAACCCTCAGCCGCGGCCGCGGCTTCCTGCTGTCCCTGCTCTACGTGCAAGGCCTGGCGCTCACCTATACCGCGGTCGGCGTCGTCGCCGGCCTGACCGGCTCGCTGCTGACGGTATGGCTGCAGCAGCCGGCGGTGGTGCTGTCCGCCAGCGCGCTGATGGTGCTGTTCGCGCTGTCGATGTTCGACCTGTTCACCATCCAGCTGCCGAACGCGCTGCAATCCCGGCTGGCCGACACCTCCAACCGTCTGAGCGGCGGCAAGGCCGTCACCGTGTTCCTGATGGGCGCGCTGTCGGCCTTGATCATCGGCCCCTGCGTGGCCCCCCCGCTGGCGCTGGCGCTGGGCTATATCGGCAGCACCGGCGACGCGCTGCTCGGCGGCGCGGCCTTGTATGCGATGGCCATGGGCCTGGGCCTGCCGCTGATCGCCATCGGCACCTTCGGCGGCCAAGTGCTGCCGCGCGCCGGCAATTGGATGAAGGCGGTAAAGTCCGCGTTCGGCGTGGTGATGCTGGGTCTGGCCATCTGGCTGGCGTCCCCGTTCCTGCCCGCCGCGCTGGTGATGCTGCTATGGGCGGCGCTGCTGATCGGCGCAGCCGTCTTCCTTGGCGCTTTCGACAGCCTGTCCAACACAACCAAAGCCAGCGCGCGCCTGGGCAAGGCGCTTGGGCTGCTGCTGTTCCTGCTGGGCGGCGCCCAGCTGGTCGGCCTGCTGTCCGGCGCAGATAATCCGCGCTATCCGCTGAAGCTGATCGCCGCCAGCAGCGCCGAGGGCGCCGCGCAGCAGCACTTCCAGCCGATTGGATCCATCGCGGAGCTCGACGCCAAGCTGGCCGAGGCCAAGGCCGCCGGCAAGCCGCTGCTGCTGGATTTCTACGCGGACTGGTGCGTGGCCTGCAAGGAAATGGAGGCGGATGTCTTCCCGCAGCCGCAGGTGGCGGCGCAGATGCAGCGTTTTGTCTTGCTGCGCGCCGACGTCACCGCCAACAGCCCCGAGCACCAGGCGCTGCTCAAGCGCTTCGGCCTGTTCGGCCCGCCGGGCATCATCCTGTTCGATAGCCAGTCCCGCGAGAGCAACCGGGTAGTCGGCTACACCCCCGCCGACGCATTTGCCGGCGAGCTGGGCAAGGTGGCAAACTAGCGCCGTATCCGGCCGGCGCCATCATGCGCCGGCCGCCATTTCCGCCACCTAGAACGGATGCCTTCATGCCTCCCCTGCCCAACGCTTTTCCCAATGTCAGCATCCTAGGCGCGTTCCGCGTCGCCATATTGGCCTTGTTGGTGGTCGCCTGCCTGAAAGTGCTGCAACCCTTCCTCGGCGCGCTGACCTGGGCCGCCATCATCGCCATTTCCGCCTGGCCGCTGTACAGCCGGTTGAAGCTGCGGCTGCGCGGCCGCCACAAGCTGGCGGCGCTGCTGATCGTGCTGGCGTTGTCCGCGGCGCTGGCCATCCCCATCGGGCTGATGGCGCTGACGCTGGCCGACACGCTGCCGCACCTGGCCAATCTGGCGCACGATCTGACCAGTTTCCGGCTGCCCGACGCGCCGGCCTGGCTGGTGAACCTGCCCGTGGTCGGCGACAGCCTGCAAAAGTTGTGGCAAAGCACTCAGGCCGATCTGCCCGGCTTTTTCGAAAAGATCCGCCCCGCGATCAACCAGGCGGCGCTGTGGCTGCTGTCCGGCGGCGCCAATCTGGGCCTGAGCCTGCTGGAGATCGTGCTGGCGATAGCCGTCGCCGGCCTGTTGCTGATCAACGGCGACAAACTGTGGGACCTGGTGGAGCGCATCGTGGTCAAGCTGGGCGGCGAGACCGCCAGCGACCTGCCTGAGGTGATCGCCCGCACCATACGCAGCGTCACCACCGGCGTGGTCGGCACCGCGCTGGCGCAGACCATCTTGTGCGTGATCGGCCTGCTGATCGCCGGCGTGCCCGGCGCGCTGGTGTTGGGCTTCCTGTGCTTCATCGTCGCGGTGGCGCAGATGCCGACGCTGGTCGTCTGGCTGCCGGCCGCCGCCTGGGTGTTCTACACCGGCCACACCGGTCTGGGCGTGTTCCTGCTGATCTGGGGCTTCCTGCTGATCAACACCATAGACAACATCCTGAAGCCGCTGTTGATCAGCCAGGGCGCGCAGATGCCGCTGTCGGTTATTTTCCTCGGCGTGATCGGCGGCCTGATCGCCTGGGGGGTGATCGGCCTGTTCATCGGCCCCACCCTGCTGGCGGTGGGCCTGACCATGCTGCGCCACTGGCTGCAGCGCGAGGACAACGAGGAACTGGCCTGCGAGGGCGAGCAAGGCTGAGCCTCGCCTCCAATGAAAAACGGCGCGATATCCGAAACAGGATGTCGCGCCGTTTTCGTTTCCGCCAACCGCCGCTCAATAATCCGGACAGCTCACCACCCAGTCACAGTCCTCCACCGCCAGATGGCAGGCCAGACGCCACGGTTCCGCTTCGTCCCATTCCTCGCTCGCCGCCAGCTCGGCTCCGATCGCGCCGGCGCGCAGCAATACATTGCGCTCCTTGCGGCCAAGCCGCTGCGGCGAGGCCATGCCGGCGATCCTGACCTTGCAGGTGCCGCAGGTGCCCTGGCCGCAGCGCCAATGCAGCGGCACGTCCGCCAGGCGGGCGATGTCGAGCAGATTGTCTCCCGGCATCGCTTCCGATTCGTTCAGCAAGGCTCCGCTCTCACTGACGAAGCGTATCCGGCTCACGTCAGTTCCAGGTAGGCCAGCTCGTCGCCCGGCTTTACCTGCTGGCCCGGTTGCAGCCAGACCAGACCGTCGGCCCAGGCGCAGGACATCAGCACGCCGGAGCCCTGCTGCGGATACAGTTGCAACGTCCCGCCGACTTTGCGCACCCGCAGGAACTCGCTGCGGCGCATGTCCGGCTTGTCCCAGGCGAAAGCAGCGGGCAGCCGCTGCGCCTCCGGCGGCGGCACCTCCAGGCCCATGCGTTTCAACAGGAAGGGCTTGATCAGCGTTTGCAGCGTCACGTAGCCGGACACCGGGTTGCCCGGCAAGCCGATGAAATCGGCCTCGCCCAGCTTGCCGTAAGCCAGCGGCTTGCCCGGCTTGATCGCCACTTTCCACAGCGTCAGTTCGCCCTCGGCTTCCACCGCGGCCTTGACGTGGTCCTCCTCGCCGACCGACACGCCGCCGCAGGTGATCACCACGTCGGCCACCGCCGCCGCGTCGCGCAGCAACTGCCGGGTGGGCTCCAGCGCATCGCCGACATGGCCCAGGTCTATCACTTCGCAACCCAGCTGCTGCAAGGCCGGCAGCAGCCAGTAGCGGTTGGAATTGTAGATCTGCCCTTCGCCCAGCGGCTGGCCCGGCTCCACCAGCTCGTCGCCGGTGAAGAAGGCCGCCACTCGCAGCCGCGGCAGCACCGGCAGCCGCGCCAGGCCGATCGATGCCGCCAGGCCCAGGTCGGCGGCGGACAGCACGCGGCCGGCCTCCAGGATGCGCTGGCCGCAGGCGATGTCCTCGCCGCGGCGGCGGATGTTCTGCCCCAGGCCAGGCTCGGCGCTGAAGCTCACGCGGCCTTCCCCGTCCACCTCCGCCTGTTCCTGCATGATCACCGCGTCCGCTCCCGGCGGAATCGGCGCGCCGGTGAAGATGCGCGCCGCGGTGCCTGCCGCCAGAGGCTCCGGCACGCTGCCGGCGGGCACTCGCTGCGACACCGCCATCGCCGGCGCCAGATCGGCGCAGCGCAGCGCGTAGCCGTCCATCGCGCTGTTGTCGTGCGGCGGCACGTCCACGCCGGCCACCACCGGCTCGGCCAGCACGCGGCCCAGCGCTTGCATCAGCGGCAATTCGTGATGAGTGTTCAGCGGCTTGGCGCGCTCCAGCAGCCAATCCCGCGCCTGTTGATAGCTCAGCATGCGGTGTTCCAATCCTGTCTTGCGATGGGCCAGGCCCATCCGTCACAAGCCCCCATCATAGCACGCGCGCCCATGCAAAAAGCCCGCCGGCGTTGAGCGGGCGGGCTTGGAGCGAAGCGGAAAACGTATCAGCGCGACTTGACGAAGGGCACGCCGATCGCCCTCGGCGCCAGCGCGCGGCCGACAAAGCCGGCCAGCAGCAGCACGGTCAGCACGTAAGGAATGACCGCGATCGCTTGCGACGGAATCTGGCCCACCACCGGCAGCGCCACGCCTTCCAGACGAATCTGGATAGCGTCGGCGAAGGCGAACAGCAGGCAGCCGATCACCGCCGGCACCGGACGCCACTTGCCGAAGATCAGCGCGGCCAGCGCCAGGAAGCCCTTGCCCGCGGTCATCTCCTTGATGAAGCTGCCGGTCTGGTAGACGGACAGGTAAGTGCCGGCCATGCCGCACAGCATGCCGCCCCAGAACAGCGCGGTGTAGCGCACCTTGGCCACCGAGATGCCGGCGGTGTCGGCGGCGTGCGGGTTCTCGCCCACCGCGCGCAAGCGCAGGCCGAAGCGGGTCTTGTACAGCACCCAGGTCACCAGCGGAATGACGATGAACACAGTCAGATACACCAGGATGCTGTGGCCGGATATCAGCTTGCTGTACACCAGGCCCACTACCGGCACGTCGCGCAAGGCGTCGGCGAACGGCAGCGCGATCTCGTGGAAGCGGCCCTCGTCCGGCAGCTGCGGCGTGTTGCCGCCCTGCTGGAACCAGGCCAGCGCCAGCACCGGCGTGATGCCGGAAGCGATGGTGTTGATCGCCATGCCGGAGATCAGCTGATTGCCGTTGTAGGTGACGGAGACAAAGGCGTGCACCATGGCCAGCGACACGGCGGCCATCATGCCGGCCAACAGGCCGATCCACGGGTTATGGGTGACGTAGGCCGCGGCGGCGGAGGCGAAGGCCGCCGCCAGCATCTTGCCTTCCAGGCTGATGTCCACCACGCCGGAGCGCTCGGAGAACATGCCGGCCAAGGCGGCCAGCACCAGCGGGGTGGCCACGCGCACGGTGGAATCGAGGAGACTGAAGAACATTTCCATATTACTTGTCCTTGCGCTTGAACAGGCCGGCGATGAACGGCTCGAACAGGTTTTCCAGCGCGCCGCAGAACAGGATGATCAGGCCCTGGATGAACAGGATCATCTCGCGGGTGATCATCGGTTTTTCGAACGACAGGTCGGAGCCGCCCTGGGTCAGCGCGCCGAACAGCAGCGCGGACAGGACGATGCCCACCGGGTGGTTGCGGCCCATCAGCGCCACGGCGATGCCGACGAAGCCTACGCCGTTGGTGAACAGCACGTTCATCCGGTGCGAGGAGCCCAAGAGGTCGTTGACCGAGGCCAGGCCCACCAGCGCGCCGGACACGCACATCGCCACGATGATGGTGCGGCTGACGCTCATGCCGGCGTAGCCGGCGGCGTGCTCGTTGGTGCCGACGGTGCGCAGCGTGAAGCCCCAGCGGCTATGCCAGACGATCAGGTAGAACAGGCCGGCGGCCAAGAGCGCGAAGACGAAGGACAGGTTCAGCGGCGAATTCGGCAGGGAGGAGAACAGCTCGTGCACCTGCGGAATCCAGCCGTTTTCGGCGAACAGGCGGGTGGTGGGGTTCTGCGAGCCGGCTTCGATCAGCTGGTGGCTGATCAGGTACAACATCAACGAGTAGGCGATGAAGTTGAACATGATCGTGGTCACCACGATGTGGCTGCCGCGCTTGGCCTGCAGATAGGCCGGGATGTAGGCCCAGGCCGCTCCGAAGCCCATCGCCGCCAGCATGGCCAGCGGAATCAGCACATAGGGCGGCAGCGTGTGGTCGAAGCCCAGCATCACCAGCGTCACGCCCAGGCCGGCCAGATAGGCCTGGCCTTCGCCGCCGATGTTGAACAGGCCGGCGTGGAAGGCGGTGGCCACCGACAGGCCGGCGAAGATGAAGCTGGTGGTGTAGAACAGCGTGTAGCCTATGCCCTCACCGTAGCCGAAGGCGCCGTGAATCAGCAGTTGCAGGCATTCCCAGGGGTTCTCGCCAATCATCCAGGTGACGAGGCCCGTCACCAGCAAGGCGGCCAGCAGATTGAGCGCCGGCAGGATGGTCAGCTGCGCCCAACGCGGCAGAGTGGATGGTTGTCCGAATTTCAATGCTTGTGCCCCCCCATGAGCAAGCCGAGGGAAATGGTGTCGGCGTCCTTGGCCGCCACTTCGCCAGTGATCTGGCCGCCGGCCATCACCAGGATGCGGTCGGACAAGGCCAGGATTTCTTCAAGTTCCACCGAGACCAGCAAGATGGCCTTGCCTTCGTCGCGCAGCTCGATCAGCCGCTTGTGGATGAATTCGATCGCGCCGATATCGACGCCGCGCGTCGGCTGGCCGATCAACAGCAGGTCCGGATTGGCGTGGATTTCCCGCGCCAGCACCACTTTCTGCTGATTGCCGCCGGAGAGCAGGCCCACGCGCAGCAGCGGATTGCCCGGACGGATGTCGAACTGGGCGATGAAATCGCGGGTGCGCTCCACCAGCTTCTTGCGGGAGTACAGCGGGCCGCTGTTCAGCGTCTTGTCGTCGTGATAGCCGAGGATGGCGTTCTCGTAGGTGGAGAAAGCCTTGACCAGGCCCTCGCGCGAGCGGTCTTCCGGGATGTGGCCGATGCCGCGCTGGCGGTAGACGGCGGCGCGCGGCTTGCGGCGGCACGACAGCTTCAGCAGATCCTCGCCTTTGTAGACCACAGCGCCGGCGCTGGGGTCGCGCATGCCGGCCAGCACTTCCAGCAACTCGGACTGGCCGTTGCCGGACACGCCGGCCACGCCGACGATCTCGCCTGCCCGCACCTGGAAGTTCAGACTATCCAGCAGCTTGACCTGGCGCTCGTCGATCAGGCTCAGGCCCTTGACGTCCAGCACGGCCGCGCCGGCCTGGCAGTCGGACTTGTCCACCTTCAGCGACACTTTGCGGCCCACCATCAGATCGGCCAGCTTTTCCTTGTCCACGTCGCAGGTGCGCACGTTGTCCACCACGGTGCCGGCGCGCATCACGCTGACGTTGTCGGTGATGTCCATCATTTCGCGCAGCTTGTGGGTGATCAGGATCACCGTCTTGCCCTGCGCCTTCAGCGAACGCAGGATGTGGAACAGGTGGTCGGCTTCCTGCGGGGTCAGCACCGCGGTCGGCTCGTCCAGGATCAGCACGTCGGCGCCGCGGTACAGCGCCTTCAGGATTTCCACCCGCTGCTGCAGGCCGACGCCCAGGTCGCCGACCAGCGCGTCAGGATCCACTTCCAGCGAGTAGTTCTTGTTCAGTTCTTTCAGATGCTCGCGGGCCTCGTCCATGCCGCCCTTGAGCAGCCGGCCGCCTTCGGCGCCCAGCACGATGTTTTCCAGCACAGTGAAGGTTTCCACCAGCATGAAGTGCTGATGGACCATGCCGATTCCCAGTCGGATGGCTTCCTGGCTGTTGCGGATGCGGACATCCTTGCCGTTCACGCGGATAGTGCCGCTGTCGGCGTGGTAATAGCCGTACAGAATGCTCATCAACGTGGACTTGCCGGCGCCGTTCTCGCCGATGATGCCGTGGATGCTTCCCTTCGGCACGCTCATCGTCACGTCGCGATTGGCCTTGACGGCACCAAAGCTCTTGTTGATGCCTGTCAGTTCAATGGCAAACTCGGTCATGCTTGATATGTTCCCGATTCTTCGATTCTTGTTTCCCCGGCGGCACGAACAAACAGCCGCGATGATGAATCACCGCGGCTGCGCCCCGCTTTCGGGGAAGTCGCTGCCTTCGTTATTGCGCCGGGCAGCTGTTGTTGGCGCGGTAATCCACCACCTTGATCTTGCCGCTGATGATCTCGGCCTTGGCGGCGGCGATCTTCTTTTCCATGTCCGGCGTGATCTGCGGACGGTTGTTCTTGTCCAGCGCCCAATCCACGGCTTGCTCCTTCAGGCCCAGCACTTTCACGCCGGACTTCCAGGAGCCGTCCTTGGCTTCCTTGAAGGTGTTGTAGACGGCGACGTCCACTTTTTTAACCATGGAAGTCAGCACCGAGCCCGGGAACAGGTAGTTCTGGTTGCTATCGACGCCGATGGAGAACTTGCCGGCGTTCTTGGCGGCCTGCAGCACGCCCATGCCGGTGCCGCCGGCGGCGACGAAGATCACGTCCGCGCCGCGGTCGAACTGGCTCTTGGCCAGCTCGGTGCCACGCGCCGGGTCATTGAAGGCCTGCGGAGTGGTGCCGGTCATGTTCTGCAGCACGGTCACGTTCTTGTTGGCGTACTTGGCGCCTTGCGCATAGCCGCAGCCGAAGGCGCGGATCATCGGAATGTCCATGCCGCCGATGTAGCCCACCTTGCCGGTCTTGGATTTCAGCGCGGCGGCCATGCCCACCAGGAAGGAGCCTTCCTGTTCCTTGAACACGATGCTCTGCACGTTCGGGCCCTTGGCCACGGCATCGATCAGCGCGAACTTGACCTTGGGGAATTCCTTGGCCACGGTTTCCACGGCCTGGGAGAAGTTGAAGCCGACGGCGACCACGATGTCGGTGTCGCGGCTGGCCATCTTGCGCAGCAGCTGTTCTTTCTGCGCGTCGGAGGAAATCTGGCCTTCGCGGTAGTTGACCTTGAAGTCCTTCTTGAAACGTTCCGCGCCGTTGTAGGCGGCTTCGCTGAAGCTCTTGTCGAACTTGCCGGCCGAATCGTAGATCACGGCGGGAGTGAAGTCTTTGGCGCACGCGGCAGCGGACAGAACTGCGGCGGCGACAGCGAAGCTGATACGTTTCAGTTGGATGGTCATCTCTATAACTCTTGGATTGAGTTGGTCAACGCGCCAGGCTCCATGCAGGCGCGGCGATTGCAACAGCGCGGACTATGAATGGTGACAACAAAAGTTGCGGTTGGCATGTAACCTGCCGACTACAGCTCCAGTTGTGCCGAAGCGGCCTGGACCGCCTCCTGCGCAATGCAAAAACCGGCTGCAGACACCACTTTGTCGTTCTTCTGAGCGCGGCGAATTGTAATGAGCGTTAACCTGGCTGTAAACAATTTCCTCTCGACTTTGAAATACCATGTCGCAAACATTTCTTCACCTAAAAATATTGACTCGCCCACAAACCGCGCCAGGCCTGGGTTACGCAAACAGCATGCCGCACTTGTCATGACTGTCTTTAATTGAATTGATCAAACACAAAACTTAACGGCTATATCCAAAGCAGCGTGCAAGCCCTACAATTCCGCCCTGCTCAAAACCTTTGTATCCATGCTGCAAATACTGTATCGGGACGATCAACTGATCGCCATCCAGAAGCCCGCCGGCCTGCTGGTGCACCGCACCGTGCTTGACCGCAACGAAACCCGCTTCGCCATCCAGCTGCTGCGCGACCAGATAGGCCAACGCGTCTACCCGGTGCACCGGCTGGACAAAGGCACCTCGGGCGTGCTGCTGTTCGCGCTGGACAAAGACGCCAGCCGCGAGATGAGCTGGCAGTTCGAACGCCAGCAAGTAGCCAAGCGCTACCTGGCCGTGGTGCGCGGCCACGCCGACGACGCCGGCCTTATCGACCACCCGCTCAGCCGCCGCCCGGACGACCTGGAATGGATAGGCGAAAAGGTGGAAACCGCGCCGCAGCCGGCCCAGACCGATTACCGCACGCTGGCCCGGATCGAGCTGCCGATAGCTGTGGAACGCTACCCCACCAGCCGCTACAGCCTGGTGGAGCTGGCGCCGCTGACTGGCCGCCGCCATCAACTGCGCCGCCATCTGAAGCACATCGCCCACCCCATCATCGGCGACTCCACCCATGGCAAGGGCCGCCACAACCGGATGTTCGCCGAACAACTGGACTGCGCGCGCATGCTGCTGGCCTGCGTGGAAATGCGGCTGACCCACCCCGTCACCGGCCAACCGCTGCGGCTGGACTGCCCGCTGGAAGAGAACTTCTCCGCGCTGCTGACTCGCCTGGGCTGGGCCGACGCCGCGCGCGCCGCCGGCATAGAACTAACCATCTGAAAGAAAACAATAATGCTCAGCTACCGCCACGCCTTCCACGCCGGCAACCACGCCGACGTGCTCAAGCATCTGATCGAGATCGAGCTGCTGAATTACCTGGGCCAAAAGGACAAGCCCTACTGGTATATCGACACCCACGCCGGCGCCGGCGCCTATTCGCTGACCGAGGGTTACGCCACCAAGAACGCCGAGTTCGAAACCGGCATCGCCCGCCTGTGGCAGCGCGACGATCTGCCCGAAGCCGTGCGCAACTACGTGGACGTGGTCAAACGGATGAATCCGGACGGCGAGCTGAAGTTCTACCCCGGCTCGCCGTGGTGCGCGGCCGATGTGATGCCGGAAAGCGACAAGCTGCGCCTGTTCGAATTGCATCCCAGCGACGCCCAGATCCTGCAGGAGAACTTTTCCGGCAGCGGCCGCCGGGTGCAGATCCAGCAGGCCAACGGCTTCGACGGCATCAAGGCCGTGCTGCCGCCGCCGCCGCGCCGCGCGCTGGTGCTGATCGATCCGCCTTACGAAGACAAACGCGACTACCACAACGTCGTCACCGGCTTGAAAGAAGGCCTGAAACGCTTCGCCACCGGCGTTTACGCGGTGTGGTACCCCTGCCTGCAGCGCGCGGAAATGAAAGAGATGATTCCCGAGCTGAAGAAGCTGCCGGCCAAGAGCTGGTTGCGGGCGGAACTGCACGTGCAAGGCCCGTCGGCGGACGGTTTCGGCATGCACGGCAGCGGCATGTTCATCCTCAACGCGCCGTGGACGCTGCCCCAAACCCTGAACGAAACGCTGCCCTATCTGGTACAGCACCTGGGCCTGGACGCCAAGGCCAGCTTCATTCTGGAAACCGGCGGCGATCTGTAAAGCTTTCCACCGTGCCGCGACAAGCGCCCTCCCCGGGCGCTTTTTTTACGTCCGCCGCCCGGCGCATGCCTGGCTGCATCTCCCTGTGCAAATTACTCCACGTAAAGTATCTTTATTTGAAATAAAACTACATGACAAGCGACTTCTCAAATGCATAATGCTGATTGCATTTCAATGAAAGCCGCTGCCATGATGTTCTTCGAAAGCGACGGAATCGTTTGTTCGCCGATTGCGCCTCGGCATGGAAAACCCCGCCGCCGCCCAAACCGCCGGCTCGAGCCCCGGCAACGCTACGTCCACCAACAGGAGCCGTCATGAGCAGATTGCCGTTCAACCAGGGCCAGCCGGCCTTCATCCCGCTCAGCACCTTCCAACGCTATCCGGAAGCGGAGATGGTGGAGCGCTCCCGCGCCTTCTACGCCGACATCCGCCGCCGCAAAACCGTGCGCGAATTCACCAGCCAACCGGTCCCGCGCGAAGTGATCGAGAACGCGCTGCGCGCCGCCGGCACCGCTCCGTCCGGCGCCAACCACCAGCCTTGGCATTTCGCCGTGGTCAGCGATCCGGAACTGAAGCGCAAGATACGGGAAGGCGCGGAAACCGAGGAGCGCGAATTCTATACACACCGCGCGCCTCAGGAATGGAAGGACGCGCTGGCCCCGCTGGGCACGGATTCCGACAAGCCTTTCCTGGAAACCGCGCCTTACCTGATCGCCATCTTCGGCCAGAAAAAGACCGTGCTGGACGACGGCGGCGAGATCAAGAACTACTACGTGCCGGAGTCGGTATCGATCGCCGCCGGTTTCCTGATCGCCGCGCTCCACCATGCCGGACTCGCCACCCTCACCCATACGCCCAGCCCGATGAATTTCCTCAATCAGCTGCTGAACCGCCCCTCCCACGAGAAGCCCTACATCCTGCTGGTGGTCGGCTATCCGGCAGACGATTGCATGGTGCCCAATATCGGCAAGAAGCCTTTGGACGAGATCGCCAGTTTCTTTTGATGGCACATGGACAAAAATTCGACTGACGGCCGCCCGCAGCGCCTCCAGTCGGCCAAATGCGGTCCCTATCGCTCTGCAGCAAACGCCGATTGCAGGAAGCTTGCGACCAGCGCTGGCGACTGTTCGCGCCCGACAGGGTCTCCGCCTATGGTGACGCCCCTGCTCAGACAGGCCTGCGCGGCGATCTTCGCCTCGCCTCCAGACACGATGCCAGCGCCGCTGGCCATGGTGAACCGTCCCGAGTCCAGATCGTATTCGCCATGGCACAGCCTGGCGCTGGTCGCGCTCGGAACAGTTCGAAGGGGCGTGAATCGGTCGAAGGCATGATAGGCGTCGGGATAGACCCGCACCGTCACCCGCGCGCCCTTGGCTTTCAAATCATCGGCATAAGCCATGCAAGGCGCGGCGGGCGTGTAGTCGTCCTTGCTGCCTAGCAGCATCAGGACGGGCGCTCCATCCAGATGATCCGACGCATAGTGGATGCCGCAGCTGGGGTAGAACGCGACATGCGCGGCGAAGCGCAGATCGTCATCGATGACGCCCTTTCGGAAGGGCTCCAACGACGAATAGAGCGCGGCGACGCCGCCGCGCGAAAACCCCATCACCGCGATCCGTCTGGGGTCGATCGCCGGATGCGTCGCCAGCAGCCGCAAGGCCGAGTAGGCGTCCGCGATATCCACCGCCATCGACAGCCGCGTCTGGTCTTTCTCGGTCTCCGCGATATTGCGCCCGGAGAAACTGTCGACCACGAAGCTGGCGTATCCCAGCGCGTTCATCCGCTTGGCCCACATCCACTCTCCCGGATTGATGCCGAGGCTGCCGTGGAGGATCACGACGGCGGGAACCGGGCCTTGCGCCTGTTGCGGCAAGGACAGCATGCCCGTCACCACCGCCTTCTCCGCAGGCGCGCGCTTCACGAAGTCCATGATCTGCCGCGGCGTGACGGATTCGAACGCTAAGGCGCCGGCGCGGCCGTCGGCCAGGCTAGAAACCGGCGCGGCGCTTACCGTGATGGCGGAAGCGCGGGCATCGCCGCTCCCCGCGAAGCAGGCGATCAATCCAATGAGAAAAACACGACCCAAGATGGCTGGCACTGCCGCCCCCCCCTTGTTCCGTAAACCCCGAATTGAAAAACACGCGTTGACCGCAAGATGCGGCGCGCCAAGCGTCAAATTTGCCGAATCATATTGCGATCTTTCCGTTGCGGATGGGCTGCGCTGAAGCAAAGATTCGTCAACAAACGTGAAGCGCAAGACAAAGGACACGCCTGCCCGCCGCCTTGCAGGGCCTCACAAGCCGGACGCGCCATGGTATGCTGCGCGCCCCGGCACCCGTTCCATACTTCTCGCATGGCCAAACTGTTTTTCCGATACGCCGCGATGAACAGCGGCAAAAGCACGCAGCTGCTGCAAATCGCCAACAACTACGAATCGATGGACAAAAAAGTGGCGCTGTACACCAGCGCCATCGACGACCGCTACGGCGTGGGCATGATCACCTCGCGGCTGAACATCCAGCGGGAATCCAATACCTTCGACGCCGGTTTCGACTTTCTGGCCCACGATTACGGCGACACCGCCTGCGTCCTGGTGGACGAAGCCCAGTTCATGACGCCTGAACAGGCGCAGCAGCTGCACCGGCTGGCCCACAACCGCAATATCCCGGTGATCTGCTTCGGCTTGCGCACCGACTTCCAGGGCCATCCCTTCCCCGGCTCCGCCTGGCTGCTGTCGCTGGCCGACGATGTGGAAGAGATCAAGACCATCTGCCATTGCGGCCGCAAGGCGACGATGCATATCCGCATCGATGGCGCGGGCCAACGGGTGAAGGAAGGCCCGCAAGTGGAAATCGGCGGCGAGGCGCGTTACCGCGCCGTGTGCGGCCGCTGCTTCCACAAGGACTGAGCCCTCGCGGCGCTCATCCTCCTCGGGCCGGCCAAGACCGGCCCGTTTTCATTCCGTCCGCACATAGGCCCGCAAGCGGTGGCCATCCGGGTCCAGCGCCGTGAAGGTGCGGCCAAAGTCCATGTCCGTGATGGGTTGCAGAATGCGCAGCCCTTGAGCCCGCCAATCAGCGAGGCAAGCATCCAGCGCGGCGAAGCCCTCTATCCGCACGACCACCTCCCCGCCTCCGCCCATCATCTCGGCGGCAGGCTCCGCAGTGTGGCGCGACCACAAGCCCAGCCTCATGCCGGACGCGAACTTGAACATCACAAAGGTGGGCGACGACTGGATAGGCTGCAGATCAAACAGCCGCGAATAGAAGTCCGCGCTGCGGGTCGGCTGATCCACGTACAAAATCACGAAGTCAGGGTGTTGCATGACGATTCTCCTGGTTGGCGCCGATTAGTTTCGGCATGTAGTCATGCTAACCCGCAATACTGTCAGTTTTTGTCAGTAGTGAGCACTCCGCAATTATGACAATATGATCATCACGACTGCAAAAAACAGTCAACTTGCAGACTACTCATTCCCCAATCGTTATATCTCCACGCCAAGCCTGCATGGCTTGGCACAGGATGAATAGCAGCCATCCACCGAAACCGCTCAAGGAAACTGCTGGCCTGCGACTGAAGCTTCCATTGCCATGCATGCCGATTACGAAAATGCATCCGCAATCCATATCCACCGCGGCCATGAAAATGATTTGCCCCTCACCACGGAAGGCAAAATACATGTTGTTCACTGAAATGCCGGCATTGGACCACCCTGATGCCATCCTGCGCCCGCTGTATCCGGACGATATCCTGGCTTGGTACGACTACCTGACCCTGCCGCAGGTGTTCGAGCACACCAGCTGGAACGTGCAGGCCCAATCCGAGCTGGAGCACTATGCCTGGCAGCCAGAGCAGTTCACCGAGGTCAGCGCGCTGCGCTTCGCCATCGCCGGCCGCGACAGCGACCGTCTGCTTGGGACCATAGGCTTTCATACCGTTTCCTCGGTCAATGCCAGCGCGGAAATGGCGTATGATCTGTCTCCCTCCGCCTGGGGCCGCGGCATCGCCACGGCTGCTTGCGCCAGCCTGCTGGAGTGGGGACACGGCCATATCGGCCTGGCCCGCATCCAGGCGACGGTGCTGCCGGAAAACACGCGCTCCATCTGTGTGCTGGAGCGCGTCGGCTTTCAGCGAGAAGGCTTGTTGCGCAGCTACCGCAAGGTGCGCGGCCCCTCGCGGGACTTCTGGATGTACAGCCATATCGGATAGGGAGAAACGATGATCCAACTCGCCCGGCAAGACCAGGACATAGCGCGCTGCTTCGCCGTGATGCGGCAATTGCGGCCGCATCTGCAAGCCGAAGCTTTCGTCGCGACGGTGCGCGCTCAAATGGCCGAAGGCTATCAGCTGGCCTACCTGCGGGACGGCGTCGCCGTCGCCTGCGTGGCGGGTTTCCGCATCCAGCGCACGCTGGTCGCCGGCAGAAGCCTGTATGTGGATGATCTGGCCACCGACGAAGCCTCGCGTTCTCGCGGCCACGGCGCGGCCATGATGGATTGGCTGCGCCAGCTGGCCGTGGCCGAAGGCTGCGGCGAAATCCACCTGGACTCCGGCGTGCAGCGCCACCGCGCCCACCGTTTCTATCTGAACCGTAATATGGACATCGTCGCCCATCACTTCTCTGAATTGCTCAAACATGACTGAAACGGTGACCATCATCGCGCATCAAGCCCGCTGGGCGGACGAGTTCGAAGCCGTCGCGGCGCGGCTGGGTGGCGCGATGGGAAGCCTGGCCCTGCGCATCGACCACATCGGCTCCACCTCGGTGCCCGGTTTGGCGGCAAAGGATGTGATCGACGTTCAGATCACGGTAGCGGAACTGGACGAAAACGTGTCCCAAAGCCTGAGCGACGCCGGCTTCGCCCTTAAGCCATTCAACCGCGACCACTTGCCGCCCGGATTCGAGGATGTCGGTGAGCAATGGCGCAAGTTCTTCTTCCGCGAGCAGGAGGGCGAACGCCGCGCCCACATCCATGTGCGGCGGGTGGGCGCGGCCAATCAGCGCTACGCTCTGCTGTTTCGCGACTATCTGCGCGCCCATCCGGCAAGCGCCGCGGCTTACGGCGAGCTGAAACGGCGCTTGGCGGCAGGCCTGGCCGATCCGGACAGCTACCCGGACGTGAAGGACCCCGCGGTGGACCTGATCTATCTCGCGGCCGAGCAATGGGCGGCTCAGACCGGCTGGCAGCCTGTCGCGTAGCCTGAAAATGCCGGCGCAGCCGCCATTCCAGGGCCGACAGTCGCGGCGGGAAAGACTACTGACAGGAACTGGCAGCGGCATCGATTACCTTTGGGCCACCCGCAAGACCCGCCGGGTCCGGGATTCATTTCCAAACCTACCAAGGCAATCCGATGAAACGCGCCATCACCATCATCACCGAAAATTTTTCCGACTGGGAAACCGCGCTGATCAATTCCTCAGCCCGCGGCTATTACGGCTTCGACATCAGCTTCGCCGCGCCAGGCGGCAAGCCCGTCATCTCCTCCAGCGGCCTGATGGTCACGCCCCATCTGGCGGTGGAGGCCATCCAGCTTGAGCGGCTGGACCTGCTGATCGTTTGCGGCGGCACCATCTGGCAAACCGCGCAGGCGCCGGACATCGCCGGCCTGGTTGCCGCCGCCCGCGCCAACGGCGCCGTCGTCGCCGGGATTTGCGACGGCACCCGCGTCTTGGCGCAGGCCGGCGTGCTGAACCGCGTGCGCCACACTTCCAATTCTGCGGCGAACCTGGCGCTGCCCGGCTATGCCGGCGCCAGCCTCTACCAGGATGTGCCCCATGCCGTCGGAGACCAGGGCGTCGTCACCGCGCCGGGCACCGCCCCGGTCAGCTTCATGGCGGAGATCCTGGCTGCCCTGGACATAGGCGGAGCCGACCTGGACGCCTATCTGGCTCAACACGCGGCCGAGCACCGCCGACGCTGAGCGCCTGGGGTCAAGACGCGTCTACGGCGATGCCCAGCTGGAGCCGCCACTCCTTCAGCAAGACCTGGCGGCGGCGCGGATAGCGTTCGTCCAGGCTGTCGCACCGCCGTATCCTGTCGCAGCGGAAATGGCGGAAGTCCTGGCGCAGTTCGCACCAGGCGGCCAGCACCTGCGTCTTCTCGAAAAAGCCTAGCGCGAACGGCCACACCACCCGCCGGCTGTCGCCGCCGTCGGCGTCCCGATACCGCAGTTCCAGCTTGCACTGGCGGCGGATGGCGTCGCGCAGCGCGGCCATGTCCACCTCGATGGCCGGCGCTGCGGCCGGGCCCACCAGAAGCGTCTCATCCTCCAGCCGCCGCCTCAGATCGTCGGGCAACACGGCCGCCACCTTGGCCAGCGCATTGCCGGCGGCGCGGGCAAGCCGGGAGTCGGCCCGCTTCTCCACCCAGCGCATGCCCAGCACCAGCGCCTCGATCTCTTCTTCGGCGAACATCAGAGGCGGCAGCAGGAAGCCCGGCCGCAGCAGATAGCCGATTCCCGGCTCGCCGGCGATGTCCGCGCCCTGCAGCTGCAGGCTGGCGATATCCCGGTAAACGGTGCGCACGCTGATGCCCAGCTCTTCAGCCAGCGTCTGCGCCGTGACCGGCCGGCGATGGCGGCGCAGCAGCTGCAGCAACGCCAGCAAGCGTTCCGAGCGCGCCATGGATCAAGCTATCGCCGGATAATCGCCCAGGCCGTCCGGCCACGGCGTCAGCACTTCGAAACCGTGGTCGGTCACCGCCACCATGTGCTCCCACTGCGCCGACCAGGACCCATCCTGCGTCACCACGGTCCAGCCGTCGCCCAATTGGCGGGTGCCGGCCTTGCCGGCGTTGATCATCGGCTCGATGGTGAACACCATGCCCGGCCTCAGTTTCAGTCCCGCCCCGGGCCTGCCGTAGTGCAGCACCTCGGGTTCTTCGTGGTAGACCTTGCCTATACCGTGGCCGCAATACTCGCGCACCACGCTGAAGCCTGCCGCCTCGGTGAGGGTCTGGATCGCATGGCCGACGTCGCCCAGCGTGGCGCCTGGTCGCACCGCTCGGATGCCGGCGCGAGTGGCGTCATAGCAGACGTCCACCAAGCGCTTCGCCTCGGGCGATGGCGCGCCGACGAAATACATCCGACTGCTGTCGCCATGCCAACCATTCTTGATCACCGCCACGTCGATATTGACGATGTCGCCGTCGCGCAGAACCTGCCTCTCCGACGGAATGCCGTGGCACACCACCTGATTGACCGATGAGCAGATGGTTTTGGGATAGCCGTAATAGCCGACATTGGCCGGCTTGGCTTTCTGCACCTTGACGATGTATTCGTGACAGCGCGCGTCCAGCTCCTCGGTGCTGACGCCGGGCTTCACGTGCTCGCCTATCATCGCCAGCAACTCCGCCACCAGCTTGCCGGCTTCGCGCGCCTTGGCCACTTCGGCCGGGGATTTGATCGTCACCTTGCTCATCGCGCCGCCTCCGCCTGTCGGCGCAAATCCAGGCCGCCGCCATCATGTCCCGCCTGCAGCAGCAACTGGCAGATCTCGCTGTAGCGCAGATCCGGATTCAGCTCGGCCAGCATGCCGATGCGCAGCCAGTGCTCGGCCTGAGAGTTGATCGAACGGCTCAGCGCCTCGCTCGCGGTGCGCAGATTGTCATGCATCCGCTCTGAAATCTTGACGATGCCCATGGTCGCCCCAATAAACGATTAATATATGAAACGTATATTAATAACCCTGAGCCGGCGTTGCAACCATGCTGGCGGGTCGACTAGAATGCCGCATCCACTCAGGAGCCCTCCTCCCATGCGCAATTGATGCCGCCGTGCCGCGCACGGCCTTGAAGTCCTTCGGACCCCAAGCCATGACCACATGGAGCATCCGCATGCCCTTGCTACAGATACAACAGCTGCAATACGCGCTGCCGGACGGCTGCCAGCCCTTTCCGGCCCTGAATCATGCCTTCCCCTTTCGCCGCACCGGCCTGGTAGGCCGCAACGGTTGCGGCAAATCGCTGCTGGGACAGCTACTGGCAGGCCAGCTCGCCCCGCATGCCGGACACGTGCTGCGCGAAGGCGGCATCCATCGTCTGCCGCAAGAGCTCGATCCCGACGCCCACCCCACCGTCGCGCATCTGGCGAGAATGGCGGAAACGCTGGCGGCGCTGCGGCGCGTCCGCGACGGCTCTCTGGATGAGCGCGACTACCAATTGCTTCAAGACCGCTGGGATTGCGAATCCTCGTTCCAACAATTGCTGTCCGACGCCGGCCTGAACGGAATGAGTCCGGATACTCCCAGCGCGGCGCTCAGCGGCGGCGAGCGCCAGCGCATCGCCCTGCTCGCTGCGCTGCGCTCCGGCGCAGACTGGCTGATTCTGGACGAGCCCAGCAATCACCTTGACCTGCCCCGCCGGGCCGCGCTGCGCGACAGCCTCCGTCACTGGACCGCCGGACTAGTGCTGATCAGCCATGACGCCAGCCTGCTGGAGTGGATGGACGATATCGCGGAGTTGTCGCGACACGGATTGCGCGGCTACGGTTGCGACTACGCCGGCTATCTGATCGAGCGGGATCGCATGCGCAGCCTGTCCCAGTCTCAACTGCAAGCGCAACGCCAGGCCGAGCGGCAACTCAAGCGGCGGCAGCAGCAAGAACGCGAACGCCAGCAAAAACGCGCCAGCCGCGGCGAGCGCCAAGCGGAGCAAGGCAATCAGAGCAAGCTGATCACCGATGCGCAAAAAGACCGCAGCCAGCAAAGCCAGGGCAAACTGCTGTTGCGCCAGCAGCATGCCCGCGAGCGGCAACGCGCCGTCCTGCTGGAGGCGCAAGCGCGGACGGATGACGCCGCGCTGCCGTCGTTCAGCGCGCCAGGCTGCGAGCTGCCCGCGACCAAGCCGGCGCTGGAGCTGGAGGGCGTGCGGCTGCCGCGCGGCGCGCGCGCCCCCATCGACCTGCTGCTCGCCGGCCCGGAGCGGCTGGCCATCGTCGGCGCGAACGGCAGCGGCAAATCGACGCTGCTGCGAGTCATCGCCGGCCAGCTGCAGCCCTCTTCGGGCCTGCTGCGCCGCCATGTCGCCGCAGGCTGGCTGGATCAGCACGCGGGCAGCACCCAGCCAGGACTATCGCCATGCCAGTGGCTGCAAAGCCTCAGCCCCGGAATGAGCGAAACCGATGCCCGTATCCGTTTGGCCCAGCTGGGTCTGAGCGCGGAACAAGCAAGCCGCCCCAGCGCGGCGCTCAGCGGCGGCGAAGCGATGCACGTGGCGCTGGCCGCCCGGCTTTGCACCACGCCTGCGCCGCAATTGCTGCTGCTTGACGAGCCCGACAACCATCTGGACCGCGACAGCCGCGACGCCCTGCTGTCCATGTTGGCGCCATACCGCGGCGCGCTGCTGGCCGTCTCCCATGATCTGGACTTCCTGGCGAAGTTGCGGCCTGATCGATGGCTGTGGCTGAAAACCGACAGCCCGCACGCCTGGTTTGACGGCGTTCCGCAAGAAATGCTCGCGACCCTTGGATGGTAATTCTTGCAATTCCAGTTGATATTGTACAGAATCAAATCATGGATACCGACAAGCCCAAACAGCACGGCGGAAAACGCTCAGGCGCCGGCCGCAAGTCCGTCTTCGGCGGCGACAAGACCGTCGCCCTGCGCGTGCCGGAACCGCTCAAGCCCATCCTTCAGCAATGGCTGGACGACTACCGCAGCTGGCGCACCGCCAACAGCGCGCAGGCATTCGACTTCCGCACGCTGGGCGCCCAGCTGAGCGAACTGTCTTTACCGCTGTTCGCCGGCAGCGTGCCCGCTGGCTCTCCGGTGGCGGCGGACGATCTGAAAGAAGCCGACATCGACCTCAACACCCATCTGGTCAGCCGCCCCGGCGACACCTTCATGGTCAAGGTCAAAGGCGATTCGATGCAGGGCGCCGGCATACATGATGGCGACCTGCTGCTGGTGGAACGCGGCCGCGAGCCGCGCAACGGCAAGGTGGTGGTAGCCGCCCTCAACGGCGAGTTGACGGTAAAGCGGCTGGAGCGCGGCTCCAATGGCGTGCGCCTGCTGCCGGAAAACCCGGCCTATCAGCCGATAGACGTGCCGGAAGACGCATCGTTTCATATCTGGGGCGTGGTGACCAATGTCATCCACAAAGTGGACTAGCGCGAAGGAGACCGCAATGGGAAAGTTCAACGACAGCATCAAGATGAAGTTCAACGACTGGAAGCGCCTGCCCCGTCCTTACCGCGCGATGATCGCTGGCCAGCCTCAGGTGCTGATCAGCCGCACCGGGCGGGACTTTTTCGTGCCGGTCCAGTTTGTCTGATGACATTCCTCGCCGAGCCGCGCCATGGCTCGCTGCTCGGCTCACTACGCTCTCACCCGCGTACTAGGCCTGCGTGACGCAAACTGTGGACGCGCCGCGCAAGGCAGCCTGACAAGCCAACGACAAGCTCTCACGCCAGGAAGGACTGCCGGCAACGGCACACAGGCTGGAGAAACCGCGTCGGTCAGGACTTCCCCATGCGGCGCGCTTCAATGCTTGTTCAGCCCGAAAAAGCTGCGGATGCGATCCACCAGCTCGGCCCGCCTTGGCGCATCGCCTTCCGCATCCAGCGCCGAGTCCGGCGCGCGATTGCGCTGTTCTTCCAGACGCTGCGCCAGAATGGCGGAAATGGTTTCAGCCAGTTCCTTGCGCGACACCAGGATGGATTGGAACGCATCCTTGTCCAGCCTCAGGCATTCGACATTGGAACGCGCGATCACCGTGCTGGAACGCGACTCGCCGGTCATCAATCCCATTTCGCCGAAAAAACTGCCAGACTTCAGCACATCCACCAGTTTGCGGCCGCTATCCGGCAGCTCCACCCACACCTCGACCTCGCCCGACAGCATGATGTAAAGCCAGTGCGCCACCGCCCCCTGATGCATGATGATGTCGCCGGTGACGAAGGGAGTGAATTTGAGCTGGTCGGCCAGCACCACCATTTCCTCGTCGTTCAAGCTGGACAGCAGCTCCACTTTTCTCAGCGCCAGCACTCGCTCCTCCAGGTGCCGCTTCATCCGCGCCTCGATGTATTTCTCGTTTTCCTTGATGGTCAGCACATTGTAATAAGGCGAGGCCATGCGCAGATTATGGCGCCGCAACGCGGCGTCGATATGGGTGCGGACAATGGAGTCGGTATAGTCGTCGGCGGCAAAATCGGTCAGCCAGTATCTGACCGCGTAGCGGGTATAGCCATTCTCGAAACCCATCAATATGCAATTGGGCGCCGGCGTCGCCGCCACGCCGGGCAATTGCGCCTCGCGCAGCGATTTCTCCACCACGCCGATGATCTGCGTCGGCAGCGTGTCCCAATTGATGTTGAACCAGACCCAGCGCCGCCACTGCTGCGGATTGCCGCGCCGCTTGCCGAGGATGGCGAAGTGGTTCTTCATCAACACGCTGTTGGGAATCACCACCGTCTCCCAATTGCGCGTCTCCACGGAGGTGGCGCGCCAGTTGATCTCCACCACCCGGCCCACCAGATCCCCGCTCTTGATCCAGTCGCCGATCTCCACCGAGTTGTCTATTTGCAGGGACAAGCCCGCCAGAATATTGCCCAGCGTGTCCTGCATCGCGAAAGCCAGCACGGCGGTGATGACGGCGGATGTCGTGACGATGTGGCTCAAATCCAGGCCCGCAAGCCTCAGCAGCACCAGGCCCCAGGCGATGTAGCCCAGCACCACCAGGATTTCCTCCAGGATGCGGGGCGGATGGATGCGCAGCACCGGCAGCATCAGGCGGAACAGCAGCATCGCCCACAGGCGGATCATGGCCAGGCCCAGCACGATCACCGCGGCCTGCCTCACCCACTGGCCTGATTCGGTCGGGGGGCTGATATTGACCACCAGCAAGCTGATCAGCGAGATCAACAGCGTGCTCAGCACGCGCTTGCGGCTGTCGGCATGGGTTATGTACAACAATATGGAGAGGGCCGCGGTAATAGCGACAAAGACTGTCAAGGAACCATACCAGACAGCGGGAATCAGCTTTTCCAGCCAACTGACAGCGGGTGGGGTGTCCATGCTCGCTCCGCCATGATTTTTTTTAATTATTAGTTCATGATCGCGGATAAAAAAAATCCCTCCCGTGAGGGAGGGGTGCAAGGTATCGGGGAAGTGTAAGATCTGCAGCCAGGCAGGCCGGCAGATGTTACAGCGCGCTGCTTTACCAAAGCAGCACGCGTTTTGATGTTAGCAACTGTTTCCGCATTGCGGTATGAGTATATTTACTTAACTTGCCTTGCAATCAGAATATTCTCTATCTTTTCAGAATCTTGCTCGCGCCTTACCGCTTCAAACAACTGTTCGGCTTCCGGCCAGGTGCGCTTGAGCAAGCCCAGCCACTGCTTGAGCCTGGCCGCCGGATAACGCTCCTCGCCGGATTTTTGCCGGCACATCCGGAAGAAGTCCAGCACCCACGGCATCATCTCGCTCCAAGGCATGGGCTCGGCTGGGCCGCCGGCCGCGATGCGCCGCGCCAGATCCGGGCAGGCCACCAGCCCGCGGCCTATCATCACCGTGTCGCAGCCGCTCTCCTCCCGGATCGCGCGGTAATCCGCCATCGTCCAGACTTCGCCATTGGCCGTCACCGGGATGTCCACGCTTTCGCGGATGCGCGCGATCCAGTCCCAATGCGCCGGCGGCTTGTATCCTTCCACCTTGGTACGGCCGTGAACGGTCAACTCGTCGGCGCCGGCGCTGGCTATCGCTTGCGCGCACTCGAGAGCCAGGCTCTTATCCTCGAACCCCAGCCGCATTTTGGCCGTCACCGGCACAGCCGACGGCACCGCGCGGCGAACCGCGGCTACAATCTGGTGCAGCAGTTCCGGCTCCTTGAGCAAAACCGCGCCGCCGCGGTGGCGGTTGACTGTAGGAGCGGGACAGCCGAAATTCAGATCTACGCCGGGCGCCCCCAGGCTCGCCGCCTTGGCTCCGTTCTCGGCCAGGCAAGAAACGTCGGAACCCAGCAACTGCACCCGCACCGGCACGCCGGCCCGGGTGTTGCCTTGATTGTCGAGCTCCGGCGCCAGGCGCATGAAGGTGCGCGTGGGCAGCAATACGGAGGTGACGCGCACGAATTCGGTCACGCATAGATCGATGCCGCCCACACGGGTCAGCACGTCGCGCATCACATCGTCAACCAGGCCCTCCATCGGGGCAAGCACCAGCTTCATTGTCTAACCTGCTGAAAAAGGGCGTTATTGTACCCCAGCGCCGCCCAGCCATCACGGAGATTGTAGATGGACATACAATTGAGCATCGCCACCCCGGAGTCGGTCTCCGACTGGCTGCCGCTATTCGCCGCCTACCTGGATTTCTACCAGGTCCATCAATCGCCGGGACAATGCCGCGAATACCTGAGCGAACGGCTGCGCCGCCGCCAGGCCGTGGCCTTTCTGGCCAGACGCGATGGCGCCGTCGTGGGCTTTGCGCTGATGTATGCCGGATTTTCCTCGCTGTCGCTGCGCCCCTGCTGGATGCTGCACGACCTTTACGTCTCTGCCGACGCGCGCCGACATGGCGTCGGCAAGCTGCTGATCCTGCGCTGCCAGCAATACGCGCGGGATATGGGCGGCGGCGAGATCATGCTCCAGACCGCGCATGACAATCTGAATGCGCAGCGCTTGTATGAAAACCTGGGCTTCGCGCCGGACCGCGACTTTCGAGTTTACAACTGGAGCAGCGGCGATTCTTGACGCTCCGGCCACGCTGCGGCATCCTCGCCCCCCGCCGGTCAATACACAGGACGAGCCCGCATGACAGCGCCAGGAATCTATCAGCATTATCGCAACCGCCAGCTTTATCAGGTCCTCGGCACTGCCGAACACTCGGAAACCCGGGAGCCGCTGGTGATGTACCGCGCGCTGTACGGCGACTACGGCCTGTGGGCCCGCCCCGCCGGGATGTTTGAGGAAATGGTGGAGCATGAAGGCCGCCAGATGCCCCGTTTCAGCCTGGTGAAGGCGCTGTAGGCAGGCGCGATGCGCATCTACCGGACCGACCAGTTTGCGCTGCCCCTGCCGGCAGGCCACCGTTTTCCCGCGGAGAAATACCGGCTGCTGGCCGAGCGGGTATCGGCCTTCGCCGCCGACCGAATGGAAACAGCGCCGGCGGCGACCCGCGGCGAGCTGCTGCACGCTCATCATCCGGACTATGTCGACGCGGTGCTGAACGGCACGCTGGACGCCGCCGGCCAACGGGAGATCGGCTTGCCCTGGTCTCCGGAGCTGGCCGAACGCAGCCGCCGCTCGGTCGGCGCCACCGTGGCGGCCAGCCGCGCGGCGCTGCTGGAAGGCTGCGGCGTCAACCTGGCCGGCGGCACTCATCATGCCGGCCCGAACCGCGGCAGCGGCTTTTGCGTGTTCAACGACATCGCCGTGGCGTCGATGCTGATGTTGGCGGAAGGCCGCGTCCGCCGCGTCCTGATTCTGGATCTTGACGTCCATCAGGGGGACGGCACCGCCGCCATCGCCGCCGGCGAGCCCCGCATCTTCACCTTTTCCATGCATGGCGCGCGCAACTTCCCCTTCAACCGCATAGACAGCGACTGGGACATCGACTTGCCGGACGGAACGGAAGACGGCGATTATCTTGGCGCGCTGGAGCGCGCGCTGCCGGACTTGTTCGCTCGCGCCAGGCCCGACCTGGTGTGCTATCTGGCCGGCGCCGACCCCTACCGCGGCGACCGCCTGGGCCGGCTGGCCCTAAGCCCCCAAGGCCTGGCCGAGCGCGACGGCATGGTGATGGACGCCTGCCGCCGCCGCGACGCGGCGCTGGTCGTGACCATGGCGGGAGGCTATGCGGTGCCGATCACGGACACCGTGACAATACAGGCCGAAACGGTCAGACTCGCGTGTGAGATTTTCGGCGCTGGTCCGACCAACCGCTGAGCGCCGCTGATCATGCGGCCAGCCCGGAGCCGTTCCGGATCGCGTGGCCGGCCGGCGTCAGCCGCGCCGCATTCCCATACCCAGTTGACACAGGAGTTCATCATGGAAAAAGCAATTCTGGGCGGCGGCTGCTTCTGGTGCCTGGAAGCGGCCTTCTCCCGGCTGAAAGGCGTGGAGCGGGTGGTTTCCGGCTACTGCGGCGGCCACACCGACAATCCGGATTATCGCCAGGTCTGCTCTGGCGATTCCGGCCACGTGGAAGTGGTGGAAATCGATTACGATCCGTCCCGCATCGACTACGCCACGCTGTTGCAGGTGTTTTTCGCCGTGCACGACCCCACCACCCTGAACCGCCAGGGCCACGACGTCGGCACCCAATACGCGTCGGCGATCTTCTATCAGGGCGACGCTCAACGCGAATGCGCCGAGCGCGTCATCGGGGAGCTGGTCCGCGAACAGGTGTTCGATGCCCCCATCGTCACTCGGCTGGAGCCCGCGCCCCGTTTTCACCCGGCCGAAGACCACCACCAGAACTACTACGCGCAAAACCAGCAGCAGAATTACTGCCAGCTGGTGATTTCTCCCAAACTGGCAAAAATCCGTAGTCGATTCTCTCATTTGTTGCAAAACTAACAGGCAGATCCGGGGCGCGGCCGGTATAATGGCACGCGCCCCGCGGCACGTGTTCCAAACCTTGCATCCACCAAAGTCCGAAGCATGTCCGATGTCGAAGTGCCCCGCCCCTCCCCATTCAACGCGCTCCGCACCCACCTGCATCTGTTGCGCCATGCCTCCGCCCGCAGCAAGGGACTGAGCGCGCTTTGCCTGCTGCTCGCCTTCAGCCTGCTGATGGCGCACGCGCTGCTGCTGGATATCCGCCAGCAACGCCATGAATTTCGCCAGACGGTGGAGCTGCTGCTGCAGAACGTCAACAGCCGCTTGCGCAGCAGCGAGCTGCTGCAGGATGAAGTGGGCGACATAGCCTCCAACGATCCCCCAGGCGGACGGGCGCGGATACGGGAGCTGGTGCAGATCGCCACGCAGACCCAGCCCCAGCTGTACTTCATCGGCTACCAGCCGCTGGTGGAGCAAGCCGAGCGGATCCGCTTCGAGCGCGAGCAGGCCCAACGGCTGGGCCAGCCTTACGCGATTCGCGATTACCTGCACAACCAGCTCAATACCTGGCGCGATCGGGCAGCCTGGCGCATCGCGCCGCAGCGGTCGCGCTATCTGCCGCTCAGCATGGCCGAGCCGGGACTCGCCTCGCCCGACTGGCGGGAAATGGGCCTGGACCTGTTGGACGATTCGGTGCTGTCCGCGGCGGTCAACCGCGCGCTGGGGCATCTGCAAGCTTCGTCGCCGACGCTGTTGCTGCGCAACGGCGAGTGGGGGCTAGCCTTGTTCCAGACCGTCTATCGCATCGCCCCGCCCTCGCCCGTTCCCATGGTGCGCATCGAACAAGCCGCCGGCGTGGTGATGCAGGTGTTGTGCCTGCGGCCGCTGCTGGCCCTGCCGCCCTCTCTCGAGGGCCGCTATACATTGCAGCTGCTGCGCCGCGACAATGCGAACGACCCCGGCGTCATTCAGTTGCAGAATCAGAAATCAGACCGGGCGGGCTCCCGGCTGGACTGGCTGCTGCCCCAGCTCAGCTACCGCGCCAATCTCAATCTGTCCGCCCTGCCTTACGACATGAGGCTCAGCCGCCAGCTGCGCCTGGAGCGCACCACGGCGGCGGAGGTCGCGCTGTGCCTGCTGATCGCGTTGCTGCCCTCCTATCTGCTCTGGGTGGTGCTGGCGTTGCTGGAGCACAACCGCCAATCGCGGGAACAGATCCAGGACGACATTTTCCGCGAGCGAGAATACGCCAGCGTCGCCCTGCGCGGCATCAGCGACGCGGTGATCAGCATAGACAACGAGCAAGTGATCCAGTACCTGAACCCGGCGGCTGAAACGCTGCTGGGCCTGCCCGCCGCCCAGTTGCTGCAGCGGCGGCTGAAACAGGTGGCGCCGCTGCACTACGAATTTTCCCGCCAGCCGGTGCTGGACCCGATAGAACAGGCCGTATCGACGCTGCAAGTGGTTCATCTGGCGCAAAACTGCTACCTGAAGCGGCATAACGGCGAAAAACTTCTGGTGGAGGGCGCCGTGGCGCCGTTGCTCGGGCGCAACGGCCAGCTGATCGGCAGCGTGCTGACCTTCCGCGACACCGCGCCCATCCGCCGCCGCATGCTGGCGGCGCTGGAAGCCAGCGAAAGCCGGCTGCGCCAGCACGAACTGGAACTAGCCCGCGTCACCCGCATCAACACCATGGGCGAGATGGCTTCCGGCATCGCCCATGAGATCAATCAGCCGCTTTCCGCCATCATGAGCTACTGCCAGGCAGGCCTCAGCTTGCTGGAGGACGACGAGCTGGACATCGCCATGCTGCGCCGCGCGCTGACCTCGTCGGTCAACCAGGCCGATCGCGCCGGCCGCATCATCCGCAGGCTGCGGGAATTCGTCACCCAAAAGAACCAGCAACTGACGCCGGTACAGTTGAATCAAGCTGTGCATAACGCATTGTCGCTGCTGGATTACGAATTGCACGACCACGACATTCATATCGAGCAAAACTTCGCGCCCGAGTTGCCGTTGGTATACGCTGACACTATCCAGTTGGAACAGGTGGTGCTGAACTTGGCGCGCAACGCGGTGGAGGCCATGGAGCAAACCCGGCCCTGGGGACGCCTGAGCATCACCACCCGCCGCCAGGGCGAGCGCGTGCAGCTCATCATCAGCGACAACGGCTGCGGCATCCCCTCGGACAAGCTGGACCGGATTTTCGACCCCTTCTTCAGCACCAAGCCCAACGGCATGGGGCTGGGACTGGCCATCTGCCAGACGGCGGTCGAAGCCTTCGGCGGCAAGTTGATAGCCGGCAACAAGCCCGGCTCGGGAGCGGAGTTCATCATTGACCTGCCATGCGCCCCGCGCGACATGGCCGTAACATCCGGAGTGGAAGCCTGATGCAAAACACGACCCCTACCGTATTCATCGTCGACGATGACCCGGCCGTACTGGACTCTCTGGCCATGCTGATCACCGCCCAGGGCATGAAAACCGTCGCCTTCCCCAATGCGATGGAGTTCTTGGACGGCTATCAGGGCAACCAGATCTGTTGCCTGGTGCTGGACATCCGCATGCCGCAAATCACCGGCCTCGCGCTGCAAGAGCAACTGATGGAGCGCGACATCAACATCCCCATCGTGTTCATCACCGGCCATGGCGACATCGAGCAGTGCCGGCGCGCCTTCCAGACCGGCGCCATCGACTTCCTGACCAAGCCCATCGATCAGAACCGCCTGATCGCCAGCCTGCGCCGCGGCATACGCATCAGCATCCAGCAGCACCAGCAGGAAGAGGAAACCCAGGAAGTGATGAGCCAGCTGGCCCGCATCAGCGGCCGCGAGCGCGAAGTGCTGGAACTGGTGGCCGACGGCCTGTCCAGCAAAGAAATCGCGCGCGAGCTCGACCTGTCTCCGCGCACCATCGAAGTGCACCGCGCCAACCTGTTCAGCAAGCTGGGCGTGGACTCGCTGGCCGACCTGGTCCGCTTCTATTTGAAAGCGCTGGAAGCCACCGGCAAGAAACAGCGGATAGACGAAGAGATTTTGCTCAACGAATTCCCGCCAAACCAGTAGAATCGCCGCATGGAAAGATTGTTCAAACACATCTGCCTGGTGGCGCGCCACAGCAAACCCGGCATCACTCCCGCGCTGATGCAGCTGGCCGACCACCTGGCCGGCGGCGGCGCCACGGTGCTGATCGACAAGGAAAGCGTCACGCCGGCCGAAGCCAACGGTTATCCGCTGATAGACCGCACCGACATGGGCAAGCTGGCCGATCTCTGCATCGTGCTGGGCGGCGACGGCACCATGCTCTCCATAGCCCGCCTGCTGGCGCCGTACCGCGTGCCGCTGGTCGGCATCAACCAGGGCCGGCTGGGCTTCATGACCGACATCCCGCTGCACGAGATGCTGGATTCGGTGGACGCCATCCTGCACGGCAAATTCGTGCCGGAAGACCGCATCCTGCTGCAAGCCTCCGTCGTCCGCGAAGACGCCGAAGTCGCCGGCGCGCTGGCCTTCAACGACGTGGTGTTCAGCCGCGGCGCGGTGGGTTCGATGATCGAATTCGAAATCTTCATCGACAACCAGTTCGTCTACAGCCAGCGCTCAGACGGCCTGATCGTGTCCACCCCCACCGGCTCCACCGCCTACGCGCTGGCCTCCGGCGGCCCCATCCTGCACCCCACGCTGCAGGCCATCGCCCTGGTGCCGATCTGCCCGCAATCGCTGTCCAACCGGCCGATCGCCGTCAACGATTCCTGCGAGGTGGAATTCATGCTGACCCGCGGCCTGGACGCGCGCGTGCACTTCGATGGCCAGTTGCACTGCGACCTGATGGAAATGGACCGGGTGCTGATCCGCCGCTACCGCAATCCGCTGCGCATCCTGCACCCCGAAGGCTACAACTACTACGACATGCTGCGCCACAAGCTGCACTGGGGCGAGCGCCTGATCTAACCGGAAACGACCACACACCATGCTTCTCTCGCTGACCGTCAAAGATTTCGTCATCGTCGACAGCATCGCGCTGGACTTTTCCGACGGTTTCACCGTGCTCACCGGCGAGACCGGCGCCGGCAAATCCATCATGCTGGACGCGCTGGGCCTGCTGCTGGGTGACCGCGCCGACGGTGCCCAAGTGCGCGAAGGCGCCGAGCGCGCCGAGATCACCGCGGAGTTCTCCACCGCCAACCGTCCCGAAGTGGACGCCTGGCTGGGGGACAACGAACTATCCGGCGACGAAGGCGTGCTGCTGCTGCGCCGGCTGATAGACCGCGGCGGCCGCTCCAAGAGCTTCGTCAACGGCCAGGCCGCCACGCTGGCCCAGCTGAAATCGCTGGGCGAGTTCCTGGTGGATATCCATGGCCAACACGCGCACCAGTCGCTGATGAAGAGCGAGACCCAGCGCCAGCTGCTGGACGCCTATGCCGGCTCCACCACACTGGCGCGCGACGCCAACAAGGCGTGGCAGGAATGGCAAGCGGCGCGCCAGGCGCGGCAGGACGCCGAGCGGATGTCGCGCGAATCCGAAGTGGAGCGCGAGCGCCTCACTTGGCAGATCGGCGAATTGACCGAACTCAATCTGCTGCCCGACGAATGGACCACGCTGAGCCAGAGCCACACCCGGCTGGCCAACTCCGCCGAACTGGTGCAAAGCGCGCAGCAGGCGGTGGACGTACTGTCCGAGAACGACGACAGCTGCCTGTCCCAGCTCGCCCACGTGCAGACCCGGCTGTCCAAGCTGTCCAACCTGGACCCGCGTCTGTCCGATACCCTGTCGCTGCTGGACTCGGTGGACGCCGAGCTGCGCGAGGTGGTGTACGGCCTGCGCGACTACGCCAGCGACATCGACCAGGACGCGAACCAGCTGGTGGAAATGGAACGCCGGCTGGACCTCTTGATGAGCACGGCGCGCAAATATCGCGTGCAGCCGGCCGACCTGGCAGACAAGCTGGCCGACTGGCAGCAGCAGCTATCCGCGCTGGAAGCCAGCGTGGACGTGGAAGCGCTGAGCGTGGCCGAGGCTGCCAGCCTGGCCCGCTACCGCGCGCTGGCGGAAGCTCTGTCAGGCAAGCGCCGCCAGGCCGCCAGCGAGCTGTCCGAACGCATCTCCGGCGAGATGGGCCGCCTGGCGATGGGCGGCGCCCGCTTCGCCATCGAGCTGTCCGCGCTGGCAGAGCCCGGCGCGCACGGCATGGAGTCGATCGAATACCTGGTGGCCGCCAATGCCGGCACCAGCTTGCGCCCGCTGGCCAAAGTGGCTTCCGGCGGCGAGCTGTCCCGCATCAGCCTGGCGATGCAGGTGGTGATCAGCCAGGTGGCCAGCGTGCCCACGCTGATCTTCGACGAAGTGGACGTGGGCATAGGCGGCCGCGTGGCCGAAGTGATCGGCCACATGCTGCGCGACCTGGGCCAACGCTACCAAGTGCTGTGCATCACCCACCTGCCCCAGGTGGCGTCCTGCGGCAAGCACCACTGGCAAGTCAGCAAGCGCGAGCGCAAGGGCCAGGTGCTCAGCAACATCGCGCCGCTGGACGCCGAACAGCGGGTGCTGGAAATCGCCCGCATGCTGGGCGGCGTCGAGCTCACCCAGACCACCCGCGAGCACGCGGCGGAAATGTTGGCCTCCAACGCCGCCGCCCTCTAGCCAAGCGCGGCGATTCTCGCTAGAATTGCCGGCTCATACCGAATGCGGAAGCGTGGCAGAGCGGTTTAATGCAACGGTCTTGAAAACCGTCGTGGGTGCGAGCCCACCGTGAGTTCGAATCTCACCGCTTCCGCCAATAAAAAAAGCCATTTTCAAAATGGCTTTTTTTATTGGCCCTCTCAACGCCAGCCCCAGGCAAGCTGGAGCTGGCCCGTCGCTTGTCCATACAGGCTCTTCATCACGCCCCCTGCGTTACATTCGTTACAGAAAGCCGCGTTTACGCCACCCCCTGCCTCGCCTAGCATTCGGAGATTCACTTCCAGCAAGGCTAAAGGTATCCGCGGCATGCTCGTCCGTCATCGCCAGCCCTCTTCGACGCGCGTCGGCGCGAAAATGTCGACTTCCCGCGCCCGCATGGTCGCCGGCCTGCTTGGCCTGGGCTTTCTCACGCTGCTGCTTCGCGCAGCCTACCTGCAATTCATTCAACAGGATTTTCTGCAAAAGCAGGGGGAAATCCGTTTCTTGCGCACGCTGACGCTCGAAGCCAGCCGCGGCGCCATCGTCGACCGCCATGGCCGGCTGTTGGCTTCCAGCAGCCCGGTGAAAAATATTTGGGCCAATCCGGAGATGCTTCCCGCGCTGGCTACCTCGCAGTTGCGCGATCTGGCCGAGTTGCTGGACCTTTCCCCGGAGTCGCTCCGCCGCAAACTCACCGACGACGGCCGCGACTTTGTCTACCTGAAGCGGCGGCTCGCCCCCCACGCGGCTGACAAGATCATGGCGTTGCGCATTCCAGGCATTTTCTCCGATCCCGAGTTCATGCGCTTTTACCCGGCAGGCGACGCGGCCGCCCATTTGGTGGGCTTGACCGATGCCGACGGCAAAGGGCAGGAGGGGATCGAACTGAGCCTGGAGCGCAAGCTCGCCGGCAAGGATGGGACGCGGCAGGTGCTGAAAGACCTGCGCGGCCAGATCATAGCGGACGCCTCACGCATTCAGCCCCCTACCGACGGCCAGACTGTCGCCCTGTCCATGGACGCCCGCATCCAGTATCAGGCGCACAAGGCGATAGCGTTTGCCGTGGCGGAGCACAAGGCCAGATCCGGCAGCGTAATCGTGTTGGACGCGCAGAACGGCGAGTTGCTGGCCGCCGCCAACTACCCTACGTTCAATCCCAACAATCGCCGATCGGCGCAGCCTGAGGCCATGCGCAACCGGGGCATGGTGGACGCGTTTGAAGCGGGATCGGTAATGAAACCGTTCGCGATGGCTCTGGCGCTGCAAGACGGCCATGTCACGCCGCAAACGGTGCTGGATACGCGAAGCTACAAGATAGGGCCCGCCCTGATCCGGGACGTGGCACCGCGCGCCAGCCTCGACATGCTGGGCATCCTGCAAAAATCCTCCAATGTCGGCACCAGCAAACTGGCCCTGATGTCCAAATCAGAGCGGTTCTGGCATTTCTACAACGACTTGGGATTCGGCAAGGCGCCCGGGACGGGCTTCCCGGGAGAGGCCCGGGGCACGCTGCGCGACTGGAGGAAATGGCGTCCGATAGACCAGGCGACGATGTCGTTCGGCTACGGCATTTCCGGCAGCCTGCTGCATCTGGCCCGCGCCTACACGGTCTTCACTACCGGTGGATTGCTGCTGCCGGTGTCGCTTCATCCCCGGGAAACATCCCCGCCGGCACAACGAGTCATCGATGAGCGCATCGCTGCGACCATGCGCGAATTGCTGGTCGCCAACAGTCAACCGGGCGGCGGCGCGCTGGCTGCGCGCGTGCCCGGCTACAGCATGGGCGGCAAGCCCGGCACTGCGCGCAAGCTGATCGAGGGCCGCTACGTGGCCGACAAGCACCGCGCTTCCTTCATAGGTTTCGCCCCTGGCCGGCATCCGCGCGTCATCGTCGCGGTGACCGTGGACGAGCCAAGCGCGGGAAAATACTACGGCGGCGCGGTGGCGGCCCCGATTTTCGCGCGCGTCGCCGGCGATGCGCTGCGCATCCTCAACGTGAAACTGGACGAGCCCGGCCAGCCCATCCTGGCGCCCGATCAACTGGAAATCGCGCCAGATGCCTGATATCCAACCCTCTGCGGCCCGATCCCAAGCAATGGCCTCAGGCGAACTCCCTCCGATACGCGCACGGCGTCATCGCGAAGCGTTGCTTGAATACACGGTGGAAATAGTTGACGTCGACGTAGCCGCAGCGGGCGGCGACGGCGTTCAGCGGCAGCTGGCCCTGCCGCAGCAGGGCCTTGGCAAGGTCCAGCCGGGCATGGGCCAGGAACTCGCAGAAACCGTGTCCCAGATGCTGGCGGAACAGCCGGGACAGGTGGGTGGTGGAGATGCCGAAACGCAGCGATACGTCCTCACGCGTCAGCGGCGCGTACAGATGCTCGCTGATGTACAGGCAGATGGCTCGGAACTGGTTGCCGCCCTGCTGCCACTGGCTGTCGCGCGCCTCGTCGTACAACGCTTGCAGCAAGGCCAGCAGCGCCTGGCCTTGCAGACGCAGCACCTCCGGCCCCGCGCCGTCGCGACATAAGCCGGCCAGCACATCCAACATGCCGTTCAGGCTGCCGCGCTGAGCCAGCACCATGCTTTCTTTATGGGTGCTGATCACCCCCTGCGGGCCTGAGCGCACTAGGCTGAAACCTATCCGCGCGTAATCGAACAGAATGTGCAACACCTCGCCGTTCGCGCACCAATTGGGCAGCGTCCAATGCTCGGCCGGAATGAACAGCGCCTCCTGCGCCGACAGGCATGCGTTTTCGCAGCCTTCGTGGCTGTAGTGGTAGCGGTTGGACAGCACCAGATCCAGCCGCGGGAAATGCACCTGGTAGGCGCCGGTCGGCATGTGCTTGCCGACCGGCGCATGGCACAGCCGCGTGAGCGCGGATGGCCAGCTCAGGCGAAAGGACGGGCGCGGCATCATGTCTTATCCGGCATCAATCTGGATTATCCGCCACCTTATCATTTGCCGGCCAGCGGACAAAACGCCCGGTAGGCCAGCGCCAAGCGGCCGGCTCGCGCCTCGCACTCCTGCCCCGGCAACAACAGGGCGCTCTGCCCCTGCTCCAGCGCCAGCTCGCCGCCGGAATGGCGCAGACTCAGGCTGCCGTCCACCACCAGCAGAACTTCCGGTCCTGCGCTTCGCCAGGCTTCGCCCTCGCCTTCGCCCAACAGCAGTTGGTCCAGGGCGAAATAATCGCCGCCGCAACGCGGATACCCTCTCAGTCCGCAGCCATCCGGCGCGGCCATCACCCTGGGACTGACCGGCGAATCGTCGATGACCTCCAGCAAGGCCTCGACGCCCACTGCCTTGTCGGTGAGGCCGGCCCGCAGCACATTGTCGGAATTGGCCATCAGCTCGATATTGCGGCCATGCAGATAAGCGTGCGGCAGGCGCGCCGGCTGGAAGATGGCCTCGCCCGGCCGCAGTCCTACCAGATTGAGCAGGTAGCAGCCGAACACGCCGCGGTCCTCTGCCCGGGCGCCGGCCAGCTGCCGCGCCCAGTGGTCGGGATCGTCCGCGCCGGCATCGCCGCCGGCCTCCAGCCTGCGCCACAGCGGGCGCAGCAACGCGGCGATCTCCTCCTGCGGCAATCTAAACAGATGGCGATGCAGCCCCGCGCCGCCTTCCCGCGCCAAGCGCTCCCGCAATGGGTGCCACTCCGGCTGGCGCGCCAGTAGCGCATCAATCTCCCGATCCGGCCTCAGGCCGTGCAGCAGCCAGAACGGCGACAGCGCCACCATCATTTCCGGCTTGGGATACGGATCGCGATAGTTGCGCCGGGCGTCGTCCATAGACAGGCCGGCGGCGTTGTCGCGGGCGAACCCCGCCCGTGCCTGCGCCTCGTCCGGATGCGCCTGAATGGACAAGGGAGCGTCCACATCCAACACCTTCAGCAGAAAAGGCAGGCGGCGGCCATGGCGGCGGATGACCGCCTCGCCCAGAAAGGCGGCTGGCTGATGGGCGATCGCGTAATGCAGCGGCTGCGGCCCCTGCGGCGTCGCGATCACCGACGGCGCGTCCTCGTGCGCGCCCAGCCACCACTCTGCGAAACGCTGCTGCTCGGCGTTGTCCAGGCCCAGCATGCCGGGAATGAAGCGGCGTCCGCCCCAGGCATAGTGCTGGGCCAGGCCATACAAGGGAAACGCGCTCATGCCGCGCCCTCCAGCCTGTCCCGCAGCAGCGCCAGCAAGCGTTCGGGATCGCGCTCGGCGCGTAAGGCCTGGCGGAAATCCTCATGCATCACCAACCGGGCCAGCCGCGAGAAGAATTTCAGATGCGAGGCGCCGGCGTCGGCGGCGTTGAACGCCAGCAGCAGCACCATGTCCACCGGCACTCCATCGCTGGCGCCCCAGTCCACCGGCTGCGCCAATCGGGCCAGGCACAGCGTGGGATGCCGCACGTGCTCGGACTTCGCATGCGGGATGGCGAAACCATGCCCCAGGCCGGTGGAGTAAGCCTGCTCGCGCAGCCACAGGTCTTCCTCCATGCCGTAGCGGTCGTCGCAGCGCTCCAGCAGCCACAATCTATCCACCATGCCCTTGATCGCCGCCGCCTTGCTGCGCCAAGCGACATCGGGAATCAGGCAATCGGCGGTCAGCATCGGCAATGCCGGCCGGGCCGCCGCTGCGGCCACCAGCGCCCTCACTTCGGCTCCATCCGCGCACGCCTGCGCCCTCGCCAACAGTTCGCGGCAGCGACCGGCATCCAGCTCGCGCAGACGCCGCCGACATTCCTGCAACGAGGGCGCGCTCATGCTCAACTCGTCCAGCCCCATGCCCAGGAACAGCGGCAGCGCGTGCGGTTCGGCGGCCGCCTCGCCACACAGGCCTATCCAGCGGCCATGGCGATGAATGACGGCCACCGCCTGGCTCAACGCCGCCAGAAAAGCCGGATGCAGGCTGTCGTACAGGCTGCCGACGCGTTCGTTGTCGCGGTCGGCGGCGAACAGATACTGCGTCAGGTCGTTGCTGCCCACGCTGAAGAAATCCACCTCGCGGCAGAAGGCATCCAGCTGGAACAGCACCGACGGCACTTCCAGCATGATGCCGAGCGGCACCGGCTCGGCCAGGCCCAGCGCGGCTCTCTCTTCCTCCAGCAGCCGCCGCGCCCAGCGCGCCTCGCTCAAAGTGGCGACCATCGGAATCATCACCTTGACCGGCCCCAGCGCGCTGGCGCGCAGGATCGCCCGGAGCTGGGCGCGGAACACCGCCTCCTGGTCCGGGTACATGCGGATGGCGCGGTAGCCGAGAAAGGGATTGCTCTCCTGCGGCGCGGGGAGGCAACGCGCGGGCTTGTCGCCGCCGATGTCGAAGGTTCGGATGATCACCGGCCGGCCGGCCGCCAGCCGCGCCACCTCGGCGTAGCATTGGAATTGTTCATCCTCGCCCGGCGGCTCGTCGGCGTCCATGAACAGCATCTCGGTGCGAAACAGCCCCACCCCGTCCGCGCCTTGGGCGAAGCCCAGCTGCGCCTCAGCGGCGGAGGCGATGTTCACCGCCAGCTCCAGCCGCTGGCCGTCGGCGCTGGGGGCGGCTTCATTGCTGGCTTGGGCCAGTCTTTTCCGCTGCGCCGACAGCAAGGCCTCTTCCTCCAGATAATAACCAAGCACCGATGCGTCGGGATCCTGAAACAAGGCGCCCAGACCGGCATCCAGCACCGCGGTCCGGCCAATGCCGCCCGCGATGGCGGCTTGCTGCACGCCGGTGAGCACCGGCAGCGAAAACGCCCGCGCCAAGATGATGGTGTGCGAGGTCAATCCGCCGCGCGCCAGCAACAGGCCTTTGACCTTGCCTCTATCCAACGCCAGCAATTCGCTGGGCGCCAGATCCTCCGCCCACAGCAGGGCCGCCGACGGCAGTTCGGCCTCGGCTCGCTCCGCTTCCGGCATCAGCACGCCCAGCAGCAGCCGGCCGACGTCGCGGATATCCATCTCCCGCTCGCGCAGGTATTCGCTGGCCGATCTGGCCAGTTGCTCGCGGTAATGGGCGACCGCGGCGGCCACCGCCCGCGCGGCGCCCGCGCCATCGCCCACAGCCCGCGCCAGCCGGGCGTGGAAGTCGGAGTCATGAAGGATGGCCAGGTGGGCGCGCGACACCGCCGCCGCCTCGCCGTCCTGCCTCTCCGCCTGCCGTCCCAGCCGCTCGGCCAGCGCCCGGCGCGCGGCGTCAAGCGCGGCGAGTTCGGCATCGCTATCCGCAGACAAAGGCAGCTCGGCGGGTTCCGGCATGCGGAAGCCGCGATGGACGCGCAGCTCGCCTATCGCCACGCCTTGCCCGGCGGGCTGGCCAAAGCAAGGCGAAGGCGAAAGTTCGGCCAGCCCCCGCGGCAGCGCCCGGCTGGCCGCAGGCGCGGCGGCCAGCGGCTCGTCGCAGTGCGGCAAGGTCTGTTGCAGGAAACGGCCTAATTCGGCGGCCACCCGCGCCGACTCTTCGCCATCGATTTCAATATCGACGACATCGTTGAACAGGATGTCCCCGCCGATCAGGCTGAGCACGCTCTTGGCATCGGCCAATTGGCCGTTGCGCTGGTTGCGCCATCGAATGGCGGCGCCGAAGCCGGCGCAAAATTCCGCTATCCGGCTGGCGGGACGGGCATGGATGCCATTGGGCAGCGGACAAATCAGGGTAAGGCTATGTGACATACGACTGCTTTCCTTATGCGCCGGACCCGGCGGCCCGGCCGGGTTCACAGGAGCGCGAAAACCGCATTGGCGTCCTTCAGCACGTTCTGGATCGGCACCCGCACCACCCGTTTGTCCTCGAAGCGCTCTTCTCCTTCTATGGCGATGTCCACCGCCAGCAGCACCACATCTGCCGCCTGGATGTCGCGGCTGGACAACTCGTTCTCTATGCCTATCGCGCCCTGGGTTTCCACCTTGACGTCGTAACCCAGCCGGCGGCCTGTGCTTTCCAGTTTTTCCGCGGCCATATAGGTATGGGCGATGCCGGTCGGGCAGGCGGTGATGGCGACAACTTTCATGATCGTTTTCCTTAATGACGGTTAAGCCGCGGTTCAAGCGGTGGGCGAGGAGGCAGGCGCGCCGCCCCTGGCTTTGAGCAGATTGATGACGATGGCCACCAGAAGCACGCCGGCGGCGATGGCCAGACCGAACATCAGCCGGTTGTCCACCACCGGCAGCACGATCGGACCGCCGTGAGGCGCATGATCGCCCACGCCGCCCAGCATCGCGATCATGCCGCCCAGCGCCGAGCCGGCGACGATGACGGGAATCACCCGCAGCGGATCGGCGGCGGCGAAAGGAATGGCGCCCTCGGTGATGCCTATCATCCCCATGCCCAGCGCGGCGGAACCCGCCTCCCTCTCCTGCTCGGTCCACAGCGACTTGCGCAGCTTGGTGGCCAGGCCCAGGCCTAGCGGGGGAATGCAGACGGCGGCGGCCACTGCGCCCATCACCTGATACTGGCCTTCCGCGATCATGCTGGCGCCGAAGAAGAAAGCCACCTTGTTGACTGGACCGCCCATGTCGAAAGCCACCATCGCGCCCAGCAAGGCGCCCAAAGCCATTGCGTTGGCGCCGCCCATTGATTTGAGCCAGGCGCCCATCGCCACCATCAGGTCGGCGATCGGTACGCCCAGCACCTCGAACATCAGCGCGCCTATCGCCAGCGACGACAGGATGGGAATGATCAGAATGGGCATCAGCGGTTTCAATGCCTTGATCACCGGCATCTTCTTCAACAGCTCCACTACCCAGCCGGCCAGCAGGCCGGCGATCAGCGCGCCCAGAAAGCCGGCATTGACGGTGTGGGCGATCTGACCTCCCACCATGCCGGCGACCAGCGCCGGCTTGCCGGAGCGGGCGTAGGCGATGTAGCCGGCCAGCACCGGCAACAGCAGCGCGAAAGCGCTGCCGCCTATGTCCAGGATCAGTTTGAGCAGAGGAGAATGGCTGAAATCCGGGCCTTTGCCGGTCATCGGCGCCAGCGAAATAGCCAGCGCGATCAGGATGCCGCCGCTGGCGATGAAGGGGATGACGTGCGACACCCCGGTGAGCAAGTACTGCTTCCAATGTTCCAGACGGGCCTGCATTTTATTCTCCTCCGCTTTATGGATCGGGAAAGGCTACAGCAGGCGCATCCGGCCGATATAGTAGCGAGATCAGTCCCGACTGGATTTTTGTGACATCGCGGCTTCGGCAAGCGCCGCCGGGAACATTCCACCCATGCGCCGATGCAAACCGGCCTCGGAATCGGGATTCGGAGTTCTAAACTGAATAAGCTCCACACCCAAAGAGAGCCCGCGCCATGCGCAACCTGTTCATATCCGGCCGGCCGTTCCGGCTGGTGCCCTACTTCTTCCTGTTGTCGCTGCTGCTGATGGCGGGAGCGACCATCCTGATGGCCGGCTACCTGCGCCACTACTCCAGCGAACAGCTGCTCAAGCTGGAGAAAAGCCGCGCCGCGTCGCTGGTGCAGATTTTCGAGAACTCGTTGTGGGCGGACTTCCGCCCTCTGCTGCCATTGGCGCGCGATCCAGCCAAGCTGAAGCAGGTGGCCAGCCAGCCGCATTTGCGCGAAGCCGTGATACGGCTGATGAGCGGCACGGACGTGATCCGGGTCAAAATGTACGCGCTCAACGGCGTCACCCTGTTTTCCACCGATCCCAAACAGATAGGCGAGGACGAAAACGACGATGAGGGCTACCGCTACGCGTCCGCCGGCACTCCTGCCAGCGAGCTGGTGCACAGCCACAGCATCGATGCCTTCGAACGCACGCTGACCGACCGCGACATCATCTCCACCTACGTGCCGGTGCACGATCCAGCCGGCAAGATAGAAGGCGTGCTGGAGATCTACCTGGACGCCACGCCCTTCGTCGTCGACAGCGACCGCCAGCTGCGCTGGGTGACGCTGGCCATTTGCGCATTGATGGCGGTGCTGTTCCTCGCCCAGATGCTGGTGGTGCGCTTGGCCGGCCGCATCATAGACCGCCAGGCGGCGGCCTTGTCCGAAACCAACCGCGAGCTGGACAGCCGCGTGGCGGCCCGCACCTGGGAGCTGGCCAACGCCAACACTCGCCTGGAGGGAGAAATCCAGGAACGCCGCCGCGCCGAGGAAAGACTGGACCACCTGGCCCACCACGACCCTCTGACCGGCCTGCCCAACCGGCTGCTGTTCCAGAAACGGCTGAGCCGCGCGCTGAGCGCTCCCGACCTGCTTCCCTATCAGCTAGCGATGTTGTTCATCGACCTGGACCGCTTCAAAGACGTGAACGACACGTTGGGGCACTACATCGGCGACCAGCTGCTGAACGCGGTGGCCGCCCGGCTGGCCGACGGCATGCGCGACGAAGACATGCTGGCCCGCCTGGGCGGGGACGAATTCATCTGCGTGCTGGAAAACATCGCGGACCGCGACATGGCCTCTGATGTGGCCGGCAAGCTGCTGGCGCTGTTCCAGCAGCCGTTTTGCATCAACGGCAACGATCTTTATCTGTCGGCGAGCATAGGCATCAGCTTCGCCAGCCGTGACGGCGCCGATGTGGACACCCTGCTGCGCCATGCCGACATCGCGATGTACGCGGCGAAGAACGCCGGCCGCAACCGCTGCCAGCATTACACCCCGCAAATGTCGGCCGACGCCGAGCAGCGGGTGGTGCTGGAACGGCAGTTGCGCCAGGCGCTGGAAAACGACGAGATCACGGCTCACTATCAGCCCCAGGTTGACGCTGCCACCGGAAAACTGGTCGGCGCCGAGGCGCTGGCGCGCTGGCATCACCCCGGCATGGGCATGGTGCCGCCATCGCGATTCATCCCGATCGCCGAGGAGTGCGGCCTCATCGTGCCTTTGGGCGACCAGATCCTGGAAAAATCGCTGCGCCAATTGGCGAGCTGGCGCCGGGACGGCTTCGAACTGCCATCGATTTCCGTCAATTTGTCGACCAGGCAACTGGAACAGCAAGACTTTCCGCAGCATGTCGCCAGGCTGCTGCAGCGTTATCAGTTGCAGCCCTGCGATCTGGAGCTGGAAATCACCGAAAGCGTCATCATGGAGGCGGAAAACGCCGTCAACATCCTGGCCGAGCTGCGCGCGCTGGGCATCCGCCTGTCGATCGACGATTTCGGCACCGGCTACTCTTCCCTCTCCTATCTGCGGCAGTTGCCGGTGCAAGTGCTGAAAATAGACCGCAGCTTCATACTCGGCATCGGCAAAGGGGGAGAGGCCATCGTGCACGCCATTCTGGCACTGTCCTCCAACCTGGGCCTGGAAACCGTGGCGGAAGGCGTGGAAGAGCCGTATCAGCTCGAGTTCCTGCGCGCCGCCGGCTGCCATGTCATCCAGGGCTTCCTCTACTCCCGGCCCTTGCACGAGGAGGCATTCGCCTCCGACTGGCGCGAGCGGCTGCATACGCCCGCCCATCCATAGCCGCCCAGCAAAAAAAACAGCCCCGGACCGGGGCTGTTTTTCATTCCGCGCGCGAACGGATCAGAGTTCGTCCTGCAAGCGCCGCGCCAGCTCGGCGCGCGTCATCTGCGGGAAGTGGCGCTGCAACAACTGGTCCAGCTCTTGCTCGAACAGCTGCCACGGCGACAGTGCGGCGGGAGACGATTCCTCGCTGCGGGCGACGATCATGCCGGCGGCCACCGTGCCGTTGCTGAGCCTGTCGATCAGGATCAGGCTGCCGCTGCCGCGGCAATCGCGGTACGGATCGAACGCCGCCGGGCTATTGAGGGAAATCCGGCACAGGCCGATCTCGTTCAGCGCCAGCGCGCCGGCCGGGCTGTCCTGCAGCGTGTTGACGTCGGTGCGATGCAGAATGGTTTCGATGCGGCCGGTCACGTACTTGCCGGCCAGCTTGAAGCCGTACTCCTTGCCCGGCCGCAGCGGCTCTTCCCCCATCGCCACCAGATGGGCGTCGAAGCTGCGCGACACTTGCGGCCGCGCCTCGTCGGCGCGCACCAGCATGTCGCCGCGGGAAATATCGATCTCGTCCTCCAGCGTCAGCGTCACCGCCTGACCGGCGCAGGCTCGGGACAGGCGGCCGTCGAAGGTGACGATGTCCTTGACCCGGCTTTCCTTGCCGGAAGGCAGCGCCACCACCGCGTCGCCCGGATGCACGGCGCCGCTGGCGATGGTGCCGCAGAAGCCGCGGAAATCCAGGTTGGGCCGATTCACGTACTGCACCGGCAGACGGAAGGCGGACAGCGGCGCGTCGTGGCCGATCTGTATCGTTTCCAGCAGATGCATCAGGGTCGCGCCCTTGTACCACGGCGCGGCCTCGGTGCGGCTGACCACATTGTCGCCGCGCAGCGCGGAGATCGGCACGAAATGGATGTCAGGGATGTCCAGGTGCTCGGCGAAGGTCAGGTATTCGTCGCGGATGCGGTTGTACACGTCCTCGCTGTAATCCACCAAGTCCATCTTGTTGACCGCGACGATCACGTGGCGGATGCCCAGCAGGCTGACGATGTAGCTATGGCGGCGGGTCTGCGTCTGCACGCCGCGCCGCGCGTCGATCAGGATGATGGCCAGGTTGCTGGTGGACGCGCCGGTGGCCATGTTGCGGGTGTACTGCTCGTGGCCCGGGCAGTCGGCAATGATGAATTTGCGCTTCTCGGTGCTGAAATAGCGGTAGGCGACATCGATGGTGATGCCCTGCTCGCGCTCGGCCTGCAGGCCATCCACCAGCAACGCCAGGTCGATCTCCTGGTCGGTGGTGTTGTACTTTTTCGAGTCGCGCTCGATCGCCGCCAGCTGGTCCTCGAAGATCAGCTTGGAATCGTGCAGCAGCCGGCCGATCAGCGTGGACTTGCCATCGTCCACGCTGCCACAGGTGATGAAGCGCAGCATGTCCTTGTTCTCATGCTGGCTCAGGTATTCCAGGATATCCCCGGCGATCAGTTCGGATTGGTGAGACATCAGAAATACCCTTCCATTTTCTTCTTTTCCATCGAGCCGGCGCTGTCGTGGTCGATCAGCCGGCCCTGCCGCTCGGAGGTTTTGGTCAGCAGCATCTCCTGGATGATTTCCGGCAGCGTGGCGGCCTCGGACTCCACCGCGCCGGTCAGCGGGTAGCAGCCCAGCGTGCGGAAGCGCACCTTGCGCGTCTGGATGCTGGCCTTTTCCTCCGGCGTCAGGTACTCGAGGATGCGGTCGTCGTCGATCATGATCAGCATGCCGTCGCGCTCCACCACCGGGCGCTCGGCGGCGAAATACAGCGGCACGATCTCGATGCCTTCCAGATAGATGTATTGCCAGATGTCCAGCTCGGTCCAGTTGGACAAGGGGAACACGCGGATGCTCTCGCCCTTGTCTATCTTGCCGTTGTAGATGTTCCACAGTTCCGGCCGCTGGCTTTTCGGGTCCCAGCGGTGGTTCTTGTCGCGGAACGAGTACACGCGCTCCTTGGCGCGGCTTTTCTCCTCGTCGCGGCGCGCGCCGCCGAAAGCCGCATCGAATTTGTGCTTGTTCAGCGCCTGCTTCAAACCCTCGGTCTTCATCACATCGGTATGCTTGGCGCTGCCGGCGGTGAACGGGTTGATGCCGGCATCCACGCCGTCCTGGTTGATGTGGACGATCAGGTCCCAGCCGTTTTCCTTGGCCTGCTTGTCGCGCAGCGCGATCATTTCGCGGAATTTCCAGGTGGTGTCGACGTGCATCAACGGGAACGGCGGCTTGCCGGGATAGAACGCCTTTTTCGCCAGATGCAGCATCACCGCGGAGTCTTTGCCGATGGAATACAGCATTACCGGGTTCTCGAATTCCGCCGCCACCTCGCGGATGATGTGGATGGACTCCGCCTCCAGTTGCTGGAGGTGGGTCAGCCTTGCTTGATCGATATCCATGCTTGCAGCCTGTTCTATGGTTGCAGCCAATCTACCGGAAATATTCGCAGGCATTCAAAACCGATTGGATATATCAATATAAGCTTAGCAAATCTTAAAAACTTCAAAGCTGGAATATGGATTTCGCACAAGCCCTCCATCCGATGACAGTGTAAGATCAATGCAGACAATCAATTAAAGTTTTCCAAGACGATGTCGATAAGAGCACCAAGTGGCCTCGCGCCACACCGTGCCATACCAAAAAGACCGCGGCGCAAGACCGCAACCGTGATGACAGCTTGGCAATCCGCCCTAAATAGCAACATGCCCGCCTGACGGCAGATCAGGCGGCTCGGGAGACAACGTCATGTCATCCACATCCATCAGCGCCAGCGCCGGTCCGCTTGACGTACAGTCCATCGTCAGCCAATTGATACAGGCCGACTCGCAGCCGCTTACCCAAAGCCAGCAGCGCGTCAGCAACTTCCAGTCCGAGCTCAGCACGCTGGGACAGGTCAGCTCGGCGCTGTCCAGCCTGCAGAGCGCCGCCACCACGCTGTCGTCCGGCACCTTCCTGCAACAGTTCTCAGCCACCTCGTCGGACACGACCGTGGCCAGCGTCGCGACCACCACCGGCGGCACAGCGGGCACTTACTCGCTGAACGTGACGCAGATGGCGCAGTCGCGGCAGCTGGTATTCGACCAAACCTCCGGCGGAGCCGCCATCACCGACCAGAACGCCACGCTGGCCGGCGCGCCGTCATCGCTGACCTTCAACGTCGGCGGCACCAGCAGCACGGTGCAGCTGGGCAGCAATGCATCGTTGGCATCCGTCGCCAGCAGCATCAACGGCGCCGGCATCGGCATCAACGCCTCCATCGTGCAGTACAACAACAATTATTCTCTGGTGCTGAGCTCCGCCCAAGGCGGCACCACCAACAGCTTCTCCATCACCTCCGGCGGCACAGACAGCAACGGCACCTCGGGCAATACGCTGGCCGGCCTGCAGCAAAGCAGCACCGCCGCCAGCGAATCGACCAATGCACAGAACGCGTTGATGACGGTAAACGGCGTCAACGTCTCGTCCAGCAGCAACAACGTGACCAATGTGGTCAACGGCGCCAGCATCACGTTGGAAAAGCTAGGACAGACCACCATCAATATGAGCCAGAACACGTCGGGCATCGCCTCGACGCTGCAGACGTTCATCACGGCATACAACCAAGTGGTCAGCACCACCAACTCGGCCACCACCAGCTCTACCACGGTAGGCAGCACGCCGGCCAATACCGACATCAGTTCCGACCTCACCGGCCTGCACGAGCAACTGGCCGGCCTGCTCGGCACCCCGGTGCCGGGCGTGGATCCGGTCAACTCCTACGCCTATCTGGCGCAGGTAGGCATCACCCAGAACGCCGACGGCACGCTGTCGCTGAACTCCACTACTTTCAACGCGGCGCTGGCGGCCAACCCGAACGCCGTCACCAATCTGTTCGGCAACGCCCAAAACAACGGCATCGGCAACGTGTTCAACTCCACCATCAACTCGCTACTGGGGCCAGGCGGCATGATCACCAGCGACCAGAACAATCTCAACACCCAGGTGACCTCCGAGCAGCAATTGCAGCAGCAGCTGCAAAGCCAGCTGAGCACCGAGCAGACCAACCTGTTGACCGAATACTCCAACCTCAACAGCGAACTGGCGCAAATGGAACAGTCCTCCACCAGCATGGCCAACCTCATCGGCTGATCCTGGCCGGCCATGCTGGACCTTGCAGGCGGCATCCCTTCTGGAGGCCGCCTTTTCTTTTGGCGTATACTCTTGCGAACCGGGCCGCTTTGAGCGGCACCCGGAACTCGAACCCCGCCAATCCGTCCGATTCCCATGACTCCCGACATCAATCCATCCCGCCGCCAGCTGCTGCAGATGCTCGCCCTCGGCGCCGGCGCCGGCATATTGCAAGGATGCAGCTCCATGTCCTCCCCCGCGCAGCCCTCTCAGGCCAGCCTCCGCCTTTATCTGACCGCCTGCTCCGGCATCGTGCCGGAAAAGCAGCGCCAGCTGGCCTTGCCGCGCCTGGCGCATGCAGGTTTTTCGCTGGAAAACGCCGCCGCGCTGGACCGCTCCTACCAACGCTTCGCCGGCACCGACGCCGAGCGGCTGTCCGACCTGCAGGCGCTGCTGAACCAGCCGCAATGGCCGCAACTGATCATGGCCGGCCGCGGCGGCTACGGCGCGATGCGCCTGCTGCCCCGGCTGGACCTGGCGCGGCTGGGCGCGCGGCTCAAAGAATCCCGCTCGCTGCTGATAGGCTACAGCGATTTCTGCGCGATCCAGCTGGCCCTGCTGGCCAAGACTGGCGCCGGCAGCTTTGCCGGGCCGATGCTGGGCGATTTCGGCAGCGCCGCGCCCAACGCCTACGCGATCAACGAATTCATCGCCGGCATCTCCACGCCGCAGCGCAGCCTGCGCATCGCCGGCTCTCAGCCTCAAGCCCGCGGCGAGGGCATTTTCTGGGGCGGCAATCTCAGCGTGCTCTCCAGCCTGGCCGGCACCCCCTACCTGCCCGACATCAAGGGCGGCCTGCTGTTCCTGGAGGATGTGGGCGAGCAGCCGTACCGTGTCGAGCGGATGCTGCAGCAGCTGCATCTGGCCGGCGTGCTTGGCAAGCAGAAAGCCATCTTCCTTGGCGATTTCTCGATGCAGCGGCATGTTGACGTCTACGATCCGCACTACAACTTCGACGCCGTGGTGGCAGAGCTGCGGCGCATCAGCGGCGTGCCGGTGTTCACCGGGCTGCCCTTCGGCCACATCGCCGCCAAAACCACCATGCCGCTGGGCTTCCCGGCTCGCTTCCAGGCCGAAGGCGACGGCGTGACGTTGCAGTTCCTCGACTACCCCACGGTGGACGCCTCCGCCATCCAGATTCCGGCGCTGCTGGCGGAGCGGCCCGTCTGAAAATGCCATTCGCTTGACCGGACGGCCAGGCTGGTGCAATTTGGCTGTCCGCGTCCCGCCCATCGCATGAATGATCAGGAAATCGCATGATCCGCAGCCAGAATCTCCTGGCCGGCCCCTTGCTGGCCGGTCTGCTCGTCCCGTTCGCCGCCCTTGCCGAAGGCTATCAGACCCCGCCGCCCGAGCTGGCGGCGCTGGTCGATGCCCCGCGCACGCCGCTGCAGTCGCTGAATCCCCGCAACGATACCGTGCTGCAGACGCACCGCCCCGGCCTGCCTGGCATCGCCGACGTCGCCCAGCCTGAGCTGAAGCTGGCGGGGCTGAGACTGAATCCCAAGATGCGCGCGGCCAGCCGCTTCGATTTCGGCAACGCGCTGTCGCTGCTCGACGTGGCCAGCGGCAAAAGCCGCGCCGTGACCGGCCTGCCGGCCAAGCCGCGCATCGCGGACAGCGCCTGGTCGCCGGACGGCAAGCAGGTGGCGCTGAGCCTGTGGGGCGAGCGCGGCGTGGAGCTATGGCTGCTGGACGCGGCCAGCGCCCGCGCGCGCCGGCTGGGCGATTTCCATCTGAACGCCGCCAGCGGCCGCGGCTTCGCCTGGATGGGGGGCCAACAGCTGCTGGTCAAACGGCTCCCAGCCGGACAAGGCCCGGCGCCGGAGAAACCAGCCGCGCCGGCCGGCCCCAACATCCAGCAAAGCGCCGGCGGCGCGCTGTCGCAAACACGGACTTATCCCGACCTGCTGAAAACGCCTTACGACGCCGACTTGCTGGACTACGAGCTGAACAGCCAGCTGGCGCTGGTGGACATGAGCGGCAAGATGAAGCTGATCGGCAAGCCCGACCGCTACCTGTCGGTGCAGGCCTCGCCCGACAGCCAATACCTGCTGGCGACGCGCTTGCTGCGCCCCTATTCCACCCTGGTGCCGATCAGCCGCTTCCCGCGGCTGGTCGAAGTGATCGACCTGCAGGGCCGCAGCGTGCGCCAGGTTGCCAAGCGCGCGTTGCTGGAACGGATGCCGTCCGGCAATGACGCGGTGGCGACCGGTCCTCGCGAAATCGGCTGGCGCGCCGACGCGCCGGCCACGCTGTTCTGGGCGGAAGCGCAGGATGGCGGCGATCCGTCGGTGGACGCCAAGGTGCGCGATGCCTTGTTCCTGCAGCCGGCGCCGTTCAAGCAAGCGCCGTTCAAGCTGCAGGAGTTGGCCAGCCGCTTCGCCGACGTCCAGTGGGGACGAAACGATCTGGCCTTGGTCAGCGAGTACTGGTGGAAAACGCGCGATTTGAAGGTCTGGCGCGTGCGTCCCGCCGAGCCGGGGCTGCCGCCGGCGCTGCTGAGCCAGCGCAGCTCCGAAGACCGCTACGCCGACCCAGGCAGCCCAGCCATGATCAGCAACGCCGACGGCTTGCCGGTGCTGCAGACCAGTCCGGATGGCGGCAGCCTGTACCTGCTGGGAGACGGCGCAAGCCCCGAGGGCGACCGCCCCTTCATCGACCGTCTGAGCCTCGCCGACAACAAGACCACCCGGCTATGGCGTTCGCAAGCGCCATGGTACGAAGCCCCGCTGGCGGTGTTGAACGGCGGCGAGCGCGCGCTGCTCAGCCGCGAGCAGGCCGACGCGCCGCCCAATTTGTACCTGAAAGCCCTGGACCAGACCGGCGGGCTGAGACAACTGACCTTCTTCCCGCACCCGACGCCCCAGCTCAAGAATGTGCAGAAGCGGCAGCTGCGCTACAAGCGCGCGGATGGCATAGACCTGACCGCCACGCTGTATTTGCCGCCCGGCTACGACGCCAAGCGCGACGGAGCCCTGCCGATGCTGATGTGGGCCTACCCCGCCGAGTTCAAGAGCGCCGACGCCGCCGGCCAGGTCACAGACTCGCCATACCGCTTCAACCGCGTCGGCTACTGGGGGCCCGAAGCGCTGCTGGCGCGCGGCTACGCGGTACTGGACGATCCCTCCATGCCGATTGTCGGCGCCGGCAAGCAGGAGCCCAACGACAGCTACCTGCCGCAGTTGAAGATGGACGCGCAGGCTGCGGTGGACGAGGTGGTGCGGCTGGGCGTGGCCGACCGCGACCGCATCGCCATCGGCGGGCACTCGTACGGCGCCTTCATGACCGCCAACCTGCTGGCGCACACCCGGTTGTTCCGCGCCGGCATCGCCCGCTCCGGCGCCTATAACCGCACGCTGACGCCATTCGGCTTCCAGTCGGAAGAACGCAATTTCTGGCAAGCCAAGGACGTGTACCAAGCCATGTCACCGTTCAACTACGCCGAGCAGATCAAGGACGCCCTGTTATTGATCCATGGCGAAGCGGACAACAATCCCGGCACCTTCCCGATCCAGAGCGAGCGGATGTACCAGGCGCTGCAAGGCCTGGGCGCCACGGTGCGGCTGGCGATGCTGCCGGCGGAAAGCCATGGCTACCGCGCCCGCGAATCCATCCTGCACATGCTGTGGGAAGAAGACCGCTGGCTGGATCAATACGTCAAGCATGCCAAACCGCGCGTTCAGGAAACCCGAGCGCAATAAATCCATCGACGCCGAACCGATAGGTTTTAACCGGTTTGGCTGATGCGAAGGCAAAACACCTGAAGCCCGGCAAGGCCGGGCTTCAGGATTTTCCACAAACAAAACCGGCGAATGCGGGCTATCTTTTCCTTCGTTATCCTATTTTCCGCCTTGGCAAACCTGAAAATCGGCAAAATGCCGCTCAGCCCGCGTTTTCCCTGCCGCACATGCATATTTCAGCTTGCGCTTTGATTCTGTGTGTACAAAATTGATTATGGCGAGCATTGCATTTCTTTAATAACGCTTGCCGGTAAAAGCGGAAAATCCCATGCACAAGGATAGCGGCCACCGCCTTCACATCGAACAGCCAGGCCGGCCCAGGCTGTATCAATTCGATGATCTGCCAGGTTACGAAGTGGTAGGCGTGATCACCCTCGCCGGCCGAAGCGGCGCCTTGGTCAGGAAATACAGCAACGGCATCTACAGCATCGCCAATTCAGGCATATTGCGGCCATTGGATCAGCGGCGGGTGAAAATGGCGCTGGGCATCGGCACCAATGCCGGCGCGCCTCCCAAAATGCAGGGCGGCGCGCGCCATAATGTTTATCTCGACGCCGAAAGCATCGATATCGCGATGGAACTGGGGGGCGGGAACATCAGCAAAGGCATCCGGCTGGCGCTGAGAATCCGCGCCGACGCCGACTGCGACGAATTGCCCAAGCCGGCGGCCGCTTAAGCCGAATGGCGAAATCCGGGCGCCGCGCGATGGCCGTTTGGCCAGCCGGCTACGCTATTTGGCAGGCAAAGAAATGGGCGCCCCGGTCAAACCGGCGCGCCCATCCTCTACCGTGTCGGATCAGCCGTATTGCCGGGCGAAATCCTGCATGAAGTTGACCAGCGACTTCACGCCCTCGATCGGCATCGCGTTGTAGATCGACGCGCGCATGCCGCCCACCGCGCGGTGGCCCTTCAATTGCGCCAGGCCGTTCTTGCGCGCCTCCAGCAGGAAGATCTCGTCCAGCGACTCGTCCTTCAGCTTGAACACCACGTTCATCTTGGAGCGGAACGGCTGCTCGATGTGGGTGGAGTAGAAGCCGCCGCTGCTGTCGATCACGTGGTACAGCAGCCCGGCTTTTTCCTCGTTGCGGGTGGCGATGCCCTTGACCCCGCCCTGCTCCTTCAACCACTTGAACACCAGGCCGGCGATGTAGATCGGGTAAGTGCCCGGCGTGTTGTACATCGAGTCGGCGTCAGCATGAACCTGGTAGTTGAGCATGGTCGGAATGTCGGCGCGCGCCTTGCCCAGCAGTTCCTCGCGGATCACCAGCACGGTCAGGCCGGACGGGCCGATGTTCTTCTGCGCGCCGGCATAGATCATGCCGAAGCGGCTGACGTCGATCTCGCGCGACAGGAAGTCGGACGACATGTCGCAGACCAGCGGCACGCCATGCTGCTCGGCCGGGATGTACGGAAACTGCAGGCCGCCGATGGTCTCGTTGGAGGTGTAGTGCAGGTAGGCGGCGTTCGGATCGCGCTGCCAGCTTGCCTCTTCCGGGATGTAACAGAAGTTGCGGTCCTCGCTGCTGGCGGCCACATTCACCTTGGCATAGCGCTTCGCTTCCTTGATGGCCAGCTTGGACCAGTGGCCGGTATTGACGATGTCGATGCGGTCCTTGTCGCCCAGCAGATTCAACGGCGCCATCGCGAACTGCAGCGACGCGCCGCCCTGCAGGAACAACACCTTGTAACCGGCCGGAATGCCCATCAACTGGCGCAGATCCTGTTCGGCGTCATGGATGATCTCCATGAACTCCTTGCCGCGATGGCTCATCTCCATCACGCTCATGCCGGAGCCGTGCCAATCCAGCAACTCGCTTTGCGCCTCGGCCAGCACCTGGTGCGGCAATACGGCGGGACCGGCGGAAAAGTTGTACACCTTGGCCATGTCTATCCTCTGTGTCTTTGCGTGTATCGGGTCAGCCAGCTCCGGGCTGCGTCGCTACGAGTGTATAAAAAAACCGGCGTCTCCCGCCAGGGATGCGCCGGTTTGTCTACGGACAGTACGAACAAACTGTTCAATTGGTCAGCAGGAAATGGGCTCGCGCCACCGCCACCGGCTTGGAGCGGTCGTCCTGCCAGGCCTCGATCAATACATGCGCCACCCGCTTGCCCTGCTTGGTGATCTCGCACTGGGCGAACAGCGTTTGCGGCCGGCCGGGCCGCAGATAATCCAGCGAAAAATCGACGATCTTCGGCGCTTCCAGCGATTCGCGGTTCCACATCAGATGTATCATCGCCGCGCTTTCCATGAAGCCGCCGATCAGCCCGCCGTGCAGCGCCGGCAACGTGGTGTTGCCGACATTGCGCGGGAGGAACGGCAGCTCGAAGCGCAGCTCGCCCTGCTCATCCTCGGCCATCACCGTGCCCATCAGCTTGACGTAGGGCAGCGCGTCCACGACCTCTGCGTAGGCCTTGCGGTCGCGCAGCCCGGCGAAGCGTTGCATGAATTCGCTCATTGCCCGCCCTCCTGCACCATCGGCGTACGGCTGGACTCGCGCATGAAAGTGGCCACGCCGTGCGCGATCGGGTCGGCCGGATCGTCGTGATAGCACACCGCGCGGGTGAAAGCGATCTGGCTGGCCAGCCGGTAGCACTCGGCGGTGCAATGGATGGCCTTGCCCGGCGTCGCCGATTTCAGATAGTCGATGCGCAGATCGAGCGTGGCGATGGTTTCCACCTCCGCCAGCTGCGCGGTGACGGCGATGGCGCTGCAGGTGTCCACCAGCGAGGTGATCACCCCGCCGTGCAGGATGCCGGTGGCCGGATTGCCGACCAAGTCCTCGCGCCACGCCAGCTTCAGCGTGGGCTTGCGCCCCTCGGTGCCGACATATTCGAAACCCAGGGTCGCGCAGTGCGGGAAGGAGACGAAGAGCTGGCTCATCATCTCCAATACACGGGGATTGGCCGGTGTCGGAATCATCACGCCTCGCCTTGCTCCGCCGCGGCGTCGCCGTCAACTTCGCTCTCGCCTTCCGCGCACTCGGCTTCGGATTCGGCCACGATCTCCAGGCCGATCAGCTTCTCGCCATCGTCCAGGTTGATCAGGCGAACGCCCTGGGCCGAGCGGCCGGTTTCGCGCACTTCCGCCACCTTGGTGCGGATCAGCACGCCGCCGGTGGTGATCAGCATGATGTCGTCGGTTTCCTCCACCAGGCTGGCCGCCACCAGCTTGAAGCCGGTCTTGTCGGTCAGGTCCATGGCGATCACGCCCTGGGTGCCGCGGCTGGTGCGGCGGAAATCGCCGACGCAGGTGCGCTTGCCGTAGCCGCCGTCGCTGGCGGTCAGCACCATCTGCTCTTCGGAGTTGGTCACCAGCAGGGAAATCAGCTTCTGGCCTTCGCCCAGCTTCATGCCGCGCACGCCGCGGGAGGTGCGGCCCATCGGACGCACCTGGCTTTCGCTGAAGCGCACCGACTTGCCGGCGTCGGAGAACAGCATCACCTGATCGCCCTCTACAGCCTGGGCGTCTTCGATCAGCTCGCCTTCGATGATGGTTTCGTCTTCGGACGCCACGTCATCTTCGTCATCGCCCTGGCCCGCCACGCTCTTGCCGCAGGTCAGCGCCACGCCCACCAGATAGTTGCCCTCATCCAGATTGATGGCGATGATGCCGGCCGCGCGCGGCTTGGAGAAGGCGCGCAGCGGCGTCTTCTTCACCGTGCCGTCGGCAGTGGCCATGAACACGTATTGATCGTCGCGGAACTCCTTGACCGGCAGCAGCGCGTTGATCTTCTCGCCCTCTTCCAGCGGCAGCACGTTGACCATGGGCTTGCCGCGGCTCTGGCGGCCGCCCTGCGGCAGGTCGTACACCTTGCGCCAGTAGCAGCGGCCGCGGCTGGAGAAGCACAGCACGTAGTCGTGGGTGTTGGCGACGAACAGCGTCTCGATGAAGTCGTCGTCCTTGGTGGCCGCCGCCTGCTTGCCGCGGCCGCCGCGGCGCTGCGAGCTGTAGTCGTCGATCGGCTGCGCCTTGATGTAGCCGGTGTGCGAGATGGTCACCACCATGTCCTGCGGGGTGATCAGGTCTTCGATATTGATGTCGCCGCCGTACGGCTCGATTTCCGAGCGGCGCGCGTCGCCGAACTGAGCGCGAATGGCGTTCAGCTCTTCACTGATGATCTGGCTGATGCGCTCCGGGCGGGCCAGGATGTCCAGCAGGTCCTGGATCACGTCCATGATCTCGCGGTATTCGCCGACGATCTTGTCCTGCTCCAGGCCGGTCAGGCGCTGCAGGCGCATGTCCAGAATGGCCTGGGCCTGGGTGTCGGACAGGTGATAGCCGTCGTCCTTCATGCCGAAGGACGGGTCGATGTTCTCCGGACGCGCCTTGTCGCCCTCGACGCGGGACAGCATGTCCTCCACCAGCGACGAGCGCCAGGCGCGCGCCATCAGCGAGGCCTTGGCTTGCGGCGGCGCTTCGGACGCCTTGATCAGCGCGATGATCTCGTCGACGTTGGACAGCGCGACGGCCAGGCCTTCCAGCACGTGGCCGCGTTCGCGCGCCTTCTTCAGTTCGAAGATGGTGCGGCGGGTGACCACTTCGCGGCGGTGGCGCAGGAATTCTTCCAGAATCTGCTTCAGGTTCAGCAGGCGCGGCTGGCCGTCGACCAGCGCCACCATGTTCATGCCGAAGCTGTCCTGCAGCTGGGTCATCTTGTAGAGGTGGTTGAGCACCACTTCCGGCATTTCGCCGCGCTTGAGCTCGATCACCACGCGCATGCCGGACTTGTCGGACTCGTCGCGCAGGTCGGAAATGCCCTCGATCTGCTTGTCGCGCACCAGTTCGCTGATGCGCTCCAGCAGGCGGGCCTTGTTCACCTGGTACGGAATCTCGTCGACGATGATCGCTTCGCGGTCGCCCTTGCCGATCGGCTCGGTGTGGGTGCGCGCGCGCATGATCACGCGGCCGCGGCCGGTGCGGTAGCCTTCCTTGACGCCGGCGGTGCCGTAGATGATGCCGGCGGTCGGGAAGTCCGGCGCCGGGATGATGTCGATCAGCTCGTCGATGGTCAGCTCGCTGTTGGCCAGCAGGGCCAGGCAGGCGTCCACCACCTCGTTCAGGTTGTGCGGCGGAATGTTGGTGGCCATGCCCACGGCGATGCCGGACGAGCCGTTGACCAGCAGGTTGGGGACCTTGGCCGGAAGGATCAGCGGCTCATGCTCGGAGCCGTCGTAGTTGGGGCCGAAATCCACGGTTTCTTTTTCGATGTCGGCCAAGAGCTCGTGCGCGATGCGCGCCATGCGGATTTCGGTGTAACGCATCGCGGCGGCGTTGTCGCCGTCCACGGAGCCGAAGTTGCCCTGGCCGTCCACCAGCGGGTAGCGCAGCGAGAAGTCCTGCGCCAGGCGCACGATGGTGTCGTACACGGCGGTGTCGCCGTGCGGGTGGTATTTACCGATCACATCGCCAACGATACGGGCCGATTTCTTATAGGCGCGGTTCCAGTCATTGGACAGCTCGTGCATCGCGAACAGCACGCGGCGGTGCACCGGCTTCAGGCCGTCGCGCACGTCCGGCAGCGCCCGGCCCACGATCACGCTCATCGCGTAATCCAGGTAAGAACGGCGCATCTCCTCTTCGAGGCTGATGGGAAGCGTTTCCTTGGCGAACAGGTTATCGGTCATAAGTATCTTGATTCGTAAGGATGATCCGGCCAGCGCGGCGGCGGCGCGCTTCGCATGTGCGATTTCGCGCCCGCACCGGCGCTAGCCGACGGATGTGACAATCTTTCCATTCTACCACGAAAGGCATGGCCTATGCCTGCGGCGCAAGCGCGGCGGGCCGCATGCGGCGCGGCGTCGGGCATATGCGAGGCATCGGGATGCGCGCCTTCGCGGCGGGCATAAAAAAGGAGGGCCGAAGCCCTCCGCAAGTCTTGTAGCCAGGAGTGTTACAAGAAAAACTCAGTTCCAGTTCTGCGGCAGCTTGTAGCCGGCGAACTTCTGTTTGGTGTAGGACTTGAACGCCGGCGAATTGTAAGCGGCGACCACGTCCTTGGCCCAGGGCTTGCCGGCGTCCGCCGCGCGCACCACGCCCCAGTTCACGTAGGCGTAGCTCTTCTCCTGGAAGACGGCGTCGGTCAGCTTGATGCCGGAGCTGGTGGCGTAGTTGCCGTTGATCACGGCGAAGTCCACGTCGCTGCGGGAGCGCGGCAGTTGGGCGGCTTCCAGCGGCACGATCTTCACTTTCTTCACGTTGTCGGCGATGTCGCGCTCGGAAGCGGTCAGCGGATTGATGCCCGGCTTCAGCTTCACCCAGCCCAGATCGCTCAGCATCACCAGCGCGCGGGCGAAGTTGGACGGATCGTTAGGCGCGGCGATGGTCACGCCCGGCTTCACGTCCTTCAGCGACTTCAGCTTGCCCGGGTAAATGCCCAGCGGCGCGGTCGGCACCTGGAACGCCTCTTTCAGCGACAGCTTGTGCTCTTTGGCGAAGTTGTCGAGGTAGGGCTTGTGCTGGAACACGTTCACGTCCAGCGAGCCTTCCTGCAACGCCAGGTTCGGGCGGACATAATCGGTGAACTCCACCAGCTTCACGGCGTAGCCCTGCTTTTCCAGCTGGGGCTTGATCGACTGCTTGACCATGTCGCCGAAGTCGCCGACGGTGGTGCCGATGACGATCTGCTTCTTGGCCGGGTCGGCGGCCAGAACCTGGCCGGACAGCGCCAGGCCCACGATGGATGCGGCAACTGCCTTGATCACGAATCTACGCATTATTCTCTCCTTTAAATTTTGAAATCAGCGCTTGTCGAGTTTTGCCGCCAGGCGGTTGCCCAGCAGCTGGATGATTTGCACCAGCACCACCAGCAGCAGCACCATCGCCACCATCACGTCGGTCTGGAAGCGGTAGTAGCCGTAGCGGATGGCGAGATCGCCGATGCCGCCGCCGCCCACCACGCCCGCCACCGCGGTGTAGCTGAGGAAGCTGATGGTCAGGATGGTGAGGCTGGAGATCAGGCCGGAACGGGCCTCGTTCACCAGCACCTTGAAGATGATCTGGGCCGGACTGGCGCCCATCGCCTCGGCCGCCTCAACCACGCCGCGCGGAATCTCGCGCAGCGTCTGCTCCACCAGGCGGGCGAAGTACGGAATGGCGGCGAAGGACAGCGGCACCGACGCGGCCACCGGCCCGATGGTGCTGCCCACCAGCGCGCGGGTCAGCGGAATCAGCACCACCATCAGAATGATGAAGGGGAAGGAGCGCACCAGATTCACCAGCCAGCTCAGCACGCCGTTGACGGTGCGGTTGGCGAACATCTGGCCGGGCTGGGACAGATACAGGATCACGCCCAGCGGCCCGCCAAGCAGAATGGCGGCGGCCAGGCCTACGCCCAGCATCACGCCGGTCTCCAGAATGGCCTGCCAGATTTCCGGGCCCATGGATTGCAGGTTCTGCAGCGCTTCGTTCAGAGTTGCGGCATCCATTTACGCGGCCTCCAGCAGCGAGCGGGCCAGATCGGAATCGGCCTCCACTTCGCGATTGTTCACATCGACCACCTCCACCACGCGCCCCTGGTCCAGCACGGCGGCGCGATGGCAGATGCTGCGCACCACGTTCATTTCATGGGTGACAATCACTACGGTGACGCCGAAGCGCGCGTTGATATCCTGCAGGCAATCCAGAATGGATTGAGTGGTTTTCGGGTCCAAAGCCGAGGTCGGCTCGTCGGCCAGGATCACGTGCGGCCGCGGCGCCAGGGCGCGGGCGATGCCGACGCGCTGCTTCTGGCCGCCGGACAGCTGGGCCGGATAATGGTTGGCGCGGTCTTCCAGGCCGACCACGGCCAGGCACTCGGCGACGCGCTTTTCAATGTCGGCCTTGCTCCAGCCGGCGATCTCCAGCGGGAAGGCGACATTGCCGGCCACGGTGCGGTTGGCCAGCAGATTGAATTGCTGGAACACCATGCCGATGTTTTGACGAGCCGCGCGCAGCTCCTTGGGAGACAGGCTGGTCAAATCCTGGCCGTCGACGATCACCGCGCCGGCGTCCGGGCGTTCCAGCAGATTGATCAGACGCAGCAAGGTGGATTTGCCGGCGCCGGAGAAACCGATCAGGCCGAAGACTTCGCCAGCCTTGATGGTCAATGAGGTTTCCGCGACGGCGTCGAACCAGCCGCCCTCGGGGCGACGGAACCGTTTACGGATATTTTGCAGATGAATCATTCCAAACACTCCCAAAAGCATAAAGCCCACCGATTGCTGCGGCGGGCTTTGCTGTGGAAGTCTTCGGAATATTCCGGGAGACTTATGTAGACAGGTTTAGGTGTTGCTGGGTCTGTCTACCCACGCTTTAGCTGTTTTACGCCCGCAAGCTGTGTTCAAATCGGCGATAAATTTGATTGAGATTGAACATCTTTTTTCGCTTAGCGTCAACACCCTTTTGAAAAAATATAAGCAATCGTCTCGTTATTGCGAAAAATTCTTTGCAATATAATTGCAAGGAATTTTCATATTTCTCTTGGTTATATTTATCCCTACAACGGACGGATCTCCGCGCACAGCGGCAAATGGTCAGACAAACCGGACCACGGCCGCCCGCCCAACACCCTGGCCGACTCCACCTTCAGGCCGCGCACATAGATGCGGTCCAGCGCCAGCATCGGCATACGCGCCGGAAAGCTTTGCGCATGGCGGCCATGCAGCGTCAAAAACGCCTCCTCCAGACCCAGCTCCTGCCGCAGCAACGCGCTGGCCTCGCCGCGCCAGTCATTGAAGTCCCCGGCCAGGATCAGCGGCAGATGGTCCGCTATCCCCTGCCGCACGTAATCGGCCAGGCCACGGTATTGCCTGCGCCGATCGAAGGCCAGCAAATTGAAATGGCCGCACAGCGCCACCACCGGCTGCGGCCAGCCATCCGGCTGCAGCAAACACTGCAACACGCCGCGGCTCTCGAAACGATTGACCGAGATATCGCGATTGCACCACTCGCGGACATGAAAGCGCGTCAGCAAGGCATTGCCGTGATGGCCGTGCCGGTAGCTGGCGTTCAGCCCGTACACCGCGCGATGCGCCAGCCTGCCGGCCAAATAGTGGTGCTGCGGCTGGACAGGCCAGATCTGGTGGCGCAAAGCCCGCTCCAGGTTCTTGCCCTGCACCTCCTGCAAAAACAGCATGTCCGGCGACAAGTCCGCCAAAGCCTCGGCCATGCCGCCCACCTTCACATGCCGGTTCAGCGGGGACATGCCCTTGTGGATGTTATAAGTGCATATCGTGATACTTTTCATAGTATTATCAATGACTTGAAGCAATCATTCAGAGTTGAGCCTCAGCAAGAAAGCGCCCCATCGATTCATTAAAAATCAAATGCTTGTGCAGCGCTCTCAGCCTAAGCATGTGAACCAGCTTCCTATATTTTACGACACGCCCCGGCCTCCGATGCGAGCCTCTGCCGCGCGCCCGTCATTCGGAATAGACCACCTCGCCATGCAAGCTCAAACCGCGAGCGCATAAAGTCGCCGCTCGTCTAATTCCGCTTGGCAAACAGTCGCCGCCTATAGTAATTTGAATTTGTACAATTTCAAAAAAACAACCGCATGGACATTTCCCGCATGCCGACCATCCATCGCCAGCCATCCGCCATCCCCATGGCCGGGCACCCGGTGCGCGCCGGGTTTCCGTCTCCGGCCAGCGACCACATGGATAACGCCATCAACCTGCACGACTACCTGGTGGCCGACCCGCTGGCCACCTTCATGGTGCGGGTTCGGGGCGACTCGATGCGCGACGCCGGCATCCTGGACAACGACATCCTGGTGGTCGACAAAGGCCTGCCGCCCCGGCATGGCGATATCGTGATCGCCGCGATGGACGGCGAGTTCACCGTCAAGCGGCTGCACCGCAAGGAAGGCCAGTGCCTGCTGCTCGCCGCCAACCCGGCCTACCCTGCCATTGAGCCCGCGGATGGCCAGGAGTTGCAAATCTGGGGCGTGGTGACCGCCTGCGTGAGGAAGCTGAAGTGAGCGTTCTCGCCCTGGTGGACGGCAATAACTTCTACGCCAGCTGCGAGAGGGTGTTTCGGCCAGACCTGGCGGACAAGCCCATCGTGGTGCTCAGCAACAACGACGGCTGCGTGGTGGCCGCCAGCGCCGAAGCCAAAGCATTGGGCTTCCAGATGTTCGGCCCTTATTTCGAAATCGCCGGCCTGTGCCGGAAACACGGCGTCACGGTGTTTTCCAGCAATTACGCGCTGTACGGCGACATGAGCCGGCGCATGATGGCGATACTGGCCCAGCACGCCCCAAGCCAGGAAGTCTATTCGATTGACGAGTGCTTTCTGGATCTGGCCGGCGTGTCCGACACCGATGCGCTGGCTCGGCGGATGCGGGAAGACGTGCGGCGCCGCATCGGCATTCCGGTCAGCGTCGGCATCGGCCCCAGCAAAACGCTGGCCAAGCTGGCCAACCACGTTTCCAAGCGGGTGGCGGGCTGGGACGACGGCGTATTCGACTGGAGCTGGCTCTCCCCGGCCGAAACCGACGCGCTGATGGCGCGGCTGCCGGTCGGCAAGGTCTGGGGTGTCGGCCGCAGGCTGGCGGCCAAGCTGATCGACGAACATATCGATACCGCCCTGAAGCTGAAGCGCGCCGACCCGCGCTGGCTGCAGCGGAATTTCAGCGTGACGCTGGAGCGCACGGCGGCGGAGTTGAACGGCGCCAGCTGCCTCCGCCTGGAAGACGCGGCGCAGCCGCGCCAGCAGATCATCTCCAGCCGCTCTTTCGGCGAAAAAACCGCCGACCTCGCCGTGCTCACCGCCGCCGTCAGCCATCACATCGCCCGCGCCGGCGAAAAGCTGCGCGAGCAAGGCAGCGCGGCGCGGCTGGTCGGCGTCAGTGTGCGCACCAGCCCTTTCGGCGACGATCCCTACCACGGCTACACCATCGTGCCGCTGGTCCACCCCAGCGACGACACCATGGCGCTGGCCGGCGCGGCGCTGGCCGGGCTGCGCGCCGTCTACCGACGTGGCCTGCGTTACCAGAAAGCCGGCGTGGTGCTGATGGAGCTGTCCCCCCGCGAACAAGGGCAGGCCGACTTGTTCGCCGCCGCGCCCGACCCGCGCCGGCAACGGCTGATGCGGACGCTGGACACGATCAACCAAACCTACGGCCACGGTTGCGTCAAGCTGGCGTCGGAGGCGCTGACGCCCAATTGGGAAATGCGCCAGGACGTGCGGTCATCGAGATACACGACGCGGCTGGATGAGCTTTTAAATATCCGCTAAGCCGCGCGCTTCCGTTCTACGCGGCACTCAGCGCCTGATGTTTCCATTCCGGCCCTCTTCGTCAATCCACCCACTCCGCGCGCCAATGCTTGGGATCAAGAGTCTGGTATCTGGAAAACGGCGTGTAGACCGGCGCGGTTCTGGATTCGGTATCGCTGGCGAGCAAGTACTTGCAGTAAGTCGACAGCGAACCCGACGGGCTGACGTCGATATAGTTCCAACTACCCTTTCGCTCCAGCATGGCTATGGTCTCCTGGAAATAGATGGGCTCACGCAACACCGCATCAAAATGATCCTGATCGTAGCTGGCAAGCATGGTCTTTTTCTGACAGGAAATCACCGGCACCACCGGGCACCCCATTCCGCCCGGATCGTAAAGCCGGCGAATGGCCGGGCGCGCCGGATCGATGGCTGAGGAATGAAAACCGTATTCCACCGGCAGGCGGCTGACGATATGCTGGCCGGCGCGCAGATGCTCCTCCGCCAGCTGAATTTGCCGCGCATGCCCGGCAACGACGAAATGTTTATCGAATGCCACCGAGGCCAGTTCGCAGTTGCGGTGCAACACCGGATCCTGGCGATATAGGCTGGGCGACTCGAATACCGACAGCATCGCGCCCCGCTCGCAGCTTTGGGCAAGCGCCCGCGCGCAGGCCGCCAGCACGGCGATGCCTTCCTGAGGACTGATCGCGCCGCTGACCGCCGCGCTCACCAGTTCGCCCAGGCTGGCGCCCAGCAAATAATCCGGATACACGCCTCGCGCCAGCAAGGATTGAGTCATGGCGTATTCGAAACAGAAAATAGCCTGATTGGAGTGCAACGTGGCATCGAACGGCTGCAGCGCGCTGGCCCGCTCATTGAATACATAGGCGATGACGGAGCTGCCGATTTCCGCCTCCACCCAGCGGTCCAGGCGTTTGAGGCTGTCGCGGAACACCTGATCATGCGCATAGAGGTTCTTGCACATGTGAAAGTATTGGGAACCTTGTCCCGGGTACATGAAAACGGTTTTGCGTTGACTCATATAACAGCGGCTCGTGATTAAAAATCCATATTCGTCAAACAGCTCAATCTGAGCGGGCCAACACGGCCGCCTCGCAAGCCTGTTCGAAAACCAGGGGGCGCATGCGCCTGAAGAACAGCTGCGGCGGCCGGCCTTCGTGGCGCTGGCAACAGATGGCGGCAAGCTGGCCGTCGCAAGGTTGGAACAGGGTGAAATGCCAGCCTGTCGCCGCCTCTCCCGACGCCGCATCATGCATTTCGATGCGCCGGTCTCCCTTCATGCGAAATGCGAAGCTGTCCAGCGCCATGCTCAAGCCCAGCCCCATGGCTTTGACATAGGCCTCCTTCAAGGTCCAGCACGCCAAGTAGCCTTGACGCCGCCGGGAGGGCGGCAGCGCGTCGAGTTGCGCGATTTCCCTCGCATGAAAGCTGGATCGGCCAATCTCCACCATGTCCTCGCCGCGCGCCTCTGACTCCGTATCCACCCCCAGACGAACATCGCGCGCCACGGCGATCAGCACCAGGGAGCCGCTATGGGAGATATTGAAGCTCAGGCCCTCGTCATCCTTTTCCGGATCGGCAATGGTTGGCCGACCATGCGGGGTGGCGCCAAAGCGCCAGTCGGCCGGGGCAAGGCCGCTGTAGCGCGACAGCACGCAGCGCGCCAACGCTCGCGTCACCAAATACTGCTGGCGGTCGCGCGCGAAGTAAAACCTCCCCTCTTCCTCCCGCTCGCGCGCGCTGAGGATCTCCGCGCGATAGCGCTGCGACAACCGCGGCTCATCCTGATCGCAGGCCGCCATCCACACATGCACCTGCCCCGGAAGCAGAGCGAGCCGGGACAAGGTCATGATCGCGCCAAAGCCAGCAACGGAGCCAGCCGCGAGCTACTCAGGGCCAGCTCTCGCTGCTCCTTGAGCACTGCCAGCAGGATGTCCTCATTGGTAAGCGGATTGGCCAGCACAACCCTGAACACGCTGACCTGGTCTGGGCTCCAGCGCGTCGATGCCAGCCGCGTGCGCGAAACGAAGGAGCGTCCGGCGGCCCGCTGCCTCTCCTGGATATCGTCAGTCAACGCGTCCAGCGCCTGCTGCAAGCATTCCCGCCTCACTCCGTCCGCCTGTTCCAGCGCCCGCCGCGCGGCCGCAGGCACGTAACGGTAGGTCAACAGGCACAGTTGCGGCTCGCTGATCAATTCGAAATCTTCTTGCCGGCGGATCGCTCCGGCAAAAAATTTCGCCAGGTCGACGCTGCGGTCAATCAGCTGCTCATACCCCCGGCGTCCCAGAATGTGCAAATTGGCATGCAACAGCATCGCCATCGCGCTGCGCGAGCCTTCCAGAGTGTGCCGCCCCAGGTCCTTGGAGCCTTTGCGCACGATGTAGTTGGCATGCTGACTGATGGCTGAGACCAGCGTGGGGCGTTTGAAGAACACCAAGCCCGCGCCCATCGGCGCGTAAAGCTGCTTGTGGGCATCGATCACTACCGAATCCGCCCGCTCGATGCCTTTGAAGATCGGGCGCAGCCGGGTCGACATCAGGCTGGCGCCTCCCCAGGCGGCATCGATGTGGTAATGGCAGCGCTCCTGTTCCGCGATGTCCGCCAGCGCGTCCAGGTCGTCGACGGCCCCGGTTTCAGTCGTCCCCGCAATGCCGACAATGGCCAGCGGTTTGATCTTGCGCGCCCGCAGCCGCTCCAGGCTGGCCTGCAGGGCGTCGAGGCGGATGCGGTCCTCGCTGTCGGTGGGCACGGCGATCAGGTTGTCCTGGCCGATCCCCAGCGCATCGGCGGCTTTGCGCAGAGAATAATGGCCGCGCTCGGACACCAGGATCGCCAGGCCGGCATAGCCGTAATGCAGCAGGCCCGCAGCCAGGCCCGCCCGAGCGACGCCGGCGAAATCGCCGTCGGCAGCCAGCAGATTGTTGCGGCCCGCCCAGAGTCCAGCGATGTTGGCGGTGGTGCCGCCGGAGCAAAAGGCGCCCAGCGCGTGCTCGCCGCTGTGCAGCACCGGCGGGTAGAACGCATCGTCGAAGCCGTAGATCAATTGATGCAGCATGCCGAGCACCTGGCGCTCCATAGGCGTAAACGCGCGCGAGGTCTCCAGCTTCACCTGGTTCTGGTTCAGGGCCGTCATGATCTTCGCCAGCGATGGCAGATACGAGGGCAAAGCCGAAGTCATATGGCCGATGAAGCCAGGCGCGGCGGTTGGCATCGAATGGCCAAGCAAATGCGCTTGCAAACGGCCGACATGCTCGTCCATCGACATCGGCCATTCCGGCAAATTCGCCGAGGAGAACAAAGACTCCAGCGCTTCTGGACCGGTCTCGGGGCTGAACAAGGCCTGCGGGTTCTGGGCGATGAGCTGCTCCAGACCGCTTAACGACGCGTTGGCCATGGCATCCGGCCCAAACCATTGCAAGAAGGACGGCTCTGAGCCTGCCTCCGGCAAGGCTTCCGGCGCGCGGCTTTCCCGATGAAGGCGATCAAAATCGATCATGCGATCTTTTCCCCCAGTTTGGTCAGCACTTCGCCGGGGCCGGCCTCCTCGAATCGCGAGACCCCCGCGGCCCGCATCCATCGCACCGAATCTCGCCATTGCACCGAGCTGCATAGCTGCATCGACAAGCGCTCCACCAGGCTGTCGTCGCTGTAAGGAGAGGCATCGATATTGGACAGCACCGGCACTTTCAGCCGGGAGAAGCGAAATCCGGACAAAAAGTCGGAAAAGGCTGTCTTCAGCGGCGTCATGGCCCGGGAATGAAAGGCGGCGCTGACTTTCAGCGGCACATAGACAATGCCCAGCCGGTCGAAAGCCTGGTAGGCGCGGGCCAGGTCGGCCTGCGGACCGGCAATCACGGTTTGGGCGTCCGAGTTGTAATTGGCGATGTCGATTTCCGACACACCCGCTTCGGCGATGCTGTCGCGCAATTTTTCGATGGGGCAGTTGATCACCGCAGCCATCCCGCCTCCCGCCGCGCCGCTCATCAGCCGGGCGCGCTGGTGGACAATGCGCAAGCCATCCTCAAAGCCGAACGCGCCGCCGACCAGCAAGGCGTTGTATTCCCCCAGGCTATGGCCGGCCAGGTAGGCCGGCGGCGTCGGGTCCGCCTGGATCGCCTTGAGGTAATACAAGGTATTGACCACAAACAACGCCGGCTGGGTATACAGCGTATTGTTCAGTTGGCGTTGCGGGTCCTCCAGGCACAAGGTTTTGATGGAATAGCCGAGGATGTCGTCAGCCTTGCGCGTGTAGAAATCAAACTCATCGAACAGCTCGCCGCCCATGCCCTGCTTCTGGGAGCCTTGCCCCGGGAAAATATACGCTTTCATGTCAGACCATTCCTTTTCGATAGTGTCCGGCCGCCATTGGCGGTTCAAGCTTCCATCAGCGAACGCGCGCTTTTCTTGCCCGTTCGGGGCGCCGCGTCGGCGTACAGGCGTTGACAGTGGCCGATGATCTGGCCAAGCGACGGTTGCGCGGAGAGCATCAGCATGTGGCACAAGGCGTCCACTTCGATGAGCTCCGCATTCGGCATCTGCTTCAACCAGCCGCGCGCATAGTCGGTCTGCCCCAGGTCGCTGCGCTCGCCGCGCGCGAACAGATAAGGCTGCAGCAGGCCAAAGTAATTGCCGCCCCGGTTATGCAGATACAGGCAACGCACGCTTTCCGGCCGGGGCAGCGGCCGGATCTGGAACTGCCCGCCGTCATACGCCCCCTGAACCTCCGCATTGCGCCTGATCCGCTCGGCAAGCGCTTCAGCCGAAACGTCCTGGCTCAGGCGGCAGGCCCTGGCGGACAGGTCCTGCAGGAAAGCCTCGTCGCTGAGTTCGCTGTCGATCTGGTCTTGATGGATCATTTGCGCCAAGGCTTGCTCCATGTCGCCGCCGAAGGATGCGCCGATGGCGATGTTTGCGCTCTGCAGATACAGCGTCTTGGTGGAAACCGCGGCGCCGCTCATCGCCTGATCATCCAGGCTGTCCACCATCACCAGGCTGTCCACCGTCTCGCCCAACTCCTGCAATTGGCGCGTCACTTCGTAAGCCAGCGCGCCGCCAAGCGAATAGCCGCCAAGCGAATAAGGGCCTTGCGGCTGCTGCGCCAGAATCAGGTGGCAATAGTAGGCGGCCATGGCTTGCAAGCCCTGCAGCGGCTCGCGTTCGCTCATGTAGCCGCGGGCCTGGATGCCGTAGAACGGGCGCTCCACCTGCTCGGCCAGAGCCTGGTAAGCCTCCACCCCGCCTATTCCGGCGTGAATCCAGAATACCGGACGCCCGCTGCGGCCATGGTTGAGCGCCACCAGTTCGGGGTAACGCCGGCTTGACGCCGCCAAGGGCTTCGGCGTCGCGGCCACATCCGTCCGCTCGGCCAGCAGGCGAGCCACATCGTTCAGCGTCCGGCATTCCCGCAGCTCGGACAGGGCCAGCGCGCCGGCTTGCTGCTTCAGACGCTGGAAAAACAGCATGAAGGTGGCCGAACCCAAGTTGTAGTCCCCGAGCGAGCGTTCCGGGTCCCAGGTGCCGGGGGGCAGGCCGGTCGCTTCGCAGAGCGCGGCGATCACGCTCTCCAGTCCAGACCGCTCCTCGCGATCCGCCGCAGCGGTTTCCGGCGCGCCGCCCTCATGCGGCGCGGATCTCGGCGCCAGCCAGCATGGCTGTCGCTCGAAAGGATACAGGGGCAATACCAGCGGAGGCGCCGGCTCCGCCCCATCCCGCCGCCGCCAATCCATCTCAACGCCTCGCGCCCACAACTCCGCCAGCGTCGCCCACTGCCCTTGCCGCATGGCCTCGTCGATCCGTTGCGGATCGCCATCCTCAAGAGCCTCTCCGCAGCCGGCGAACGCGCCGATCGCCGCAGCGTCGCCCTGTTCGGCGAAAACCCGCAGCCGCGCCGTCATGTCCGCGAAATCCGCCGCCACCAGCGCCAGACGATGCGACATCGGGTCCCGCTGGCTGCGCAAGGCGCGGGCATATTCCGCCAGAGAAGCCATGCCTTCCGGCGCCTGCGCGTGGGCTGCCGCCAAGGCCCGCAACGACGCCGCGCTATTGGCCGACAGCGCGATCAGTTGCTCTCCGCCGTCAATCGCGCCGCCGCTTGAACGCGCGGGTTCCTGATACTCCTCGATGATGAGGTGGGCGTAGGTGCCGCCAGCGCCAAAGGAATCGATGGCCGCGCGCCGGGGCAGCGACCGCATGCGCCCCGCTTCGCTCAGTTCCGGCTGCGGCCAGTCGCGCAGCTGCGTTTGCAGGGCGAACGGCAATTGCGGCCAATCGATATCGGGATTGATCCGGGAGATGTCCGGAGTCGGCGCCCATTTGCGGTGCTTGAGCTGCAGCAGCACTTTGGTCAGCTGCGACATGCCGGACGCGGCTTCCGCATGTCCGATATTGGATTTGACGCTGCCGATGGCGCAGGCCACTCCCGCCTCGGCGAACACCTTGCCCAAGGCCCGCATTTCCACCGCATCGCTGATCGCCGCGCCATTGGCCGCGGCCTCGATATAGCTGATGCTGTTGGCGGCGATTCCCGCCTTGTCCAGATTTTCCTGAATCAAAGCCGCCTGCGCCTTGATGTTGGGCGCGGCGTACGGTCCGGCTCCGCCGCTGTGGCTGACATGGCTGGAACGGATGACGCCGAGGATGTGGTCCTTATCGCGCAGCGCGTCGGCCAGCGGCCGCAGCAACACCGCCCCGGCCGCCTCGCTTGGGAGATAACCGCTGCCCTGGCTGAAACTGCGGCTATCCGCTGAGTCAGCCAGCATATTGCCGGCGCTCAAACCGATATATTTCTTCGGGTGAAGCGACAGATTCACCCCCGCCACCACCGCGCCCGCGCACTCTCCGCGCAGCAGGCTCTCCCAGGCGTAATGCAAGGCGACCAGCGAGGACGAACACATGGTGTCCAACGCCAGGCTGGGGCCGCTCAGATCGAAAAAATGGGAAATGCGGTTGGCGATTGAGCTGTAAGAGGAGATCGACACCAGCGACTCGCTGAGCACATCGCTCTCGAATGCGCCGTATTGCTGATACATGGCGCCGACGAACACCCCCAGCCGGGATTGGTAGCGCTCAGCAATGCCTTGCCTCGTCAGCCCCGCGCTGTCGAACAGATGCTGCACCGTCTGCAGCAATAGCCGCGCCTCCGGCGCGATGATGGAGGCCTCCTTCGGCGTGAGCTTGAAGAAACCCGGATCGAAAGCGGCCACGTCCTCGAGAAAGCCGCCCCATCGGCATGGGCTTTTCCCCAAGGCGGGTTGCCGCTCGTAGAACGCGTCGGCGTCCCAGCGCTGCTCGGGGATGCCGCCAATGCCGTCATAGCCTTCGGCCAGGCGTTGCCAGAACGCCTCCACCGAGTCGGCGCCCGGATAGCGGCCGGCCATGGCCACGATGGCGATCAGAGGCTCTTGCTCCGCGACCGGCTGGGACGGCATGGCCTCGGGCGGCCCTTGCGGCTCTGCCGGCGGCAAGCATGCGATCCGCGGCTCAGGCTCCGACACAGGCTCCGGGGTCGCTTCGGCCTTGCCTTCGCCTTCCAGCCGGGCCAAACCGGATGCGTGCTCGTTGACGAAATAGGCAGTCAGTTCGTCCAGCGTCTGGTATTCGAAAAACAGCGTCTTGGGCAAGGAGCCGAAATCCTCCTCCAGCTTGGCGATGACCTTCATCATCATCACCGAATCGATGCCGTACTTGCTCAACGTCGCGTCGCGCTTGATCCGCTGCTCGGCCAAGCCCAGCTCGGCCGCCACCAGCTGGGTCAGGCGCTTCAGCATGGAGGATGCGGAAGCGCCGGCATCCGCCGCCGGCAAGCGCGGTTTCTGCGCAGGCGCAGGCACAGGCGACGCCTCGGCGCCGCCGCCCAGCTCGGCAGCCATCTGGCGGATGCGCCGGCCATCGCCGCCCACCACCAGAAGCTGCTCCTCGTCCAACGCCAACGCCCGGTAGAAGGCCTGCATGCCAGCCTCGGTCGGCAAGGCCCGCAGGCCGCTGTCCCGCCACATCCGCTCCACCTGCCGCGGATCCATGCGCATGCCGCCGTCCCGCCAATACGGCCAATTGATGGACACGCTGCGCCCGCTGCCCTCTCCCGCGCGCACGCGCTCGGCCCGCTGCCGCGCATAGCCATCCATGAAGCCATTGCCGGTGGCGTAGTCGGCCTGGCCGGCATTGCCCAAAACGCTGGACAAGGATGAGAACAAGGCGAAGAAGCGAAGCGGCAGATGGCGGGTGGCCTGATCCAGATTCAAGGCTCCGCGCACCTTGGGCTGCAGCACTTGCTCGAACTCGGCGGCGCGCTTGTTCAACAACAGGTTGTCGCGAATCAGTCCGGCGCAGTGGATGACCCCATCCAGCCGTCCGCACTGATCGATGATCCATGAGATCAAGCCCTCCACTTGGGCCGCGTCGGCGATATCGGCTCGGCGATAGCTGACCAGCGCGCCGCCGCGCGCCCAGTCTTCAAGCTGCTGGCGAATTTCATCGTCCATGCTGGAGCGCCCGACGAGGATCACCCGGTTATTCAATCCGCCAGCCCGGATATCCTCCAGCATCAGCCGCGCCAGCCCGCCCAGCCCGCCGCTGATCAGATAGACTTCCCCCGCCCGCCACGGCGCCGGGCTATCGGCCTTCAGGACGCGCTCCCGCCAGTCCAGCGCCAGACGCTGCTCGCCTCGATACAGCAGCTCGACATGCCGGTCGGCGGCGGCGGCGTTTCCTCTCAACTTTTCCGTCAGCGAGGCCGCGCTTTCCTCCTCGTTGACGGCGATCACCTGGCCGCGGAACGACGGATGTTCGCGGGCGATGGAGCGGAACAGGCCGGCGATGCCGGAGCGCAGGGTGAACTGCCGCTCGCTGACTACGACCTGCAGCAAAAGCGCCGGCGCCGGAACGCCGCGCAGAGCTTGCTGAGTCTGCTCCAGCAGGGCTAGCGACAGGCGTTCGAAATTCGCCGCGGCATCCTCCTCGCCCGCCGCGCTGAAATCATGGCAGTCGGCCTCGCTGAAACATGCGGCGAGCGCGGCGAATGGCACCCCCGCTCCATGGCAAACATAAATCTGATGTGTGGCGTGCTGCATTGTGGCTTCCTTGTTTTTCATAGATTGGCAGGCACCCAGCGAGGGCTCAGGACGATGAGCGCGTCGTCCTCATCCGTCGGCGCCGCCTTGGCGACCAGGCCTCGGGTCACCAGGCCCCGCAGCGACAGGCAGAGCCGGCCCTCCGCGTCATAGACGTCGACATCCGTCTTCAGCCCCAGCGCGTTGAACGCGGATTGCCGCCGCAATTGCGCCCACACCGTGCCCCGGCACGGAGCGAAAATGTCTATGCTCTGCACCGCGAACGGCAGGGCCAGCGTCGGCGCGTCCGCCTCTGCGTCGAACAGCGCCAGCGCCTGCAGCACGCCGTCCAGCAAGCCGGGATCGATCATATAGCGGGAATCGGCATAGGCCTGCGGGTCGGCCCGCAGGGACACCAGAACGCTGTCCTCGCGGCGGCCGGCCCAGTTCAGCGTGCGCAGCGAGGGCCCGTACTCCAGGCCATGCCCGGCCAGGCGGCGATAGAACTCGCCGGGGCTGAACGCCGTTTGCTCATAACCGGCGCGCAGCGCGTCCAGATCCAGCGCGGCGCCCTCCGCCCTCCGGGGGAATTCCGCGCTGCACTGGCAATGCACCACCTCCCCCTGCGCCAGCCGCAGTTGCAGCTGCTCGTCGACGCCTCGTTCCAGGTACAACGTCAGCGCCAGCGGCTGCGCGCCGTCTATCGGCGCGACCCAGGCCAGGTCCCGCAAGCGCACCGCTTCGCTCCCGTTCGCGCCGCGCCCCATGGCGGCGACGGCCGCGCAGCGCAGCATCTCCACCTGGGCCGCGGCCGGCAGCAAGGCGCGGCTGCTCACCAGGTGGTCGCGCAGAATGGCTTCGCCGCCGTCGAAATGCCCGCTATAGCGCACCCGGTCCAGACGGCTATGGTTTTCCTGCAGCAGCGGATGCAGCGCCGGCGCCGTAAACGGAGCCGGGATCAACGCGCCCGGCCCGGCGGAAGTCCGCCCGCCCAGGTCCAGCCAGAAAAACTCGCGGGCGAACGGATAACCCGGCAGGCTGACGCGGCGCGCGCCGCCGGAACCCTGCAAACGCTGCCAGTCCACCTGCAGGCCCTTGACCCACAGCGCCAACAATTTGTTGAATTTGCCCTTGGAGAACCAAAGCTCGACCGCGCTCCTCAGGTCTTCATCATCCTGCAACAGGCTGATCGCTCCGCGATGTTCGTCCACCACGCCCTGATGGCAGCCGCCCGCCGCATCCGCCCGTCCATCGACAAAGGCCTGCAGGATGTCCCGCAATTGGGACAGGCTGGCGGCGCAGAATGCCAGCCGGTGCTCCATGGCTTCCCGTCCCACTTGCAGGGTGTAGGCGATGTCCCGCAGGTCGAGACGGCCGCCGTCGGCCTGCAGGCGCGCCAGCAGTCTTTCAGCGCGCTGACGCAACTGCCCCGCCGATTGCGCCGACAGCAGGATCAACGCCGTTCCCGGCTCGGCCGGCCTGGACAATTCCGGAGCCTGGTATTCCTGCAGGATCAGGTGGGCATTGGCTCCCCCGGCGCCAAAGGAGGAAACGCCGGCGCTGCGGGGCACGGGCGACATCCGCCCATCCGCCTGGTCGAAGCCCTGCGCCCAAGGCTCGGCCTGGCGCTGCAAGCGGAACGGCGTGCGGGCGAAGTCGATGCGCGGATTGCTGCGCTCGCAGTGCAGGGAGGGCAGCAAGGTAGCATGCTGGAATTGCAGCAGGACCTTGGTCACGCCGGCGATGCCGGCCGCGCTCTCGCAATGGCCGATATTGCTTTTCACCGAACCGATCGCGCAGTACTGGCGCTCGCCTGCCGCGCCGCCGAACGCTTCGGTCAAGCCCTTGATCTCTATCGGGTCGCCCAGCGGGGTGCCGGTGCCGTGCGCCTCGATGTAGCCGATATGGCGCGGCGCGACGCCGGAGCGGCGCAACGCCTCGCCGACCACCTCGGCCTGGGCCGCCGGGTTGGGCACGGTGAAGCCGCTGGTGCGGCCGCCGGCGTTCAAGGCGCTGCCTTTGATGACCCCGTAGATATGGTCGCCGTCGGCCACCGCCGCCGCCAGAGGCTTCAGCAGCACCGCGCCCACGCCCTCGCCGTCGACGAAGCCGTCGGCATCCGCGCCGAAAGCGCGGCATTGATCGCTGTCGGAGAGCATGCCCATCAGCGACAGGCTCATATAGTGCGCGGGATTCATGATCAGGTTCACCCCGCCGGCGATGGCGCTGTCGCAGGAGCCGCTGAGCAGGCTGTCGATGGCGAGGTGAATCGCGCTCAAGGACGAGGAGCACGCCGTGTCCACCGCCAGGCTGGGGCCCTTGAAATCGAACAGATAGGACACCCGGTTGGCTATGGACCAGTAGCTGGCGCCGTTGACGTAATCGGCGTTCATCGCGCCGACGAATACCCCAACCCGATGTCCGCCGGACAAGGCCGCCGGGGTATAGCCCGCGTCCTCGATGCAGGCATGGGCCTGCTCGAGGAACAGCCTCGCCTGGGGATCCATGCGCTCGGCCTCGGTCGGCGAGATCTGGAAGAACAGCGGATCGAAGGCGGCGATATCCCGGATGAAGCCGCCCCATTTGCTGTAATGCTTGCCCCAGGTGCCGCGGCGCGGATCGAAATGCTGCCGCCAGTCCCAACGCTCGCGCGGAATCTCGCCGATGCAGTTGCGCCCATTCAGCAAGTTCTGCCAGAACTCGTCCAGATCGTCCGCCTGGGCGTAGCGGCCGCTGAGGCCGATGACGGCGATGTCGCAACCGCCGCCGCGCGTCGGTGCGGGCGGCAGAGGCGGAGGCTCAACCGCGAGCGGCGGCGGGCTCGACGGCAGGACAGGCTGCGGCGCCGCCAGGCCCAGCAAAGCCGACAGCTCGGCGCGATGGTTCTGCATGAAATGCCTGACCAGGCCGCGGATATTCTGCACCTCGAAGAACAAGGTATTGCTGACATCGGAGAAAGATTGGCTCAACGTGGCGACCAGCCGCACCGAGTAGATCGAATCGATGCCGTAACCATCCAGCGGCGCATCGACATCCAGGCGCTCGATCGGTATCCGCAGCTCTTCGGCGATCACGCGCTTGAAATAGAGCAAGCCCGCGTCCTGCAGGCGGTCGTCGTCCGCAAGCTCGGCCGCCGGCGCCGCGGCGACGGCGACGGCGACAGTAGGCTGTGGCCCGGCGACGGAAACGACGCTCGCCGCAGCCTGCCGCAAGGCATGGCGCATCATGACATTGCCGGCTTGAACCGTGACCTGTTCATCCGAAGGAATCAGCTGGGGCGGGTTGCTAGCCCGCTCGTTGATCTTGAGCAGGGCCAGCTCGGCCAGGTCATGGCCAAACAAGCGCCTCAGGGCCTCCATTCCGTCCTCGGGCTCGATGGAGGCGATGCCGTTGCGCGCCATCATTTCCCGGTAGCGCGGGGAAGCCGCCACGCCGGTATTGCCCCAATAACCCCAGTCCATGACTTTCACCCGGCTGGGCAGCTCCCGCGCCAGCTGTCTGGCCAACGCATTCTGGAACAGGCAGCCGGCGCTATAGTTGGCCTGCCCGGCCGGCGGGGTGAGGACCACGGACGAGGAGAAGAACAGCAGAAAGCCTGGCGGAGCTTCGCGCAGGGCGATGCCCAGGTTCAGGCTGCTGCGCAGCTTGGCGAAGTAAACCTCGCGCATGCCGGCCTCATCCATATTGGCCAGCGTGCTGTCGTCCAGCGACAAGGCGGAATGAATCACGCCGTCCACGTCGCCGAAGCGCTCGCGCACTTGGCGCAAGCAGCCTTGCAAGGACTCCAGATCGCAAGCGTCGGCCTGATAGTAGACCGGCGCGCGCCCCCATTCGGCGGCGGCGTCGATCTGCCGCTGGATTTTCGCGTCCAATGGCCGTCGTCCCAGCCACACCACCTGGGCGTTGTGCTGGCGGATGGCGTGTTCGCTCCAGGCGCCGCCCAGGCCGCCAGCGCCGCCGATCACGACGTAAGTCCCGTCTCGCCGCAGATAGTCATCCGGCCCCGGTGCCTCGAACTCGGTCTTGAGCCACTGCTTGACATGCCAGCGCCCGGCGCGATGGACCCGTTGCAGGCCGAGGGCATCGATCGGCTGCCGCAGGATATCGTCCAGGCTCGCGGCCCCGCCGCGCTCGATATCCACGCTGCGGACGCGCCAGCGCGGGGCCTCCTTGGCCAAAGCGCCCGCCAGGCCATGCGCCCCGGCCTGGGCGAAGCCGGCCGCCTGCCCGGCGAAATCGCAGCTCTCGAACTGCACCACGGTCAGTTCCAGCGCGGCGGCGGTCTGCGGCAGTTGCTGCAAGGCCTTGATCAGCTTGAACAACAACATGGTCCCGGCTTCCTGCGCGCGCAGCACGGCCGCCTGGTCGAAAACAGACAGCGGCTCGCCAGGTGCCAGCCAGACCAGCTTCCGGAACTCGCGCTCGCCTAGCAGCCCAGCCAGTTGCGCGACGCTGCTGTCGGCGTCGATCCGCAGCGCGCTCGCCTGCGGATGCCCGGCGGCCATCCGTTCCACTTCATCCGCGTCGCAGCCCAGCACCAACACCGGTCCCGAGTCAGCGGCCATGAGCATCGGTTCGGCCGGGGCCGGAGTCCATTGCGGCGTCAGGTAGATCTTTTGCTCCCCCTTGATGTCGGCTTGCCCGCGCGGCGCCGGCGGCGTGGACTTGGGCCTCAGGGAGCTGAACCCTTCAATGGCCACGCAGACCTGGCCCTGGCTGTCGCACAGGTCGATGTCGAACTGGGCGACGGCCTCGCTCGACGCCGGCTGGCGGCGCGCGACAGCCCACATGGTCTGTTCGCAGCGTTCGTACACCTCCAGGCGATCGATGGCGAACGGCAGCGCGGCGGCCAGCCCGTTGTCGACATCGCTCCGAAGCAGTCCGGCGCAGGCTTGCAGCGCGCCATCCAGCAACGCCGGCGGCAGGCTGAACGGCGCGAACTGGGTAGCGCTGCCGGCAGCCGGAAGCTGCAGCTTGGCCACCGCGTAGTCCTCATGGCACCAAAGCGCCGCGATGCTCTGGAACGATGGCCCGTACTCGTAGCCGGCCTGCCGGTAGCGCTGGTACAACTGCGCGCCATCCAGATGGCGGCTGCTGCCGGCCATCAGCGGCTCCAGCTCCAAACGTCGCTCCCGGCGCTCGCAATCACTGGCCCGCGCCTGGCTGAACACCCGCTCCGCCGCGTCGGAATCCACGCAGCGCAATTGCAAAACGCCGTCGTCCCCGGCCAGTATCTCGATGTCCACGCGCCGCTCGGCGCCGGCATGGACAATGGGCTGCAACCAGGCCAGGCGGCTCAGCCGCAACGCGGCCGGCGCGTCGCCCCGGCGGCTCAGCCCGGCCGCCGCGACGAACATTTCGATGGAAACCGCGGCCGGCAGCAATTTTTCGCCGTTTATCCGATGATCCGCGAAGAAGAACTCCTTGCCGTCAAAACGGCTGCTGAAACGCTGCAGGCCGATACGCGACGTATTGCTATGCACCAGCGGGTGCAGCGCCGTCGGCGACAACGGCGCCGGCCCGCCCCGCGCCGCCATCGCCGCCGCCGCTTCGTCCTCTACCCAATAGCGCTCCCGGGCAAAGGGGTAGGTCGGCAGGCTGATCTTGCGCGGATGCGGCGATGGGTGCGCAGCCAGCCAATCCACTTGCTGGCCCGCGACCCAGGCCCGGATCGCCGCATCCACGTCCCGGGGATCCACCGTCGCGCGCGCCTCCCCGCCCCGCGCAGAGCCTTCCAATGCCCCGGAACCGGCCAGGTCTCCGGCGAGGTACGCCGCCAAGCGCGTCCGCAACTCGCTAAGCGAGCCCGCCGCCAGGGCTAGCCGCTCGCTCATCGCCTCCCGGCCCAATTGCAGGGTGAAAGCGATTCGCGCCAGGTCGCCCTCGCCCAGCGCCGGATCCTCCAGCGCCTCCGCCAGCCGTTGCGCCGACTGCCGCAAAGCGTCGGCGGTTTTCGCCGACAACACGATGGCCGCCGGCCCGAAACGCGAGGCGGCTGGCGCATCGGCGGCAGGGACATATTCTTCGATCAAAAGATGGGCGTTGGCCCCGCCCGCGCCGAACGAGGAAATGCCCGCCAAGCGCCGCCGTTCGCGCCCGGCGCCGTCCAGGGCGCTCGGCCAAGGGGCGAGGCGGCGCTGCACGTAGAACGGACCGGCGTCGAAATCGATATTGGGATTGAGCTTTTCCGAATGCAGCGAGGGCGCCAGCTGCCCATGCTTGAGCTGCAGCAGCACCTTGCTGACTCCGGCGATGCCGGCTGCGCTTTCACAGTGGCCGATATTGGATTTGACCGAGCCGATGGCGCAGAACTGGGCATCCTGCGTATGCCGGGCGAAGGCGCGGGACAGCCCTGCGATCTCGATCGGATCGCCCAGCGACGTGCCGGTGCCGTGAGCCTCGATATAGCTCACCGCCCGGGCCGGCGCGCCGGCCTGCTCCAGCGCGGCGGCGATCACTTCGGCCTGCGCCAGCGGATTCGGCACGGTATAGCCGTTGGTCTTGCCGCCGTGATTCAGCGCCGAGGCCTTGATGACGCCGTAGATGTGGTCGCCGTCCGCGATGGCCTGGGACTTGCGCTTGAGCAAGGCCGCGCCCACGCCCTCGCCCGGCACATAGCCCTCGCCGCCTTCGCCGAAGCTCTCGCAGCGCCCCTTGGCCGAGGCGAAGCCGCCCTGGCCCAGCATCAGGTATTTATTGGGATGGATGGAGACATTGACCCCGCCGGCCAGCGCCATCGAGCACTCGCCTGAGCGGATGCTGCGGCAGGCCAGGTGCAAAGTGGTCAACGACGACGAGCACATGGTGTCCAGGGCGATGCTGGGCCCCTGCAGATTGAAGACATAGGACACGCGATTGGCGATGGACGCCGGATGGCCGGGCACCGCGAAGGGGTAGCCGCGCTCGGTGGACTGGGCGCCGAACAGCTGGTACTCCTGGTACATCACGCCGACGAATACCCCGACGTCGCGGCCTTTTCCGCCGCCCGGCGCCGCCGGCAGCGCGGCGCGGGTGTAGCCCGCATCCTGCAGAGTCTCGTAGGCGCACTCCAGAAACAGCCGCTCCTGCGGCTCCATGCCGATGGCTTCCCGCGGAGAAATGCCAAAGAATAGCGGGTCGAATTTGTCGACATCGTCGATGAAGCCGCCATGTTTGCAGTAGGTCTTGCCTATGGTGTTCTTCGCCGGGTCGAAGAAGCGGCTGTGGTCCCAGCGCTCGGCGGGGATTTCGCTGATCATGTCCCGCCCGTCGGCCAGACACTGCCAGAACTCCCGCATATTGCGCGCGCCCGGGTAACGGCCGGCCAATCCGATGATGGCGATCTCGTCGTCATCGTCGGCATGCGGCGGGGCAGGAACCGGGTGAAGTGTGTCCTCCGGCGCTGCCGCCGGCGCATCCTGCGGCAGCGCCTGGATCAGCGGCCGCAAGGTCTGGCCATGCTGCGCCAGGAAGTAGTCGGTGATTTCGCCCAGCGTCTGATATTCGAAGAACAGGGTTTTGGACAGCGGGCCGAACACCTTCTCCAGCTCATCGGTGAGGCGGATGATGATGATGGAGTCGATGCCGTACTGTTCCAGCTGCGCCGCGTCGTCTATCTCCGACGCGTCCAGCCTCAGCGTGGCGGCGAACAGGCCCCGCATATAGGCCAGCGCGGCCTGGCGGACATCGTCCGGCTCCTCCCGGCCGTGGTCGGCCGGCAGCGCCGCGGCCGAACGCGCGACAGACGCCGGGCGACTGGCCGGGCGCGAGGCCAGGCCCCGCAGCAAGGCCACCGCGTTTCCCTGCTCATCGAACAAATCGATGTCCAGGCTCATGGCGCCGGGCGCTTGAGCCCGCAGCCAGCCCCACAGCGATGTCGGCGGCGCGCTCAGCAAGGTGAAGCGCTCCAGCGCGAACGGCAGCGCCGCCTGCCCTTCTCCCTCATGCTCCAGATGAAAGCCCAGCGCCGCCTGCAAGGCGGAGTCGAACAGCCCCGGATGGATCAGGAAATCGGCGGGACCCGGCCTTGTATCCGCCGGCGCATCCAACTTCACCAGCACGCCGAAGTCGCCTATCCACAGCCGCCGCATGCATTGATGGCCCAGGCCGTAAGCCAGTCCCATCTCAGCCAATGCCGGATAGCAATCATCGCCCGCCAGCTCTCGGCTGGCTCTGCGCTGCAGCGCGGCCACATCCAGGCGCTCCGCCTGGCCTTCGGGCGCGCCCAGGCGGGCTTGGCAATGCGCCTGCCGCTGGCCGGCCGGATCCAGCGCGCTCACCTCCAGCAAACCCTGCCGCGAATCCTGAGTTTGCAGGCTGACCTCCAGCTCAAGCGCCCCCCCATCGCCCCATAGCGGCCGCAGCCAGGCCAAGCCCTCCAGTTGAAACGGCGTCGCCGCGTGCCCGGCCGCGCGCAAGGCGCGGCTCATCAGCTCCGGATACATCATGCCGGGCAGGATTGGCCGGCCGCCGAGCTGATGGTCACGCAGGAAGAATTCATCCCCGCTCAATGCCAGTCGGAAACTGGGCGACGGCGGCGCGGCCGGAGCGGCGTCCTCTGCCCAATGACGCTCGCGCTCGAAAGGATAGCCAGGCAGGCTGATGCGCCGCCCCGGGCGGCAGGCGGCCAGCTCGCGCCAAAGCAAGACCGCGCCGTCGGCCCAGGCTCTCGCCAGTTCTTGCGGCGTCGCGCTCCGCGCGCGCTCCAAGTCCCATGCCTCGACAGCCTGGGATGCCCCTCTGAACCCTTGCGGCGGCAGCGCCTCCGGGTTATCCGCATAGGCCTGCAGCGCCTCCAGCAATTGTTCCCGGCTGGCGGCCAGCAAAGCCAGCCGATGCGGCATGGCCTCTCGTCCCACCTGCAGGGTGTAGGCGATATCGGCGAGCGCCAGTTCCGGCCGGCTTTGCAGATGCTCGAGCAATTGCCGGGCCACGAGAACCAGCGAGCGGGGCTGAAGCGCGGACAGCAGAATCAATTGGATATCACGGTCATGCATGGATGAAGTCCTCGGAGAATTCCTCGAATAACAGATGCGCATTGGTGCCGCCGATGCCGAACGAGCTGAGCCCGGCCAGGCGCGGTTTGCCGTCCTGGCTGGGCCAGGGAACGCTGTCCTGCAGCAGATAAAATGGCGAATCGCGCAGATCGATATGCTCGTTGACGGCATCGCCGTGCAGGTTCTTCACCAGGGTCCGGTGCTTGAGGCACAGCAGAGTCTTGATCGCCCCGGCGATCCCGGCGGCGGCTTCCAAATGGCCGATATTGCTTTTCACCGCGCCCAGCGCGCAGCGCATTCCGGCGCCGGGGGTCTGGCCGACGCGCTGCCAAGCCTCTTTGAGGGCGTTGACCTCGATGGGGTCGCCGATCGGGGTGCCGGTGCCGTGGGTCTCGATATAGCTGACCTGATCGGCCTGGATGCCGGCGCGCCGGTACACTTGGCAGATCAAATCGCTCTGGGCCTGGGGATTGGGCGCCGTCATGGAATTGGAGCGGCCACCGTGATTGACGCCGCTGGCGCGGATCACGCCATAAATCTGGTCGCGGTCAGCCAGCGCCTGCTTGAGCGTCTTGAGCACCAGCACCCCGGCCCCTTCGCCGCGCACATAGCCGTCGGCGTCGCCGGAGAAGGTTTTGCATCGTCCTTGGGGGCTGAGCATCCTCGCCTTGCCCATGGCCTGGGTGATGCGAGGCTCAAGCAGGATATTGACGCCGCCGGCCAGCGCCCAGCGGCAGTCGCCGCTGCGAATGGCCTTGATCGCCTCATGGATGGCCACCAGAGAGCTGGAGCAAGCGGTGTCGATGGCCAGGCTAGGCCCGGTCAGGTTCAATAGATAGGAGACGCGGTTGGCCAGCATGCTGTGGCCGTTGCCGAAGTTGGCCAATGGGTCGACATCGGCGCTGAGCATCAGCTTGCCGGCGTAATCCATCGAGCTGACGCCGACGAACACCCCCACGTCCCGCTCCGGCAGGCTGCGCGGAGGGTAGCCCGCGTCTTCCAGCGCATGCCAGGCGGACTCGAGGAACACGCGATGCTGCGGATCCATGAACTCGGCTTCCAGCGGCGACAAGCCGAAGAAGCCAGGCGAGAACTTGTCGATGTCCTTGATGAAGCCGCCCCAGCGCAGCGCCTCGCCACCGGGCTGGCCGGCATAATCCTGCCAGCGCCAGCGTTCCGCCGGAGTTTCGCTGATCAAATCCGCGCCATCCCGCAACAACTGCCAGAAGCTGTCCAGATCGTCTGCGCCCGGAAACACCCCGGCCATCCCCACCACGGCGATAGGCTCGTCCACGGCGGACCGCTCGGTCGGCGCGGCGGAAGGCATGGCGGCCAGCCTCTGGCTGTCCAGCCATTTCCGCGGCGTGGCGTGGCGGTAGAAATCGGCCGGCGACGCCTTGACCGCAAAAGCCTCGCCCAAAGCCTCGGCCAGCCGGACGAAACGGAAGGAATCGAAGCCAAGCTGGAAGAAATCCTGATCCAGGCCAACCGCTCCAGCCGGCAGCTGCGCGATCCGCTCCACTTCGCTCAGCAGACGCTGCTCGCGCTCGCCAGCCAGTCCCGAATCCGCCACGCCCCGCTCAAACGGCAGCAAACGCCCGGCTTCAGCCGTCACCCCGCGGCGATCCAACTTGCCGCTGGCCAGCCGCGGCAAGCGCTCCAATTGATAGAAGCGCTGGGGCAGCAAAGCCTGGGGCAGGCTCCGTCCCAGGTGTTCGCGCAAGGTCCTGGCATCCAGTTCGCCGCGCGCCGTCACGAAAGCTTCCAGCCCATGCTGATCCGCATCCAGTCGAACCAGCGCCTCCGCCACCTGTTCATGGCCGCGCAGCGCCGCTTCGATCTCTCCCGGCTCGACGCGCTGGCCGTTGATCTTGAGCTGCTGGTCATGCCGGCCCGCCAGCGCGATCTCGCCATTGGCCAGCCGATGGCCCAGATCCCCGCTGCGGAAATAACGGCGCGGCCCCTCGCCGTCCGGGTCCAGCCAGGCGAAGCGCCGCTCTTCCTCTTCGCTCTGCCCCAGGTAGCCCAGCGCCAGCGCGTCCCCCGCTACCAGCAATTGACCCGTCACGCCGGCCGCGCAAGCGCGGTCCTGGTCGTCGGCGATGACAATGCGCACATTGTCCAGCGGTCGGCCGATATTGATGGCCTCCTCCTCGCCGGCCGCGACGATCTTGAAGCTGGCGTCGGCGCTCATTTCGCTGGAGCCATAAATATTCACCAGCTCGCCGCCGGGGCAACAGCGCCGGAAAGCCTTGGCCACATCCGCCGGCAGGCTCTCGCCGCTGCTGAAGCAGTAGCGCAGGCCCGCCAGCGCGTCAGCCGCCGCGCGCTCTTGCAACAGCGCCTGCAATAGAGACGGAATCACCAGCAAACGGCTGATCCGGTGGCGGACCAACGCCTGCGCAAAGGCCGACGCGCCGCGCTCGCGGAACAAGCTATCCGCCAGAATCACGCTGGGCACGCCTTGCAGCAAGGGCGCGAACAGCTCGGCCACGTGGTCGACGAAATTCAATGAGGTTTTCTGGCAGCACACCTCGTCTGGCGCATAGGGGAACTGTCGCCAGCCCCAGCGCAGGCGGTTGAGGGTGCCGCGCTGGCTGCCCTGGACACCCTTGGGCCTGCCGCTGGAGCCGGAGGTGTAGATCACATAGCTCAAGGCCTGAAACGCCGCCGGCGCCAGATTGCCCCCGTCTTGCGCGGCCAGCTCCGATGCGCAGACATCCAGATCCAGCAGCGGCACAGCCAGCGCTGCTCGCGCCGCTTGCATGGCCTCCAGGCCGGCGCGATGGCTGAGCACGACCCGGCAAGCGCTATCGGATGCCATATAGGCCAAGCGCTCCGCGGGCAGGCCGGCATCGAGCGCCAGATAGGCCATGCCCAGCTTCCAGCACGCCAGCGTCGAGGCGACGAAATCAAAACCCGGCTCCAGCAGCAGGCCGACGACGCCGCCTTCGGCGGCATGAGCCGACAATTGCCGCGCGATCCGGTTGGCGCGCTGGTTGAGCGCCTCGTAAGACAGAGACTGCTCGCCGCAGATCAAGGCGGTCCGCTCCGGGCTGCGCGCCGCCTGCCTTTCGAACAAGGCGATCAGGCTCTCCTGTCCCGCGGGCTCCTCCACGCGCGCTTCGCTTTCGCCTTTCGCCGCGGCATCCGCGGTCCGCGCCATGTCCGGCAATTGCGCCAGCAACGCCAGGTAATCGCTTTGCAGCTGCCGCATCAGCGGTTCCGGATAAACCGCCGGATCGAAATGGCAGCACAAGACGCTGCCCTCTTCCCCCTCATACACCTCGAATGCCAGCTCGAAATCCATTCTTTGCTGGATATCCGGCAGCGGCCGCCACTGCCGAGCGCTGTCCGCCAGCCGCCGCTGAGCGGCGCGCACCCAGTTCTGGTAGAGGAAGACCGCGTCGTACAAGGGCCGGCCGCCCTGGGACAGCTCCTGCTGCAGCAGCGGATAGGGGTAATGCCCCTGCTCCAGCGCCTCCAGCAGCTGGGTCTGCAGGCGCGGCAGCCAATCCGCGGTTTCTCCAGCCTCCGGCGTCTCCACCGGCATCACCAGCAGATTGACGAAATACCCTGCCAGCTCTTCGAAGCGCGCCTGCGGGCGGCCGAAGAACGGCGTGGCGATATTGACTCGCCGCTGGTTCCCATGCCGGCCGAGCGCCATGCCGAAGGCCGCCAGCATCAGGCTGTAGCTGCTGATCTGGAACCGCCCGGCAAGATTTGCCAAGCCTTCCAGGGTGTCCGCCGGCACCGCCTGCTTGAGCAGTCCATGTTCGCGGGCGCCCCCCTGGGCCGCCTGCTGGCCACGCAGGCGCAAAGGGGCCGCGCGCGGGCTCAGCCGCGCGTGCCAGAAGCGGCGAGCCTGCTCGCCCTCCGCGCCGGCCAGCCATTGCCGCTGCCAGTCGACAAATTCGCTGTAATCGCTTCGCGGAGACGTCTCGGCGCCGGCATCCCCATTTTCATAGCAGGCGAAGAAGGTGCTCAGGAAAATCGGCAGCGAGCTGCCATCGAACACCGCGTGATGGAAAGTCAGCAAAAGAACAGTGCCATCCCGCTCCTCCGCCGGGACAAACACGTCCACCCGCAGCAGCGGGTCGCGGCCCAGATCGAATGGCTCCCGGGCCGCGGCGTTCAGTTGCTCATCCAGGCTGACGCCATCGTCCAGCGCATGGACCCGGCAGCGCGGCTGCGCCTGTTTCCCGCGGCATAGCCACAATTGCTCATCTTCGAGCTGGAAATTCGCGCTCAACAGGGGGTGGCGCTCCACGCTCGCGCGGGCCGCGGCAAACAACCGCTCCGGCTCCGCCCGGCCGCTGGCGCGGAAAGCGTAGGGAATGTTGTAGCCGCTCAGATCCAGATTGAAGCGCTGCTCTATCCACAAGCCTTGCTGGCCCACGCTCGGCAGATGCCGCGCCGGCGCCGGCAACCCGGGCGAAACGGTTTCGCTGGCGGGAAGCGGGCTTGGCAGCAGGCCGGCCAGTTCGGCGAAGCTGCCGCAGCCCAGCAATTGCGCCAGGGAAATGCGCGCACCATAGCGAGCTGCAATGCGGTTCTGCAGCATCACCGCCGTCAGAGAGTCGATGCCGTAGCGAGCCAGCGGCTGCTGAAAATCGATTTCGTCCGGCGCCAGTTGCAGCAAGGACGCCAGCATCGAACGCAACTGCGCCTCGGGCCCCGCATCCGCGCCAGGCATGGATGCTGGCGCCGGCGGCGCCTCGGCCAACTCGTCCGCCAAGGGCGGGAGGGATTGTCGGAAGCCTTCGGCGAGAGCCGGCAGTTTGCAGACGCGCTCATCGAACACATGGGCAGGCAAACGCAGGCGCGGCAAGCCGGCCAAGCGCGGGTCCATCTCCAGATTGACGCCATCGGCCCACAGACTGGCCAGCCTCGGATAATCGCCTTGCTCGCGCAGGCTCTGCAACAGCGCGCCGCCCGCGCTGCTGCCGAGCAAGTCCCCGATGCTGTTCGAGCGCCGGTTCTGATCGCCGTAGTGGCAGCCTTGCGCCGCGCCCGCCTGCCCAGGCTCGCTGTCGATGAAGGATCGCAGCCGGAGAATGGCCTGCTCCGCGTTTTCAGCCACCAGCGCCAGCCGTACCGGCAGCGCGGTCTTGCGCCAGAGGCTGGACGCCAGTTGCGGCAGACTCAACGCAGGCAGGTCTTGCAGATACGCCAGCAGCGCCGCCGCATTGCGGCGCAGCTCCGGCTCCTGGCGAGCGCTGAGCAGCAGCAACTGCGGCTGGCCCGCGTCTTGCGGCAGCGCGGCCGGCGCCGCCGCGTACTCCTCCAATACCGCGAAGCCATTGACCCCGCCGAAGCCGAAGCTGTTGACCCCCGCCCGCCTCGGATGGCCGGCGCTCGACGCCGGCCAGTCCCGCTCCAGCGCCTGTATGCTCAGCCGCCCGAGCTGGGATGGCAGATGCTCGCTGGCGTCGGCGAAGCCTGGCACGCCAGGCCGCCGGCGCCGGCGCAGGGCCAATGCGGTCTTGATCACCGCGGCGATGCCGGAGGCGATTTCGGCATGGCCGATCACCGGCTTGAGGCTGCTCAGCGCGCAGTCATCGCCGCCGCTTCCGCCGAATACGGTGTGCAAGGCCTGCATCTCTATGCTGTCGCCGATCTGCGAGGCGATGCCATGGGTTTCGATATAAGACAGCGACGCAGGCTCTACCCCGGCCCTCTGCAAGGCCTGGCTCATCGCCTCTTTCATGCCGTGGGCGTTGGGGGCGGTCAGCGACAGACCCTTGCCTCCGTGGGCCACCCCGCTGCCCTTGAGCACCGCGTAAATCTCGTCATTGTCGGCCCGCGCCTGGTCCAGCGGCTTGAGGACCAGCACGCCGACGCCTTCCGCGCGCACGAAACCGTCAGAGCCAGCCTGGAAGGAGCGCGATTTGCCGTCGTGGCTGAGGAAGCCGGCGGCGTCGAGATTGATCGCGCCCAGCGGCGACAACACCAATTGCACCCCGCCGACCAGCGCCTGCCGGCATTCGCCGTTCGCCATGGACTGCATCGCCCGATGCAGCGCCACCAGCGAGGAGGAGCAGCCGGTGTCGTAGTGCTCGCTGGGTCCGCGCAGATTGAGCAGATGGGAGATGCGGTTGGCCACCATCGCCGATGAAATCGACGAGGCCACCAGCGGATTGCCCACCGGCAGCTGCGAGGTGAACGCGTATTCCGACGCGCCCACCGCCATGAAAACCCCGGTGCTCTCCTCGGAGAAGCGCTTGTGCGCGATGCCGGCGTCTTCGATCGCCAGCCAGGCATGCTTGAGCAGCAGGCGCTGCTGCGGATCCATCAGCGCGGCTTCATAGGGCGACAGATCGAAAAACAAGGGATCGAAATGGTAAACGTTGTCGATGAAGCCGCCCCAGCGGGACTCGGTGCGAGCCTGGGAGCCGTCGCTTTTGCCGTAATACTGCCGCCAGTCCCAACGCTCGGCGTCGACTTCGACAATGCAATCGACGCCCGCCTCGATATTGCGCCAGAACTCGTCAACCGAGTTGGCGCCGGGGAATTGCGCGCTCATTCCGACAATGGCGATGTCCTGTCCGCCCGAGGGCGCGGCGGCCTCGCGGCTGGAGGCCGCCTGAACGACAGCAGGCTCGGGAACTGGCATCGCGGCCAGCTCCGCGGTTGCCGCGATGACGGTTCGAGCGGCGGAAGCGGCAGTCTCCACCGCCATCCCTGCCTTGCCGCCGCTCAGTCCCGCGATATGCGCCGCCAGGCGGTTCAAGGTGTTGAACTCGAACAGGACGCCGGCCACCAGCTCAAGCCCCAGTTTGGCGTTGATCTGCTGGATCAGCTTGATGCCGATGATGGAGTCCAGGCCGTAATCGCCAAGCGACTCGTCGCCCTCTATCTCGCCAGGCAATCCGCCCAGGTTCTCGGCGAGGATCCGCGCCAGGACATCGCGCACGCCATCCAGCTTGGCAGGCGCGGCCTCCCCGGCGGACGGCGCCGTCTTGACGGGTTCGGCCATGGGCGGTTCCAACGGAGCCGCCGGCAGCGTGAAACGCCGCGGACCTTGCGGGTTCAGGCTGAAGCCGGCGCCGCGCGCCGCCACCACTTGCAGATCGCTGCCGGTCAGCGCGTCGCAGGGAAAGCTCACGCTGGAGAAGCCCTGGTCGAACAACACGCTGCGCCATGCCCCTGCGGACAAGGCCGGACCGAAGGGCATGCGAAGCTCCGGATCGCTGAAGCGCCACCAGCCTTCCAGCAAACCGAAAGTCAGATGGGAAAACAGCGAATTTTCCGTCAGTTCCAGCAGCAGGAAGTTGCCGTTCACGCGCATCAGCGACTGAACATGGCGCGCCGTGACGCGGATGTCCTGGGTGGCGTGGATCACATTGGCGGCGATCACCACATCGAAGGATTCGGCGCTCAGCCCCTGGTCCAGCGGATCTTTTTCGGCGTTGAAGATCTTGGTGGTCAGGTAAGGATGTTCTCCGCGATAGCGCCGCTCGGCGCGCTGCAGGAACAGCTGCGATAGATCGGTGAAGCAATACTCCTCGATATTCGCGGCAAACGGCTTGATGGCGGCCAGCACGTGCTCGCTGCAGCTGCCGGTGCCGGCGCCCACCTCCAGCAAGCGGATGCGCGCCTCCGGCCGCTCGGCCAGGATGGCCCGGATCTGCTCCGCCACCTGGCGGCCCACCACCGCGCCGTAGTAATGGACGACCGGATTTTCCTTGTAGATGGACTCGACCAGCGCCATCGAACTATTGGAGAAAAAGACCTCGGTGGCTTTCTTGCGTCCGCCCAACACATCGGGAATCGCCTGGATCGCCACATCGATGAAACGGCTGACCGAAGACAGGAAAGGATCCTGCGCCAGCTCGTCCTTGACCGTCTGCCAGCGAGGCCAGCAAGTCTGCGCCCGCTCCTCCAGCGCGCTGGACAGAATCAGGCTCTCCCCGCTCAGGGTCACTTCTTCATTCGCCTCGAGAATCCGCAGACTGGCGCGAAGCCAACGCAGCAGGTAATGCCTTTCGCCCAAGGCCTTGTCGAGACTGCTCAGGTCATAACGTCCGCGCCGCTTGGAAGCGCCGAATCCGGCCTCGCCGAGGAAAACGTCGATCTGGCGCCACAGCAAGGCGCGCAGCAAGGAGCCGATCTCGGCCAGCCGGCCGTAGGAAACATCGATCAGGCGCTGCGCCTGCTCCAATTCATGCGGCGGCGGCGCGTCGAACCCAGGCAGCGGCTCCCGCTGTTTGGGGCCAAGGCTGAGGCCGCTGAAATGCAGCGCCTCCAGCGCCTGATCGTGAGTCAGGCGGAAACTGGCCAGATGTTTGAACGGCTGCCGCAGCAAGACCTCCAGCAGCCTCATGCCCTCTTCCGGCTTGACCACCCCAAAGCCGGCGCGCGCCAGGTGGCGGCGCACGCCATGGACATCGCCGCGCAAGGCCTCGGTTTCCCAATGTCCCCAGTACACGACCTTGGCGCAGGCTTGGCCGCGCTGGTTCAACTGGTCGGCCAAGGCGCTGATGAAGCCGCCGCCGGCTGCGTAAGCGGCGCTGTTGGCGGCCAGGTAGCTCATATTGATCGAGGAGAAGAACAGCAGGAAATCCAGCGCCTCGTCCTGATAGATCCGCGCCAGATTGACCGCGATCGCAGCTTTCACCGCCATGCCGCGCCGGAAATCTTCCATCGACTGCCGGTGCAGCGCCTGGTTCTCGCGCGCCATCGCCGAGTGCACCACGCCATGGACCGCCGGAAAGCGTCGGCGAATCTCGTCGCAGGCTCCGCGCAATTGGGCCAGATCGGTCGCGTCAGCCTGAAGATAAAGCGGCGCCGGGCCCTTCTGCCCCAGCCGATCCAGAGCCGGCTTCACCGCATCCGGCGCCTGGCGCCCTATCCACACCAACTGCGCCTGGTAATGGGTCAGCAGGTAGTCGCTCAAATCCTGTCCGATGGCGCCCGCGCCGCCGACGATCACATACACGCCGCCCCGTCGATACGCCGGCGTTCCCGCGCTCGACAGCCCCTCCTCCAGCGGATGCATGGCTGGACGGAACCAGTCGCCGCCGCGGCGCGCCCACAGGCGGCCGCTGCGCTCGAATAGCAGGGCAAGGGCGGCGGGCAATTCGGACAGATCCTCCAGATCCGCCAGCCGCGCCTGCCAATGCGGATGTTCTTTGACCACGGTGCCCACCAGGCCATGCACGCCGCCGTGGGTGGCCGTCAACGGGTCTTGGTCGGCTATCGCCACGCTGCGCCGGGTCGCCACGGTCAAGCGCAGCTCGCGCTCGTGATAGCCGGCCTGGGCCAGCGCCCGCAGCAAGGACGCGCCCCAAAATACGCCGTGTTCTTGCTCGGCGAGCATGGCGGATAAATCGCCGCGCGGCTCCAGCGGCACCAGCCAGATCAACTCCTCCAGATCCTGGCGCTGCCGCAGCGCGTCGGCCAGCGCGGCCTCGTCGGGATAGCGTTCCGGGTCGATGTGCCAGGCCTGGTCCATGCCGGCGGGCATGTCGGCCTCCCTGGCCACCACCGCCAGCCTGCCCGCCGCCGCGCCGGCATCTTGCGGCGCCGCTTCGCGGACCCAGCACGCGACCCCATGCAGGGCATGGCTGGACTCGGCAACGACATCAACGTCGGCCTTCGCGGCATCAGGTTCGACAATGTTCTGCGCAATGTTCTGCATGCTGCGTCTTTCGCGTTCTGTAATGAAGGGGTAGGTGGGAAGATGGATGCGCAATGCCGGCCTTGCCGCGTATAACCCGGTCCAGTCCACCGCCGCGCCCGCCACCCAGGCCCGGGCCAGGCGATGAAGATCGTCGCCTGCCGTCACGGCGGCGTCCGACATATCGCCCCGCCCCGCCTGCCCTTGGTACAGGGCCGCGTCATCCTGTCCATCCAGGCTAAGCCGCAGCAGGCGGCGCAGATCCTCAAGGTCTCGCGCCACCAGCGCCAGGCGCTGGGGCCAGGCTTTGCGGCCGAGTTGCAGGGTATAAGCCAGATCGGCCAGCCGCAGCGATGGGTCGGCGCCGCCCACGAAGTCCAGCAACTGCCGCGCGGCCTCCTTGCGCTTGTCTTCCGTCTTGGCCGACAGCACCACCAGGCAGGACGCGTCGTCGGTTTGGCCGACAGGCTCGGGGCGCGCCGCCGCGCTGCCGAACAAGGCGTGCGCATTGGTTCCGCCCACGCCGAAGGAGCTGACCGCCGCATAGCGCGTCTGGCCCTCCCTGCCCGGCCAAGGCTGCAGCCGGTCCACCAGATAGAACGGCGAATGCTCCAGTTCCAGCTGCGAGTTGGGCGAATCGAGATGCAGGCTGGGCGGAATATGCTGGCGGGACAGGCTGAGAATGGCCTTGATCGACCCCGCCAGCCCGGCGGCGGTGTCGGTATGGCCGATATTGCTCTTGACCGAGCCCAGGCCACAGAACGGCTGCGCCGGGCCATCCTGGCCATACGCTTGATTCAGTGCCGCGAACTCCACTGGATCGCCCAGCGAGGTGCCGGTGCCGTGGGTTTCGATGTAGCCCACCTCGCCAGGCTCGACGCCGGCCTTTTTCAGCGTCTGGCGGATCACCTCCGCCTGCCCCGCCACGCTGGGGGCGAAGAAGCCGGCTTTAAGCGCGCCGTCGTTATTGACCTGCACCTCGCGCAGCATCGCATAGACCGGATCTGCGTCGGCCACCGCCAGGCTGGCGCGCTTGAGCAGCAGCATCGCGACGCCCTCCCCGCCCACCATGCCGTCGGCTTTCGAGTCGAAGGCCCGGCATTGCCCGCTGCTGGAGAAATTCAGCCCCGGCTGATGCAGATAGCCCGCCATGGACACCGGAAACACCGTGGCCGCGCCCACCAGGGCGTAATCCGCGGCGCCGCTGCGTATGCTTTCCAGCCCTGCTTGCAGCGCCACCAGAGACGACGAGCAATTGGTCTGCAGAAAGACGCTGGGCCCGGTCAAGCCTAGCTTGTAGGAGATCATGGTCGGGATGCTGCCGCCCTGGCTCATCAGCCAACGCACATATTCATCGGCGTCTTCGATCAGATAGGCCTGCCCAGCGTCGCCCGCCGCCGCGCCAGCGCTCTGCCCGGCCGACAGATACACCGCCGTGCGCGGCGTTTGCTCGGGAACATAGCCCGCATCCTCGAAGGCTCGCCAGGCATGCATCAGCAATTGCTTGAACGCCGGACTCATGAAGCCGGCGTCGCGTTGCGACAGACCGAAGAACGCCGCGTCGAACGCGTGCTTATCCTCCAGCACAGCCTTGACCGGCACGAACTGCGGGTTGCGGCGGATAGGCTCGGGCACCCCCAAGGCGGCCAGCTCTTGCTCGCTCCAGCGCGTGACGCAAGCCCGGCCTTGGCACAGGTTGTCCCAAAACGCGTCCAGATCGGCGCTCTCGGCAAACTGGCAAGACATGCCGATGACTGCCGCCGAGGCGTCCAGCCCGGAACTGGCCCTGGGCCGCGAATCATGTCGCGGCAAAACGGCGGCGCGCAATCCAAGCTCTCCGTCCACCGGCGAGGACGACTCCAGCGCCGCGGCCAGGCGGTTCACCGTCGGGTGTTCAAACAGCTGGGTCACCGTCACTTTGCGCCGCAACTGCTCGCTCAAGCGCTGCGCCGCCCGCACCGCGCTGACCGAATCGCCGCCCAGGTCGAAAAAGCCGGCGTCATCGTCGTCGACGCTGAGGTTCAAGGCCTCTTGCCAGGCCTCCCGCACCAGCCGGGCCAAGCCGCCTCGCGGCGCGGCCACGGCTGGCGCCGCTGCCGGCAAGTCCCGCAAGGCCAAAGCCTTGCGGTCCACCTTGCCGTTGGCGGTCATCGGCAAGTCGGGCGCGCAGATGAAACGCTGCGGCACCATATAGGGAGGCAGATGCCGGCCCAACTCGGCCTTGACCTTGGCGATCAGCTCAGCCGCCGCGTCCGGCGGCAGATCAAGCTGCAAGTAGGCCGCAAGAACTTGCGCCTCCGGGCGCAGCACCACCACGGCGGCCGGCACCGGACAATGCTTGACGATGCAGGTCTCTATTTCCTCCACATCGATGCGGTAACCACGCAGCTTGACCTGCAAATCCAGGCGGCCGAGGCAGCGGATGTCGCCATCCTCCAGCCGCAACGCGCTGTCGCCGGTCATGAACATCCGTTGTCCCGGCTGAAAGGGATCATCGATGAATTTCTGGGCCGTCAGCTCCGGCATGCGGTGATAGCCCAACGCCAGCCCCGCGCCGGCGATCGCCAACTCCCCGGCTGCGCCCAGCGGCTGCAGCCGCCTGTATTGATTCAGGATGTGCAGCCGGGTATTTCCGATCGGGAAGCCGATGGTGACGCGGGCGGCGTCTTTCTCGATGCGTCTGGCGCTGGACCAGATGGTGGTTTCAGTGGGGCCGTAGAGATTCCACGCTCCGCCCTCCGAAGCGCGGAACCGCTCCAGCAGCGCCATCGGCATCGCTTCGCCGCCGCACAACGCCCGCAGTTGCCGCGGCGGCTCCCAGCCAAGCTGGAACAGCAATTGCCAAGTAGTCGGCGTGGCCTGCATCAGAGTGGGCGCGCTGTCTTCGATCAGCCGCTTCAAGCGTTCGGCGTCGCTGGCCACCGCCCCTTCGCACAGCATGCATTCGGCGCCGCGCGTCAATCCTATGAACAGCTCCAGGCCGGCGATGTCGAAACTGAAGGTGGTAAGCGCCAGCAAGCGGTCGGATGTGGTCAACTGCAACAGTTCCGCCATCGAGAACAGGAAGTTGTTCAGGCTGCCGTGCGTCACCATCACCCCCTTGGGACGCCCGGTGGAGCCAGAGGTGTAAATCAGATACGCCAGATCGCCGGCGTTGCCCGCCGCCAGTTCCGGCACCGGGGTTTCCGCGTAGGCGTCGATTCGCGCCCAGGCGTCGTCCAGACATAAAACATCGCAGGGAGGATCCCAATCGCGGGAAATGCCGCTCTGGGTCAGCAACAGGCTGGCGCCGCTGTCCTCCAGCATGTAGCGCTGCCGCTCGGCGGGATAGCCCGGGTCCAGCGGCACATAGGCTGCGCCGCTATGCAGCACGCCAAGAACCGCCAGCGGCAAGTCCAAGGAACGCTCGACGCAGACCGCCACCTTCGAACCATTGCCTATCCCATGGACGCGCAAATAATTGCCCAGCGCCCTCGCGCCACGCAGCGCGTCCCGATAATTCAGGGACTGGTCTCCATAGCTGAACGCGATCCGCTCGGGATGGCTTTCGGCCTGCAGGCTCAGCCAGGCCAGCAGATTGGCCTGCTCGGGAACGGCCAGCTCGCTGGCGTTGCAGCGCGACAGCAAGGCCCGCTCCCGCTCGCTGACGATGTCGTGGTCCGCCAGGCTGCGCCGGGGATGGAGCAACACCCCTTCCAGCAGGCTCAGATAATGCGCCAGCAGGCGCTCCATCCGCGCGCGTCCGAACAAGGCCGCGGCGTATTTGAGATTGATCGCCGCGCCCTCGGCGCTCTCGATGATTTCCAGCTCCAGCTCGTATTCGCCCTCCTGGCGCAACTGCTCAACCATCGTGATGCCCAGTGGCCGGGCATGGTCCTGTTCTATCTGCCTCAGCCAGTGCCCGTGGGCGAAGTTCTGGTGGGCGAAGGCGATATTGAACAAGGGACGCTGGCGTCCGTCGCGCGGCACTTTGAGCGCCTTGATCAGCGTCGGGAACGGGTAATCGCCGTGGTCGAGCGCATCGACCACCGTCTCCTGCAGGCTCTTCAGATAATCCAGGCCATCGGCGCGCTCGATGTCGAGGCTGCGTATCGGCACCATGTTCATGAAGTAGCCGACGCTCTGCGCAAAACGCTCCTGCGGCCGCCCCAGAGTAGGCATGCCGACAATGATGTCCTGCTGCTGGGTGTAGCGGCTGAGCAAGCCCTTGAACACGCCAAGGAACAGCACCGCGCGGCTCAGGCCGTGGCCGGCGCAGAACGCGTCCAACCTCCGGTTCAGCTCCGCCGGCACCTCATGCCGCAGGCTGGCGCCCTCGAAATCCTGGCCGCCGCCGCGCAGCGAGTCGGTGGGCAGTTCCAGAGGCGGAGGCGCGTTCCGCAGGGCCTCTTGCCAATACGCCAGCAGACTCCCGGCCCGCGCGCTCTCCAGCATCTCGTTCTGCCACAGCACGAATTCGGCGAAATGCGTCGCCGGCTCCGCCGGCGCGATAGGCTCGCGGCGCAGCAGGCCTTGATAGGCCGCCAGCAGGTGGCTGAGGAATAACAGGGCCGAGGTCCCGTCGAACACGATGTGGTGCACCCGGAACAACGCCCACCATTGTTCGCCATCCTGATAGGCGCATCCGTCTATCAGCGCCTCCCCGTCCAGCGGCAAAGGGCGTTTCCCATCGTCTTGCAGGCGCTGCAAGACCTGTTGCTCATCCAGCCCGGCCACCGATTCCAGCCGCAGCTCGAAACGTTCCGCCGGCAGGGGCTGCAGGCGAGGCTCTCCGTCCTCCTCCCGCAACACGCAGCTTAGCAAGGGGTAGCGTTCCAATACTTGGCGGCAGGCCGCCTTCAGCGCCGCGAAATCCAGCGGCTGGGCGCAGCGGAAACACAGGGGAACCTGATAAGCGGTGATCTCCGGCAAAGCCTTGTGCAGCGCCCACAACCCCTTTTGCCCCGCCGACAGCGGCTGCGCCTGACTGGCGAACAATAGATGCTTCAACTGCTCAGTGGACATTTCTCCGGCTTTGTAGGCGGCCAGAAGCTGCTCCTTGGAGACGATTGCATTCATTTCAACAGCTCCTTGACATCGGCGAGGGATTGCTCGCTATTGACGATCCGTTCCAGCATCGCGATGACGCGCTCGTCCTGGAACGTCGCCGTTTCCGCGGCGGGGGCGGCAGCCCGCGGCTGGCGCAGGATATGCTCGGCCAGGGACGCCAGCGAAGGGTTCTCATGGAAGGCCCGCGCCGAAAGGCGCACCTGGAAACGCTGCTCCAGCGCATGGCCCAGCTTCATCGCCAGCACCGAGTCCATGCCGTACTGGCGGAGCGGCTTGTCCGGCAGGATCTGTTCGCCTCGCAAACCCAGGTGTTGTTCGCAGAACGCCCGCAAAAAGACGAGCAGCTCCCTGCGATCCCCGTCGGCGGTCTTCACCCCCTCGCCGTCCGGATGAGCCGCAGACAACGGCCGCGACGGTTCGAGCGGAGCGGATCGGGGCTGGGCCAGCCAGCAAGGCGTGCGCAGAAAACGGGTCTTGGGCAAGCTGACGCGCCTCCCGCCGAGGTTCTCGTCCGCCGGCAACGTCCCGCCATCGGCCCAACGCCGGGCCAGGGTTTCCAGCGCCGCCCGATCCGCCGACGCAGGCCACGCCATCGGCGCCTGCGGCTCCAGGATGGGGTTGTCTCCGTGATAGCACTGGCCGCCAGAGGAAAACCCGGCCAGCGCGGCGCGCAGCGCCGGCAGCGAATCCGCCACCCAGGCGGCGCGGCATTCCAAGGCCTCGCGGCCGGACAGCAAGGTCTGGGCGACATCCGCCAGCCGCAGCGATGGATGCCGTTCCAGATGCAGGGCCAGATCGCTGACCAGCGCATCCAGGCGTTCGGCATCCGGCGCGGACAACAGCACCAGGCGCGGCGCGCCCTCGTCGCCAGCCACGCGCGCCGGCGGCTCCGGCGCTTCCTCCACCACCAGGCAGGCATTGGAGCCATTGATCCCGGTCGTGCTGATCAGCCCGCGGCGGCTCTCGCCGGGAGCGACGGCCCAATCCTGCTCCGCCAGCACCGGACGCAATCCAGTCCGCTCAAAGACGATGTATTCATTGGCTTGGCGATAGCCGTGCAGCGGCGGCAGGCGGCGATGGCGCATCGCCAGCAGCAACGCCAGCAAGTCCACCACCCCCGATGCCGCGAAACTATGCCCCAGCAGCGGCTTGATCGAAGTCAGCGCGCAGGGTGTCGAGCGCGCGCCGGCGAAGCCCTGTTGCAGGGCTTCGATTTCGACCGGATCCCCCAAACGGGTGCCGATGCTGTGCGCCATCGCCAACTGGATCTGGCCGGCGGCCAGGCCCGCGATGCTCAGCGTCCGGGCAAACAACTCGCCCTGGCGCACCGGGTTGGGGGCCAAAATCCCATTGGTCCGGCCATCATGATTGAGCGCGCTGCCGCGAATCACGCCGTACACCTGGTCGCCATCGGCCAGCGCCCGGCTCAATGGCTTGAGCACCACCGCCGCCACCGCCTCCGCAGGCACCAAGCCCGAGGCCTCCTGATCGAATACCCGGCAGGCCGGCTGCGGCGACAGCGGCATGGCGTCGGCCAGCGCGCCCAGCTCGCGCGGGGAAACCATCAAACTGACGCCCCCGGCCAGAGCCATTTCGCATTCGCGCTGCTGCAAGGCGCGGCAAGCCTGGTGTACTGCGGCCAAGCCCGATGAGCAAGACGCGGTAAGGCTGTAGTTGGGGCCATCCAGATTCAGCGCGTAAGCGATGCGCGCCGACAGCGTGGCGTTGCGGTTGGCGTTGATCCGCCCGACCTCGGCCAGCTGCTCCCCGTACAGACTTTCCTCCGCGCCGACGAACACGCCGCATTGGCTGCCGCGTATCGATGCGCCAAGGTAGCCGGCGTCTTCGAAAGCGTGCCAGGCAGCCTGCAGGAACAAGCGCTGCTGCGGATCGATCTGCGCGGCCTCGACAGGCGACAATTCGAAGAACAGCGGATCGAAGGCCTCCACCTCGTCGAGGAAAGCCCCGTACAAGCGTTCCTGCCCCGCAAGGCCGGCGCTTTGCGCGCGCGCGCCGCCGCAAGTTGAAGCCGGCCGAATGGCCGATATCCCCTGCCGCCAGTGGTCCCACAACTGCTCGAGGGATTGCGCGCCCGGCAATTGGGCGCTAACGCCGATAATCGCAATCGGCTCATAGGCCGCCGGGTCGGCCGCGGTCTTGGGCGGTGGCGGCGGGACGGCCTGAAGCGGCGGCCTGCCCGCTTGCTGCTCGTCCAGCCAGCGGATGAGATCATCGGGGCTGGGATTGCCGAAGAAAGTCGCCGGCGTCAAAGCCACCCCCAGTGACTGCGACAACTGCTTGCCCAGCTGGGCCAGCTTTATCGAATCGAATCCCAGCTCATTCCAGTTCAAGCCGGTGCGGATTCGCTCCACCGGCAGCTTGAGCTGCGCCTCTATCCCCGCCAGCACCGCCTCGCGCGCTTGTCCGGCCGCCATCGGCGGCGCGATCTCCGCCGTCGCCGCCGCCTCTTGCGGCGCCGGGCCGGACAAGCGCCGCTGCAGCGGGTTATTGGCCCCGACCAGGACGATGGCCAGGGCCTCGCCCGCCGCCAGAATCCGCTCGAAGACATCCAGGCCGGCATCGGTTTCCAGATAGTCCTGGCCGCTGCCGTCCAGATAGAAGCGCTCTTCCCGGCTGCTGCTCAGCCCCATCCCTCCATCGCGCCAAAGCGGCCACTGGATGACGATGTGTGCGGTGTCGCTATCCTTGTTCAAACTCTGGGCGAAGGCGCTTTGATAGCGATTGGCCACCGCGTAGCTGCATGAGCCGAAATCGCCCAGCGTCGCGGATGACGACGAAAACTGCACATGCCAGAGCAGTCCTTCTGGCTCGAACACCCGCGCCAACACCCGGGTGCCTTCCACCTTGGCCGCCAGCACCCGCTGGAAACCCTCCAGGTCGATGGCCTCCAGCGTGGTCGTCGGCGCGGCGCCGGCGGCATGGATCACGCCGTGGATCTTCCCGTAACGCGCCTTGGCCTGCTGCAGCGCGCGGCGCATGCCGACTTCGTCGCAAACATCCGCCTGGATATAAAGCAAGCGGCCCGCTCCCTTGTCCAGGGACTCCAGCTCTCGGGCTTGCACCGCGCTCAGCGGCGAGCGGCCGGTGAGCACCACATTGGCGCCCTGCTGATGAAGGCGGCGCCACAACAGGCGAGCCAAGGCGCCCAGGCCGCCGCTGATGAACCAGGTCAGCCGCGTCTGCAGAATGGGCGGCGCGTCCTTAAGCGTCAGCGCCTCGATTTCCGCCACATGGCGCCGGCCGTCGCGGTAACAAACGCTGAGATCGTCTAAAGCCGACTCCGGCGCAGCGTGCGCGGCGAACCACTCGCCGAAACCCAAGGCGCTGGCTCTGGCGTTGTCCTGGCAGGCCAACACGCCCACCCGCGTGCCCGGCAGCACCATGGGCAGGGAACGGGCGAAGCCGATCCAGCTTTCCGCCAGCGCGTGCTGGCGGGCGTGCGGATAACGCGCCAGCAGCAACAGGCTCCGCAACGGCAGACCGGAAGCCAGCAGACCTTGCAGGCTGTGCAGCAGGCTCTGGTAACGCTCGGCGTAGTAAAGATCGCAAGCGCCCAACGCGTGGTAGCACAGGTCCGCCTCTCCCCAGCGCTGCCGCACCTCGCTCCAGGCGGAGGTGAACGCCTCCCGTCCTTCGCCATCCAGCTCGATGCACTGCGTCTCCCCTTCCGCCCCGCCGTCGCAAACCAGAAACAGCGTTTCGCTGCCGGGATGCGCCTGAGCCAGCACAGGGACCAGTTCCCGCGCGTGCTCGACACTGTCCACCAGGCACACGATGCGCTTGGCCTGGGCCGGGGCGGCATCGGCCCGCGCCTCCCGCCAGACTTCCCGATAGGTCAGCACCGGCTGGGCGGGCCGCTGGGCCGGCATGCGCGGCGCGGCCGCCGCGGCAGGCGGTTGGCCTGCGGCCTCGGCTGTGGGCGTCAGACGGCGAACATCGTGACTGGGCGACAGCCAGTAGCATTCGCGCCGGAACGGGTAGCTCGGCAGACTCAGACGCCCAGGCTGTTGCTCATAGCCGGCGCGCCAATCCACCGGTTCCCCGTTCGCCCAGCGCTTGGTCTGGGCCTCTAACAGCGGCTCCAGCCAGGGCGCCGGATCAACCGGTTGCGGCTGCTCGGCTTTAAGGCGCGGCGCGCCGTTGCCCGCGCTGAGCCAGCCCAATTCCTCCCACTTGCCGGACAGCAGCTCGCCCAGGCGCTGCCGCAGGTGTTCCATGTCCCGGGCGATGAAACCCATCCGCCATTCAAAGGTTTCGCGCCCGGTCTGCAAGGTAAAGGCCAGACGGCTCAGATGCCGGTCGGACAATTCCTCGCGGAGGATGTGGCGCAATAGCGCATCCGCCTGCTGGCGCAATTGATCCCGGCTTTGAGCCGACAGCAGGATGGCGCAGGGCGCGGCGGAAGTATGATCCGCGGCCGCCTGGTCATCCTCGGCGATCAGCACATGGGCGTTGGCCCCGCCGGCGCCGAACGACGACAGCCCGGCGATGCGGGGCAACTGGCCGCTGCGGCCGTCCCGTTGCCGAACCCGCCGCGTCCAAGGCTCCGCCGTCTGCACCAGGCGCAGCCCCGTCTGGCTGAAATCGATGCGTGGATTGACGGTTTGCGCATGCAGGGTCGGCGCCAGCTCGCCGTGCTTGATCTGCAGCAGCACTTTGCACAGGCCGGCGATCCCGGCCGCGCTTTCCGCATGGCCGATATTGGATTTGACCGAGCCCAGCGCGCGCGGCTCGCCCGCCGCGCCGTAGGCGCCCACCAGGCCCTTGATCTCGATCGGGTCGCCCAAAGACGTGCCGGTGCCGTGAGCTTCGACATAGCTGACGTCCTGCGGCGCGAGCGCCGCGCGCTCCAGGGATTTGGCGATCACCTGGGATTGCGCCCGCGGGCTGGGAACCGTGTAGCCGGAAGTCAGGCCTCCGGCGGCGATCATGCTGCCCTTGAGCACGCCGTAAACATGGTCGCCGTCGCGCCGAGCCTGGCCCAGCGGCTTGAGCAGCACCACCCCCACGCCTTCGCTGGCGACAAAGCCGTCAGCCTGGTCGCCAAAGGCGCGGCAAGCGTCGCCGCGGGACAGCATCTGCATGTACGACAAACTGGATAGATGGACGGGGTCGGTGATCAGATTGACCCCGCCGACCAAGGCGCTGGCGCAACTGCCGGCGCGCAAGCTCTCGATGGCCAGATGCAAGGCGGTCAGCGAGGATGAGCAGGCCGTGTCCACCGCCAGGCTGGGTCCCTTCAGATCAAGAACGTAAGACACCCGGTTGGCGATGGACCAATAGCGCGAGGCCAGCGGGTAGTCGCTGTTCATGACTCCGGCGAAAACCCCGACCTCGCCATGCTGGGACAGGACTTTCGGCGTGTAGCCGGCGTCTTCGACGCAGGCGTAGGCGTGCTGCAGGAACAGACGCTCCTGCGGGTCCATCAGCTCCGCCTCGGCCGGCGAAATGTGGAAGAACACCGGATCAAACTCGTCGTGCCCTTCGATGAAGCCGCCCCAGCGGCTGTAGCACGCGCCCACCTGCTCCGGGTCCTCCGAGAAACCCAGCCGCCAGTCCCAGCGCGCTGCGGGGATTTCTTCGATGCAGTGCTCGCCGCCGCGCAGCTTTTCCCAGAACGCCGCCAGATCGAAAGCCTGCGGATAGCGGCCGGCCATGCCGATCACCGCGATATCGTCGTCGCCATGGATGCGCAGCAGCGGAAGCTCCGCCGGCTCGTCCGCCGCCACAGGCCGCGCAACCGGCTTCGCCGCCGCTGGCGGAGCGACGCCAGCCTCCGCCGATTGGGCGTTGCCGGAGAACAGTTCGGCGCATCGCTGCGGCTCGCTGGCCAGGAAGTGGTCGGCCAATTCATCAATCGTCTGGATATCGAACAGCAGGCTGCTGTCCACCTGGCCGAAATGCTCCGACAGCGCGTTGGTGATGTACACCGCCGAAATCGAATCGACGCCGTAGCGCACCAGCGGCGTGCCGTCGTCCAGATCCTCGGCGGGCACCTCCAGCGCTTCGCTGACCAAGGCGCGCATATGCGCGACGGCGAGCTGGCGCAGGCTAGCCACCGGCAACGCGGCGGCTGGCGCCGGAACGGCGGGAACGGCGGCGGCAGGCGCGGCATCCTGGAAAAAGGCCGCGTAGCTTGCCGGATGCTGGGCCAGGAAGTGCTCGGCCAACTCCTCGATGGTTTGCAGCTCGAACAGCAGCGTCCCATCGACCGGGCCGAAAATTTCGCTCAGCGCATTGGTGATGTAAACCGCTGAAATCGAGTCGACGCCGTAGCGCGCCAAAGGCGCGGCCTCGTCCAGATCCTCGCTGGGCACTTGCAGCGCCTGGCTGACCAGGTCCTTCATATGCTCAATGGCCCGGCCGCGCAAATCCAGCGCCGCCTCGCCGCCCGCCGGCGCGACAGTCGCCCGGGGAACAGAATGGTCGGCTGCGTGCGGCGCGGCGATGCTGGGCGGCGCGCCTTCCCGGCTGTCTGCCCTCTCGTTCGGCAGCAAGCTACGCAACTGGCGTTCGGCGCGCTCCAGAATCGACTCGACCCCATGCGCCAGCTGGAACCCGGCGCCGATGTCCAGCGCCTGATCCAGCTGCATGCCGGGTATGATGCCCAGCGCCTTGAACTGGAGCATGTGGATGAAGCCCATCTGCGACAACGAGCTGCGCAGCAGGAACTCCAACGCCGCCATGCCGCTGGCGCTGTCAAGAGACGCCACGCCATTGCCGGCCATGCGCTGGCGATAATGGTCCGAGGCTCCGGCGCCGAACTCTCCCCAGTATCCCCAATTCATCACCTTCACCGGGAAGCCGCTGCTGCGCCGCAATTGCTGGGCGAAGGCATCCTGAAACACCGAGCCGGCCGCGTAATTGCTTTGCCCGGCTGTTTTGAGGAAGGCCACCAATGAAGAGAAAAACAGCATGAAGTCCAGCGACTCGTCGGCAAAGACCTTGGCGACATTGACACTGCTGGCCACCTTGACATCCAGCACCAGCTGAAACGACGACTCGTCCAGTTTCAGCACGCTCTGATCCTGCAGCACGATCGCGGAATTGATCACGCCGTGAATGCGGCCAAAGCGCTGCTCGATCTGCTGGCGGGCCCTGCGCAATGCCGTCTCGTCAGTCGCGTCCGCCTGGAAATAGGCCGGAACGCGCGGCAGTCCGGCAAAACCGTCCAACTCCTGGCTGATGCCCTGCTCCAGGCCGCGCCGGCCGATCCAGACCACCTGGGCGTCGTAGCGCTCGATCAGGTAGCGGCTCAATGCCTGGCCGATCCCGCCCGCGCCGCCGACAATCACATATACCCCCTGCCGCCGCAGCGCGGAAGGCCTGCCGTCCAGCTCCTCATGGCATGCCAGCAAGCACTGCCGGTGCCACTGTCCCGCGCGCCATGCCCATGCCTCTCCATCGGGGTCGTGGGGCAATCGCAGGAGTTCGGCAGGCGGCAAAGAGCCGGCGTCGTCGTCGTCCACCAGGCGGAAACGCCACTTGCGCATTTCCTTGGCCAGCACCCCGACCAAACCGTGCACCGAGGCGTGGGATGGCCAAACCGGCTCGCCCTCCCGGACCGGCTGAGCCTGGCGCGTCACCACGGTAAAGGATACCGGACGGCTATGCGCGCCCAGAGCCAGCAAAGCCTTCACCAGGCGAAACAAGCCCAGCGCGCCCGCTTGCTGATCCTCAATCAGATCCCCGCCGGGCGCTGGCGCGAACCATAGGATTTCATCAAAAGCCCCAGTCCTCTCCAGCAAGGCCTGGCAAGCCTCCATGCTGTCCAGCGCCTGATGCGGAGCGCGGACACGCTGGCCCGGCAGCGCATCCCACGCGGCTTCCGCCCCCCAGGCCTGGCCGATCTGCAATACCCGGCCCGGCGAAGCGGAGATGCCCGTCGATGCCGGCTGAGCCTGCCACTGAACCGCCAACGACACATAGCGGCTCATCGCGGGCTCCGCGGCCGCCTGTTTCGTCTTGCCCGCCGAGAAATCCTTGATGCGCAGCCCGCTGAACAGGCCGCATAGCTCGCCGTCGAGATCCAGCAACTGGATGTCGAACACCTTGCCGCTTCCGCCGGCTGAACGGGTGGCGACGCACCACATCTCCGCCTGGCAAGGCCGATACAGCTCGGCGCTCTCCAGCGAGAACGGCACCGGCACCCAGTCGTCCTGATCCGCGCCCAGATAAAAGCCGAGGATGGCCTGAAACGCGCCGTCCGCCAGCGACGGATGCAATCCATAGCCATCTTCCATCCGAGGCAGGCTCAGGCGGGCCGCCACGCGCCGCTCGCCGATATGCAGCGATTGGATCGTCTGGTGCCGGGGGCCGTAATTCAGACCGAGGCGGGCGAAACGCCGATAGCACTCCTCCCCGCTCCGCCGTTCCGGGCAATCGGCAGCGATCAACGCCGCCACATCGACGGCCGCCGCCGGCGGCGACAACGCCGGACCCGCCATGCCGGTGGCGCAGACGTGGTAGCGTCCGTCATCATCGGCGGCCTCGACCGAAAAACGCTGGCCGCCGCCCTCCAGGCCGTTGAAAGCGATGCGGGTCTGCAAGGGCTGGGCGCCGACCCGCGCGGGCCTAGACCACATCATCTTGCTCACGCTCAGGCTCCCGTTGCCGGGATGCAAGGCCTGGTAGGCGGCTCGCGCCATTTCCAGATAAGCCACCGCGGGCAGGATGGGGCTGCCTCCCACCTGATGGTCGGCCAAGAAGCTTTCTTGCCCGCTGAAGCGGGAGGAAAACCCTTGCGCCCCCGCGCTTCTCTGCCCCAATAGCGGGTGGGGTCTGAACGGTTGCTCCGAAACGGCGGAATTCGGCAGGAGGGCTTCGCGCTCATCCGTCAGCCGGGTGTCGGTCTTCAGCCAGATTTTGTTGCGAGAGAACGGATAGCCGGGAAGACCGATCCGCGCAGGTTTGGATTCGCCGTAAAAAGCGGCCCAGTCCACCGCCGCGCCGCGAACCCAGCCCGGCAAGGCCTGCTCCGGGCTTCGCCCCGCATCCGGAACGGCCGCGGCCAGGTCTTTTACCCGGCCGTGAAACAATGCGGGCGGCAAATCGTCCGGCGCCGCAAGAAACCGCTCCAAAGCCGCGATCGCGGCGGCGGCGTCGCGGGCGACGAAACCCAGTCGATGCGAGAAGGCCTCCCGCCCGACCTGCAAGGTGTAAGCGCAATCCAGCAAAGCCCGCGCAGTGGGCGCTCCGCCAGACTGGAAAAAGGCCAACAGCCGTTTCGCCAGCGCCTGCAAGGCAGCCGCGTTGGGCGCCGACAGCACCAGCGCCGGCGCGATGTCCCGCGTCGGCTGCGACTCGGGCAGCGCGATGTGCTCGGCGATGATCAAGTGGGCGTTGGAGCCGCCGGCGCCATAGGACGAAAGACTGGCGATGCGTTCCCGCTCGCGGCCCAGCTCGTCCCGCTGGCGGGGCCATGGGCTCAGCTCCGCCTGCAGATAGAACGGCGAGTCGCGGAAGCCGAGTTCGGGATTGATCTGGTCCGCATACAGCGACGGCGCCAATTGTCCATGCCGCATCTGCAGCAGTATCTTGGTCAGAGCGGCAATGCCGGCGGCGCTTTCCGAGTGGCCCAGGTTGGATTTGACGGAACCGATGGCGCAAAACTGCTTGTCCTGCGTATACGCGCCAAATGCCTGGCTCAAGCCCTGCAACTCGATCGGATCGCCCACCGGCGTGCCCGTGCCATGGGCTTCGACATACTGGATTTGCCTGGCGTCGACGCCCGATTTGTCTATCGCCTCGCGAATCAAGCTGGCTTGCTGATCGGCGTTGGGCACGTAATAGCCGCTTGAGTGGCCGCCATGATTGACGGCGCTGGCCTTGATCACGCCATGAATGCGGTCGCCGTCGCGCCGCGCCGCGGCCAACGGTTTCAGGATCAGGGCCCCTACGCCCTCGCTGGGCACATAGCCGTCTCCGCCGCTGGCGAAGCTGCGACAGCGCCCATTGCCGGACAAGAAGCGGTTGTCCTTGAGCAGCCGGTACTTGTTCGGATGCAGCGAAAGATTGACGCCCCCGGCCAGCGCCACCTCGCACTCTTGCAGCTGCAGGCTTTGGCAAGCCAGATGGATGGCAGTGACAGACGAAGAACACATCGTGTCCAAGGTCAGGCTGGGGCCATGAAAACCGCAGAAAAAACTGACCCGGTTGGCGATGGACGCCGCCACGCCGTTGGACGCCACCGCGTCCCCGGCCAGAGAGGCTTCCAGGCCATACAGCTGGTACTCCTGGTACATGGCGCCGACAAACACGCCCACCCGGTTTTGCGTCGGGTCGCGGCTGTCGGCGGAGCGGCCGAGGGTATCGCGCGTATAGCCGGCGTCTTCGATGCAAGCGTAGGCGCACTGCAAGAACAATCTCTCCTGGGGATCCAGTTTGGCGGCTTCCCGCGGAGTGATGTTGAAAAACAAAGCGTCAAAGCTGTCGATATCGTCGAGAAAACCGCCCCAGACCGCATCCATGCGTTCAAATTGCGGGTGCGCCTGCCGCCAGCGCCGCTCCGGCAGGCGGGAAACGCAGTCGCGTCCCGTCGCCAGATTGCTCCAGAACTCATTCAGGTCCGCGGCCATCGGATAGCGGCCGGACAGGCCGATGATCGCGATGTCCTGCCCCGCAGCGAGAGGACGGCTGTCATCGCGGCCCTCAAACGAAAATGTCGATCTATTCATGGCATTCATCCGAAGCGATACAAATTTGAGGCGATTAGCCTTTTCGCAGGCATAGCCTCTCCCTACCCGGCCGACGCATGGAAGGCCGCGGTTCAGAACAGCGTGGTGACTGTGGTTGGAGGCTTAGCGGATGGGTTCGGTGTGGCGGTCCCAGGAATCCAGAACCTTGAGTTCGCCCTCTGCCCAGGCCTGGCGGCAGGCCTTGCGCCGCACCTTGCCGCTGGAAGTTCTGGGCACCTGGCCGGGAGAGACCAGAACGATGGTTTGCGGATTGATTTCGTGCTTCATCCACACTTCCTTCTGGATGCCGATGATGATTTCCTGCAGATTGCCGTGGCGCTCGGTGCGCTCGACTTCCGCCACGATCACCAGGCTTTCCTGGGCGGCGTACTCGGCGGAGAAAGCGGCGCAGCTATTGGCCACCACCTTGGGCTGGCTGCTGACCACCGACTGTTCGATGTCTTCGGAGTAGAAGTTGCGCCCGGAGATGATGATCATGTCCTTCAGGCGCCCGGTGACGTACAGATGGCCTTCATGAATGAAGCCCAGATCGCCGGTCCGCATATAGCTCGCGCCCTCCCGGTCCCGGATCGTATGAAAGATCTGCCGGCTGATGTCGGGCTGCTGCCAATAGCCTCCGGCGACGCTGCCGCCGGAAACGCAGATTTCGCCGACCCGGCGATCCGTCAGCGGCACGCCGGAGGCGGGATCGATGATCAGCAAGCGCTGCCCGCCGATGACCGGCCCCACGCTCACCAGGGTTCGCCACTCGGGGCACTCTGGAGCCAAAGCAGAAAACGGCTGCGGATTGATGACCGCCCGGTGCTCGCTTTGCAACAACTGCCGGTCCACTTTCAAAGCCGCAGCCGGTCGTTTGACCTCATGCCCGGCGACGATCAGCGTGCCCTCGGCCAGGCCATAGCAGGGAGAGAGCGAATCCGCGTTGAAGCCGGAAGGCGCGAATCGCGCGGCGAATTCCGCCAGGGTCCGGGCCCGCACCGGCTCGGCGCCGTTGAAAGCCATCCGCCAGCGGGCCAGATTCAGCCCGGCCAATTGCTCATCGCTGATTTTCTGGCAGCACATGCTGTAAGAAAAATTGGGGCCGCCGCTGATCGTCGCCTGATAGCGGCTGATCGTGTCCAGCCAGACGAAAGGGCTATAGGAGAAGGTCTCCGGCGGCATCAACACGCAGGGATAGCCCCCCATCACCGGAGCCAGCACCCCGGCGATCAGCCCCATGTCATGATATGGCGGCAGCCAGCTCACCATCCGCTCGCCCGGCTGCCCTCCCAGCCAAAGATTCAGCATGCCCAGGTTGTGGGCGATGTTGGCGTTGGAAACCATCACCCCCTTGGGCGTGCCGGTAGTGCCGGAGGTGTATTGGAGAAAGGCTGTGTTTTGCGGCAGTTGTTCCGCGGGGCCGGTCGGCTCCCCCTCTTCCTGTTGGCAGGACTCGACGCTCAGCAGCGCGGAAACCGGCACCTGCAGCTCGGCGAAAAATTCCGCATAACGCTCAATGCCCTTGCCATTGCACAGCAACAGCCGCGCTTGCGCGTCCTGGAGGATGCTGACCACCCGTGCGACGTGCAGACGATTGCGGGGCGGGTATAGCGGCACCGCCACGGCGCCCGCGTACAGACAACCGAAAAACGCGGCGACATACTCCAAACCGGGCTGGCAAATGACCAGCACCCGCTCTCCGGCCGCCACTCCGTTTTCCTGGAGCATGGCGGCCACCTGGCTGGCCGCGCGCTCCAGTTGCGCATAGCTCAGCGTGTGCTCCGGCGTGCCCTTGGAGGACAGAAATTCGAATGCGGTTTGCGACGGCGTGGTCCTGGCGCGCTCGCATAATCTCTCAACGATTGAACTCATACCTTCCCCTCTGCGATTTTTTTCTCAACACAAGACGCCGCAATGGACGGCCTTGCCGCGCGCTCGCGCAGAATCAACTTCAGGCCGCCCGCTGGACGCAAAGCCACCGTGAACGAGATTTCAGGATTTTTTTGCCCAGGCGCCGGGAACAGTTCGAAGCGCTGCAGCAGCATGGCGGCGATCACGGTCAATTCCGTCATCGCGAAGCGGGACCCGACGCAGGTGCGCGGACCCAAGCCGAACGGCAGATAAGCGCCGCTGGGAATCGTTTTGGAGGCCGCGGGACTGAAACGTTCGGGGTCAAACCGCTCCGGATCGGGAAACCAGCGCGGGTCGCGGTGAACGGCATAGTTCTGCATGACAACCAGCGAGCCCTTGGGCAGCCGCCACTCTCCGACTTGCACGTCCTCGATGGCCCTTCGCATCAGCAATGCGGGGGCTGCCGGGTATAAGCGCATGGTTTCTTTAATGAACTGGCCCAGATAAGGCAGCCTGGCAATATCCTCGTACTCCGGCATGCGCCCGCCCAGAACGGCATCCACCTCCGCCCTGGCCTTGGCCGCCGCCTCCCGCTGCGAGGCCAGCATCCATCCCAGCCACTCCAACGTGCTTGAGGTGGTTTCGTGACGGGCGAGAAAGAGCGACTTGGCCTGATCGTGAATATCCTGATCGTCCCAGGACCCGCTGCCGTCAGCCTCCAATAGCAGGCTGACCAGATCATGAAACTGGTCGGGATCGACGCGCCGTTCCTTGATGCAGGAAGCGATCAACCCGTCGATCGCCGCCAGGTTGCGGCGATATCCGGCCATGCCGGGAAACCAGTTGGGTACCGGAAAAGGAATGAACATCTGCCGATACCCTGACTCCGCCAGCTCCGTCACAGCCCGTTCCAATAAAGCGCTGTCCGTTGCCGTCGATGTGCGAAACATGGCGCCCAGAATGACGTCCACGCTCAAAACATTCATCGCATGCTCGTAATCGAGCGGAACGTTCACCGGCAAGGCGCTCAGCGCCGTCTTTGTCGCTTGCGCCAACTGGCGGGTATAGCTGCTGAAGTGGCGGTTTACAAACGAATGCTGCACCAAGCGGCGTTGCCGCTTCCACTCCTCCCCCTCCGTAACAAGAATGCTGTTCCCATGCGCTTTGGCAAATATCCGAACGCCGTGCTCCCACCGAATGAACGAGCTGGCGCGCTCCACCAGAATCGAATGGATCATCTGCGGATGGAAAAAGGCATAGAGCTTTTCAAACAGCACGCGAATATAGACGACATCGCCATATTCACGCCGTGCATCTTGAAAAAACCGCAGAAAGTCACGGTTCATTTTTTGCATTATGAAAAAACCGAACAATTGATCACGCGGACCATTCGGCAGGTGAATATCCATACACATCCCCTTAGATCTGCTTAACGTCCAACCTCCGAGCGAACATATTGACAATGCAATTGGGCATGCCTTATTGGAACGATTAAATCGCTTATCGCCCACGAAGGCCAGATAGTAGCAAACCAACGATGGATTGTTTGAATTTATCTACATGACGAAAACAATGCCTAATGACCTTTATGACAACAAAGAAATATTTGGTTCGAATTTTTTATGTAAATATACATACACATGTGAGCGGTTAGATGACAGAAGATGCCAGGCTTCCCGCTGCCAAAATCACCAACAATGTCATTTGAATTTCACGATTGAAAACGGAGAACCAAGCCAAGATGCTAGAGAAATAAGCCTGATTGGCGACATGCGCCCCAATCGCATTGCTGACTAACGCTTCAGCTTAAAAGCATATATAAGCCCTGGGCTTCGAATTAGTACTAATGTAAACATTTCATATTATTTACAATCAAAAACACATTGTCATTGCCGCATCACTCTTTTCATATCCTTTGCAAAACAATTAACGTGCAGACTATTCACTATCAAACAATTTATTAAATAAGCTCAAGAACTCCCGTCGCATCGAAGAAGCGCCGGCATGGAGAGCGGCGGCAAAATCATGCTAGGCGCGAACAATAAAAGACGGTAGCAATCTCGCAAAAGATAATGCGCTACGAGCAAAAAGAAATGACGATGAATAAATGATGGTGGGCGGTTTTATAAAGCCGCGGCCGTTTCAATGACTATCGAATGTCAAACTGCTCGTCATTTAATTTAATGACTAGACTTTGCAAAACACTAGGCTGCTACAAATAATGTGGAGGGCGGATTTCGGCCGACTTGGAGCACATAAAACCCTCGCCATGCGCTGAATCCGACTCAATGACTTTGGAAATGGCATCGCACTCCCGGCCGCCTGATCGACTGCTCCGCCCAGCTCGCCGACCCATCACGCCGCCGACGCAAATAGCAGGCATGAAACTTCATGCCCTCCGACATCCGAACACAAGGCATTCAGGCGCCCTTCCATATTTAACCATTAACATCAAATATGCATGCCAATCAAAACAAAATCAGAATATATAACTCCACACAGCAAATCCCCTCTCAACATGTAACAAAACTCACAAGCAAGAAGCCCTAAGCGCTACCATTAAGCATTTAAACTTAAGCAATTACTCATATAGATAAAGCGTGAACGTTAACTATCCTTGCTATGGGCACATGCTCATTATTCGAGGAGTCCATCATGGAACAACGCTACGTTCTCCGTTCCACCCAAGACAACCGCTACTGCATCGGCGTCATCGATGACACCAACGGCGGCAAAGTCGTGCTGGCCAAGTATGAAAGAGGCGGCACCACCCGCACCCGCTGGACCTTGGACCCGTTCACCGGCTTGATTCGCCTCGCCTCGTCGGAACAACTGGTTCTGGACGCCACGCCCCAGACCCAAGGCGCGCAGCTTACCGTCACCAATTATCAGTTCGGCAAGAAAAGCCAGACTTGGGATTGGGTGAAAAAGCCGCAAACCATCATCAATAGCGGAAACGGCATGGTGGTGGATAACCAGGGCGCCGTGGTGGAACTGGGCAATCCCATCATTCTGTATACCGATCACAACGGCAACAACCAGCACTGGGAATTCCAAGTGGTGGAAGTCGCGCTGTTCAAGACGGTGGCCGAAGAGGAAACCGCAGGCGCGAAATAATATCGCGCGCCCCTTGCCGGCGGGGTGTACAAGCAATATCAAGGGGATGATGATTTCCAAATAGGAAACGCCTCGGCGCGTTGATGCGCCGGAATAACCGCATTGCCCGCGGAAAACGCCGCCCGTTGCTTAGCTGGCAATAACCAGCCTCAAGCATATTTCGATGGCCGGCGAAGTGATTTCAGTCCCCTGCGAAAAATCAGCCATTCCCTTACCAGGATGTTCGGCAATCCAGAGCGGCGGCCACCCCGCCGCTCATTGCCATTTCAAGCGGACTCCATTCCAGGCCCGCGTCGTCAACACCGCGGCCGCACGCCAGCATTCCGAACGGCGACAGCGCTTCGCTCGATGCCGCCGAACTCAATGCCGCCGAATCAGACGCCTTCCAAAGCGCCTCGCGCCGGCATCGGCGCGCCCGCAACTTTCACGCCATGGTCGTAGCGGCCGCGCAACAGTGCATGTCTACAACATCTTGTGGCCGTCCGATCATGGGCAACAGCTGCTAGCGTATGCGGCGTTTCCTGCAATTTTCTGACAGTCGCATCCACGCGCCATTTTAGCCGCCAAAAATTTTCCCTCCCCGCAAAGCCAATAACGGCGCGGCTTTCCTCCCCGCGGCCAGATTCCCGGCCAAAGTCAAGACTTGAACTACGTCACCCCCACCACTAGAATTTGGGCAGATTTGGCGGTGCTGACGGTACATCTTGTGTTTACCCACAGCCCGCACACAGCTTTTCAACAGAATTGTCCACAAGCTGACCTGTCCTCAAGAACGCAGCGCAGCCGGACGTAAACTTCTCTTTATCGAGGGATACATGCAACTGACCACCTTTGAAGGGCAAACCGCCGCGGAACTCGGCCGCGCAGCAGCGCCGCAAGCCGACTTCAGCCTGTACAAAACCATCCGACGCAATGGCGCGGTGGTGCCGTTCGAACCCGTCAAGATCTCCATCGCCATGACCAAGGCTTTCCTGGCGGTGATGGGGAATCAGGGCGCCACCTCCGCCAGCATCCGTGACAAGGTGGCCCAGCTGACCGAACAGGTGGTCAACGCGCTGATGCGCCGCAAGCCGGAAGGCGGCGCCATCCACATCGAAGACATCCAGGACCAGGTTGAGCTGTCGCTGATGCGCTTTGGCGAGCACGACGTGGCCCGCGCCTACGTGCTGTACCGCGAACAACGCTCGCAAGAGCGCGCCGCCCGCGGCGAAGCGCTGACCAGCGTGCAGATCAACGTGCTGCGCAAGGATGGCCGCAAGCTGCCGCTGGACGTGGCCCGCCTGCGCGCCAACATCGAAGCCGCCAGCAAGAACCTGGCCGGCATCGACGTGGACGCCATCCTGGCCGAAACCCTGAAGAACATCTACGACGGCGTGCCGGAAGAAGAAGTGGGCAAGTCCGCCATCCTGGCCGCCCGCTCGATGATCGAACTGGACCCGGCCTACGATTACGTGACCGCGCGCCTGCTGATGGGCAACATCCGCCTGGAAATCCTGGGCGAGGCCGTGAGCCAGGACGAAATGGGCAAGCAATACGCGCTCTACTTCGCCGACTACATCAAGAAGGGCATCGCCGCCGAGCTGCTGGACGAAAAGCTGGCCGAATACGACCTGAAAAAGCTGGGCGCGGCGCTGGACGCCGAGCGCGACCTGCAATTCGGCTACCTGGGCCTGCAAACCCTGTACGACCGCTACTTCCTGCACGTGGATGGCACCCGCATCGAAATGCCGCAGGCTTTCTACATGCGTGTCGCCATGGGCCTGGCGCTGAACGAAGTGCACCGCGAAGACCGCGCCATCGAGTTCTACAACGTGCTGTCCAGCTTCGACTTCATGTCGTCCACCCCGACGCTGTTCAACTCCGGCACCCGCCGCAGCCAGCTGTCCAGCTGCTACCTGACCACCATCGCGGATGACCTGGACGGCATCTACGAAGGCATCAAGGAAAACGCGCTGCTGTCCAAGTTCGCCGGCGGCCTGGGCAACGACTGGACCCCGGTGCGCGCCATGGGCTCGCACATCAAGGGCACCAACGGCAAATCGCAGGGCGTGGTGCCGTTCCTGAAAGTGGTGAACGACACCGCCGTCGCGGTTAACCAGGGCGGCAAGCGCAAAGGCGCCGTCTGTGCCTACCTGGAAACCTGGCACGCCGACATCGAGGAATTCCTCGAGCTGCGCAAGAACACCGGCGACGACCGCCGCCGCACCCACGACATGAACACCGCCAACTGGATTCCGGACCTGTTCATGAAGCGCGTGATGGAAGGCGGCGAGTGGAGCCTGTTCTCCCCGTCCGAAACTCCGGACCTGCACGACCTGTACGGCCAGGCATTCGAAAAGGCCTACAACGCCTACGAAGCCCGTGGCGCGCGCGGCGAGCTGAAGGTGCACAAGCGCATTCCGGCCCTGAGCCTGTGGCGCAAGATGCTGACCATGCTGTTCGAAACCGGCCACCCGTGGGTCACTTTCAAAGACCCGTGCAACATCCGCAGCCCGCAGCAGCACATGGGCGTGGTTCACAGCTCCAACCTGTGCACCGAGATCACGCTGAACACCAATGACGACGAAATCGCCGTCTGCAACCTGGGTTCCGTGAATCTGTCCGTGCACCTGAAGGCCGATGGCAGCATGGATGCCGACAAGCTGCAGCGCACCGTCCGCACCGCGCTGCGCATGCTGGACAACGTGATCGACATCAACTTCTACCCGGTGAAGAAGGCGCGCAACTCCAACCTGAAGCACCGCCCGGTAGGCATGGGCGTGATGGGCTTCCAGGACTGCCTGCACATCAAGCGCGTGCCGTACGGCTCCAACGCCGCCGTGGAATTCGCCGACGAATCCATGGAAATGGTGGCTTACTTCGCCTACCTGGCCTCCACCGAGCTGGCCGAAGAGCGCGGCCGCTACCCGTCGTACAGCGGCAGCCTGTGGGACCGCGGCGTGCTGCCGCACGACAGCATCAACCTGCTGGCGGCCGAGCGCGGCGGCTACCTGGAAGTGGACCGCACCGAGCGCATGGACTGGAACAAGCTGCGCGAGCGCATCAAGCAGCACGGCATGCGTAACAGCAACTGCCTGGCCATCGCCCCGACCGCGACCATCGCCAACATCATCGGCGTGTCCGCATCCATCGAGCCGACCTACCAGAACCTGTTCGTGAAATCCAACCTGTCCGGCGAATTCACCGTCACCAACGAATACCTGGTGCGCGATCTGAAAGCCGCCGGCCTGTGGGATGAAGTGATGGTCGCCGACCTGAAATACTTCGACGGCAGCCTGGGCCAGATCGACCGCGTGCCGGCCGAACTGAAAGCCATCTACGCTACCGCTTTCGAAGTGGACCCGAAATGGCTGGTGGAAGCGGCTTCCCGCCGCCAGAAGTGGATCGACCAGGCTCAGTCGCTGAACCTGTACATGGCCGGCGCTTCCGGCAAGAAACTGGACGAACTGTACAAGCACGCCTGGCTGCGCGGTCTGAAGACCACCTACTACCTGCGCACCCTGGCCGCCACCAGCGCCGAGAAGTCCACCGGCCGCGGCGGCGAGCTGAACGCCGTGTCCAGCCAGGCGCAAACCGCGCCGGCAGCCGCGGTGGACAACACCCCGGCCACCGACGCCAAGTTCTGCAGCATCGACAACCCCGATTGCGAGAGCTGCCAGTAAGGCAGATCGAGCAAACGGCGGTTGCCGCGAAGCGACAACCCGGATCGGACCAGCAGCTTATCGCTGGTCCACAGGCCCAAAGGGCCAGCGAGAGCTGCCAGTAAGGCGGATTTCGTAGGGTGGAACACCCCGCAAGGGGCGTTCCACCAAATTGGCGAAACCTCTCGCGAGGCTCCGCCAAACCGGGAGGCGCAAGCCTCCCCATCCTCAAGCCGCTTGGCCTCCAGGCGGTTTCGGGATGCAAGCCCCGGCCCCGCGCGGATAGCGGCGGACTGGAAAAATGCAATGCCCCGACGCAATGACGAGACGAAAGCCCCGCAATGAGCCTGGAAGCATTTTTCGCGCAGTACCGAGAAGGTTATTCGCAGCTGGACGTGGATGCCGTGATATCGCACTTCACCGTGCCCTTCACCACCATCCACCACGGCGACCTGGCCTGCTGGCAAGACATGTACTCGTTGCGCGCCACCACCTCGGCCCTGCTGGAGTGGTACCGCGCCCAGGGCTTCTCCGGCGCGACGCACCAAGTGGAAGGCGTGCTGCCGATGGGCAACGACGCCGCCTGCGCCACCCTGATCTGGACCGTGGAACGCAACGGCCAGCCGCCCTGGCGCTACCGCACCGGCTACCACCTGAAACGGACGGCCGGCCAATGGAAAATTTACGGCGTGGTGCAATACGACACCGCGCCGGAACAGCAGACGATGGCCCAGCCGTCGTCACAGCCGCCAGTCGAAGCCGGCTGACGCGAAACGTGCCGGCCGGGTCCGGCTGGCACGGCAACAGGCAGCGCCATGGGAGGGTCAGATGCAGACATTTGAAAACATCGGCATTACCGGATTTTGCGAAGAAAAATCGCACAACCCGGACAAGCAGTTCCTGCTGTTCAACATGTACCTGCACCTGAGCGCCGCGCCGCCCAACGAGTGGAAAGACTTTTTCAGCGAATCCCGCCGCCTGCCCCGCGCCCAGTTGTGGCGCAAGGCCTGGATAGAAGGCGACACCCTGGTGGTGTACTGCCAGCCGGAAGAGCTGCAGCAGGAAATCGAAGAATTGAAGGAAGACCTGTCGGTGGCCAATCAGCAATACCGCCAGCTGCAGACGCTGCGCATCCAGCGCCGGCGGCTGCAGGAGCAAGTGGAGCAGGAAGAGGCCTGTGAACGCAGCCTGATCCGCCAACTGGCCCAGCAACTGCGCTTTTAGCCGCGGGAGACGCCATGAGCACCACCGCCTATTACCTGCTGCGCAAGAGCGTGAGCGGCCGCAGGCCCCTGGTGGCCGACGCCGGCGCCCACACCCTCAGCGTGCAGGCCGCCCCGCCGGACGAAACGCCGTCCGCGCCCGGCAGCATTGAAATCACCCGGCAAAGCCAGCTGCAGCCGGCCCAGGCCATGCAGGCCCAGGCCCCGCAACCGGAAAAAGCCGTAAAATCCGCATAAGCAACCGCCGCGTCCGCGCGGCAAAACCAAGAATCAGGAGCACCCATGCTGAATTTCGAAGACGCCGTCCCCGCCCCGTCCGCCGCCCCCTCCTCCATGGACGCCCATGGCAGCGGCCGCGTAAACGTGGTGGACAAGAAGGTGATCAACGGCACAACCGACGTCAACCAGCTGGTACCGTTCAAGCACAAATGGGCTTGGGAAAAGTACCTGGCGCAGTGCGCCAACCACTGGATGCCGCAGGAAGTGAACATGCAGCGCGACATCGAACAATGGAAAACCGGCCAGCTGACCGAAGACGAAATGCGCGTCGTCAAGCGCAACCTGGGCTTCTTCGTCACCGCAGACTCCCTGGCCGCCAACAACATCGTGCTGGGCACCTACCGCCAGATCACCAGCCCGGAATGCCGCCAGTTCCTGCTGCGCCAGGCCTTTGACGAAGCCATCCACACCCACGCCTACCAATACATCGTGGAAAGCCTGGGCTTGGACGAAGGCGAAGTGTTCAACGCCTATCACGAAGTGAAGTCCATCCGCGACAAGGACGAATTCCTGATTCCGTTCATCGACGTGCTGTGCAACCCGGAATTCAAGACCGGCACCGTCGAAAACGACCAGAAGCTCCTCAAATCCCTGATCGTGTTCGCCTGCATCATGGAAGGCCTGTTCTTCTACGTCGGCTTCGTGCAGATCCTGGCGCTGGGCCGCCAGAACAAGATGACCGGCGCCGCCGAGCAGTACCAGTACATCCTGCGCGACGAGTCCATGCACTGCAACTTCGGCATCGACCTGATCAACACCATCAAGCTGGAAAACCCGCTCTTGTGGACCGACAGCTTCAAGGCCGAGATCGTTGAACTGTTCAAGCAAGCCGTGGAGCTGGAATACGCCTACGCCGAAGACACCATGCCGCGCGGCGTGCTGGGCCTGAACGCCAGCATGTTCAAGGAATACCTGCGCTTCATCGCCAACCGCCGCATGCAGCAAATTGGCCTGGACCCGCTGTTCCCGGGCGTGAACAACCCCTTCCCGTGGATGAGCGAGATGATCGACTTGAAGAAAGAGAAGAACTTCTTTGAGACGCGGGTGACGGAGTATCAGACTGGCGGAGCGTTGAGCTGGGATTGACCCTTTTGTCAGAAATCGGAAAGGTTGAAATTTTGTAGCCAAAATTTGAGGTTTCAAATAGCCAAAGTCTGAAATCCACTTGGCAATAGCGAAAAGGCCCTGCAATTGCAGGGCCTTTGTCAAGGATGATATATGTATATCAGCAAAGTCTCCTTGAAGAACTTTGGCCCCTTTCATAATGCGGCCTTCGAGTTTTCTGGAAAAAGCATCAACATTATTGTGGGTGAGAATGCGTCTGGAAAGACACAACTTTGTGGGGCAATAATCGCTTCCATAGTAGGTAGATCTGCAGTTCAAATTAAAGAGGGTGCAAAAGCCCCTTCTGAAGTGTCTGTTAGTTTTATTGAGGACAACACAGCAGAAGCTGCTACCCTTATAGCTGCTGAAGAGGCACCAGGAAAGATTACTTTCTCGCACAAACATTGTCCGTTGGCCGTAAAAATCCTCGCAACTTTTAGCGACCCACGTGGTCCTCAACTAGTCCTCACAGGCCATTCTGAATTTCCCATAATGCCCAAGTCTGAGCTAAGGACACTCGCAGACTTGTTACCTGATCGTATTAAACACAACAGCCAATGGACTAAGCTGCTCAACAAAGAGAGATATCCCGGTGGCTCAGTATCATATGGCGAAAACGCACTGGCGTACCTCATACGAGAATTTGTGGCAAGGAAAGCTTCAAATTTGAAGCTGCCTTTAATTATTGACAGCATTGAGATGAGGTGGGATCGGGGCACAGTTCTTTTTGCCGTAGAAATTCTGGAAGAAATTGCTAAATCGTCACAGGTGATTGTTCTCACAAACAGCACAAGCCTGCTTGCCGAAGGTAAACCACAGACACTAATTCGGCCAAACCACAATGAGGTTTCGTTAGCCTGGTTCAATTACCGCCAATTTAATCAAAAAAAGCACTCTCTCACGCATAAACTTTCTCACAAATGGGTCAAGGGAGCTACCTTCCCGAACCAAGAAAATCGCAGCTGTGAGCTGAAAGAGGTGAAAGGGAAAAATCCACTAGGTTCGATCAAATCGCTGGTGGACCAATACGTGGTAGCCTTCATGAATGCAGGAAGCCCTCAGGACGGCTCAATTTTTTGGGGTGTTCGAGATGAGGATCTTACCATTGTTGGGGTACATCTTAATCGTTGTGAATGTGATGAGCTCCGACGTATTGTAACTGAAAAGCTACATCAAATTATCCCGACAATTGCACCCACTGCGTACCAGCTGGAATTACATCCCCTTAGTGATGGAAATAAAATTATTGATGACCTCTACCTAATTGAGGTAAGAATTCCTAAGGTACGTCGCACCTTGCTATTCTCAACTGGAAGTCAAGAGGTATACATAAAGACCGACGCTGGAAAGCGAAAGTTATCTGCATTAGAGATTCAGCAAGAGCTACTGCTTCGAGTCGGTGTTGAACCTTCTTTCTAGGGTCTACGGGAGAAAATGTGCTGTCATTTTATTTAACGGGAGTAACGCCCATCCTGTCCATGGAAGCCACAAATAACCGAGCTGCAACCAATAGGCCTGCACTTGACAGGTTTATACAATAAGCTGCCCCCCCTAAATGGCAGGACTACGTCACACTTTATCGTTGAACCTACTATAGAATACCCCAAGAGTTAGAATCGTTACTCAATCAATGAGTTGTTCTATATCGTTCAAGTCCATTTACAAGCTCACATAGATCCTCCGGCACCTCCTCTGGGCAGAAAGCATCTATAATCATAATATCCGTCAGATTCACCCGGTAAGCTTTTTGAATTTCATCACGTAGAGCCCGAAGAACATCTTTGCCCGGAATTATTTCCATGCGGCTTTCCAAGTTGCCCCACGCTTGATCGAACCACTCAATAACATTCTCGGCTATTGTGGCCCCATCCATCCCTGTACTCTTTAAATATTCTTGCTTTCTGGCAATGTATTGACCTTGTACTCGCCCACGAAGCGGCACGCAAACGCGCTCCAGTAATGTGTACACGTTTTCATGACGCGGGATTATCTCTCCTGTTCTATCTTCTCGCTGCTTAATTGCGCTTTCCAAAGCCCTTTCAAGGACAGCAGGGACAAGTAAGTAGTTTTCCATTTCCTTTCGTTGGTGAATATGCGCCAAAGCCACATGTTCCTGTAGCTCTTGAAACATTTCCTTTATTTTTTCATCTGGATAAAAGTCTCTGTCATAAATCACGGCAATATAAAGATCTACATTCATTGCCTGCGCGACGCCAGAGGCTAATGCCTTGATCTTTTCCCACGAAGCAAAACCTCCAGATTCGAATGGAGTGATGTCAGCACCAGCTGCAAGCTCTGAAAAACCAAGCAAAGATGCAAAGCGTCGGATCCGTTTATAGTCTTCAGCTCCCTCGGAAAAAACCATCTTTCTTGTTCGCGCCAGATGCGTAAGCGTTATATTCTGTGCTGAACCCATGATTTCCAAGGCCTTCTGAACCCCTTCAACGTCCTTAAGGCGATGAGCCGACTTCTTCTCTTTGTTAACCAATAAAATCTCAGACGGATCAGATTCAGTTATGATCTCTACAGAGTGTGTAGCAAGAACAATATCAGCTTTAAATTTTCTAAGTATGCTAAGTAGCTGACGCTGCACATCCGGATGAAGATAAATCTCTGGCTCATCTACAACGAGAACTGAAGCTGCTTGGGCACGATAGATATGGGAAAGAAGTTGGCACCATATTTGAAATCCCGAGCCAGCCCAGAAAATTTCGCGAGCAATTCTTTCTTCATTACAAAACATAGCAAGCTTCCCTGTTTTAATGTCGACAACTTCGGGAGGCTGCAACTTCATCCCCGGCCATGTATCCGAAACCAGAGTCGTGTATTCATCCCAACCTTCGGAAAAATAGCGCCAGTAGTTTCGGAAGTGCCTGGATGCTCGGTGTGTATTAAGAGCGGCTCTTACAGTTTCCTCATTCACAATGCGCTCTTCGTGTTCAAGCGGCCCCAGCACAGGGACAACTTGCACATCCAGCGGAAATGCCCGATTAAAATTTGCTGGAGTCAGTGGAACAGGGCCGTCTGTTTCCCAAGACAAGAAGCAACCGCCCGCGCTGGGCAAGAACAAGATTAATTTATTTTTATTGCTAAGCCTAAACTCTATCCAGCTATCTTGTTCATTGTAATTACTGGCAACGTTTTCAAGAGAAATAGGGATTCGATCTTCAGCAACTGTGTGACCGTTGACAGTTGCACCACCTCGGCCTGGCACTCGCTCGGCCTTTCGTGAACGAGGCCTTCTTAGGGCTTCGGCTAGAAGGCGAAAAGCACTGATGATTGTAGACTTTCCCGAGTTATTTGGGCCGACGAAAATATTGACAGACTGTAGGCTAACAGAATAATCGGCAAGAGCCTTGAAATTGTGGAATTTTATAGAAGTAATTCTTGCCATTCCGTACCTCAATTTAAATTTTCGGCAAAACACTTGCAGTCAATTCACGGCAATCAACCTGGCTGCAGCTATTCCTATGCTTGCCCACCCCGTTTAAACTACAGCATCGAAGCGAACAACGTAGGAGGCAGGCAATATTTCTCCGAATTGGTACAATTCATTAGCCCGAACTGGCTTTACCTCAACTGGCATCCCTTGTTGATTGAAAAATACTAAATAAAAATAATAAGCATCTTGATGCGCCTCAGACAATGAAGTCTTGTGTTCGTTATCCGACAGAAAGAAACGATACCCCTCCCCTCTGGGTAGTTTTCCAACAGATTTAACCTCAATAAATCTTTGAAGCCCTGGTGCGGAATACGACAAAAAATCATAACCGTAACTTGGTCGGTCGCGTCGATCATCTATCTTAGAAATCAGTTGCTCAAGGCTAGCTCCAGTCAACCGCTGCTTTTCCCATTGCAGTGCAAACTCTTCTGCAGCTTTTCCGATGGCATTTCTTTGGTCAAATATTTCCTCAAAATTAACTTCCTGAGGCGCCTTCCTTTTGGGACTTTTGATGCCGCCCGCAACCTCCGCTCCCCCACTTATATACTGCTGATACAAGAAGGACATAAACTTCGGATTGCTCCACTTCTTGGACACGGCGTTGGCTATTTTTGTTTTTATTAAAAGGTGTTGATATTCGCTCGCCGGGCGATTATCTCCATGCCCTAGTATCTCGCCAAGCATTTCTAGGTGCTCACGGCTACACACATTTAGGAATCGATCTGGAAAATATAAACTCAAGATCTTTGCCTTGAACATTTGCGAGAGTGGGTTTTCATCGATTGCATTGAAGTCGAGCGAAGAAGCACTTCCCAGTTGTATTAACTCCAGAAGAGATTTCTTCACGGATCGAAACGCCGAACTTGCATCCCGTCCAAACTTTAAAGTGAACCGATATTTCCTTTTGGGATCGCTCTTTGTCTTGCCAAAATAAATGCCAAATTTATTTGACGTGGCTCCTTGGATGTTGGCCCAAGGCCTTGTTTTTACCTCAACAAATGTACAAAACGTAGGCCTCTGAAACCCGATGACATAATCATCCATTCTTATATTGGGCAGATTTTTCAGAGGAAACGCTCTGAGGAACTCTCCTCGCACATGAAGGGCGATATCTTCGTGTGTGACATCGTAAGTCCGTTCCCATTTATTCAGCAGGGCCACATCCAGCGCTATTATTGAATTCACGCCATCCTCTTTCCAATATTTTAGAAGCCACCACCCATCATTGACAGAAAAACATCACCCTATAGTCGTAACATCCACGACAGCTTCCGCCAATGCATTATTAACCGTTTTCCTGTAACCATCCTTCAAAGCCGTCCCGAGCTACATTGTTTAATATACTTGTGAAAATATCTTTATCACCAAGATACAAGCAATGCCTGATTAATGTGTATGGGTTTAGCTTGTCATTTGGGTTACTTGCCTCAAACCATGCTTGATAGCGCTTTACTTTTGATATATTTTCGCGCATGTAAAAATTAAACTTACCCCTACTTATATCTGGTTTTATACTTATAATCTCCTGAGTAAATCCATCCACCTTGTGTGGCTCAAATTCAAATTCATTAAAAAAATGATTGGCGATTTTAAGAAAACTAAAGGCATTTAATTGTGAGTAACGAAAGTTGTTCTGTTCTGTTTGCGCTTGGCTTGCCTCGGTTTCCTGCTGTAGAATTTCTTCTGAAATCGCTTCTTTTTCAATTTCTATTATTGTTGAATCTCTGATTTCTCGAAACTCCCTATCTGCAAGCTCAAATAATGCTGCGAGTGTATTGATTCTTCTTTTTAGATTTGTTGGAATTGATTTCTTGTACTTAATTTTATGATCCAATACACTCCATGAGTCTTGGATAATTGTTCGTATCTGTATTTCAAATTTAAACTCAGAGTATTTGGAATACTCAGGAAGGATTTTTCTTTGCTCATTCAGTTTCAAGTCAAGATGAAGGCCCTTGTAGCCAAATGAGCCTTCTGTGTTTTCAATTTGTGCTATTTTATCTGTTCTTCCAATAACATCAAAATGCGCCTCAAGGCATTTTTCAATTTTCTCAATATCGTCCTCATATAAACATACAACTCTGAGACCAATTAAGTCAGTAATATGATCGAAAATAGAATAAGGCGTTGAGCTTGACTCTAGCCCTGTTCTGTATTTCAAATTAAATTTCTTAATGCACTCCTCTCTATCCTTTACGCGCCCCTCTATCTTTGAAACCGCTATTGCACCAGCGTGAATCAAAAGTGCATTAACGAGGGTAATAAATGAATGCTTTGCATCCTCTAAAAGCTGACTATTTGAAGAGTGAAAATCCCGGAATTGTGCTTTTTCCACCTCAAAATCTAACGAAGGCATCTATTTCCCTTTTGTCTGATCCCATTATGAATGGACGTCTTAAATGGTGTAATTTGGCGCGTTAAAAATATCTGCAGCCAATTAGATCTCTTGCTTACTAGGACATTCGCTAACCATGTGTGGGTTACGTCCGCGGTTGTAGCCAGCAAAGTGCACGCCTTTAGCCAGATAGAATGACCCGAAATTCAATCAGCCGCCTAAGGGACCTTTTTACGCCTTGCATTCCTCTTTTTCGCTGCTACAGTTGCTCCGCTCGGCGTACCCCGGCGCCCTGGTATCTTTACGATTAAGACACCCCGTTCGGTTCCATCTCCAAGAAGATCGCCGCAGCGGGTGGCATACCAAGTGTCCATGTGGCTCAGTTTGCTGTGATCCTTCGACAGATCAAGAACGAGCATCACGCCCAACTTGATGTTGGTTGCTTGATAAATGACCGTCTGATCGCCATAGGCTGACAACAGGCGATCGAACGAGGCATCAATAAGCTCACGTTTCACCTCGATGATGGTGGCGTGGCCATTCGTCTTATACCGAATGTCCGCCCGACCACCAGCGACGCCCTTGACCTCGTCATCGACCGGAAGGCCCGCCGATTTTCCGTGCCGCAGAAAGTCCTGCTGAAGTTCTTTCTCATGAGGTAGTTCCTCCCCCTGTTTGAATAGATAGGCGGAAAAGCGGTCCTGCTCGACAGAACTGTCCAGCTTAAGTTGCAGAAAAGTGGCTACCCTGAACACTAAGGTAATAAAGTCCAATCGTGCGGCCGGACGACGATAGTCTTCCAAGTGGGCGAAATCGCGCTCCACGGTCTCTAGCATCTTCTCGATAGGAGGAACGATGTTCATGAGTTGCTGCTTGGATGAAATCGAGAGAACCTCTTCGATCAGCTCTGAGTGCGCCCTCTCATCAGTGGAACGTACCCTTTCTTGGAGAGCGGGGACCAGTGGGCCGGTGCCCCCCGCAGTCGGAGGGAAATCGCAGCCCCCTTGATAGGCTCGCTCCACCGCGTTCTGCAGATCGCGGGTTAGGTCGGCGTCGAACTTGGCTGCATGGCGTCGGAACCATGCTATGAGATGTTTCAAGTGGTCACGGTTCCCGAACACCCTGGGTTCCAGGACGGGCCGGATTACGCAGTCCAAGCCTCGCCCGGGGACGGCAGCGAAAACTGAGCGATTCGCCTCATAGGCAAACAGCAGATGTTGTTCGATGACGTGGATCGCGTCGAGCCAGACGTCCTCCTGAATGCGCTCGACTAAATAGGATAGGTTCTCCACCAGACTTACAAGAGCGGCGACCTGCGTTGCGATTGAACCAAGGATTGGGTCTTGCCGCGAGGCCATGGAGTATTCGGTATAGGCGAAGGCGTTTTCCTTCAGGCTCCGTAACAATTTATCGAAACTGGTCGGAACCGCACGATCGTAGAAGCCTAAAAGCAACGAGATGGCAGTTTCATACAGGCGGGCGTCATAGCGGGACTCCCGGACCACCGCAGCTCGCTCAAACTGATCACGAGCGAGATGTAGGTTGCGCAACACCACCGAGGTATCTTCGCCCTCGATCGCATCCTGGAGCGATAGTAGCCCCAGTTCGAGATGGACTTGATCCGATGAGCCGTCAATGTCGCTCACCTGCCTCAAGAACTGCCCTATGGCTGGGTTACGGGTCTTTGCAGCTAGAACGCCCGCTACCCTTGCAGCGTGTGAAATGTAGATAGGATCGTCGTTAGGCTCCGTTTCAGTTAGCTCGGAAACCATTCTCGTAAGCCTGATCGCATCGTCACGAGCGAAGGCAAGTGCCCCCTTTAGCGCTGCAGTCCTCAGCGGAGACGGGCGCACGCGTTCTGTGGCGATGGCAAGAAGGCGGCGAAACACCTTCGCTTCGGAAGCAGGATCATGAAGATGAAACGCTAGCAGCTTGTCAGCGATCGTATTAAGTTCCGGTCCCCGCTCAATGACAGCAAGTACTGTGGTTATAAAGTCATCGACTTGGGTGCGGTGTTCTTCACGGTAAGGAAGTACAAGCTCGACGAACATGTCCGGAAACAACGAGACGCCAATCTGTGCACCGTCAGCCAGAACCTGGACAAGGCCACCGAACGCTTCGACGGTCGGCACTTCTTGCCGGAAGAGCAGACCTTCCATGATTTCGTCGTATTGCATGACACCCTACCAAAGGTATCCATCTGGACGGTTCTTCACCACATTCTCAAGAGGAACATGCTGCAGGATAGCGTCGTTCTTGATCCCTGCGATGAAGATCTGGATCGTTGGCAGGGATTCTGAAAGCTTGGCGAGGCCAATCACGATCTGTGAGACATCCTCGTTCACAACTTCATGGCTTCCAACTGAGTCAACTAGTAGTACACCGGGATGCCTGCCAATGCCGCTTTGTTCGGCGACTTGGATCATTGCAAGAGTCGCCGCCAGCTTCAGGCGTGTCTTTTCACCGTCAGTACACCCTCCGAAATTCTTTTTCCCTCCGAGCATAATGACGTCCATATGAGTGTTCCCCTTCAGACGAACGCTCAGAAGATCGGATAGACCAAACGTACGAGCGAACTCCGCGGTCAGGTCGGACACTCGTTTGAGAACGCCACTTTGCTCCTCTTCATACATCTTCTGGGTGGCGATAATGGCTGCGTCGAGAAGTTCAGCGTCCGAGTTGATGGGAGCAGGACCGTTGAGCATCATTTTCTCGAGTTCTTCAATCTGGGCCTCCAACTTAAGAAGCTCCATCTGCCCCTCGGGGCGCGACTGGATCTTTTCGATCTCCTTCTCAAGCTGCTGGGCCTCAGCGCTGGAGCGGTCCCGCTCGCCTTCTGCCTCAACCTTCTTTCTGTTGAAATCGGCAAGACGAGAACGGAGCTTTTTGGCTTCATCCCTTGCAGCGGCGAGGGTCTCTTTGAGTTGCGCCTCTACTCCGACCGTGTCGTCGGACTCATGACGCTCTGCTCTACCGCAAACGATACAGTCATGTTCTTTCTGGCGCGCCTCTCGAAAGTCGTCAGTGTAGACCTCTTCGCAACTCGGGCAGGAGACAGGGTTCAGCCTCCGAAAAATATGACCAGCAGCCTGGCTCTCCAGGAATGCACTGAGCTCACGCGTTGCCGTGGTGACAGCCCCGTCCGCCATTCGGAGAGCTGTCTCGACTTCGTTGAGAACAGTAATGTGCCGCCGCACTTTCTCTGCAGAGGCCGAATATTTGGAGAGGTTTTCCGACAGTTTGGCGAAAAGTTCGGACAGCAGAGGTTCCGTGGTTTGCGTAGCCAGTAGCTCGTCGCGCACCTTCCTGAGCTCATTCAGACGGGCCTGAGCTGCGTCCGAAACCTGCCGGGCTGCTTTCGCCTTCTGGTCACCTTCAATCTTGGCGCGTTTCTTCGCCTCCATCAGCGAAGCCCGAGTCATGATCCACGGCAACCCCAGATACATCTGCATCATACGGGTGGGCTTGTTGTGCTGAATGTCGTCGCCACCAAACACAGTAGTGGGGTCGGGATCGATCCACATCGCACCAAACAGCCAGTTCCAACCATGCCGCTGCTCGACTGCGTTTCCGTCAGCTTTCTCAGCTGTAACTTCTAATGATTCTAGGCCGAGCTCATCAAGGAAAAAGCGGTCCATCGCTCCGGCAAATCCATGCATGTCGCCGAACTCTTCGACTACGAACTCTTTGCCTCGGGCGAATTTGACCAAGCGCCCTTGCCCCTTTTCGGCATCGTCGAGCCGGACCTCGTATGCGTCGTTATCGAGCTGGAATTTCAGCGAGAGTGTCCGGAACCATCTCGCCATGTCAGTGGGTAGTCCGCGAGTCCCCGTTAATACCCAACGGATGATCTTCAGGAGAGAAGTTTTTCCCTTGAGGTTTCTCTCAGAGACGAAAGCATGTAGACCAACACTCATGCCCTGCTTGCAGAAGTTGATATCAGGGTTCTCATAGTCCCCAGCCTTTGTGCCGTCGAACTTAAGGTCAAGGAGCCGCAACCGTTTGGGTACTGCGTGCGTGAGACGGGGTTCAATTCCATGCCGCTTCAAGAGGGCTTCGATCTCTTTCGAGGAGCTCCCGGTCTTTTCAGTGATCTGTGTGATCCACTCTTCGCGAGTCGTCGTACTCATTGAGCAATCTTCTCCAGCTTGGCGCGGACGCGGTCAGCAATCGTCGGGATGAGGTCATGGAGCTGCGCTTCATGATATTCCTTCTGCGCGTGCTGTCGTTCCTTCAACGTGGAGCCGCCTCGCCCATTTGCCACCCTGAGCACGAGCTTTGCCCGTTTCGCGTACCAGTCAAAAATGGAATGATTCCGCACAATATCCGTGCAAAGGTTGAGGCCAGCGTGGCTGAGTAGAAAATGGCGGGGATGAGCGGTCGGATGGTGGATTGTTACCGGGCGTACCAGCCCTGCGACAGCCAGGATCGAGAGGACAGTATCGAGTGGTTCGTAGGCGCCAAAGTACCTGCGTAGCATTGGGATTGCCTTCTCAGATGGCTCATCGTCGTCGAAGATGGCCTTTGCCGTGTCGAGAAGGAAATGGTCGCCAGTCTCTTTGAATTGCGCGAGCAGCTCGTCGGCCAGGTAGTCCGGGTAGCGCACCCAAAAGTCGAGAGCTTGAAGGCGGGTTTCCCCTTCGAAGCGGCGGGGATAATGCGCCTCAGTTCCTTCCTCCCTATTCGGTACCGATCCCTCCACGAGAAGGAAAAGGATTCGAACGGCATCCCGATACTCCGTATTGGCCATACGTACCCCGACAAAGGCTATTGCATCCAATTGATGCTACCAAGTAGGTAAATTCTAAATGCATAGCAGGTAGTGGTAAAGACATGTTACGAGCAACTGACGGGCCTGCAGTGGGGCACGCCCCTCCTCGACAGGCTATCGGTCCACGCAGATCAGGGATCACAACGCAGCGGTGATGATTGAAGCCGCCCCTCCTCACCCATTCTCTTGCACCCCGCATGAAACCTTGTATCTGCAGTTAGGATAGAGAGGACTCGGAGTAACTCATTTGCTGATTAAATAATGCGCACAACAGCACAAAGACCTACATTCTGTAGGCTTACATCATTATTTTAGAAATAGAAAAGGCGCCCGAAAGCGCCTTATCTACAGGGCAGCGACCGTTTGTGCCAATGACCCAGAAACTTCAGACTGACGTGAATCCTTGGGAGGCGCTTCTTCTGTTGTCACGATGTTTTACCGCTCAAGTTAGATTCAAGGCATATGTCATAATTCCGTTCATATAATGACAGAACCGCTCTAAAATCCTGCATCCCCCCAAACTAACCGAGCTGCCTAAGCTGGAGGAAGCCAGACGTCGAATCGTCAAAATGCCGATAAGCAGCTAGTACTAAATTCTCACTAGCATTTCCCCAACAGACTCTCATATCAAGCTATCAATATAGATATTACTGAACAATTAATTGCATTCAAGAACTTATCACCCACCAGAAGAATAACCAGAAACTACTACCCATGCTTGAAGAATCAATACGGCAATATCACAGTTTGCCCTTATTGCAGGAAGAGGCTTGCCGTTATTTAGTCTTGGCACACCAATAATCATACATTCTCTTGGCATCACTAGGATTTGACAATTTTGGCTTTGACTTCAGCGCTTGAACTTTGCAAGCCATTTTTTTAAGCTCATCAGCAGCCTTTGGAAGCCATCCCAACTTGATCGCTAAAGAGCGGATATTCTCGGGCTGCTCCATATGATCATTTACGCGTAAGATTCTTAGAGCTCTATCAACACTATCCTTATCACAAGGATGCAATGAGCTGTGCGACAAATTGATGCTATTTGTTAGCGAAATGATAGCTTGCTCAAAAACTGGGTCAGATATTAGCTTCTGCTCATCCGTCCTCGATACTCCAGGAGTAATTGGAGACCATCTTCTCTCCCACTCAGCAAGTGCATCGGAGGTGCACGGAACGGCAATAATCCCAAAAAGATTCTTTTCCGAATCGATCTGATCAATCATTTTTTGATCTGAATAAACTGCAATTAAAACACTAGGTTTTGTAACCCACCTCAATGTTCTAGCCGTTTCCAATCTCATTGGCACCCCTGATGGAAGAGCAACGACCCCACCATCATGGAGTAATTTTGCATTCACCTCTCCGATAACATCTAAAATAGCGGTGAATTTTACGCTACTTTTTCCCGGTGCAAATAGAATTGCTTCTTGAATCCGACCTTTATTTAGCTGGCAAATCTCGTCCGCATAACTAAGAGCAAGAGCAATTGCATCAACATTGTTGCCATTATTAGAAATCAGAACTCTATCCATCCTCACCACGCTCTCCTATATAATCCAAACAGGCCTACTTGCTTCAATGGCAAAAACTGATTTCACGACCAATGATAAATTATTTACAAAGAAAACAACCCACATTACCCGTTGAAAGCACCTAACACTTGATAGCGCTTCTTTTTTTCAAAATTTCGTGTAATCCTCGATTGAAACCAACAATTAGGGCACCAACTGCCTTTCAAAACAGTGGAGGGTGTAGCTTTCCAAACATGCCCATGGTGGCACAGCCACTCCATTTTAGTTCTGACATTTTTATATTCGGATGATAAACACTGACCACCACGAGATACCGCCAACTGCTGCATATCTTTCAATGAATGACACCGTTCTTCACGGTAACAATGAGGACAACCGCTACCCGAGCGGACTGTTTCCCAGCGTACCTTCCACTCATGGCCTTTTTCACAGCGCCAATGCAAAGGGGTATTACTATGCGTATAGCCTTCAGACAAGCATTCCCAGCCTCTTCCTACCAAAAAATCCTGAATTTCACCCCAAACAAAAGCAGAATGGCTATGACATAGCGGACAGAACTGTCCAGATAGAATGACCGCTGGCGTCGCTTGAAACGTATGCCCAAGCGGACAACAAAACGCCAGATGAGTCAGATAGTTTTTGTAATATGTAGATAGACAACGCCCTCCCCAAGCATGAGCAATCCGCCCCATTGCTTCCAAACAAGCCACTCTTGAAGGGTGACTAGGATTACGATGTGGTTTGATCGGTATCCAGTTTTCAATTTCGTTTCTTACAGCCAACGGAATCGATGAATAGCGAACAGACAGCCTCATCATCACCTCTGCTTATAATGTTTTAGCGATAGATGTTGAAATAAACTCTTCTCAATACTGCCACAGCCTTGCCACTTGCAATATGCTATTCCGACCAAGTAAAATCTTCAGCCGGAACAATCTTAAATCCGGATATTTTCTCCTTCTTCAAAGTATCAGCCAATTGCTTTGAGACAACTGGCTCAAAAAAATCAACATTCAACAAGAAGAACAGGTCATAATCATCCGTTTTTTTGCTATCTATTTGGAGGTAATCGCACTCCACCACTTTGGATTCTTCATCGTCATCTCTGACGAACCTAGAGTTTTCGTAGTCAAAAGCATCGACCCAGCAATCAAACTCCAAGAAGAAAAACTCTCCTTCAGCCTTCTCGCCAGAATGATAGTAGACATCCGCAGGCACTGGCTCGAATTTTGACCTAAATCCACTTTCCAGTATCGTCAGCAGCTTTTTCGAACCGACAAATCCAGCATTGACAGAGAACAAATCTCGACTCAGCTTTTTCACACTTTTAATAAGAGTGATACTAGCAGCTGTCCCAGCTGGTAGCTTTCTATCGTGCCACAAGTTCGAATATACACCCTGATCAATGGGTTGAAATTTGGCATCGCCATATACGAATGGCAGGTCATTATCAGAAGTTAGGACGAAATATTCCATTTTTTATAACATGCACGTAGTGTTTGCAGGACGTGGATCTGTCGTTTGAAGTCTGATTTTATCTTGTTCCAAATCAGATTTCATCTTCATTTCCACCTTACCAATTTTAGACAAAAGCTCATCATCACTCAGCTGCTTCGGATTGCCAATCTTATCCAGCCTCTTTCTAGCCGAGTCATAATAGGCTGACAAGTGGTTACCACTGTGCAATGGCTTACCTGAGCTTAAAGAGTCTGCCTGACGCGTCGGTAGCGCCACACCATTCTCGTTTCGATTGATATCATATATGCCCCGACTGGTTGCCTCTTTAATAACGGGATGATCGCTCAGTTGTTCGGCAATAAGATGGTGGCCCGCATACCACTTTGGACATGGCCGGCCTGCCTTTTTCATATTGCGCTTCACTGCCCGCCCATTTTCCAGCCCCAGAGGATCCGTCCACTCAACAGGGTTAGGGGCATATCCATGGGCATTAAATCCACCCAGCAACCCTAATGGATCCCTCGATATGAATCGCCCGATTTCCGGATCGTAGTAACGATAACGGTTGTAGTGCAGCCCGGACTCGTCGTCATGATACTGCCCCTGGAAGCGGAAGGGGTTGCGGATGCCGGCTTTTGAGGCGGCGTCGGCGATGACTTCGCGCGCCTGGCCCCAGGCCTGGTAGTCCATTTCCAGCGCGAGCAGGCCTTGTTCGTCAGTCAGCGCTTGCGGGGTGCCCAGATGGTCGGTGTGATAGTAGTAGACTGCCTTCGGTGCTTGCGGCTCAGGGCCGGCCTGCCGCAGCGGGTCCTTGTCCGGGTCGTAGGGGTTGTGCTGGCTCCAGGCTGGCACTTTGACGCCGCGAATGGCGTCGGTGTGCACCTGGGCCAGCGGCACGAAGCTGTCCGGCTCGAACAGATAGTGCACCGCTTCTTCGTCGCGGGTTTCGAAGGCCAGCACGTCGCCATCCCAGCCGTACAGCGTGGCCTGGCCCTGGCTGATCTTGGCGATGCGGCGGCCCAGCGGGTCGTAATGGTAGTCGGTGCGCTGGCCGTCCGGCGCGGTGAGGCGGGACAGGCGGTTGTGGCTGTCCCATTCCAGCTGGGTGAGGCTGCCGTTTACGCGTTTCTCTACTAGATTGCCGCGGCTGTCGTAGCGGTAGTGGCGACCGGCATACTGGCTGAGCAGGTTGCCCATCAGGCTGTCGTCCTGATGGCCGTCGGCGGCCGGGGCGTTGTCCAGCAGGTTGCCAGCGGGGTCGAAGCGGAAGCTTTCCACGCCCTTGGGCGTGGCGGCTTCCAGCAAGCGGCCGACCGGATCATAGCGGTAATTCAGCTGGCCGCTGCGATTGTCGGCGATGCCGACGAGTTGGCCGGCGGCGTCGTATTGGTACTGGCGGCTCCACTGCGTCGCGCCCATCAGCCGCTGGCTGGACAGGCGGCCGGCCTTGTCGTAGGCCAGGGTCTGCTGCAGCGCATTGCCCAGCACGCGCTGGGTTTCGCGGTGCAGCTTGTCGCGCTCCAGGTTGAAGATGTCGCGCTGGCCGAACAGCAGGCCGTGCACGTGGCCGCTGCCGTAGTTGAGCACGTCCACGCGGTGGCCGTCCGGACGGATGGTGGCGATGCGGTTGCCCAGCTTGTCATGCTCGTGCTGCCAGCGGTAGGTTTCCTTGACGCCGGCTACGTGGTAGCCGTGGTGCTCCTCTACGACGTTGCCGACGGCGTCGTACACCCAGCGCAGGCTGGCGTAGCGGTTCTTGGCCTGGAACAGGCGTCCGGCTGGGTCGTAGCCGAAGCTTTCCTTGCTGTTCGGCGCACTGCGCTCGATCAGGCGGCCGGCGCGGTCGTAGCGGAAGTCGGTGGCGACATCACCTTCCACTTGCTGCGATAGGCGGCCGGCGTTGTCGTAGACATAGCGGGTGGCGCTGCCGTCGAAGCCGGTTTCGGTCGTCAGACGGCCGCCGTCGTCGTAGTCGAAGCGGTAGTAGCGGTGGTTTTCGTTACGCAGCGCGATGAGGCGGCCCAGCTTGTCGTACTGGTAGCCCAGGCTGTGGCCGTTGGCGTCGGTGCGTTTTTGCAGCCGGCCGGCCTTGTCGTATTCGTAGTGGGTGCCGCGGCCCAGCGGGTCGGTGATTTTCAGCAGGCGGGCTTCGGCGTCATGCTCCAGCTGGGTGGCCTGGCCGTCCGGCTGGACGATGGCCTGCAGCGTGCCGTTGGCGGCGTACTGATAGCGGGTGGCATTGCCCATCGCGTCGACGATCAGCAGCGGGCGGCCGCGTTCGTCGTACTGCCACTGGGTGGCGCTACCGGAGCAGTCGGTATAGCTCTCCAGCAGACCGTCCGGACGATAGGCGATCTTCTTGGCGCCGCCCTTGGCGTCGGTGATGGCCACCGGCAGACCCTGCTTGTTGTACGCGTACTTGGTTTTATGGCCGAGGGGGTCGGTTTCCTCGATCAACTGGCCCTTGTCGTCGTAGGCACGCAGCCATTTCTCACCCATCGGGTCGATGATTTCGACCAGATTGTCCTGCTCATCGTAGGTGAAATGGACTTCACTACCATCCACACGCTCATGCCACATGAGATTACCGTTGACATCATAGGCGAAGCTATCCTGAGTGCCATCAGGATGGAAATGACTGAGCAGCTTCTTGTCGTCATCGAATTCAAACCATTCTTCTTTATGGTCCGGATAGACGATGCGGTAGTTGTAGCCCTTTTCGTCGAAGTAGTACTCGGTGGTGCGGCCATAGGCATCGGTGACATAGGTGAGATCGATGTTCTCGTCCCAGGCCAGGCGTACATCCAGGCTGCCGTCGTCGGCGTATTCGCGGATGGCGCGGGCGTCCAGATGCGTACCATCCCACTCCAGCGTGATACCGCGACCGGTGCGGTCGGTATACCGCGTCAACAAGTGGTGCTGGTATTGGTACGTCCAGCTTTGGCCATTCTCGTCAGTGGCCGACAGCAGATCGCCGGCGTCGCCGGCCAGTTGCGGGATGTCGCTGTAACGGTATTCGGCCAGCGTGCGTTGCGGCAGGCCGGTTTCCAGATTCTGCAGGGTGGCGCGGGTGACGCGGCCAAGGGCGTCGTGGCTCAGGTCCACCACGTAACCGGCGCTGCTGACCAGCTGGCTGAGGCGGCCGTCGCGGAAGTTCATCGCAATGCTGTTGCCGGCGCGGTCCTTGATCAGCGCCAGGCGGAAGCTGTCGCCGTGGCGCTCGTACAGCTGGATCAAGTCATGGCCGAAGGTCTGCGACAGCAGGGTGTCGGATAGGCGGGTGAGAGTGAAGCCCTCGATGCCGTCCTTGTGCGACTCGCCTTCCGGCAATAGCGGATATTCCAGCGTGCGGCCGCTGTCGTCGTGGAGTTTCAACAGCTCACCTTCAACGTCGAAGCGCGCAGTATAGCCAACACTCCAGCGAGCCCCGAAAATCCCCGCTTGATCGTTTCCATCAAAGTTTGAACGATATCGCCTAGTCCAAACGATGGGTAACACACCCGACAAAGCAAAATCCATGTGTTGCAACGACTCTTCGCCAAACGCATAGCCGATAGAGCCCCCGGAGGCAGCACAAGCACATTTAGGTCCAGGTTTAGCCAGCCGCTTAAACTTTGCAGATACTTCATTCGCTATCTGAGCGACCTTCTTCTTAGCGGTATTCGTCACTTTTGTGGCAACCGCTGCGGCCTTTTTCGGTAAGTGCTTGAGGAAGGCTTTCAGCAACTTATCCAGCAGAGGCTTCAGGTGGCTGCTGTACATCTTCATCAGCATGTCCACCAGCATGCCCGCCCACTTGGCCATAGCCGCGCCCAGCCGCTGCATCAAGCGGGCGGAAACCGTGCCTTTCAGGATGGAGTCGATCTGTTTGGCGGCGGCTACCGTCATGCCGGCGGCTACCTCGGTGCCGGCATCGGCAGCGGCCTGATTCAGCGAGTGCAGATGGGCGCTGATCGTGCCCCAAAAGCCCTGGTCATTGGTTTTATTTAGGTTGTACCTGACTGGCGCGTGCTTGACGTTCTTTTGCACATAGGCACCGAACTTGCCGCTGCCCAGACTGGTCAGCAGTTCGCCCATGCCGGCGATGATGGTGGCGCCTTTGGCGCCGCACACCTGTAGCTCGCTTTGAACCTTGCCATCTACATACTTTACCCATTCAGCGGGCGAGTTGCGGTAGCTGGCCGGCAGCATGGTAACCAGCTTGGCCGCCAGGCCCGCTTCGATCTCGCCCTTGGCCCAGTCTTTGCCGGCGCGGCGCAGGCTGGTAGCACACAGCTTCAGCGTGGGCCGCGCGCCCATCTTGAACAGGCCGCCGGCAGCCGGGATCACGCCGATCAGGTCCACACCGAGGAATAGCCAGTCGAAGACATCCACTTCCTGGTTAGCGCGGGATTTTTCCGACATGTCGACGATGTCGACGATGACGTCGCCGATGGAAATCAGGTTGCCCACCACCGGCACAGCAGAGGCGATGGTCTTCAGGCTTTCCACCGATAGGTGGCCGTCGCTGATGCTGCGCAGCCATTGATCGAAGTCTTTGCCCGTCTGCTGCAGCGCCTGGGCTGCGGCTTGAGGCGTGGCGGGAATAACGGCTACGGGACGGGCGAGGGCTGCGGTCGTCATGATGGCGAGTATCTTTTAAAGTATTTTCTTGAGCAGGTCGGCTGCGTTCGGGGCTGTGGCGGCGGAGGAAGCCAGTTGCTTCACGTCACGCGCCTGCTGCAGCATGGCCTGCGCCTGGCCGGCCACTTGCTTGGCCTGGTCCAGCGCATTCTTGGCTTGGGCGAGCTGGCCGGCGGCCGCGGCGACGCCCGGCGGCATGGTCTTGCCCACCAGGCTGGAGAGCTGGCTCATCGCCTGCTTTTTCACCGCATCCCCGCTTGCCAGTTGCTTCACTGCCTCTTCCGGCTGCTCCACGAAGGGGAAGATGTCGGCCTTGTCCTTGTGCGGCCGGCCCAGGAAATCGACCTGGGCCGGCCCCACCGGCAAGCCATGCACCATCGCCTTGCCGGCTTCATCCAGCACGCCACTGTGTTTGACGCCCAGCGCGTCGGTGACGACGAACTTGCCCTGGTTCATCGAGAAGCCATTGGCGAACTCATGGACCACCTGCAGATTGCCGGTGCCAGGCTTGGCAAATGTCGGCGTGGGAGTGCTGAGGCTGGTTGGACCACTCAACTGGTGGCTGGCACCCTTGATGCTGACAGTGCCCGGACAGTGCACCTCGATATTGCCGCCGGCAATGCGGATATAGCCGCCGCCGCTGGTCAGCAGGATTTCCTTGCTGGCGGAGACTTGTATCTTGCCTTTAGCCGAGGTGATGGTCACATCCTGATCAGCGGTCAGCTCCATCATGTCGCTCTGCGCCTGGATCTGAACCTTGCCTTTGGCCGCGATCAGCTTCAGCGCCACCTTGTCCTTCACCCCCGCCACGAACAGACTGATGTGCTGGCCAACGTTGTGCAGCCAGCGCCGGCCAGTGGTGTGGTTGGCGTCGCGCTGGGCGACCAGGTTCAGGTTCTGGCCGGCCGATACGGTCTGGCTTTGCTCGGTTGCGCTTACGATGCCGGCGGGGCCGGACAGGATCAGCAGCGGCTGCTGGCCGACTTGGTCCTTGGCAGTCTTGCCATCCTTATCAGTATTGGAGCCGGCTTCCCAAGCAGCCAATGCGCCCAATTGATGCTGGAGATGACCCTCGGCCTTCTTTCCGGCCTTCGCGTTGTCGTTGCCGATCTCATCCGGCCCGATCTCCATCGCATCCGCCAACTGTCCGGTCGCGACCTCATCCAGCGCCTGGCTCAAAGCAACCGCGGATTGCAACTGGCCTTGGGCGTGCTCCCGAGCTAGTTGTTTGCCGCCGGCGCCGCTTTGCGCTTCGGTGGACAGCAGCAGGCCGTGGGCGGCGCGGATGGCGCCGTGGTTGTCGGTGCGCAGCTCGAAACCGTCGCCGCGCGGCTGGGCTTTGCCGTTGCTGCGCGGGTGGGCCAGGTAGCCCTGGTTCAGCTGGGTCTTGCCCGGTTCGCTCGACAGCTTGGCGCGCACTTCGCCGGGGGTGTCGTCGAACAACAGCTCGTTGTAGCCGCCGCCCTGATGTTCTTTGCTCTTGATGCCGGACAGGGTCTTGTTGGCCGGCAGGCTGCTGGCGCCGCTGAAGTCGGGCGTCGGGTGGCTGCCGTTGTACAACACACCGGTGACCACCGGGCGGTCGATGTCGCCTTCGATGAAGTCAACCAGCACTTCCTGGCCGATTCGCGGGATGAACTGGTGGCCCCAGCCGGCGCCGGCCGACGGCATGGCGACGCGCAGCCAGCAGGACGATTTGTCGTCCATCGCGGCGCCAATGGTCGGATGTTCGTCCGGCCGCTGCCAGTGGAACTGCACCTTGATCCGGCCCTGGGCGTCTGTGTGGACTTCTTCGCCGGCGGGGCCGACCACGGTGGCGGTCTGCACACCTCGAGATTTCGGCTTGGCCAGCTCAGTATCCGCGTAAGCCGGTGTCAGCGGAATGCCGCGACGTTGTGTCTGGATTCGAGTTGTAAACGGTGCCGCCCCCTGCTCTGCTTCGACATGCAGGGCCAGATCCTGAGGTAAATTATTGCGAACCTGGAGGCTTTGGCCAGTGACAACGAACTCTCGGTTTTCCGCCGCATCGCCATCATGAGCCGGATGGTCATCCAGGCGGAACCACTCGCCCGGCAACAGGCCGCGTACCGATCCGCTGCCGCTGAAAGACTTGGCCTGCAGATCGTTGGCTTGCTGCCGCAGTTCGGTGTAATGGCCCAGCTGCTCCTCGTCGCCGGCATAGTACAGGCCCGGCGCGTCGTACTGCGTCAGGCTGCTTTGCAGCAATTGACCAGCCTGGCCCTGCTCGACATGGCTGTCGTCGCGGCTTTGCTGGGTGTAGACCGGTTTGTAGTCGTAGCTGGCCAGCGCCGTGCCGCCCGGCACGATCTGACGCGCGGCCTCCCAGCCGGTGAGGCCATCTTCCTCCTCGGTGGCGTCGCTGCGATGGAAGCGCACTCGTTCCAGCTTGGAGGCGGGCAAGCTGTGGGCATCATCAAAGATGGCCAGTTCCACTTGCGGGCCGTTTTCATCCAGATGAACGAATCGCCAGGCGTAGCCTTCCTCATGCAGCAGCCTGACGATGAAATCGAAATCGCTCTCGCGATATTGCAGCGTATAGCCACGCGGCTGGGCAGGTTTGACTTGGATGTTCAGCGTCTGTACCCGGGCGAAGGCGGGATTGGCTTTCTGGTGTTCTTCTATGATCTGCTTGACGATGTCCGGGACGGACAAGTCCTGGAACACGCGGGAGGTCCTACGATGGCGCAGTAATGCGAACGGAGGCTCAACGGTCAACTCATACTTGGAGAAGCCGCCGTCCGATCCAGCCAGCTTGGCCTGACTGACCACGCCACAGCGTATGATTTCGTCGCCATCCGCATCTGCAATGCCGACTCTCGCCGGCAGACCGAGCAAGGTCTTCAGCTCGATATTGCCATCAGGCGACAGGCAGGTCAGCGTGCAACTGTAAGCGCGGGAAACGCCTTCATCGCCATCCAGGCTGAGCGGCAGCAGCTGCTCGGCAGCGATTTGTCCGGTTCCAAGTTGCAGCGTCAATATCCGGTGATCCTGGCCAAAGGCGGAAGCAAAGCTGGCCAACAATGAATTCAGGTCCATTTGACGCCCCAAACAAAAATACCCTCTGCCGAGGGTATGCTATATAGCATAAATAAGATTGTGATTTTATGGAGTGTTACAAACATCAACAAGACAGCCGCATATCATCAGGCACCAAACCTACACTAAAGAACAGGTGATCATGGCAAGCCTGAATCAGCCCAGCGTCCCTAGGCACTTGCGAGCCGTTGGAAATACTGCGTCTCAAGCTCTGCCCGCGATAGCCCGCTTTCGGAACCATTCAGGCGCTTCGGGTTGTACAACATCTCGATGTATCGCACATGTCGCGCCAGGCCTCCGCCCGATCGTGATGGGTATTTCGCTTGATGCGCTCACAAAAACAACCGCAGGACGAGACCCCTCTAGCCCTCGGGTAACTCATAGCGCTAAGTGACTGCCAGCGCATTCGGAATAGACCCCTAACCTCTGCTGACTGGTGGTATATGGTACAAACAGATCGCAATTGGGCCACCAATCATGCCGATGTACTCTCACGAATTCCCGCCCGTCAGTAGTGGTCAACTAGGCGCATTGGGCTACCACCGCTTCCCAGAGGCGTGGTAACTGAGCCTTGTGTCTGGTGAGCAGACTAAGTTTTCCTGAATCCATAACCAACTACTCTTCATGCAGGAAAACTCTCGCCGCTAACTGTGGCCGTGCCTCCCTCCCCTCCGTAAGAGCAATGCTCGCTCGCGATCATCCTCGGGATACCTTCTAGCTGTTGCACAAAAGCAACTTATACATTTGACATTGCATGAGACAACAACCCATCTCATCAGGCGTTGTGCATAAGGAAAAATACTTTTTTCTTTATCCTCTAGATGAGAAGCCCTCGGAAATGATGTTTTCCATCACTGATTTGGATATTATTTATTCTGACGGATAAATAAAAACACAAGAGATAAAGCGGTTTTACAATAAAAAATAAAGCACAAAAATCTATCCTTTTAGATAGGTTTTTATGCTTTATTTTTTAAGCTAAGGAAATTTTGCTTTGCGTGCTTTTCCTGTTGCACTCACTGCAGGAAGTGAGATTAACTTACAGCCTCACACTGGGATAGATGAAAAACGAGCCGATATTCGCATTTCAATACTGGAAGGTGATCCAAAAGAAATCACTTTCATGATTTCAAACATTGGAAATAGGCCGGCAGGAATATCTGGAATAGAGATTGAATCATCCCTCAAAAGTGGATCAGCAACTTGGTTTCTTCAAAGCGATTTAGATAAAAAGGTTCTGGAACCAGGCAAAGCATACATTATAAAAGCATCAAATGGTTCTTTAATTCCAGAACCAATACCTCATGAAGTAAGAGCCATGCTAGAGAAGAAGAAAATTAGCTTAGATCATCATCAATGCCAACTCGTCATTACCTATATCCAGCTCGATGGTGATAAGTACTATCTACCATATAATTTTCCATGCAATCAAAATAGCGCATGATCGTTAAAATGAATAGCACGACAGACTGGGCAGAGCTTGTACAGTCCAACGTTCACCCCGCAGATGAAGATTGATACAATTCACACAAAAAAATACAGAATAAGTAGCTCGCGCTAATCTCGCCCCTCATTTCTTTCTTTCAGCCGCTCTGCAATTTCGACATCAATGCTTTGATCCAATTCCTTCTGTCTCAGTTTCTCTTTTGCAGTCTTTCGATTTGCCAGCCAGAATAGCGGAAATAATACTCCTATCTTAACCAGAGCAAACAAACAATACTGCCATCCTGCATAACCAAAAACACATATGATTAAGCTAATAAATCCAGACATGCCAACAAAAGGAGCGGCAAAAGAGAATGCCGCCTCTATAAATTTATTCTTATAAAGGATAAATGACAAAAATAAAATTCCAACCAAACAGATAATAGTTTTGATTGGGCTGTAAAAAATACCTGACTCTATAGCACAGTTGATATTCCACTTGCCTACAAAGTAAAAGTCACACATCAAATTAGCCGGCATGCCAGAAGCCCACGCTGCAGGAATAGGCAGAAGCTCCATATTTAGCCACATTCCAAGCAAGGCAATGGCACATGAAATTAACCAAACCAACCAACTTCTACCCTCTATCAATCCAACCATCTTTAAAAGCCTTATTAAACACAATTTTTAACTACCGATTAACGTTAAGCCTCTCCAGATTCTAATTTAGCTGAACCATATAACCAAAATTGCCAACAAAGAAAACAGAATAAACATCCAATAAAGAATCTTTCCATTCCTGCTGCTATTTTTATATTGCTCTTGATCTAAACCTGGCGTCGCCATAGCTTCCTCAATTCTGTTGAACCATATTCTGTCCATTTTACCTGAATGGGTTGCTATAAAGCAGCCTCAATGTTAAATTGACTTTTGGTGCTCAACACACCTCCGTTAGCGGTGGCCCACGCCCGAAAGCCGTGGTTGTTCACGCCCTTGCATTGCATCCCACTCGCGCCCTTGCGCTCGCAATGCTTGGTCGGGCAAAGCCGTTTGGAGACATCGCTATGGATGTTCGTACTGTCGTTTCTCTTTCCCCTCCTCTTACTCCCCCTCCCCACCACGTATCGCGTGCATCGTTGCGCCTGCCCGCTGCGTATCGCCTTGCGTTTTTGACGGCGCAGTTTGCGCGTTTCATCGGGGAGGCTCGGCCATGAGTGCGGCGATGGATCAGCAGGTGAACACGCCGCTGCGGTTGGATTTCGCCAAGGGTTTGACCATGCGGGTGGTGCGGCGGCCGGAGGGGTTCTGGCTGGTGGCGGCGGAAGTGGCCGCGTCCATGAGGCTGGAGGTGAAGGATTTGCTGAAGGCCTTGGGCGAGCCATTGGGGCGGCCTTTGCGGCTGGCGGATGAGGCGGAGCCGGTGTTGTGCCTGTCCGAAGGCGAGCTGGACGAGGTGTTCCGCCGCATCAAGAAACCGGGCGCGCGGCGGCTGCGGCGCTGGTGGCTAGAGGAAACCCGCCCGGCCTTGCTACATGAGGCCGGCGCCGCCAATACGGCGGAAACCCTGCACCTGGCGCTGGCCCTCGCCGCGGAAGCGGCTCAGCAGGTCAGCCGCGCGGTGATGGAGGCAGTGCTGAGCGAACCCGGCCGCTGGCAGCATTCGCGCTGGGTGGTGGCGCTGGACTACGCGCCGCACAACAAGCAGCGCTGGCCGCATGGCAGGCTGATCGGCTTGAACTGCGACGTCTCCACGCTCAGCGGCATGGCGGAGCTCATCGCCCCGCCCGGCAAGATGCCGGCCACCAGCTCGGAGCTGCTCAAGCTGGCCACTGCCTGCCAGCTGCGTTTGGCGGAGCGGATAGACAAGTTCGCCAGCTAAGCGCGCCTCTCAATGAAAAACACCGCTTCAGGGTTGCGAAGCGGTGTTTTTGTTTCCTCTTCCATACTTCATGCTTGAATTCAAGGTGATGACAACAAATCCTAGTGTTTTAGAGGAAATCCTTTTTCTTCCTCAGTGTATTCACCTGAATATGAGGCCAGCGCGTCACCTGGCCATTTGAACCGAACATGAACTCAAAAAACAGCACCTGCTCATATTGCAGTTGCAATACCTCGCAGCCATCGCTGTCTATCACCGTTTCTATCCATAAATTCAGGTTCATTTCGGTAACGCTGGCGAATGTGCTCACAAATGGGATGTTTAAAACCCCGCCTTGTGGTCCGCCATTGTGTTTGCTGGTGAGTTGAATCAGCGTATATTTTTTGATGCGCTGATCTTTGATGGCATCCCGCAATCTTAAATCAGGGCGAACAGAATAAGGGTAATTTGGATGAGCGACAATCCGCTGAAAATACGTCAGATTGCTGTCAGGCTGGGTGGATGGCAATGACTTGTCAAATGCCCAGGCCGGCGCGGGCGCATCAAGATTGAGCGGCGCGGGCGGCGAGCCATCCCCCACGGACAGCAAGGCGGATGCGCCCATGCTGGGTGAAATGGCGAGCGGCGAACCCGCCAAGGGCACGGGGTTGGCGGCAATGGCTGCGGGCGCGATGGTATCGTCTTCCGGCGGCGGCGTGGTCGGCCACGATTGGGTGAAAGGCTGGGTCCAGCAATCGGCGCCGGTAGGATATTCCGGCTTGCCGGGAATGTCTGCCTGAAATCCGCCGGTGATCATGATTGCGCTGCCATGGGGTATGGTCCCGCTGCGCGCAATGGAATAAGGTGGCACATAATTTGGCCCATTGGCGCCGGCTCCAATGGCGATGCCGGGAAAACCGTTATCCGAGATAACGGATTCTTCAGTTGCCGCATGGTTGTACATCTGATTCATCCACAAATACATCCCGTCTTCTTCGTGAATGCCAACGCCGTCACTGACGCGTTGTATGCTTTGATTATATTTCACCGCGCCAGCAAACTGTTCGTTTGCGCCGCCCCGGTTTCTCACGCCGCCGTCCACCAGAGAGAACGTGAGCTCTTCTGTGTAGTTTTCACAAAGAAAGTGGAATATGCCAAAAATCGTTTCTGAATTGGTTCCCGGCGATGGCATACAGGTGGTATGCAATCCCCATCCCACATTCGTCTTGTCCGGGTTGTAGTTGACCCATGTGCCTTCCAACTGTTTCAGCACACCATAGTCAGCCTCCTGATTCAGCACTGCATCCGAATATTCCGGATAAGGAGGAGTTGGTGTTTGAACTATGTTATTTTCAGACATACAAACCTCGCGTGGTGATTGATTTAGACAAGGGCGGCATTGCTGAAAATTCAATAAAGCAAGAACAAACTGCATCAGGCTTCGGAGCCTTGTTGTAAAAATTTAAAAACATGTCAAAGAATGAAGGGCCATGGGCTATTCGTGACTGTGCGGTTTCCAAAGAGCAGCCAATGCAAGTCCTGACGGATGAGTTGGATACCGCACCTACGGCTAATGGTGCCCGCTTGTCGGCTTGCCTTTGCTATCCGGCAGCGCGATGCGGACGTTTTGCATCATGCCCTGGTCTTCATGGTCCAGAATGTGGCAATGCAATACGAAATCGCCGATATAGCGCTCGTAGCGGGTGCGTACGATGAAGGTGTATTTGCCCTTTTGCGGAGTCATGTCGGACTTGGAATCGCCGGAGTACAGGTTCTTGATCCATAGCGTATCTTTCCATACGCCTTTCAGGCCCACGTATTGATCGTCATCCTCATCCATGCCGCGCTGCATCTTGGGGCCGCTGATATCCCGGTTTTGCGGGTCCAGGATTTTGACTATCTGGAATGGATTGACGTGAATATGGAAGGGATGGCTGACAAAATCCGATGTCAGCGTCCATTCATCCACGCCGCCCAATGGCAACACGCGATCCATCCGCGATCCATCGTAAGGTTTGCCGTCCACCTGGAAAAACGCCTCCCCCTTCACCGAGGTATCGATATTGAAGGCTAGGGTCTGCTGGCCTGTCACTTCCGATGGCAGGATGTCGGCATGCGGCACGAAGCGGGTCAGCTTCATGCCCTGCTCCAGATCCGCCACCACCAGGCTGGCCACCTCGCGCGGGTAGTTTTTGCGGGCCGCCTTGATCAATTGCGCTTTCAAATAACGCTCGATCGCAGCGGGCGACGCATCCATTCTTCCCGCGCCGGCCTGGTTGGCGTGAACGATGCCCAGCAGGCGGGTATAGGGCGCCACGCGGTCCACATTGGAGCTTTTCACGCGATTGATCAGGCAGTAATCCCCCTCTTGAGGGAAGACCATCAGCGCATCCCAACGGTAGCCGGGCTGGAAAACCACACGGGTTTTCGCCATGGCCTGCCCCATCGTCTGGCCATCAGCCGCCACCAGCGTCAACGGCAACGGGTCGCCGGTGCACTCCTGCGCGACATAGTCCTGGCTGCCCTCCGCCGTCAAACCGGCAATGTCCCTTGCCGGATGGGACCGGCGCAACCTGAGCTCCAGCGCGATGGTGTCTCTTACCCCGCCATGGATCATGCGCCAGCGTTGCACCCGGCCCACGGTCGCATTCGGCAGCGAGCCCATGATCACGCCGTTGATGCTGGTATAGCGGCCTGACTTTTCCCATTTGCCCGGGCCGAACAGATCATAGCTTTCGATTTTCCCCACATCGTCGGCAGCGCAAAGGTAGCGGCCGTCCGAATCGGTTTTGACCTGGCCATCCTTATCTCGGCACGCATACTGGATTTGCTGGAATACCAACGTGCTCTCCTCGAACTGGCCATCAGCAGTTGGCTTCAGCAGGGTATCCAAATCGCCATGCCCCTTTTCGCTGTCACCCGCCTGGGGTTGCCGGTCGCCGCGAATGATCAAGGCGCCGGCCATGCCGCTGGACACCTGCAAAGCCGTCGATCCATGCAGATGCGTGTGATACCAGTAGGTTCCGGCCGGATGCTCCTGCGGAATGTTGTATTCATACTGGAATGCCACTTGGGGGAGGATGGAGATCAGCACGTTGTCGCTGTTGCCCGCCGGATTCACCCACAAGCCATGCGTGTGCAGATTGGTGCCGTTGAAGCAATGCGGCGTGTTGGCGCTGCCGCCCTGCGACACGCAGCTGGGATCGGGCGGCAGATTATTGTGCAGCGTCACGCGCACGGTCTGGCCCGGCTTGGCATCGATCAAAGGCGCGATGAAAGTCTGAGTCCAGGCTTTCCCATCCGTGCCCGCGCACTTTTGGCGGGAAGCGTCGCACCACTCCCGGTAGCCGCGTAGCTGGACATGGTCTCCCTTGCCCTTGCCTTCGGATGGATTATTGATGAAGCCATCCAGGTAGCGAATTTCCAGCTCCATATTGACGGTCTGCGGCGTCTCGGGCTTCAGCTTGAATTGCCCCGGCAAAGTCATCAGGTTTTGTAGTTGCAACGTCCCCTGCTTGGGTTTTACGCTCGCCGCGCCCGTGGCATTCAACAACGGCGGCTGTGGGATAGTCGGTAAGTCCTCTGCTGCCGCACAGCCGCCCCACACCAGCAACGGCATACCTTGCGCAGCAGCAAACAGAAGGGCGAATGCCCGCCTGCTCATCGGATATCGCATACCATTTCCTTGGCTATAAGTGGCGGCTGGCCAAGCTTCACGCATTCATCCAGAGCCAAAGGCCCATGTCGATGGCCGTCGCGATTAATAAATAGAGACAAACTCACTCGTAACATCTCCTTATCCTAGATGGCATGGGATTTTCATCCCTGCTCCTTTGGACAGGTTTGACTACAGGCAGGAACTTTTCGCGCACAGGCATCGCATTGCCGCATGTGGGAATCAGCAAGAGATGAGGGGCTGGCAGACGCGTTTTCATCAGCGGCAGCCCCCACTGCCAGCACCGCCGAAACCTGTGATCGGCGGTACGGATAGAAAAGCCGGCCAGCTGACAAATCCATCGCGCAAAAAAACACCGCCTCCCTTTCGCGAGGCGGTGTTTTGGCTTCAACATGCAGGAACAATTCAGCCTGAGGAGAACAGCCGCGGTCTGCGCCCGTTGCCATTTCGATGCGCTTCTACCAGCCCATGATTCGCACCGGGCTGAGTTCGCTGGATATCAAGGCGCGCTAGGCCTGGGCATCTCCCATGCCATCTTCCGCCAACCGCGCCTGCAGTATGGACAGCACCCGCCGCAGCGCGGCGATGTCCTCCAGGTCCATGCCCTCCGCCAGCCAGTTGACCCACGGCGCTTGCAGCTTCATCGCGGCGTTGTAGGCCTCCCTGCCCAGATCGGTCAGCACAATCAGCGAGGCGCGGCGATGGTGGGGGTTGTCGGCGAATGCCACCCAGCCTTCCTTGGCCAAATCGTTGACGATGCGCTGCACGTTCTGGCGATTGCCGCCCATGTCGCGCGCCAGCCATGCCACCGGCTGCGGGCGCTCAGCCGCCACTATCGTGCCCAGCACTTGCCAGCGGGCGCTGGTAAGGCCCAGCGGCGCCACCAATCTATCTCCCTGCGTCAGCAAGCCGTTGTTTACCCTGAATAAGTCCAGCACCACATCCGACAACGCCGCGCCCGCGGCCGTTCTTTCGTTTTGCTGTTGCATTTCTCCCACCTTGCAAACAGACAACAAAATGTCTTTTTGACATCATGATGTCAATATGAAAACATGAACCATGTTAGCCGATGCCGCGCTTGTTGTCTGCACGCGCGGCGACATCGCGTTTCGTTTCATTCGCAGCAAGGATTCAAGCATGAACAAGTCTCTTCTTCACGCCATCGCCGCCACTGTCGCGGCCTTGGCCATTGCCATCTTCTGGAGCGCCACCGTCGTCTCCGAGCTGTTTCTAAACCATGGAGACATCGCCGCCGTCAAACATGCCATCGCCTGCATCGGCGTGCCGGTATTGGTCGTGGCCATGGCATTGACAGGCGCCAGCGGGGCCATGCTGGCCAAGGGTCGCAAAGGCACGCTGGTGGAGAACAAAAAGAAGCGGATGCCGCTCATCGCCATGAACGGCCTGCTAGTCATGATTCCCTGCGCGGTGTTTCTCAACCTGCGCGCGCAAGCCGGCGCATTCGACTCGGTGTTCTACGCGATCCAGGCCCTGGAGCTGACAATGGGGCTGGCGCAGCTGACGATGATGGGGAGAAACTTCCGCGACGGCCTCAGGCTGGCCGGCAAACTGCGCGCCCGCCCGCAGGCAATCTGAAACCGCAGCTAAAGCGAAAGCCCCGCCATGGCGGGGCTTTTTTCATAACGGGACGCAGCCGCGGCATGACGCGTGGCCGCTCGACGCTGAGCAGCCCTTCCGCTCTCATCCAATCACGCAGAAAACGGCGCCGCCCGCATGCTGCTAGAATACGATGAAGCCCGAGCAGTAGATGTCTCTCCCTGACTTCCACCAAAGATGGAGCAAACGATGACCACTTTCACCGCTTCCCGCGAAATTCCCGCCAGTCGGGAGCAAGTGTTCTCCGCGATCAGCTCGCCCGAGCGGCTGGCGCGCTGGTGGGGCCCCGCAGGTTTCAGCAATACCTTCGACATATGCGAGCTTCAAACCGGCGGGCGCTGGGTGTTCACCATGCATGGTCCGGATGGCAAGAGCTACCCCAATGAAAGCGTGTTCGCTGAAGTCACCGAGCCGGAAAGAGTCGTGGTGCAGCATGTCTCCAGCCCGGAATTCCGTCTGACGATTGCGCTGGAAGTCCGGCTGGGCGCCACCCGGGTGCTCTGGTCCCAGCAGTTTGAGGATGCCGGCCTGGCCGAGCGCATGTCGTCCATCGTCATCCCCGCCAATGAGCAAAACCTGAAACGGCTGGAAGCGGAGGTCTTGGGCCGCTAACGCGCCAGGCCGTCCGGCGAACCAAGGGGACTTCTCGGGAAGTCCCCTTTGCCTTTTCTTCCTCCTGCCCCGATCAGACTTGCCGCAGCGTCCACGCCCCATCCACCCGCAGCCGCGTCGGGATGACGTGGCTGTCCTGCCCGATCAGCACGCAGAACAGGTCGCGGGCGAAGGTCCGGTTGCCAAAAAACCAGGAATGGCTCTGCACGCCGACAAAGGGCGGCGTGCGCGGCTGATCCGTCGCCGCGACGGCGCTGCCCGGCGCGGCCAGTTGCTGGTAGTAGGCGGTGCAATCCACATTGATCGCCTTTGGCGGCGCATCGGCCGGCAAGCCCTCCCGCCCCACTCTGGGCGCCAGGCCTACGCGCTTCACGTTGGACAGATCCAGCGCCATGTCGTGATGATTGAAATAGTTGGTGAGCTGCACGCAATGGCGATAGACAGACTCGGCGCCGCCGTCGCTCCGCGACATGGACGCGGCGGAAACATCGCCCGCGGCGAAGACCACCTGGCTCACCAGCCAGGCCATGTTCTGGAAGTGGTTGTCGTCCGCGTCGTCAAACGCCTCCCGGATCACCAGCGCGCCGGTGGAGTGCCCGAGCACATGCACGTTGATCGCGCAGTCCTGGCTTTGCTGCGCGGACAGATAGCCGATGCCGTCCGAAACCAGGCGAAAAGCCGACTGCTTGGCGTTGCACCGGTCCGGCAGATAGGCCAGCGCCTGATTGCCGCTGGGCCAATCAAACGACACCAGCGCGCCTTTGAATCCCCAGTGCTCCAGGTCGCCGCGCAGGCGGCGGTGGCGGTCCATGACATCTGCCGCGTCCATATTGTAGCCATGCACCACGAACAACACGTCGCCTCTGGGCTCGTCATTGTTATTGCTCCACATGGCATCCTGTCTGACCCTATCAAACCAGGTAGCCGCGGGAATCGCCTGCGAAGGCGCGGGGCTTTGGCCGTCCGGCACCAGCAGAAATCTCGTCTCTCCCACGCCGTCGGTAAAGGCATCGCCGTCAACCGCCCGCACCGACATGACGTAATCGCTCATTGTCCGCTCCCCCGCGGCGCCTCAAGCTCGCGCCGCAAAATGACAAAAGAATGAATATATTGTCCCAAACCCCTCATCTTCTGTCATCCGCATTACCCGCCTCTCCGCGTGATTTTACAAAACGCCAACATAAGCAAGCAGCGCCGTCGGCAATGTCATTCCGCGCGGCTTTATGAGCGGCTCATATAAGCGCAGCGACGAAACGATAAACCGGCCGGAAAACCAGCGCCGCATAAGCGCGCATGGTTTTCGTTCTCCAAACTCTTTTCAAACTCCACGCCGGCGTTTTAAGGCTTTATTGCTGCGTATTAGTACCAATTGAATTCCCGGCGCGGCGAAATTTATAACCAAGATGTCGTGAAAAGAGAATGCCCGGCAAGCTTGGCCATTCCTAGAACAACAAGAGGGGTCAAATACAAATGAGTCGCATATCTATTTTTGTCACATGGCGGCATCCTTCTCATTCAGCTTCATCCACACCGCGCCGCCCCGGCCGAGTCAGTCCGTAAACATCAGCAATCGCCCGCGCCATGCCCGCCAGAACCGCGCCTGGCGTTTCCAGCGCAGGCATGCCGTCATTCAAGCATCTGGAGGGAAACGCCAATGAACGAGCCTCTGCCTTTGTTTTTGGATATTTCATCTCACCTCACCGGCTTCAGCGCGACGGAGCTGGAAGCCACCGGCATGTCCGGCGTCTATTGGGACACCGTCCAATACCAGAACGCGCCGACAATACTCGACGGTTTCCTGAACTGCTCTAGGCAAATCCTGAAAGACGGCCGCGGCAACGAGGAAGAAATCCATCAGATGATCGCCTCGCAGCTGTTTCCCACCGACAAGTTCGATGGGCTGGCGCAGAACATCATCAATCTCTGGTACTTCGGCCAATGGGTGCCGGCCAACCAGAACCTCAGCCTGCCCATGCAGCACAACGTCAGTCCCGAGGCCTATGTCCAGGGCCTGGTATGGAAAGCGTCGCAGACCCACCCGCCCGGCGCCAAGCAACCCGGCTTCGGCTCCTGGGCGGAAAAACCGCTCTCCGCCGACTGACCTCTCTTTCGATTACCGCCAAGCGAGCACACCATGCGCGACCAACAATACGACGTAGTCATCGTCGGCACGGGCATTGCCGGAGCCGTGCTGGCCAAGAATCTCACCCGGGCAGGCAAACGGGTGCTGATGCTGGAGGCTGGGCTGAAAGCCGGACTGGAGCTGGATGCCGAAGCCGCCTTCGCCAACTACCAGTCCTATCTGGACACCTTCCATTACAAAGCCGCCCCGGCCACCAACGGCCCTTATCCCACGCTGGAGGACGCGCCGGCGCCCAATGTGCTGGACATCACGCTGGACATCCCGGCGAAACAGCCCGGTTATCTGGTGCAGATGGGGCCGCAAGCCTTCGGCAGCGACTGCCTGCGCACCCCCGGCGGCACCACGCTGCACTGGCTGGGCAATGTGCCGCGCATGCTGCCCAACGATTTCCGCATGCGCACCCTGTATGGCCGGGCGGTGGACTGGCCGATCAGCTACGACGACCTCAAGCCCTATTACGAGCTGGCCGAACTGGAGATAGGCGTGTCCGGCGACGTGGCCGCCCAGGTGGGGCCGGACATGAACCGCGCCAATTACGGCGAGCGCTATGTGTTCCCGATGCATGCGATCCCGCAGTCGTACCAGGACCTGGCGTGGATACGGAATGCCGCGGGCGCGACAGTCAGCGTCGACGGGGTGGATTACCAGGTGAGCTTCGTCAGCATGCCGCAGGGCCGCAATTCCAACCCCAATCCTGCATATGGCCAGGGGTCCATCCAGTGGTCGCCGGCGACACAGCGCTTCGTCATCGAAAAAAACCGCGGCGTGTACCAGGTGGTCGGCTCGACATGGTCGCCTTACACCGGCGAACGCTGCGAGGGCAACGCCAGCTGCGTGCCGCTCTGTCCGGTCCAGGCCAAGTACAACGCGCTGAAAACCCTGAAGCAGGCGGACATGAACCGGCTGGTCGTCATCACCCAGGCAGTGGCGTCCAAAGTATTGGTCGACCCCGCCACCAAACAGGTGACCGGCATCGAATACAAGCATTACCGCCACCCGGACGTCGGCGACTACGCCACGCATACCGCGCATGGCGCGCTGTACGTGCTGGCAGCCAACGCGCTGGAAAACGCCAAGCTGCTGCTAATGTCCGGCGTCGCCAACTCCAGCGATCAGGTAGGCCGCAACCTGATGGACCACCTGGTGATGCTGACCTGGGGCCTGTTCAAGCACGAGAAGGTCTACCCCTACCGCGGACCGGGCTGTACCACCTACATCCCCACCTTCCGCGACGGCGCCTTCCGCAGCGATTTCGCGGCCTGGATCTCGCCGGTGGACAACTGGGGCTGGTCGTGGCCGACCAACGCGCCGGGCAGCGATGTGAGCCAGGGCATGACGGAAGGCCTGTTCGGCAAGGAGTTGCGCGCCTATCTGGCGGACCGCGTGCCACGCCAGGCGCTGCTGCACTTCGAGTGCGAGCAGCTGCCGTCGCCGGACAACCGGATCACGATAGACGCTCGCTTCAAGGACAAGCTGGGCAACCCCAGGCCGGTCATCCACTACAGCGTCTCAGACTACGAGCGCAAAGCCTTCGCCGCCGCCAAGCAGGCGTCCAACCAGATCTTCGCCCAGGCGCAAATCCACGACTTCACCCAATACCAGGCGAATCAGCCGGATTCGGTGCAATGGGAAGGCGTGTGGTACGAATTCTGGGGCGCCGGCCACATCGTCGGCACCCATCGCATGGGCAGCGACGCGGCCACCTCGGTGGTGAAGCCGACGCAGCAAACCTGGGACCACGACAATCTATACCTGGTCGGCTGCGGCAACATGCCGACACTGGGCACCTCCAACCCCACCCTTACCCTGACCGCGCTCGCCTTCATGGCCGCGGAGAACATCATCAGGCAGCTGGACGCGCCGGCCTGCCAAGGAGGAAGCCATGAATAACAGCTACGCGACGCAAACCTCCCGCGGCCGCCTCCGCCAGCGCCTGATCCGGCCGCTGGAACCCGCGCTGCAGGCGCTGCTGCTCTCGCCCGCGCCGGAAGGCTTCCGCATCGGCGGCACCATCAAAACCATCGAGCAGCTGCGCGAGCATCTGCAAACCGCCATCGAGCTGGAGCATTCCACCATCCCCGTCTACCTGACCACGCTGTACACGCTGGACGAACGCAGGAACCAGTTCGCCTACCAGGCCATTCAGGGCGTGGCGATGGAAGAGATGCTGCACATGATCCAGGTGTGCAACATCATGAACGCGGTGGGAGGCAGCCCCGCCATCAACAAGCCCGACTTCATCCCGAAATATCCGACGCCCCTGCCGCACAGCGACGACGCCTTCCTGGTGTCGCTGCAGAAATTCTCGCCCGACGCCATCGATACCTTCCTGAAGATAGAAATGCCCGCCGGCAAGTGCGCGCCTCCGGAAGCCAACCACTACGCCACCATCGGCCAGTTCTACCACGCGATCCGGATCGCGCTGGTGGAGCTGGACGCGCACAACCGGCTGCACGGCGGCCCTGGCATTTTCACCGGCGATCCCGTCCGCCAGGTGCTGCCCGAACATTACTACGGCGGCGGCGGCAAGCTGTTGCCAGTGTTCGAGCTGCAGGATGCCTTGCTGGGCATAGAGGAAATCGTCGGCCAGGGCGAAGGGGTGGACGGCACCATCATCGACACCGACAGCGTTCTGTTCGGCCAGGACGTGGAATACGCCCATTACTTCCGCTTCAACGAGGTCAAGCACGGCCGGCGCTACCGGCCCGACGACAACGCCAAATACCCGCCCACCGGGCCGGCAGTCGAGGTGGACTGGCAAGCGGCGGCGGACATGGCGCCCAACCCCAAGATGGCCGACTACCCGGAAGGCTCGCCGGTGTGGAAGCAAACCCGGGAGTTCAACCGTATCTACACCAGCCTGCTCGACCAATTGCACGTCGCCTGCAACGGCCAGCCGGCCAGCCTGGCCGCAGCCATCCCCATCATGTACCAGCTGAAATACCAGGCCCAGGCGCTGCTGAACCTTCCCAACGGCCGCGGCGGGCGCGCCGGACCCAGTTTTGAATACATCGCCTAGGTCTCGGCTGGCCTCGACGGCGCACCAGAATGGGCGCCGCCGAGGCAAGGCCCCAGCGCCAGCCAGGCCATGACTGAATGGACTCAGTAATAACCGCAAGAGGGACGAAACCATCTTTTAGGGCAGGGTCGTTCCCAGCATCCTGATCTACTGTTGATTGGCCATCAGCGCGGGAAACCGGCATGACTCCGAAGAGCGGCCTCCCTTGCGCAGGTCTCGCAGCCCTGGCTGACAGCCATTTCTGCCCCGACTCGCCGCCGTTTCCCGCCATAGGCGCAACACAGCGTTCCGCATCAACGCAATATCCACGTCAACCGCAGATCTCCAGGAGATAATCGTGGCCCCCTTTCCGACACCCGTCACCCAAGTCCGCGTCTACCCCTACATTCCGGATGCGCCCATCATCGTGCCCCCGGTCTTCACCGGCGGAGCCGGCACCTATTCGGTAGGCACGCTGACGACCAACATTTTCTACAACCTGGACCTGACCTCGGGAGAAACCGAAAACGGCGGCCCCCACGCGGGCAACAAGTATTACGCCGTGTGCAAAGACGCCTCCGGCAAGGAATTCACCACGCCGTGGATGACCTGCCTGAAGGCCGGCCCGCAACCCCAGTTCGGCCGCACGACCCATCTGGGACATCCGGTGCAGCAAACCAGCGCCGATTCCGGCTCCGACGCCGCGGTCGCCAGTCCCGATATCGTCTACCAAATCCACCTGTCCGATGTGGCGGTGAATGCCTACGTGCCGCCGACCGAGCCGCTGCTGATCCCGCTGATCGAAGGCGGCAAGGGCATCGCCACTTTCGCCGGCCTGCTGCCGGGAGGCTCGTGGTCGGTCAGCGTGGCCGGCGGCGAACGCGTGAATCCGCTGCATCCGGGCATGACAGCCACCATCAGCGGCATCAACGTCGCCACCGGCAAGCCGTTCCACATCCCGGCCGTCTTCGTCACCAAGGAGGCTGGCGACCCGGCGGTCTTCGTGCAGCTGCGCCACCCGCGCGAAAGCTGAACTAGCCGCTGAAACCTGAAACCAGAGCGCCGCCTCCATCACAGGGGACGGCGCTCTGGCCTTATCCATTCCCATTCTCCAAGCGCGGCCCGCGTCGCGCCGGCAAAATCCCCACCATTCCAAGCCGACTTGCGCTACGCTACGCGCCTTGTGCCGAAACGCGCGCCGCCGCGCGCGGGCAGCAACCGTATTCAGAAGCAGCGCATGCGTATCCAGGAATTCCATCAAGCCCTCGCCGGCATCGGCGCCCGCCCCTGCCATATCGGCCGCATCAATCGCGCCTGGCTCAAGGGGCAGCCTCTGGACGCCGGCACCCGCCACCAGAAGAGCGAAGACTACTTTCCGCTGTCCGTGCGCGATGGCCTGCCGCCCATCGCCGCCCAAGTGGAGGCCTTGGCCCGCATCCACTCCCAGCACACGGCCGAGGATGGCTCGCTGCGGCTGCTGGTGGAATTGAACGATGGCCAGATGGTGGAGAGCGTGCTGCTGCCGCGCGACGGGCTGTGCGTGTCCAGCCAGGTGGGTTGCGCGGTGGGCTGCACCTTCTGCATGACCGGGAAAAGCGGCCTGCTCCGCCAGTTGGGCAGCGCAGAGATCGCCGCGCAGGTGGCGCTGGCGCGGCGCATCCGTCCGGTGAAGAAAGTGGTGTTCATGGGCATGGGCGAGCCGGCCCACAATATGGAAAACGTGCTGGAGGCCATTCAATGGCTGGGCACCGACGGCAATATCGGCCACAAGAACCTGGTGTTCTCCACCGTGGGCGATCCGCGCGTGTTCGAACGCCTGCCCCAGTTGCAGGTGAAGCCGGCATTGGCCCTGTCGCTGCACACCACCCGCGCCGATTTGCGTGAGCAGCTGCTGCCGCGCGCGCCGCGCATCGCGCCGACCGAGCTGGTGGAGCTGGGCGAGGCCTATGCCCGCAACTCGGGCTACCCCATCCAATACCAGTGGACCTTGCTGGCGGGCGTCAACGACAGCCAGGAAGAAATGGACGCCGCGGTTCGCCTGCTCAAGGGCAAGTACGGCGTGCTCAACATCATTCCCTATAACAGCGTGGAGGGCGACGATTACCAGCGCCCCAGCGACGAACGCATCGCCCAGTTCAAACGCTATCTGCACGACAATGGCGTGTTGACCAAGGTGCGCGACTCGGCCGGCCAGGACGTGGACGGCGGTTGCGGCCAGCTGCGCGCGCGGGCGGCCGGCGTCATCGATACCAGCCGGCTGCGAAAACGCCGCGGCTAACCCCGCCCCGACCAATAAAAAAGCCTGCGCCCGGCATGCCAAGCCGGACACAGGCGCTGTTGCGGCAAATCAATCCCTTCTGGGTCTGATCACCTGATCGGCGATGCGGCGGACGGCGCAGCCTGCGGCTTGCCCACCGTGAAGCGCAGGTTCTTCAAGCGGCCCGGCACATCCTTCAGGTCCCCGCTCACCACGCGATACTGGATCCCTCCGGAGGCCGCGGCGCCCAGGCTGGCCGAACGGGCGGTCTGCGCCTGCGCGCTCAGCGGCTCCACCGGACCGGCTGTGATGGTGTAGGCCGTGGAATCCACCGCGCTGAACACCCCGGTGAACTGCTGCTTGAACTTGCGCTTGGAAATCGAGCCGATGTAGTACTCGATGGTGCTGCGCGAGTACTGGTTCACTGCCCACGGCCAATCCCATTTCGACGTCGCCGGGTTCAGGTATTGCGACAGCAGATCCTGCGCGCCGTTCAGGCCGTCCTTGCCGCCGAACTTGCTCAGATAGAACGGACGGTTGGACGGGTGGCCGTTCAGCGCGTTGTCGCTGTAGCGCAGGAAGTTGTACAGCTCCGCCTCGTAAGTCATGAACATCTTGGAGGTGTACGGGATGTTGGCTTTCTGCTCGAACAGCGTCAGCGTGATCAGCCGCTTGCTCTTGGCCGGCAGCACTGCCCGGTACTCCGCGGTTTGCGAAGTGGTGCTGCTGGTGCCGTTGGTGGTGGTCCAGTCCGCGCCGGAGGCGATCTCCACCGCCACCGAGCTTTCCGCCCCGCCGATCAGCGGCAAGCCGGCCGTCCATTTATTGGTAATCGTCACTTTGCCGCTGACGCTGATCTTGTCGGCCTTGGACCAGCTGACCGTGGAGTCGTATTTCAGATTGGCCACGCCGGTGTCGGTCTGGTCGCTGTGGTTTTCCAACACCACGGTCACCACTTTCAGCGGCTTCTTGTTGTACAGCTCCGGCGCGCCTAATTTCATGTCATCCGGTTCCATCATCCACTGGATGTTGGAAAAAGCCATCCGGAACCGCTTGTCGGCCCAATACCCGCCCGGCCCTTTCGGATCGTACTTGGCATTCATCATGTAGCGGTATTTATTGTCCGGGATCGACAGATTGTCCAGCATGGTGTCGATGCGCCGGTATTCAAACTCCTTGCCTACCGTAGTATTGCCGTTGGTATTGCCGCCTACCCAGCCATAACCGAGATAATGCGCCAATGACGCCCATGGTTTGAAAAATGCGTCCGACGTCACGATTTTCTGGATGGTGGACTCGTTATCCGGGGACATCTCCGTATACACCACGTCGCTGAATTGTGGCACGGTATCCGCCGCCCATGCCTGCTGTTGGCAAGCGATGAGCAATATTGAAGCGGGAAGCGTGGCTTTTATCAATTTCATGTTTTATACCCTGCGTAAGAAATGAATCAATGCAAGCGCCGGCCATCCGATCTGCCAATGGAATACTCCGGCCTTTACGCCGCTGCGATGCAGAGCAAATACTTTACTTTGCATGAGGAATCCTAATTAGCGCCGGATATCCATCGCAATATTTCTTAACGCCTCATTTGTAAACATTTACCAGTTTCTATTTACATATTGTCAGAATGAAAAATACTAAGTAAAAATGCTTATGTCCTGACGCTAATTGTGACGGGTTCGAGCGCGCGGAAAATCGGCAATCGCCTGGCTGCGTCTCCATGCGTTGCGCCGCACCAAATCCATCCTTTAGAACAGGTGTCGCATTCGCCACATACATGTCCGACCAAACGCAGCCGAACAACGCCCTCGCTTGGCAACGCAAATGGACGCCAACCTTGGCCGACGCCATGCGCAGTTTGCGGATGCCGTCCAATGGCGGCGGGGATTATTGGCGGGAAAACTGGGCGCAGGCTCGGGACAGCGCACGCGCGGATGGGGCGGGAGTCATGAAGAGCCAGGCTACGCCGGCCGGAGGAACGTCTGCATGGCGGATGGCAAGCTGGCGTTGACCGCCATGCAGACACCCCGTCGCAGCGCTAGGCGCGAGGCAGCCGCCAGTCCGTTCCGGCGGCAATCGGACTGGCTGCGCCGTCACAGGGAGGGAGTATGGATATCGTCCGGATTCAACAGCCGGTGCTTCAGCCCCAGCTGCATCAGGGAAAGCAGGTATTCCTTGGTGAATACCAGCGAGCCTTCCCATTCCGATCCTTTTGCGCCGACGATCACCGGGCTGGTGACCAGCACCTGATCGCCCTGAATCACATCCAGAGCATAATCATCGTCCGCTATTTCCTTGACAAGTCTGCTTGGATTCATCACTGTTGCTCCTGGTGGGATTTTCCTGCATCGTTCAGTACTGAATCAAACTGCCGTGCAGCATGAAAAAAATCTTACGACGCCAAGATATCCCATGCCGCGCCGGCAAATAAGTACAGATTTCTGTAGTCTTTCCTCTTCCTGTCCCAAAAGCCGAGCAACAGCGAAAATTCGCGCGCCAAAACGAATAAAGCCGGCTTTCGCCGGCTTCCTTGCTCCTACTCCCTCAAATCGAGCCAACCGCGACTTGGGCGGTCCTCTCTTTCTCCAGATACACGCTGTACAGGAAAATCACGATGAAGCTGGCCAAGGGGATCGCATACGCCAGCGGCGTGCCGTAATGATCGGACACATAGCCCATCAAATAGGGATAAACGGCCCCGCCGCTCACCGACATCGCCAGGATGGAGCTGGCGCGCTTGGTCTGGCGTTCCAGACCTTTGATCGCCAGCGAGAAAATGGTGGGGAACATGATGGACATGAAGAAGAACATCAAGGTCAGCGCGCCCACCGCGATGACGCCGCCCATGGTCACCACCACCAGCGACAGCAGGATGTCGGCAAAGGCGAACAGCATCAGCAATCGGCCGGCGGACAGGCGGCCGATTGCAAAAGTGCCGACGAAGCGCCCCGCCATGAACAGCATCATCGCCAGCGACAGCAGCCAGGCCGCCGACTGCGCGTTCAGCCGCATGCCGCTCTCCATCGCGTAATTGATGAAGAAGGCCCCGATCCCGACCTGAGCCGCCACGTAGAGGAACTGCGCCAGCACCCCGAACACGAAGCGCCCGTTGCGGATCAGCGGCCGCCCCTCCTCTCTGGCGGCGGCCTCATACCGCCCCACATCCGGCATCGGCGTTCTGGCGATGGCCAGCGCCAGCAGCGCCACGAATGCGGCGATCCATACATAGACCTGCATCACCATGTCGTGCTGCGCGCCTGAGGGCGCGCTATTGCCCAGCTTGAAAAAGAAGGCCCCGCCGATCAGCGGCCCCACCACCGTGCCCAGCCCGCAAAAAGCCTGGGCCATGTTCAGCCGCCGCTCGGAGCGGTTCTCGTCGCCCAGCAGAGAAATATAGGGGTTGGCGGTGGTTTCCAGGAAGCCCGACCCGCAAGCCAGCACGAACAGCGACAGCACGAAGGCCAGGAAGCTGGCGTTCAGCAACGACGGGATAAACAACAGCGCACCGACGGCGAAGAAGCACAAGCCGGCGATCAGCCCGCGTTTGTAGCCGAAGCGCTCGTTGAACAAGGCCGCCGGGATGGCGATCACGAAATAGGCCAGGAAATAAGCGGTCTGCAGCCAGCCTGAATCGGCCTTGGACAACTGCATCGCCTGCTGGAAATGCTTGTTCAGCACATCCAGCAAGCCGTAGGACATGCCCCACAGGAAGAAGGTGCAGGTCACCAGGATGATGGTTTTCTTCAACAGCGCGTCATCACGATTCATCATTTGCTTTCTTGCTTTCTCACGCCTTGAACAGCGCGGCGTCCCGCGTCAGCCCGTTGCTCTGCCATGCCGCGTCGAACTTGCGCAGGCTTTGCTCGATGTCCTCGCTGGACGCGTGGAGCTGCTGGAACACCTCCACCGGCAGCGTGACCGCGGCCACCCCGGTTTGCGCGCAGCGCAGGAACTGATCCACCGTCTTGACCGCCGCCGCCAGGATGGCGGTCTTGTAGCCGTAAGCGTCCAGCAGCCGCTGCGACTGCTCCAGCACCTCGAAGGCGTTGCCGGTGGAAAGCTCGATCCGGTTCACATAGGGCGCCGCGTAGCTGGCGCCGGCCAGCGCCGCCAGCGCCAGCTGCCGGGTTTCGAAAATGGTGGTCGCCAGCGTGGCGATGCCCTCGCGCTCGAGAATGGACATCGCGCGGAAGCCATCCCCCGCCGCCGGAATCTTGACGACCACTCTGGGGCTGAGGTCGGCGATGCGCCGGGCCTGCGCCAGCATGCCGTCCAGCCCGCGCGCCGCCACCTGCACCGCCAGCGGGCCGCTCTGGACGTCCAGTATCTCGCCCAGCACGGCCTCCACATCCCGGTTGGTGGTCGCCAGTATCGACGGATTGGTCGTCACGCCGGCCAGCACGCCCATGGCCTGGGCCTTGCGGATGGCGTCAATGTCTATCGTGTCCAGCCATATCTTCATTTGTTTGCACCACTCGCCACGGAAAAGGGATAAATATTGCGCGCGCTCAGCTTGCCGATCACAAAGCCCAGCTGGCACAGCGACCGGCAATTGAGCCGCTCCTTGATGTTCTTGATGTGCTTGTTGACCGCGTCGCTGGTGATGTCCAGCGAAACGGCCGCTTCGGCGCAGGACGCGCCGCCCACCAGTTCGCGCATCAGCGCCACTTCTTTCTTGGTCAGGTAGGCGTTATGGTCCGCATCGCCCAGATAGATGCGCGACACGTCGCGGCGGTCCATCAGGCTGTAGAAGTCGGAAACCAGCATGTCGTGGTTGATGTCGCTGTCCAGGATCAGCTTGCCCCTGGCCGACTCCGGCAGGTAGATCCGGTCATGGCCGGCGGATTCGATCACGTCGTGCAGCTTGTACTTGAACAGCGAGACGAACTGGTGCAGATAGGCCATCTTGCCGGCCAGATAGTCGTTGTTGACGCTGTTGTCGTAAACCGAGCCGAAGTGGAAGAAGTCGCAGTAGCCCTCGCTGCGCTCGATCAGCGTCACGCCGTTATCAATGCCGAACAGCGCCGCCGCCGAATAAATGGGCTCGCGGTTCAGCCAGTTCCAGAACACGTAGCCGTCGGTGAAATTGTCCGAATCCTTTTCGAACACCGCCAACTGGAACATTTCCTGCCGCCAATAATGCTGAATCCAGTCCGGAGAATTGGTCAGGGCGATGCGGGAGCCATCGGCGTAGTGCCGGTCGAAAGTGAAATAAGCGATTTTCAGGCTGCGCAGCGGCCGGGTGAATTCCATCACCGCGTCGGTGGCGGTGAATGACGCGTTAGTCGCGTAGAACCTGTCGCTTTGGAAATTGATGCCCGTCATCGCCCACCCGGCAGTCTCCCGTCTGCGGGGCGCTTCCTCTGCCGCCTGCGCAGATTCGAGTCGATATAATCAGAAATAAAACTGTTCATATAGCTACAAATTACGCTTCAGGAGGTTTTAAGAAAAACGAATCATATCACCAAACCCCAAACCAGAATCCATCAATAAATTCGCTCTTTCGGCAACCATCCATATACGAACATATATATCGATAAAATAAACCACCGCCGCTTTCCGCTCCCGACATATCCGTTGAAAGAACAGGCTTTTCCCGCCTTCGCGGATTGCGTAATATTCCGGCCTTTCGTTTGCCTACGGATTCGAATATGCGCCGTTTCCCCGCCAGCTCCCTTCTTGCCGCCCTGCTATTGGCCTTGGCCGGCTGCCATGGACAAGGCGGCGCGCAACCTGCCGCCGAGGCCCCGGCGGAGCCCGGCCCGGTCAGCCGCGTGGCGACCGTTCCCAAGGGGGTGGAGATCAAGGGAAAGCTGGTGGCGGCCTATAGCTGGCGGGACAGCGCAGGCGACAATCTGCTGGTGCTGGGCGAAACCCATGAGGACCGGGCCAGCGACGAAACCGAATCGTCGCGCCTGTACGCGGCGCAATACCGCGTGGACGCCGGACGCCCCAAACGCCTGTGGGCGCTGAATGACGGCGTCGATCAATGCCTGTTCGACGCCAGCGCGGAATTCGACCTGCCGGCAGTCAGCTTCCCTATACTGGGCCGGGACGGCGCGCGCGCGGTGGCGCTGGCTTATCGCCAAACCTGCACCAGCGACGTCAGCCCCAACGAGTACAAGCTGATCCTGCACGCCGGCAAGGACAAGTTCGGCCTGCGCGGCGCCGACCGCTACGGCGTGCGCAACCGCGACCAGAAAACAGGAGAGGTGGAAGGCCTGCGCCTTCCAGCAGACTGCAGCGCCGACGCCCAGCGCGACCTGCTGCGCCGCGAAGGCGGCTCGCTGTTCGAACCGCCGCTGCCCGGCTGCTACCAGGATGAAAATGATTTCGCCAAGGCTCCGCCCGCCTACCTGGAATACATGAAGAAACAGTGGTTCAAGCGAATGCGGGAGCTGGACCAGGCATGGCTGGACGGACAAACCGCCTGAGCCCATGAGCCGAAAGATCCGGCGCGTTTTCGGCCATTTTCAAAAAAACCAAGTAAGTGATTCTGGTAAGAACTAGTTTTTCTCTCGCAGTTTGCAAAGGATCATGCGTTAACTGGGCCTTTCCTCCCGCGCGATCGGGAAACGGAGGCCAACCGATCACCGACACCCAAGGCAAACACCATGAACATCGCCCACTACGCCAAAACCCGCTACACCACCAAAGCCTTCGATCCCGACTTCACACTGAGCCCGGACCAGGTGGAGCAGATCGAAACGCTGCTGCGCCACAGCCCCTCGTCCACCAACTCCCAGCCCTGGCATTTCTTCATCGCCGGCAGCGACGAAGGTAAGGCCCGCGTCGCCAAGGCCACCGCCGACGGCTATGCCTTCAACCAGGCCAAGGTGCTCAACGCCTCCCACGTGGTGGTATTCTGCACCCGCATCGCGCTGGACGATGCCTACCTGCAGACGCTGCTGGACCAGGAAGAACGCGACGGCCGCTTCGCCGGCGCCGAAGCCCGCGCAGGCCAGCTCAAGACCCGCTCGCTCTTCGCCGACATGCATCGCTTCGAGCTACGCGATGCCTCGCATTGGCTCGAAAAGCAGGTTTACCTGGCCGTCGGCACCCTTCTGCTGGGCGCCTCGGCGCTGGAAATCGACGCCTGCCCGATAGAAGGCTTTGACCAGCGAGCGCTGAGCGAGGAATTGGGATTGCGGGAAAAGGGATTGGTCGCTTCGGTGATCGTCGCACTGGGCCGCCGCTCGGACAAAGACTTCAACGCCAAGCTGCCAAAGTCCCGTTTGCCGGCCGACGCCGTCATCACCCGGCTGTGACTTTATCGCGCCGCCCCGGCGGCGCAGGAGAGATCGCGATGAACATCCAGGGAATCGACCATTTCACGATACGCGCCGCCAACCTGGAAACCAGCGCGGCCTTCTATCAGCGGGTCCTGGGCCTGAGCGACGGCCCGCGCCCGGGTTTCCGCTTTCCGGGAAAATGGTTGTATGCCGGCGGCAGGCCGGTGCTGCATCTGGTGGCGGCAAGCGCGGACAATGCCGAACTGGAAGCTTATCTGGGCGGTCGCGAAGCCAGGGCCGGCTCCGGCCGCGTCGACCACATCGCGCTGCGCGGACAAAATCTGATGGACATGCAAATGCGGCTGCTGTCGCTGGGCCAGGACTTCCACGAGCGCGTGGTGCCGGAGCTGGGCGAACATCAGTTGTTCATCGACGATCCGGATGGCGTCAGGATAGAGCTGATCTTCCCCTACTTGCCGGAAAACCAGATGGCCGGAGACCCGCTGCCTCGGCTGGACATCCAGAGCTGACGCCCCGGCCCCTATCCTGAACTATCCTCCAGCCCGCCACCCAGCGACCGGTACAACGCCGCCATGTTCTCCGCCTCGGCAAGACTGGCGCTAATCCACTGCTGGCGCGCGGATTGCGCTGTGCGCTGAGCCTCCAGCAGGCTTAGATAGCCATCCAGCCCCTGCCGATAACGCGCTTCCGCCAAGCGCAAGGAGTTTTCCGCGCTGGCAAGCGACGCTTGCCGCGCTTGCTTTTCCTCCGCCAGCGCCTGGCGCTGGCTCAAGGCGTCGGCCACTTCGCGAAACCCGCTCTGCAGGGCTTCCTCGTAAGCGGCCAGCGCCGCCAGCCGCTGCGCGTCCGCCTGGTCCACGCCGGCCCGCGCCGCGCCGCCATCCAATAATGGCAAGCTGGCGTCCAATGCCAGGCTCAAGGCCCGCGCAGGCGCGTTCAGCAGACCGGCCAGCGTCACGCCGCTGAGTCCTGAGCTGGCGCTGAGTCCCAGCCTGGGCCATAAACCCGCCCGCGCGACGTCCACATCCGCATGGGCGGCCCGCAGCAGGTTTTCCGCCTGGCGGACATCCGGCCGGCGCAGCAAGGCATCAGCCGGCGCGTCCACCGGCAGCGCCGCCAGCGTGTACGGTTTGTCTTCCAACGCCGCCGGCAGCTGCTCCTGGTCCAGTTCCGCGCCGACCAGCAATTGCAGCGCCAAACGGTCCCGCTCCGCCAGTCCTTGATAGCGGGCGACATCAGCCCGCGCCTGCTGCGCCACGGTATTCATCGCGCTGACGTCCAGCGCCGAAGCCGCGCCCAAGCGCAGCCGCTCGCGCGTCAGGGCGAGCGAGCGCTCGGCGCTTTGCCGCGTCGCCTGCGCCGCGGCCAGCTGGCTGCGGTCTGCGGCCAAGGTCAAATAAGCATTGGCGGTTTCCGCGATCAGACTGACCCTCGCCGCCTGCGCGCCAGCCTCGCTGGCCAGATAGCGTCGCCACTGCGCGTCGCTCAGGCTCCTCACCCGGCCGAACAGGTCCAGCTCGAACGCGCTGACACCCAGGCCGACGCTGACGCCGCGGCTATCCGCCGCCAACGATGGATCGCCGCTCCGGGTCAACTGCCGATTGGCGTTGCCCTGCAGCTGCACGGTCGGCAAGCGTGCCGCGTCCTGCACCCGATACTGCGCCCGCGCCGCCTGCACATTGGCGACGGCCGCGCGCAAGTCGCGGTTGTTCGCCAGCGCCTGGGCGATGGTTTCGCGCAGGCCCTCGTCGACAAAGAAGCGCCGCCAGGCCACGTCAGCCTGTCCGCTTTCCGCGTCCGACGCCGGCCAATGCGCCGGCACCGGCGCGGCGGGCCGCCGGTAATCCGGCTGCGGCGACGCGCAGCCTGCCAAAGCCGCGCCCATCAATAAGCAGAAAACTCGCTTCATGGCCGCGCCTCCGCCAGTTTCAAACGCCGCTGCGCGACTTGCCGCGCCAGGCCGCGTATCAGCAGATGCGCCAGCGGCACGAAGAACAGCGTCAGCAGCGTGGCCGACACCACGCCGCCCAGCACCGCCGCGCCGATCGCGTTCTGGCTGCCGGCTCCCGGCCCGCCAGCCCAGACCAGCGGCGCGACGCCGACGCCAAAGGCCAGCGAGGTCATCAGGATGGGCCGCAGGCGCTGGCGGGCGGCGGCCAGCGCCGCGTCCAGCGGAGCCGCGCCGCGCCGGATCGCTGCCTCGGCGAACTCGATGATCAGGATGGCGTTCTTGGCCGACAGGCCTATCGTCGTCAGCAGACCCACCTGGAAATAGATGTCGTTGGACAAGCCGCGCGCCATCACCGCCAGCACCGCGCCCAGCACGCCCAGCGGAATCGCCGTCATGGCGGCGCATGGCACCAGCCAGCTTTCGTACAGCGCCGCCAGGCACAGGAAGACGAACAATATCGACACCGCGTACAGCAGCGGCGTCTGGCCGCTGGACAGCCGATCCTGATAAGACAGGCCGCTCCACTCGTACTGCGTGCCCGGCAGCTTGCCGGCTATCGCCTCCACCGCCTTCATCGCCTCGCCGGAACTGACCCCGGCGGCGGCCGAGCCCGACAACGGCAGCGCCGGCAGACCGTTGTAGCGGTTCAATTGCGCCGGGCCGTACTCCCAGCGCGCGCGGGCGAAGGCGGAAAACGGCGTCATCGTGCCGTCAGCGCCACGGACAAACCACAGGCCCAGATCCTCAGGCTTGGAACGATACGGCGCGTCGGCCTGCATCATCACCTTCTTCACCCGGCCGCGGTCGACAAAATCGTTGATGTAGCGCCCGCCCCAGGCGGCGCCCAGCGTATCGGCGACATTGGCCGGGTCCAGCCCCAGCGCGGCGGCCTTGCTCTGGTCCACATCCAGCCGCAATTGCGGCTTGTCGTCTGCGGCGCCGGAGCGCACCGCGCTCAGCCTGTCGTCGCCCTGGGCCGCCTTCAGCAGCTGGTCGCGCGCTTTGGCCAAGCCCTCGCGCCCCATGCCGGAGGCGTCCTGCAACCAGAACTCGAAACCATTGGTCTGTCCCAGCCCGCCTATCGGCGGCAGCACCATGCCGAACACCTCGGCGTCCCGCTGCGAGGCCAGCGCGGCGGTGGCGCGGTCGGCTATCGCCTGGGCACTGTTCTCTTGGCCGCGCCGCTGCGACCAGTCTTTCAGCGCGACGAAGGCCATGCCGGCGTTCTGGCCGGAGCCGCCGAAACTGAAGCCGGACAACATGTACACCGACTCGACATTGGCCTTCTCGGCCTCAAGAAAATGCTGCTCCACCGCGCGCGCCACCTTGTCGGCGCGCTCGTGGGTGGCCCCGGTGGGCAGCGTGAACTGCACCATCACCGTGCCCTGGTCCTCGTCCGGGATGAAAGCAGTGGGCAACCGCGGATACAGCGCCGCCAGGCCAGCCGCCAGCGCCAGATAGACCAGGCCGCCGCGCAAGGGGCGGCGCAGCCAGACCGGCAGCCAGCGGCCGGCATAGGCCGACTGCAGACGCTGAAAACGGCGCTCGAACGCCGCCAGCGGGCCGTGTTCGGACGGCGCATGCGGCCGCAGCAACGTCGCGCACAAAGCCGGCGTCAGGGTCAGCGCGGTCAGCACCGACAAGGCCATCGCCGCGACGATAGTGATCGAGAACTGGCGGTAAATGACGCCGACCGAGCCGCCGAAGAAGGCCATCGGCAGGAACACCGCGCCCAGCACCAGGCCGATGCCGACCAGCGCGCCGCCGATCTCGCCCATCGAGCGGACGGTGGCCGCGCGCGCGTCCAGTCCCTCCTCGCTCATCACCCGCTCGACGTTCTCCACCACCACGATGGCGTCGTCGACCAACAGGCCGATTGCCAGCACCATGCCGAACAAGGTCAGCGTATTGATGCCGAAGCCGGCCGCCGCCAGCACCCCGAAGGTGCCCAGCAGTACCACCGGCACCGTCAACGCCGGAATCAGCGTGGCGCGCCAATTGCGCAAAAACACGAACATCACCAGCACCACCAGCGCCACGGCTTCCAGCAATGTTTCCATCACCGCGCGTATCGACAGCCGGACGAAATGGGTGGTGTCCTCCGGATAAGCGACGCGGATGCCGGGCGGGAAATTGCGCTCGAGCTCGGCGACCCGCGTCTTCACCGCCTCTGCGGTGGCCAGCGCGTTGGCGCCCGGCGCCAGCATCACCGCCAGGCCGGAGGCAGGATGACCATTCAGCCGTGAGCTGCTGCTGTAATCCTCCTGTCCCAGCTCCACCCTCGCCACATCGCCCAACCGCACCGCGCCGCCGTCCGGCAACGCCTTGACCACGATGTCGCGGAACTGCTCCGGCGTGGACAGCCGCGACCAGGCCGTCACCATTGCGTTGAGCTGCTGGCCCGGCGGCGACGGCAAGGCGCCCAGCTCGCCGACCGAGACTTCGGTGTTCTGCTTGGAGATGGCGGCGCTGACGTCTGATGGGATCAGACCGTAGCTGTTGAGCTTGTGCGGGTCCAGCCACACGCGCATCGCGTACGGCGCGCCGAAGGCCCGCACCGAGCCGACGCCGTCCACCCGGCTCAGCGGGTCCTGCACATTGCTGGCCAGCCAGTCGGCGATGTCAGTATCGCTGCGCTGGCCGCTGACATCGTAAAAAGAAGCGATCAGCAGGAAGTCGCCCTGCATCTTCTGCACCGACAGCCCATTCTGCTGCACCTGCTGCGGCAGCCGCGCCAGCATCTGGCTGACCTTGTTCTGCACCTGCACCTGAGCGGTGTCGGCGTTGGCGCCCTGGCGGAAGGTGAGCATGATCTCGGCCTGGCCGGACGAGGAGCTGGTGGAACTGAAATACATCAGATTGTCCAGGCCTTTCAACTCCTGCTCCAGCACCTGGATCACGCTGGTCTCCACCACCTGGGCGGACGCGCCGGGGTAGCTGGCGCTGACCATCACCGTCGGCGGAGCGATGTCCGGATATTGCGACACCGGCAGCGCGCGCAGCGCGGACAGGCCGGCCAGCATGATGACGATGGCCAGCACCCAGGCGAACACCGGGCGGTCTATGAAGAAACGCGCCAGCATCGCTCAGCTCCTCCCGGCCAGGGCCGGCAAGGCCACCGGCGTCGCCGCCTCGCCTGGGCGGGCCCGCTGCAGGCCGTCGACGATCAACCTGTCGCCGGCCTTCAGCCCCGTCGTCACCAGCCAGTAAGCGCCGTGGGTGCCTTCCGTCGTCAGCAACCGCTGCTCCACCTTGTTGCCGGCGCCCAGCACCAGCGCGGTGGCGCGGCCCTTGTCATCGCGCGCCACGCCTTGCTGCGGCGCCAACACCGCCTGACGGCGCACGCCCTGCTCCAGCTCGGCGCGCACATACATGCCAGGCAGCAGCAAGCCTTCGGGATTGGGGAACTCGGCGCGCAAGGTCACCGCGCCGGAGACGCGGTCCACGTTCAACTCGGTGAAGCGCAGCTTGCCGGGATGCCGGTACGGCGCGCCGTCCTCCAATTTCAGTCTGGCAGCCGCGCCGGCGGGCTGAAGCTCGCCGTCGGCCTGACGGCGCTTGAACGCTAAGAGGTCTTGGCTGGATTGGACGATGTCGACATACATCGGGTCCAGCTGCTGGATGGTGGCCAGCGCCGCGCTCTGGCCCGAGGTGACCAGCGCGCCCTCGCTGACAGCCGAGCGGCCGATACGGCCGGAAATCGGCGCCAGCACGCGGGTGCGCGACAGGTCCACCCTGGCCGCCGCCACCGCAGCCTCGCCGGCCTTTACCGCCGCCAGTCCCTTGCGATAATCGGCGTCCGCCTCCTCGCGCTCCTGGCGGCTGACCCCGTCTATCTTGGCCAATTCGGCATAGCGTTCGGCGCGTCCCTTCAGGCTGCCCAACGCGGCGCGGGCGGACGCCAGCGTCGCCTCCGCCTGCTGCAAGGCCGCCTGGTAGCCGGCCGGATCGATCTGGTACAACACATCGCCGGCTTTGACCAAGCCACCCTCGGTGAAAGCCCGCTTCAGCACGATGCCGTTCACCTGCGGCCTGACTTCGGCGCTGCGGTAGGCGACGGTGCGGCCGGCCAGCTCGGTCCGTATCGCCACATCCTTCGCCTCCAGCTTCACCACCCCGACCTCGGGCGGCTTGCCCGCCTCCGGCGCCATTTCCGGCCCCTTGCAGCCGGCCAGGCCCGCCGCGATCGCAACAACCGTCAATATCCGCATATTCCAGTGCATTCCGGCCGCGAAAACGGGAACCATCAAGCCCCCGGAAAAATGCGCGCGCGGACGCATGCTGTCTTCGGCGATTGGACTTGGCGGCTCCCGCTTCGGGCTCAATCGAGTCCAGAAACCGAACGGCGGACAAGCCGGGCGCAGCGCCCGCGCCCATCCGCCGCTCGCAAGAGCTTGCAGGCAAATTCCCGGATTTGAGACGGGAATCTTGGCATCGGCGACAATGTTAATGATAATACTTATCACTTGCAATAAAATCGCCAGACGCTTTACGAATGGAAAGGAAACCCTCCATGCCGCTCCCCCACGCCACGCGCCGCGACGCGCTGCGCCTGGCCGCCGCAGCCGGCCTCGCCGCGCTGCTCGGCGCTTGCGACGCCCCGGCCCAATCCGACGACGCGGCCTCCGCCTCCGCCGGCTGGCCCCGCACCCTGGACACGCCCAAGGGCAAGGTGACGCTGGACAAGATGCCGCAGCGCATCGTCTCCACCAGCGTGACGCTGACCGGCACCCTGCTCGCCATCCACGCGCCGGTGGTCGCCAGCGGCGGCAGCGCCGCCCATTCCAAGGTGACGGACGACCAGGGCTTCTTCACCCAGTGGAGCGCAGTGGCCAAGCAGCGCGGCGTCACTCCGCTCTATCAGGGCGAGCCCAATGCCGAGGCCATCATCGCCGCCCAGCCGGACCTGATCGTGATGGCCGGCACCGGCGGCGACTCCGCGCTGAAGCTGTACGAACAACTGAGCCAGATGGCCCCGACCCTGGTGGTGAATTACGACGACAAGAGCTGGCAGGAACTGGCCACGCTGCTGGGCCAGGCCACAGGGAGAGAAAAAGAAGCCAGCGATGCCATCGCCGGCTTCGACGCCGAAGCCGGCCAGTTGAAGGCAACGCTGAAGCTGCCGCCGCAGCCCACCGCGGCGCTGGTCTATTACGAGGACGGCTCCGGCGCCAACCTCTGGACGCCGCAATCGGCGCAGGGCAAGCTGTTGCAGTCGCTGGGATTTGAGCTGGCCACCGCGCCGGACAGCGTCAAGGGCAATACCAGCATGGGCGTGCGCCACGACATCATCCAGCTGACCGGCGAAAAGTTCGCCGACGGTCTGCAAGGCAACTCGATGATCCTGTTCAACGCCGACCAGGACCAGGTGCCGCAGGTGCTGGCCAATCCCTTCCTGGCCGGCAATCCGGCGGTGAAGGCCAAGCAGGTGTACGCCGCAGGCCTGGACACCTTCCGCCTGGACTACTACAGCGCGCGCAATCTGCTGGCGCGGCTGCGCAAGCAGTTCGGCTGAAAACCGCCTGAGCGGCGACAATAAAAAAGCGGACCAAAGTCCGCTTTTTTGATTAAGGGCTTAGAACTGCCTTAGCAAAAAATCGTATGTCGACTCAAGCGCGACAATATAAGGAGCCTTGCCCTCAGGCACTTTCATCGGAGAAACCCCACGCACAAACACACGTTTGCCATTGATCTCGACATCGAGCCAAACAATGAAAGCAGGCCCATCATTAGGGTTTTCCTGCAAACTCATCACGCCACGTTTCCACTCGTCGTCCCCGGACATACTGTTAAACAGGTTGGGATCCACCACCGCGAATGACCCGTCCAACAGATCTTTGACTGAGCCCATCGCTGCAGCGGCGCCCAGCGGCCCCAATGCCGCGCCGACCGCGCCCGCTCGGAAAGAATGCTGTTGATTCAAATAGACAACGAAATGATGGACCTTAATGCCTACCGGGCCACTTGCATGAAAATGCTCATACACGCGATGTTGTAGCAGACGCATCGCGGATGGACTCATATCCATCTCGCCCAACCGAAATATGCCGTAGCGCTCGCTCGTAATCAAATAGCTGAAAATCTCTCTTTTTTTCTCATCCGCCGGATGTAGATCTTGAAGTACTACCGATTGAGATTTATCTAGGTCGGCCACATTGGCCTTGAGCGGCGGCGCAGACGCGCAGGCAGTTAAAAGAACAGAAAATGCAAGGATAACAAATGATTTCATGAAAATGACGCAGGCAATCGTTTTAGTTAAAAATACATCCACATTGGACTTCGGCTGCTTTAACCGGCCTCAAATGGACGCCAAGCCAAGCTCAACAAACCATATCCTACAGTCGATCAAACCAACCTCAGGCCAGCGATTGTAAAGCGAGACGGCCCACCCTGCCGCAAAAATAAGCCGCAGAGCCAGCTGCCCACGCCAAAGCTCAAGACCCCGCCGCCTGCTCCGCCGGTTCGCCTTCAGCCTGCTCCGGCTTGCCGCCGGAAAGGCGGCGCAAGGAACCAAAGCCCACGCACATCAGCAAACCCGCCGCGGCCGCGCCCGCGCCGAACCAGGCCACCGCCATCAGCGGCGCCAAGGCCCGCGCCAGCGCGCCCAGACCCAGCGCGCCCAGGCTGTCGCCCACCACGTCCTGCGCGTTCCACAGGCTGTTGACGCGGCCCAGAAGGTGGTCCGGCGTCTGACCCTGCACCAGCGTGAACTGCAGCAGCGAGGCGATGGAGCCCAGATAGCCCAGCACCACCAGCGCCGCCAGGCCGTAAGCCAGGTGGGTGAAGGCGCCCAGGGACGCGATGGCCAGCGACGAGGCGGTCACGCAAGCCAGCATCATCGCGCCGGGACGGCTGAGGCCGCCCACCCAGCCGCTGGTGAAGGCCCCCACCATCGCTCCCAGCGGCACCGCCGAATACATCAGGCCCACTTCGAACGCGCCGCCGCCGTAGCCATCCTCGGCCAGCGACGGATACAGCACCCGCACCGCGCTCAGCAGCGTCTGCAGCGTGCCCACCGCCACCACCGCGCCGACCACCTTGTTCTGCCACAGGAACTCGAAGCCTTCCATCAAGGACCGCAGCGGGTGCGACGGTTCGGCGTTTTGCGGCTTCAGCGACGGCAGGCGGGTCAGCGGAATCAGCGTGGCCAAGGTGCCGATGCCTGCCAGCAGGTAGTTCCAGTTGACGCCGGCGGCGGTGATGATCAAACCGCCCAGGAGCGGCGACAACACCGCGCCGAAGCGCACCGTCAACATGCTCAGCGCGCCGGCGGCGGGCAGATTCTCGCGGCCGACGATGACCGGAATCGACGCCATCAGCGAGGTGATGCCGATGCCGCTGAAGAAACCGTCCCAGGTGGATACCACATACAGCGCCGTCACCGACGGGTTGGTCATGAAGCCGTTCAAGGCCAGCGCCAGGAAGCCCAGGCCGCAAGAAGTCCGGCCCAGCAGGATCAGCCGGCGGCGGTCCATGCGGTCGGCCAGCACGCCGCCGCACATCAGGCCGGCGAACATGCCGATGCCGTCCAGCGCCATCGCCGCGCCCACCTGCAGCGTGGAGCCGGTGAGCTGATGGATCTGCACCGGCACCGCCACCATCAGGATGCCGAAAGCGAACACCGAGATCATCCGGGCGATGAAGATGGAGCGGAAATGCGGATTGAGCCTGAGCAGGCTGAAGTCGACGAAGATGGGCGATTTTTTCATGTTATCAACGCAGTGGTTCGAGAAGCGCGGCTCAGTGGCCGCGAACGGGAAAAATTGACGGCGTCACGCCGCAGCGTGGTTTCTTCATGGAGTTTGCATGGTAACATTGCAGATTCGTATTAGGAATCATTTTCATTTAATCATGCCTACTCGCCCACATGCGGCCACGCGCCGACGGATGACGCTCTTGCTCGCCTGCCTGACGCTGCTGGCTGTCGTATCCGTGCTGAGCCTGGCGCTGGGCGCCAAGCCGATTCCGCTCGCCACCGTCTGGGACAGCCTGCTTGGCCGCGCCGCCGGGCCGGACAGCGTGGTCGTATTGCAAGGCCGGCTGCCGCGCACGCTGCTGGGCCTGCTGGCCGGCGCGGCGCTGGGCTTGTCCGGCGCGCTGATCCAGGCGCTGACCCGCAATCCGCTGGCCGACCCCGGCATACTCGGCGTCAACGCCGGCGCCAGCTTCGCGATGGTGCTGGGCGTCGCCTTCCTCGCCGTGGACAGCCAAGGCGGCTACATGGCCTGCGCGGCGGTGGGCGCGCTGTGCGCGACGCTGCTGGTCTACGCCGTGGGCGCGCGCGGCCGCCGCGCCGATCCGCTGCGCATCGTGCTGGCCGGCGTGGCCGTCGGCGCGGTGCTGATGGGCCTGTCCGCCGCCATCACCCTGCTCGACCCCATCGCCTTCAACCGGCTGCGCTACTGGAACGCCGGCACGCTGGACGTGCGCGACATGGCCGCCGTCGGCCTGGCCGCGCCCGCCATCCTGGCCGGCGGCCTGCTGGCGCTGCTGCTGGCTCGCCCGCTGAACGCGATGGGCCTGGGCAACGATCTGGCGGTCAGCCTGGGCGGCCGGCCGCTGCTGATCCAGGGCGGCGCCGTGGCCGCCGTCACCCTGCTGTCCGGCGCCAGCACCGCCGTCGCCGGGCCGATAGGCTTCGTCGGCCTGATGATTCCCCACGTCGCGCGCCGGCTGGGCGGCGCCGACCTTCGTTGGAGCCTGCCCTTCACCGCGCTGCTGGCGCCGATACTGCTGCTGTCGTCCGACATCGCCGGCCGCTTGCTGACGCCGGGCGAGCTGCGCGTGTCCATCGTCACCGCCTTCATCGGCGCGCCGGCGCTGATCTGGCTGGCGCGCAGCCACGGCGGATCGGGAGGCAAGGCATGAAAACGGCGCATCTGCGGCTGGGCGACCCAGACGGCCGCTTCAATCTTCGCATCAAGCCGGGCCGGCTATGGCCGGCGCTGCTGCTGATGGCGGCCTGCGCCGCGCTGGCGCTGCTGAGCTTGCGCGCAGGCGCCCTGCATCTGAGCGTCGAGCAAGTGTGGGCGGCGTTGCAAGGCCAGGGCAGCCCGCTGAACGTGGCCGTGGTACAGCAATGGCGGCTGCCGAGGGTGGCGATGGCGCTGGTCATCGGCGCGTCGCTGGGCATGAGCGGCGCGATTTTCCAGTCATTGCTGCGCAATCCCTTGGGCAGCCCGGACGTGGTGGGTTTCAACACCGGCGCTTACACCGGCGCGCTGCTGGTGATCACCACCATCGGCGGCAGCCATTTCCAGATCGCCGGCGGCGCGCTGGCCGGCGGTCTCGCCTCCGCCGCGCTGGTTTATCTGCTGGCCTGGAAGCGCGGCGCGCACGGGCTCCGGCTGATCATCGTCGGCATCGCCGTCAGCGCCATGCTGAGCGCGCTCAACAGCTGGCTGCTGATCAACGCCAGCCTGGAGTCGGCGATGAGCGCCGCGATCTGGGGCGCCGGCACGCTGAACGGCATGACCTGGAGCAAGGGCCTGCCCTCGGCGCTGTTCTGCCTGCTGGCCATGCTGGCTGCGCTGGCGCTGAAGCCGCGGATGCGGCTGTTGGAAATGGGCGACGACTGCGCCAATGCGCTGGGCGTGCCGGCCGAGCGCACCCGGCTGTGGCTGATGGGCCTGGGCGTGGCGCTGATCGCCTCCGCCACCGCGGCCGCCGGCCCCATCGCCTTCATCGCGCTGGCCGCGCCGCAAATCGCCCAGCGGCTGCAGCGCGCGCGCGCCACCAGCCCGCTCACCGCCGCCTGGACCGGCGCGCTGCTGCTGTTGGCGGCCGACTACGCCGCCCAGCATCTGTTCTATCCGCGCCAGCTGCCGGTTGGCGTCGTCACCATCTGCATCGGCGGCCTTTACTTGCTGTGGCTGCTGCTGCGCCAAACCGGAGGCGCGAAATCGTGACCACCCTGTCCTTCAAGCTCAACCCCGCCGCGGCACTCGACGCCGCCCTGCCCGCGTCCGGCCTGCCGCGACTATCCGGCGACGGCCTGCGCCTGGGTTACCGCCAACGGACGATTTGCGAGCGGCTGAACCTGCGGATACCCGATGGCTCCTTCACCGTCGTCATCGGCCCCAACGGCTGCGGCAAGTCGACGCTGCTGCGCAGCCTCAGCCGCCTGCTGAAGCCGCTGGAAGGCCAGGTGCGGTTGGACGGCCGCGACATCCACAGCCAGCCGGCCAAGGCGGTAGCCCGCCAGCTGGGCCTGCTGCCGCAAAGCGCCGTGGCGCCGGACGGCATCACCGTGGCCGACTTGGTGGCGCGCGGCCGCTACCCGCACCAGGGCCTGCTGCGGCAATGGAGCCGCGACGACGAGAACGCGGTCAACGAAGCGCTGAAAGCCACCGGCACCGCCGAGCTGGCTAACCAGCTGGTGGATGAGTTGTCCGGCGGCCAGCGCCAGCGCGCCTGGGTGGCGATGGCGCTGGCTCAGCAGACGCCGCTGCTCTTGCTGGACGAGCCGACCACCTATCTGGACATCGCCCACCAGATCGAACTGCTGGAGCTGTTCCGCCGGCTGAACCGCGACGGCGGCCGCACGCTGGTGGCGGTGCTGCACGACATCAACCACGCCTGCCGCTACGCCACCCACTTGATAGCGATGAAAGACGGCCGCATCGTCGCCGAAGGCGCGCCGTCGCGCATCGTCACCGCCGAATTGATCGAACAAGTATTCGGCCTGCCCTGCCTGATCATCGAAGACCCGGTCAGCCACACGCCGATGGTGATTCCGCGCTGAGAGCCACAATAGGGTGACGGGCCGGTTCCATACGATTCAGCTCGGCTCGTCATTCAGCTCTTGCTCAGCGCCAGCGACGCGGTTTCCGTCACCGCGAACTCAGGCGTGGAATGATCCTTGAATCCTTTCAGCGCCTGAATCACCGCCTTCTCATGCTCGTTGATTGTCGGCTTGTCCATGTCTTCTATGTCGACGATAAAAAACAATTGACAAACATCCTCAAACAATCGATCCAGCTTGTCAGACTCGCAAAAATTCTTGATATGGCCATTTTGCCCGACATTCAGTCCGGTCAGCCCACAAGCAATGCAGCTATTGCTCAGCTTATTCAGGATGGCTCCCGGATAGCAATGCAGGCCGATGTATACATCCGGGCGAATAGCATTGATGTCTTTATCTTCAATGCACTTATCCGCCCCCTTCCCATTCAGCAATTGCACCGCGCCCCCGCCAATAATCTGAAAACCGTGGCCGATCACTATCAGGCAAGTACGCTCATTGCGCGCCTTCATCAGTGCTTCCATCAGTCCGGCGATGCTGTCATAGAAGAACGCGGCATCCACAACCGACGTCCTCATGGCCTCGCTCATGATATTGAGATATTCGGAGTGCTGCTGGCTTATGGAGCCGGGGATATAAAGCTCCACCCCCACGCCTCTTGAGTCCTCTTCGCTGAAACGAAGGTATTTTTTCACCAGCTCAAGCCCATACCCGTAAAACTCCAGGGACTGGTCCAAAACCGAGACCCCAGAGCTGTTCGCCACCCCCTCTCCCACTACGATCAAGATTTTCATCTGAGTCTCCTTCGCTTGCGGTTCAAGATGCGGGACGCGGCCGGTTCTCACCAAGCCAATCACCACCCGACTCACAAGATCAGGGACGTCTGGAACAGATGTCTGTGACTCCGACCGTTCAGACATGGCCTAGCCGTTTATGCAAGGTCTTTTCCTAACCGGCATTACACAGAAAACAGCAGTGACCCAGCAAAGATCTTGAGCAAACATCCCATTGCAAAAAAATGCCGCGCCTGATTACCAAGCGCGGCATTTCCGCGTCCTCAATGCGCCTTGCCTATCCAGCACAAGGCAAAACGCACCATCACCCCAGGCTGTCCACCTCCTTCAGGATGCCATCCAGCAACGGTCCTAAAGTCTCCAGCGACTGCGGCGACACGATGTCCTCGTGCGCGCAATCGAGCTCATGCACGGAGAGGCCGGCCAGGTGCGGCCGCCAGGTCTCGCGCACGTCCATGCCTTCCGGCAAGGTACGGCGGGCGACGAACAGCGTGGCCTCGCCGTCGTAGCGCGGCGTGCGCGCCTGCGACAGCAGACGCACCGCGTCCTGGTAGTTGGCGACGATGTGGCCGAACATCTCGGTCTTCTCGCGCAGCATGAAGGCGTCGGCCGCGTCCTCCGTGGCTGACATGAACAGCTCCTGCTCGCGTGCCACCTCGGCCTTGGCCTCGTCCTCGGTCGGGCCGTTCCAGTCCTGACCCTCCGGCGGATAGGTGTCGAGCAGGCCCAGGAAGGCCACCTCCTCGCCCAGCTGCCTGAGCTTGGCTGCCAACGCCTGCGCCACCGTGCCGCCCAGCGAATAGCCGATCAGGTGATACGGCCCTTGCGGCTGGATGCGCCGCAGATTGGCCAGATGGCGTTCGCACACCTCGTCCATGTCGGCGCAGCGCGCGATGGCGCCGTCCGGGCGCGGCGACTGCAGACCCACCAGTGCGAGGCCGGGGCGCAGATGGCGCGACAGGCCGCTGTACTGCCAAGCAAAGCCGGACGCCGGGTGGATGCAGAACAGCGGCCGCCCCTTGCCGGCGCGCAGCGGCAGCACCTCGCCGAAGCCGGCCAGCGCCGGATCGGATGCCAGACCCGCGTCGGACAACACCGCCGTCAGCTTGGCCACCGTCGGCGAGCTCATGATCTGGCCGACCGAGACCGGCAGCTTCAACTCGCGGCGCAGCGTCGCCGCCAGCCGCATCGCCAGCAGCGAGTGGCCGCCCAGCGCGAAGAAGTCGTCGTCGGCGAACACCGCATTACTCTCCAGCGTCTCGGCGAACAACGCGGCAATGCGGCTCTCCAGGCCCGGACGCGGCTCGCGGCCTTGGGCCGCCGCCATAGCGGACGGCTCCGGCAGCGCCTTGCGGTCCAGCTTGCCGTTGGCGCTGAGCGGGAAATCCGCCAGGCGCATCACGGCCACCGGCACCATATGCGCCGGCAACGCCTTGGCCAATGCCGCCCGCAGCGCGTCGGCATCGGGCGGGTTGTCCGGATCGGACGCGATCACATAGCCGACCAGCTGGCGGTTGTCGGCGCCGGCGGCGTGGGCCGCCTGGCCGCCCAGCGCGCGGGCGTGGACCACGGCGCGGGCGACGCCCGGCAGCGCTAGCAGCGCCGCCTCGATCTCGCCCAGCTCGATGCGCTGGCCGCGTATCTTCAGCTGGTCGTCGCTGCGGCCCAGATACTCGACCGCGCCGTCCGGCAGCCAGCGCGCGATGTCGCCAGTGCGGTACATCCGCTCGCCGTCGGCGTACGGATCGGCGACGAAGCGGGCCGCAGTCAGATCCGGCCGGCCCAGATAGCCGTGGGCCAGCTGCGCGCCGCACAGATAGAGCTCGCCCGGCGCGCCGACCGGCACCGGCCGCAGCGCGGCGTCCAGTATCCGCAGCGCGGTGTTCCACACCGGCAGGCCGATGGGCACGCTGGCCGATTCCGGCGCCGGCTTGGCCGCCGGCTGGTAGCTGACATCCACCGCCGCTTCCGTCGGGCCGTACAGATTGTGCAGCGGCGCGTCTATCAGGCCGGCGCAGCCGTCGGCCAGCTCGCGCGACAGCGCCTCGCCGCTGCAGAACACCCGGCGCAGGCCGGCCGCCTGGGCCGAACGCGCCGCCGCGTCGCCCTGCATGTGCGCCAGCAGCGCCGCCAGCATCGACGGAACGAAGTGCAAGGTGGTGACGCCACGCGCGGCGATCAGCTCCAGCAGCGCTTCCGGGTCGCGGTGGGCGTCCGGCGGCGCCATGAACAGCCGCGCGCCGACGATCAGCGGCCAGAAGAACTCCCACACCGACACGTCGAAGCTGCAAGGCGTCTTCTGCAGCACCACGTCGTCCGCGCCCAGGCCGTACTCGTGCTGCATCCACAGCAGGCGGTTGACGATGGCGCGGTGCGAAACCAGCACGCCCTTGGGCCGGCCGGTGGAGCCGGAGGTATACAGCAGATAGGCGGCGTGGTCCGGTGTCAGCGCCGGCGCGTCGAAGGCCTGCGGCTCCACCGCCAACTCGTCCTGCAGCAGCAGCGCGCCCATGTCGGCGAAGCGCGGCGCGAGCTCGGCGCAAGTGACGATCAGCGCCGGCTTGGCGTCGGCCACCATATAGGCCAGCCGCTCGTCTGGGTAGCCGGTGTCCAGCGGCAGGTAGGCGGCACCGGCCTCCTGCGCCGCCATCAGCGCCAAGCTCAGGTGCACCGAGCGCGGCAGCGCCACGGCGACGATGTCGCCCGGTTTGACGCCGGCCGCGCGCAGCCTTCCGGCCAGATGGCCGACCTGGGCGCGGGTTTCGGCGTAGCCGAGCGCGTGCTCCTCGTCCAGCAGCGCCGGCGCGTCGGGCGTCCTGGCGGCCTGGGCCGCCAGTAAGGCCGGCAGCGTGGCTTCGGGTATGACGACGGCGGTGGCGTTGACCTTGTCGATCAGCTCGCGCTCGGCGCCGGTCAACGGGTCGAAGGCCGACCATGCTAGCTCGGGCCGGTAGGCCAGATGCTCGAGCAGCGCCAGCATCCGCTCAGCCAGCTGCTGCGGCTCTTTCACCAGATTGCGGTACTCGATCAGCAGGCGCAGCCGGTCTCCCGGCAGCGCCAGCACCGTCAGCGGATAGTGGGTATGGCCGCGGTTGCGCAGCGAGGCGATGCGCGCGCAGTGGTAGTCGCGCGACTGCATGTCCTGATCCGGGTAGTTCTCCACCACCAGCAGCGTGTCGAACAGCGTGGTCGCGCCGGCCAGGCGCTGGATTTCGGCAAGGCCCAGCCCATCATGCTCCAGCAGACGGATCTGCCGCGCCTGCAAATCGGCCAGCTGTTCCCACAGCGGCGCGTCCGGCCGCAGAACCACCCGCACCGGAATGGTGTTGCTGAACAGGCCGATATGCTCGTCCACGCCGTCCACCGGGCTGAAGCGGCCCGACACCGGCGAGCCGAACACCACGTCGTTGCGGCCGGTCAGCACCGACAGCAGCGCACCCCACATGCCCTGCATCGCGGTATTCAGGGTCAGGCCGCGTTCGCGGCAACGCTCGGTCAGCGCGTCTTCCAGCGCTTGCGGCAGCACCAGCTCGAATTCCCGCACTTCCGGCGCGGCCGTCTGCTGGCCGAACAGCAGCGTGGGCTTGACGCCGCCCAGCGTCTGCAGCCACAGCTGCCGCGCCGGCGTCAGATCGCGCGCGGCCAGCGCGCGGACCACGCTGGGGTAGTCGACGCGGATAGACGGCAGCGTGTCCGGCCCGTCGCCGTAGGCGGCCAGCAGGTCGCGCAGCATGATGGGCGTGGACCAACCATCGACCACCAAATGGTGCGCGGTCAGGAACAGCGTGGACAGTTGGCCGTGGCGCGCCAGCGTGGCCTGCAGCAGCGGGCCGTCGCCGGGGCCGCCGACCGTAAAGTCGCGGTTCAGCTCCTCATGCTCCAGCGCCTGCAGCGCCTCGGCCTCATCGGCCGAGGCGGCCAGCTCCAGTTCGCGCCACGGCCATTCCGGCAGCGCAAGCGGCAGCAGTTGCAACGGCTCGGTTTGGGCCTCGCTGTCGAAACCGGCGGCCAGCTGCGGATGGCGGCGCAATACCGCCGCCAGCGCCGCGCGCAGCCTGTCGCTGCCCAGCGGGCCTTCGAAAGTGACACGGGTGATGGAGTTGTACTTGCCGGCCGCCTCGCCCAGCTGGGCGTGAAACAGCAGGCCCTGCTGCAGCGGCAGCACCGGCAGCGCCGCGGCCAGACTGCCGTGGCGGGCGCAGAGCGCCGCCAGCTCGGCGTCGGACAGCGGCGCGCCGCCGGCGCCGAGCGTCTCAGCGGCCACCAAGGTATCGGCCGCGGCCAGCGGATCGCGTTCAGCGAGATGCGCCAGCGCGGCGATCGCGCCATCCATCCGCTGTCCCAGGCGCTCTATGGCGTCGGCGCCGAACAGCGCGTCGGCCCAGGTCCAGTTGACCGCCACGCGCGGCGCGGCGCCGGACTCGTCGACGAAAACATTGGCCTCCAACCCGTATTGCAGCGGCAAGGCCGGATCGATGTCGACGGCGAAGGCGTCGGCGAAGCGGCCGCCGGCGGCCAGCGGCGTCCATTCGCCTTCGCCGGCCTGGAAGCGGCCCAGGTAGTTGAACAGCAACGCCGGGCGGTTCTGCGCCTCCAGCGCGCCCAGGGCCGGGCCATGCTCGTCGTCCAGATAACGCAGCACGCCATAGCCCAGGCCGTGGTCCGGTATCGCCCGCATCACGCGCTTGACCGCGCGCAGCGCCTCCAGAGCCGCCGCGTCGCCGGCCGCCCGGGCCGACAGGTCGAACAGCGCCGGATATTCGGCGGTCAGCCAGCCGACGGTGCGGCCCAGATGCATGCCGTCGTCGCTGGCGTAGCGGCCATGCGACTCCAAACCTACGCGCAAGCGCGGCGCGTCGAATTCGCCGCGGCAAGCCAGCAGCAGCGCCGCCAGCAGGATTTCCTCCACCGTCGCGCGGCAGGCGTTCGGCAGCTTTTGCAGCAACGCCGCGCTGGCCGCCTCGCCGAGCAGCGCGCGGCGGTGGCGGGCCGCGTCGTGGCGGTCTCGAGCCGGGTCCAGCGCCTTGGCGCTCAATGCGTCGGCCGGCGCGGCCAGCATGCCGCGCCACATCGCCAGCTCGCCGCGGCGGGCCGGCGCCTGGCCGGCCAGCGTCTTCGCCCATTCGCGCAGGCCAAAGTCCTCGCGCGGCAGTTGGACGGCCTCTCCGGCCATCGCCGCCTCGCAGGCGGACTGCAGCTCCGGCAGCAGCGCGCGCCAAGACACGCCGTCGACCGCCAGGTGGTGAACGGCCAGCAACAGATGCTTGCCGTCGGCTCCACTCCGCAGCGCCGCCTGCAACATCAGGCCGTTTTCCGGGTCCAGCCGCGCGCAGGCGGTTTCGAACAGGCTGTCCGGCGTCGCCTCCGGCGCGGCCTTGATCAGTACCCGCACGTCCAATGCGGACGGCGCGGCGTCCAGATGCAGCTGGCCGTCGGCGGCGCGGCTGCGCAATGCCGGGTGGGCGCGCTGCAAGGCCAGCAGGCCGGCGGCCAGGTGTTCGGCGGCCAGCGCCGCCGGCGCCTTCAGCCACACGCCCTGGACGAAGCGGCTGGCCATGCCGTATTGCTCGGCGAACCAGCTGACGATGGGCAGCTTGCCCAAGGGCCCTGCCGCGTCGTCGGCTGCCGGATTAACAGCAGACAGCGGCTGCAGAGCCGCCGCCATGCCGGCCGGCGTGCGCTTGGCGAACACATCGCGCGGGCGCAGCAGGAAGCCGGCGCGGCGCAGCTCGGTGCCCAGGCTCATCGCCGAGATGCTGTCGCCGCCCAGTTGGAAGAAGTCCTCGTCGGGGCCGGCCTGCCCCAGGTTCAGCACCCGGGCCACCGCCGCGCACAGCAAGCGCTCGGCGTCGTTGGCCGGCTCCCGCCCTGCGGCGGCGTTCTGCGGCCGGATCGCCGGCAGCGCCTTGCGGTCTATCTTGCCGTTGATGTTGACCGGCCATTCCGGCAGCACCGCCAGCGCCGACGGCACCATGTAGTCCGGCAGCGTCTCGGCCACTTGCGCCAGCAAGGCGGCGGACAGGCCGGCCTCCTCGTGGCGGCCGGCGTCGGCCATCGTGCAATAGGCGATCAGCCGGTGGCTGCCGCCAACCGCCTCGGCCTGCACCACGGCGGCGTTGACGCCCGGCAGGCTGGCCAGCGCGTGCTCGACCTCGCCCATCTCGATGCGGAAGCCGCGCACCTTGATCTGGTGGTCGACGCGGCCGATGAAGTCCATCTGGCCATGGGCGTTCCAGCGCACCAGGTCGCCGGTGCGGTACATCAGCTCGCCGTCGCCGAAGGGGCTGGCGACGAAGCGGGCCGCGGTCAAGGACGGGCGGTTCAGATAGCCCAGGCCCAGGCCGGCGCCGGCCAGGTACAGCTCGCCGGCCACGCCTATGGCCACCGGGCGCAGCGCGGCGTCCAGCACCAGCGCGCGGGTATTGGCCACCGGCCGGCCCACCACCGGCTCTTCGGCGATGGAGCCCGGCGCGCCCAGCGCGGAGATCGTGTATTCGGTCGGGCCATAGAAATTATGGAAATGCAGCTGTGAGTAGCCGCGCATCTCCTTCCACAGCGCCGGTGGCACCGCTTCGCCGCCCACCATCACCATGCCGGGCTGCCAGTGGCCGTCGTCCATCAGGCCGCAGTCCAACATCTGCCGCAGCAGCGATGGCGGCACGTCCATCTCGTCTATGCGCTCGCGACGCACCAGATCGACCAGCTGCTGCGCGTCGCGGCGCAGCTCCTCGTCGCACAGATGCACTTCCTGGCCCATCAGCAACCAGAACAGCTGCTCCAGCGCTCCGTCGAAAGACAGCGAGGCTGTCTGCATCGTGCGCACCCGGCGGCCGCGGGAGCGGATGAAGTCGCCGAACAAGCCGGTCTGCTGGCTCAACAGCAGGTTGAGGAAGCTGGCGTGGGCGATCATCACGCCCTTAGGTTTGCCGGTAGAGCCGGAGGTGTAGATCATATAGGCCAGCCGGTCGCCGTCCAGCGGACGCAGCCGTTCCGCGTCGTCCAGCGGCTGGGCGGCGCGGGCGGCCAGCCGCGCGCGGACCGCCTCGTCGTCCAGGCACAGCGCCGGCAGGTCCGGCAAGCGACCGCGAACGTCGGAGCGGGTCAGCAGCAGCGCCGGCGCGGCGTCCTCGCACATCATCGCCAGCCGCTCGGGCGGGTAATCCAGGTCCAGCGGCAGGAAGGCGGCGCCGGCCGCCAAGGTACCCAGTATCGCTACCACGGTATCGGCGCTGCGTGGCACCGCGACGCCGACCACGCTGCCGTCGCCGATGCCGCTCGCCAGCAACTCGCGCGCCAGCTGCGCCACGCGGGCCGACAGCTGGCCGTAGCTCAGCCGCTCGTCGCCGCATGCCAACGCGGTCTCATTTTGGTATTGCAAGGCGCTTTGCAGGAACACGTCCAGCGCGGTGCGCACGCCTGCCGGCGCGGCTACCCGCGGCCCCTGAGCCCACTCGTCCAGCGCCATCCGCTCGGCGGCGCTATGCAAGGGCGCGTCGCCGACAGCCGTGCCGCCAGCCAAGGCGGCGATGAAGCCGCGCAGCCGCCACGCATGCCATTCCAGCTCGGCCTCGTCATAGCGCGCCGGATTGGCGCTCAGCTCCACCACCAGCGCCTCGCCCTGCTGCCAGAGGCCGAATTCGATGTCGTCTATCGGCCCCACCGCCAGCGGCAGCGTGACGCCCGCCACCTCGCCCAGCCGCAGCGACTGATCGTAGATCTTCAGGTTCAGCGTCGCGCCGTACAAGGCGCGGTTGGAGCCGACCATGCCGCTGTCGCGCTGGATCTGCTCGGCATCGTAGCGCTCATGGCGGCGCACCTGTTTCAATTCGTCGGCCAAACGCCGCGCGAGCGTAGCCAGATCGTCGCCATCGTCGATATCCAGCGCCACCGGCAGCACGTTGACCACCGGGCCCACGGCCCGCAGCGCCGCCGACCCCATGCGCCGCATGAAAGGCACGCCCATCGCCACCCGGCTCTTGCCGCTCATCCTGGCAAGGTAGGCGAAAACGGCCGCCATGGCCTGCGGCGCCGCCGTTCCTCCGGCGATTTCAAAACGCCGGCGCAGCACCTCGACATTGGCCGCGCCATCTCCGGCCAGCGCGTCGCGCGCGGACAGGGTGGACGGAGATGGCAGCGCGGCGGCGTAGTCGCGCCAGAACGCGCGGTCTTCCTCGCAGCGCGGGCTGGCCAGATAGTTGTCGCGCTCGGCCGCGACATCGGCGAAAGAAACGAATGGCGACGGCGACGGCGCTTCGCCGCGGCTCAAAGCCTGATAGATATCGGCGATGCGGCGAGTCAGCGCGGCAAAGCTGTAGCCGTCAACGCAGACATGGTGGTAACGCTGATACCAGAACCAGCGCTCGCCCGCGCCGCCAGCCAGCTTGAACAGGCGGTGCAGATACAGCGGCCGCTCGCCGTCGGCCGGCAGGCCGGCGGACAAGTCTTCGCGCATCCACCGCCGAGCCAGGCTTTCCGGATCGGCCTCAGCGCTCAGGTCATGGACTTCGGGAAGGGGCAGGCTCTCGGCGCTCAACCCTTGCCGCAGAAGCTGCGCCGGGCCCTCCGGCGTTTCCAGATACTGGGCGACGACAGTGTCGGCCTCGGCCAGGCCCAAGCGGATGGACTGCCGCAGCCGCTCGGCGTCTATCGCGCCGTCCAGTTCGACGCAGTGGGCGACGGTGTAGGTGTTCTTTTGTTCGGCGATCTGGTCCGCTAGCCAGATGCCCAGTTGCGAGCCGAACAGCGGCAGCTCGCGCTCGACGGCGGAGGGTTTTGTTTCAATGGTCAACACGATGCTTCCCCGGATGCGGGTAATCGGAACGGCCGGCGCGCAGCCAGCCGCGCCCAGGCCTGCGGCATGGGCGGGACGATGCGAAAATGAGGAAACGGCGGCCTTAACCGCTGCGCAGCGATCGCGGACGGATGTCGGTCCAGTTGGCGTCGAGATAGGAAACGCACGCGCCGCGGCCGGCCGGGCCGAATACGGCGCGCCAGCCCGCGGGCGACGCGAGTTGCGACGGCCACAGGCTGTGCTGGTCCTGGTGATTTACCAGGACGAGAAAGGAAAGGCTTTCGTCATCGAAAGGGTTGGTTTGCTCCGCGCTCATGGCGAACACTCCAGCAAGGCGAGCCGGCCTGCAGGCGGGCTTGGCCCGCCATCGGACGATTCTGGTTTGTTTTAGGGGGCGACCCAGGGCCGCCACAGACAGCCCAACCCTTGCAACAAACCGCCGCGCCAGCACAGCCAGTCATGCCCTCCCTCGAATATCTGGTAATGCACGTCGTGCCCGGCGGCCTCCAGCGCCGCGCGATGGCTGTCATTGACGTCCACCATCACCTCCTCGCGGCTGCCCACCTCCTGGAACACGCGCAGCCGTCCGGGCGGCGTCTCGCCGGCCTCCAGCCGCTCGGTCAGGCGCCCCTTGCTGCCCGGCAGGCGGCGGGCGCTCGCCGCGCGCGCCTTTTCATGCAATTCCACGCTCGGCCACCAGAACGAGCCGGACTGGCTGAGCACGCAGCCGAAACGATCCGGCCAGTTGAGGCCGGCGAACATCGCCGCCAGGCCGCCATAGCTCTGCCCGGCCACCACTGTGCAATCGGCCCGGCCGCTGAACGGCGCGATCAGCGCCGCCTGCGGCAGCAGTTCCTTTTGCAAGGCCAGCCAGAATTCGGCGTTGCAGGGCAGGTCTTCCTCGCGGTGCTTGCCGTCGATGCTGTCGATCAGCAAATACACCGCGGGCGGCAAACGGCCGCGGCGGGTGTCCTCGTCCAGCGCGGCGAACACCGGCAGGCGCTGCGCCCAATGCTGGCCGTCCAGCAGGATCGCCAGCGGCCTCCCGGCCCATTGTCCGACAGAAACCTCGCCTGTGTGGTAGATCCAGACCCGGCGCGCCTTGCCGAGCATGGCGCTGTCCCAGCGGATTTCCGTCAGGCGGCGCGGATCGGCCCCCTGCCCGGTTTTGTCCCAGGCGGCCCAGGCGGACTGGTCCGGAGCGTCGGGCAGATGCAGCGGCGACAAGCTGGCGCCCCAGCTGCTGCGGTAGCCGGCGGCGGGGTTGAGCGGATCGGCGACGGCCTGGACCATGATGCTCAGCCACCATTCGCGATGGCGCAGCCGGTTCTGGCGGATATCGCCGCCGGGAACGGGAGGCGTCTGTCCCGCCGCTACCGGGATATAGGCGTAACTGCCGCGCCAATCCGCCGGCAACACCGCCTGCCACCACCAGACGTCGGTATCGCCCAGGCGGGACAACGATTGCGGCTGCGGGCTGTGGTGGTCGGTGACGGAGTTGACGTCGGCGTACACGCGGACAATGGACGAAGCGACAGGACCGCCGACAGGGTCCCGCCACAGGAAAGTCACGCATACGCGCCCATCCGGCAGCCGCTCGCGCAGCGGCGCGCCCGCGGCGGCCAGCCGGTCCCACCATTGCGGTTCGCCCGCTTCCGGGTGTTGCAGCCAAGCCGCGCTTTCCACAGCCACTTGATTCAATTCCACAACGTTCTCCACCGATCCAGGCCGCGCAATGAATGCGGCCGCTGCCGGCCAATTCAATTCGCGTTAAGTTATTGCATATTGTTAATGATAAATATTATCATTCGTATCTGTTGATCGCAACGATCTCAACGGGTCAGCACCGGCCCCACAGTTCCGTCCGCCGCATTAGCCAACGATTCCTCGCCAGCCAGACGACGCCGCAGAACCGCCCCCGGTCAATCTGACAATAACCACAATGAGGAATCTGGAACGATGGAAAAACTCCCGCACCGCAAGCGCGACGCCCTGGCCCACGCCACCCTGCTGGCCTTGGCCTGCCTGGGAGGCATGGCGCTGCCCCACTCCGCGCTGGCGGCTCCGGCCGACCAACAAGACGCCGCCCTGCCTACCGTGACCGTCACCGGCGAGAAGATCAACCGTTCGCTGAAAGACACCACCACCGCGGTATCGGTGCTGCGCGACGCCGACACCGGCGAGATCAAATCGGTCTATGACGCGGCAGCAGCCACCCCCAACGCCACGGCCAACGGCGCCGGCATCATCAACATCCGCGGCGTGGAAGGCACCGGCCCCGGCACCGGCTACAACACGCTGGTCTCCGGCTCCCGCCCGCGCGTCAGCACCACGGTGGACGGCATGTCGGAAAGCTGGAACGGCCAGCGCTACGTCGACGCCAGCCCATGGGATGTGGAACAGATAGAAGTGCTGCGCGGCCCGCAGTCCACCACCCAGGGCCGCAATACCATGGCCGGCGCCATCGTGGTCAACACCAAGGACCCGACTTTCGACTGGGAAGGCGCGCTGCGCGCCGGCTATGAAGACAAAGACGGCAAAGTGACGCTGGCCGGCATGATCTCCGGTCCGATCACCGATGAGCTGGCCTTCCGCCTGACTGCCGAAGGTCTGAACGGCCACAGCTACATCGATTACCCGGGTGCCATGCCTTGGGACGCGTCCGAAGTGAAAAACAGCAGCTTCCGCGGCAAGCTGCTGTGGAAGCCCAGCGCGCTGCCGGGCTTCACCGCCAAGCTGACGGTGTCGCACCGCAAGAACAAGGGCGAATACCTGAACTACGTCGACGGCAACTACTTCGACTACCAGTATCACCGCCTGTCGACCGAAGCTCGCTATCAGGACTCGTTCAACAACACCGTCAGCGCCGATCTGCGATACCAGATCAATGACGCCTGGAGCGCCAGCCTGCTGCTGGGCCACGCCGACAACATCAGCGCGTTCAAAGATTCCGACACGCCCGCATTCAGCATGAGGCTGGACGAGAAGGGCAACACCGCCGAGGCCCGCCTGGCCTACGCGCCGCAGGATGGCTGGCTGAGCGGCTTGGTCGGCGTCTATTACTACGACCGCGACCAGGACATGAACGCCTTTCCGCGCGTAGCGGCCAAGGATCGCCTCAAGACCGAGGCGTTTTACGGCGAAGCCACGCTGGCGCTAAACGACAAGTGGAGCCTCAATCTGGGCGGCCGCGCGGAACGCGAGATGCAACGGCGCAACACCACGCTGGGTCCCGGACAGAGCTACGAAGCTCAAGCCAGCTATGACCTCGGCGAAACCTTGTTCCTGCCCAAGGCCGGCCTGAGCTACAAGTACAGCCCATCCACCACTCTGGGCCTGTCCGCGCGCAAAGGCTACAACGCCGGCGGCTCCGGCCTGGACAACGACAACAAGTACTACACCTTCAACAAGGAGCAGGTCACAACCTACGAGCTGAGCAGCCGCTCCACCTTCCTGAAAGAGCGCGTCAGCCTCAACGCCAATGCCTTCTTCAACCAGTACACCGGCTACCAGGCCATACTGGGGTCGCGCTTCACCAATATTCCGGAAGGGCAAAGCTACGGCCTGGAACTGGAAAGCAAAGCGCGCGTCACGCCGAAGCTGACCCTCAGCGCCGGCATCGGCCTGTTGAACACCAAGGTGACCGGCACCGACGCCGCCAATCCCGGCATACAAGGCAATCAGTTCAACTACGCGCCGCACCTGACCGTCAACCTGGGCTTCAAGCAGCGTCTGCCGCGCAACTTCTATATCGGCGGCAGCCTGAACCGCGTCGGGTCCTACTATTCGGACATCACCAATGATCCGGGCCGCACCGCCGGCGACTACACGGTGGCCAACCTGAACACCGGCTACGAGGACGCCCGCTGGGGGGTGCGCGCCTACGTCAACAATCTGACCAATCAAGGCGTGCTCTACGCCCAGATTCCGGCCCGCGGCAACAATCTGGGGGTGATCGGCGCGCCGCGCACGGTCGGCGTGACGGTGGACTACCGCTTCAACTGATCCCGTCCCGCCTGGCGCAGACGGTGAGATAAAACAAGGCTGCCTTCCGGCAGCCTTGTTTTTTTTGCCCAGTCAGACCCCGATCAGAGCTTGGCCATCATCGCTTCCATGCCCTGATGCTGGCTCAGCACGGTCTTCATCTCCTGCGTGGACGCGATCGCACTGGTCTTCACGCAAGCGATGCTGCCGCGCAGGCGGGCGATGTCGGACGAAGTCGGCGGATCGTTGTAGTTGGGCACGCCGACGAAGCAAGACGAGCCCACGGTATTCGCCGCGCCGGTCTGCCACAGGGCGACATCCTTGCGGGCATTGCTGCCCTTGTCTTTCCAGATCCGGCTCTGCAGCGTCTGCACATCGGCGCACAGGCTTTCATGCACGCAGACATAGTCGGGCAGGTTGGGCGGCGTGTAGCCGCTGGTGGCCAGCATCATCACGTCGCCCAGCGCCCGGTAGCCTTGCGGCGGAATGGCGCGCCAGCACGCGTAATCCTTGGCCTTGCTGGAGCCAGCGTCATCCCACACCCGCTGCCAGCCCACCGGCGCCTTCAACACACCCAGGTCGAACAGATCCTTGAAGATGGGCGTATTGCCGTCAGCCACGCTGGAGTGGTTGCGCTGGCCGAACTGCCCCACCATTTTGTAGCCGTTGGAGGCGCTGGGGTTGAACACCGCCAGATCCTCCGACGCCCCGGAGCCGCTGTCGTCCCCGGCCTTCACCATCGGCGGCCTGGTATCCATCAGCAGCACCTTGTCCACCTTGGCGATCGGCTCCTGCGACTTCTTCATGAATTCAGGGAAGCCGTCTTCCAGTTCGGCCCTTCGCTCGGCCGAATCCGCCAATTCCCAGATCGGACGCAGGCTTTCGCTGGCGAAGTCCATCAGCGTCGCATAGTCGAGCAGCGATTCCGCCCACTGCGAGAACGCCTGCTGCGAGTCCGGGCCATGCAGAATGCGGTCGGTCAGTCCCGGCTTGCCGCCGGTGGCGGTCAGCCGGATGGTGGAGCTGCTGCGGAAGCTGTTGATCTGCTTTTCCATCTCCGAGCCGTGCTCGACCTTGATCTCGCCCACCAGCGCCTTGTACGACATCTCGGCGGACGTGGACAAGGATTGGCTGCTGTCCAGCTTCAGCGTCTTGGTCGCTGCGCTGTAGTCCAGGCGGCCGCCCACCGCGGCCTCGGACACGTAATAAGCGCCGTAGCGGCGGAACAGCTCCATCGCCGGCATCTTCGGATTGTTCAGATCTTCGCGGAAGTCGCGGCGCAGCATGGCGCGCAGCGTGGCGGCGCCCGGCAGGTTGATGTACCACAATACGTGGGCTTCCCGCGTCGAGCTGTAGGAGATCTCGGTCAATTTCTGGTCAGTGGTGGAGAAATCCACATTGAGCGAAGCGCTGAACAGCTTGTAGCGGCCCGATACGCCGACGTGCTGGCTCATCTTTTCCCGATACTCTTCGATTTCCTTGCTGACGTCCTGTTTGAAGTCGGAATGGAAATAGGTGTGTACATGCATGCTGCGGGGAAAGGTGTAGCTGCGGCCCTCGATTTCGATGCTGTCCAGCTCGCCGCCGAAATCGAACAAGGGTTGGCCGAGCAGGCTTTCCGGGCTGGCGTACAAACCATTCACGTCATAACCCATGCCCATTGAAGTCACGCCGGGGAGGTTGCCAAGCTGACCTGCATTTGCTGCGGATGCCATGGAAATCCTTTCTTAACGTTATAATCAAATGGCATTTTCACAACGCCGCTAGATATATAGCGCCCATCCCACGGCGATGCCGCTGGTCCTCCGATCAGTAAAATTACGGAACTCGTTTGCGCTGAAACAAGGCGCGACGGCCATCCGCCTCTCGATCCTTGAAGCGCGCCACCCAGCCGCGCATGCGCGCTCAAGCGTTTTGCGCAGCTTCGGCGGCCATTCGCGCCAACTCCGGCGCGCAGGAACCGCAGACTGCGCCGCACCCCAACTCGGCCTTCAACTCCGCCAAGTCCTGCCCCTGCCGCAGCCTGTCCAAAATGGCGGTCTCTCCCACCTGCTTGCATTGACACACGATGCGGTCCCGCTTGACGGCCCCGGTCCGGCCCGGCGAAAACGCGGCGAGCCGCGGCCCCTGCCACAACTCGCCGTCCAGCAGATGCTGCAGCAAGCGCTCGCCCGCGTCGCGGTCCGCCTGCCCGCCGCCGGCGAAAACCAATCCCGCCAGCTTGTCGCCATCCCAGGCCACGCGCTTGAGCACGCCGCGGCCATCGTCGCGGTAATCCAGCACATCCGGTCCCGGGCGCAGCGCCAGTGCGTCCAGCAAGCTCGCCAGCCAATCCGGCCTGGCCGCGGAATCCGCCGCGCGCAGCAGCAAGACATTTCCCGCCGCCAGCGAGATCGCCGCATAGCCCATCTCCCCCAGCAACGGCGTCAAATCCTCCTGCAACGTCGGCAAATCCGGATGGCGCAGCGCAGCCAGCGCGCGCCAGGGCAGATCTGCCCGCTCCACCTTCACCGCCGCATGCTTGAGCTCCGGCTGGAACGACAACCCGTCGACCGCCGAGGTGGTCGCTTCGTTGCTGCCGCCGCTGTTGAGGAACTGCCGGCTCCAATGCATGGCGGCGAACACGCAACCCCGCGTCAGGCCGCCGTCGGTCTTCAGCGGCAACACCCACTGCCCGCGCTTGCTGGCGACCCGCACCAGATCGCCGTCGCGCAGATTCCGCCGCTCGGCGTCCTCCGGGTGCATGCGCAGCTCCGGCTCCGGACTGTGGGAAAACAGACCGGGCACGCGGCCGGTGCGGCTCATGCCGTGCCACTGGTCTCGCAGGCGGCCGGTGATCAGCCGGAACGGATAATGGGCCGATATCTTGTCAGCAGGCGGCTGGTAGTCGATGGCGTGAAAGCGGGCCTTGCCGTCGTCGGTGGCGAAGACGCCGTCGACATAACGCCTCGCCTGGCCCTCTGTCTGGCCAACCGGCAACGGCCATTGCTGCGGCCCCCTAGCCTCCAGCAGAGCGTAATCCAGCCCGCCCATATCCAGATCCCGGCCCACGGTCAGCGCGCGGTGTTCGTCGAACACCTGCCCGGCATCGGCATAGGCGAAATGGTCGGCATCATCCGGATGCAGGCGCGCCGCCAGCCTCCGGCCGAACTCGGCGGCGATCCAGCCATCCGGCTTCGCCTCGCCCGGCGGCGGCGCTGCGGCCCGCACCCGGCTGACGCGGCGCTCGGAATTGGTGACCGTGCCCTCTTTCTCTCCCCAGCTTGCCGCCGGCAGCAGGATGTCGGCGAAAGCGGTGGTGTCGGTTTCGGCGAAAGCGTCCTGCACCACCACCAGCTCGGCGCGGCTCAGCGCCTGCCGCGCCATCGCCAGGTCCGGCAACGAGTGGGCCGGATTGGTGCAGACTATCCACACCGCCTTGATGTCGCCCCGCGCCAGCGCCTCGAACATCGCCACCGCCGGCAGGCCGGGCCGGGAAGACAGCCGGCCCTCCGGCACGCCCCAGTGCGCCGCCACTTCTCGCCGATGATCGGGATTGTCAATGTCGCGGTGCGCGGCCAGCATGGTGGCCATGCCGCCCACCTCGCGCCCGCCCATCGCGTTGGGCTGGCCGGTCAGCGAAAACGGCCCGGCGCCGGGCCGGCCGATCTGGCCTGTCGCCAGGTGCAGATTGATCAACGCCAGGTTCTTGGCCGTGCCCTGGCTGGACTGGTTCAGCCCCATGCAGTACAGCGACAGGCTGGCCGGACTGCGGCCGAACCATTCCGCCGCGGTGACGATGTCCTCGGCCCGCACGCCGCAGATTTCCGCCGCCATTTTCGGTGTGTAGTCGCGGACCGTGCGCTTGAGCGCGTCGAAGCCCTCGGTATGGGCGGCGATGTAGCCGGCGTCGATCAGCCCCTCCCAGACCAGGTGGTGCAGCATCGCGTGGAACAGCGCCACGTCGGTGCCGGGCTGGATCTGCAGGTGCAGGTCGGCCATCGCGGCGGTATCGGTGCGGCGCGGGTCGACCACGATCCAGCGCGCGTCGGGCCAATCCCGCCTGGCGTCTTCCAGCCGGCGGAACAGCACCGGGTGGGCGTAGGCCATATTGCTGCCGGCGAACAGCACGCAGCCGGCGGACTCCAGGTCTTCGTAACAGGTGGGCGGGCCGTCGGCGCCGAAGGCCATCTTGTAGGCGGTGACGGCGCTGGACATGCATAGCCGGGAATTGGTGTCGATATTGTTGGTGCCGGCCACGCCCTTGGCCAGTTTGTTGAACAGATAGTAATCCTCGGTCAACAGCTGGCCGGACGCGTAAAACGCCACCGCGTCAGGGCCATGGCGGCGGATGATGTCGGCGAAGCGGTCCGCCGCCGCGTCCAACGCCTCATCCCAGCCGACGCGCCGGCGCGGCTCGTCCCTGCCCAGCCTCATTTCAGGAAACAAGGCGCGGCCGCTATCGCTGGCTGCGCTGGCGGCCAGGCTCAGGCCCTTGCCGCACAGACGGCCGTAATTGGCCGGGTGGTCCGGGTCGCCGCGCACGCCGGTGATGCGGCCGTTCTCGCTCTCTATCAATACGCCGCAACCCACGCCGCAATAGCAGCAGGTGGATCGGGTTTCCGTCTTGTCCATCGCCTCGCCCTCCCCCGCTACAGCGCCAGCCATACCGCGCCGTTCTCCTCCCTGGCGGGGAAACGGCGCGCGCAGCCGGCATCCGGCGCCAGCGCCTCGCCGCTGGCCAGGTCGATGTTCCAGCCGTGCAGCGGGCAGACCACCGAGCGGCCATGCACCATGCCCTGACTGAGCGGGCCGCCCTTGTGCGGGCAACGGTCCAGCAGCGCGAACACCTGGTCGTCGTGGGTGCGGAACAGCGCGATGTCGCCGTCCTCCCGCGCCAGCACGCGGCTGCCTTGCCGCGGGATGTCGTCCAGCGCGCAGACTCTGGTCCAGTTTTCCATGCTCATCTCGACTCTCCTCAGGCTTCGACCGCGATGGGAATGAACTCGCGCTTCTGCGCGCCGGCGACGCGCGCCGCCCAAGGGTCGGGCAGGCCCTGCAAGGAAAACAGCAGCCGTTGGTGCAGCGCGCGGCGATTGTCGGCGTCGTCCACCACGCGGGCCTTGATGTAATCCAGGCCGACGCGGGCGATGTAGTGGACGGTGCGGTCCAGGTAGTAAGCCTCCTCGCGGTACAGCTGCAGGAAGGCGCCGCTGTATTCCTTCACCTCCTCCGCCGTCTTTACCTTGCACAGAAACTGCGCCACCTCGGTCTTGATGCCGCCGTTGCCGCCCACGTACAGCTCCCAGCCGGACTCCACCGCGATCACGCCCACGTCCTTGATGCCGGCCTCGGCGCAGTTGCGCGGGCAGCCGGACACCGCCAGCTTCACCTTGTGCGGGCTCCACATATTGGCCAGCATGGTTTCCAGATCTATGCCCATCTGGGTGCTGTTCTGGGTGCCGAAGCGGCAGAACTCGCTGCCGACGCAAGTTTTCACCGTGCGGATGGACTTGCCGTAGGCGTGGCCGGAATTCATGCCCAGATCGCGCCAGGCATCGACCAGATCTTCCTTCTTGATCCCCAATAGATCGATGCGCTGGCCGCCGGTGACCTTCAGCATCTTCACCCGGTATTTGTCGGCGACGTCGGCGATGCGGCGCAGCTCGTCGGCGGTGGTGACGCCGCCCTTCATTTGCGGGATCACCGAGAAGGTGCCGTCCTTCTGGATGTTGGCGTGCGCCCGCTCGTTGATGAAGCGGCTCTGCGGGTCGTCCACCGCCTCGTGCGGCCAGGTGGACAGCAGATAGTAGTTGACCGCCGGCCGGCAGCTGGCGCAGCCGTTGGGCGTCCGCCACTCCAGGAAATGGAACACCTCGGCGTGGGTCAGCAGATGATGCTCCCGTATCGCCTGGCGCAGCTCGGCGTGGCTATGGCCGGTGCAGCCGCACACGGCCTTGGTCTTGGGCGTTTCCTGGAAGCTGGAGCCGACCACGCTCATCAGCACTTGCTCGACCAGCCCGGAGCAGGAGCCGCAGGAGCTGGCCGCCTTGGTGTGCTTCTTCACCTCGTCCAGCGTGAACAGGCCCTTGTCCTGGATCGCCTTGACGATGGCGCCCTTGCACACGCCGTTGCAGCCGCAGACCTCGTCTTCGTCCTTCATCGCCGCCGCGCGGCTCTGGCCCTGCACGCCGGCGTCGCCTATCGCCGTTTCGCCGAACATCAGCGTGTCGCGCAGATCGGCCACGCTGCGGCCCTCGCGCAGCAGCTTGAAATACCAGGCGCCGTCGCCGGTGTCGCCGTACAGGCAGACGCCGGCCAGCTTGTCTCCGCGCAGCACCAGCTTCTTGTAAACGCCGCCGGCCGGGTCGGACAGCACGATCTCCTCGCAGCCGTCTCCGCCCATGAAGTCGCCGGCGGAGAACAGGTCGATTCCCGTCACTTTCAGCTTGGTGGACGACACCGAACCGCCATAGCGGGCCACGCCCAGCCGCGCCAGGTGGTTGGCGCACACCTTGGCCTGCTCGAACAGCGGCGCCACCAACCCATAGGCCACGCCGCGGTGGCTGGCGCACTCGCCGACGGCGTAGATGCGCGGGTCCGAGGTTTGCAAGGTGTCGTCCACCACCACGCCGCGGCTGCAATGCAGGCCGGCGGCCTCGGCCAATGCGGCGTTGGGGCGGATGCCCACCGCCATCACCACCAGCTCGGCCGGAATCTCCTCGCCGTCGCTGAAGCGGACGCCGCGCACCCGGCCCTGGCCGTCGTCCAGCAGCGCGGCGGTCTGCCGCCCCATCAGGAAACGGATGCCGCGCGCCTCCAACGCCCGGCGCAGCAGTTCGCCCGCCTGGCGGTCCAGTTGGCGCTCCAGCAGCCAGTCGGCCAGATGGACGACGGCGACGTCCATGCCGCGCAGCCTCAGGCCGTTGGCGGCCTCCAGCCCCAGCAGGCCGCCGCCGATCACCACCGCGCCGCGCCGCCGTCCTGCGGCCTCCATCATGTACTCGGTGTCGGCGATGTCGCGGTAGCCGATCACTCCCTCCAGCTCGCGTCCCGGAATCGGCAGCATCACCGGCGAGGAGCCGGTGGCAAGCAGCAGCCTGTCGTAGCCGGCTACGGCGCCGTCTTCCGCCACCACTTCGCGCCTAACCCTGTCGATGGCGCTGACGCGCTTGCCCATATGCAGCGCGATGCACCGCTCCGCGTACCACTCCGGCGGATTCAGCACGATGTCGCCGAACGCCTGCTCCCCCGCCAGCACCGGCGACAACAGGATGCGGTTGTAGTTGGGATGCGGTTCCGCGCCGAACACCGTGATGTCGTAGAGATCCGGCGCCAGCGCCAGCAGCTCCTCCACCGCGCGGATGCCGGCCATGCCGTTGCCCACCACCACCAGCCGCTGCCGGGCCCGGTCTTTCAGTTCGGCCATGTCCATGTCCGTCTCCTCACACGCGGGCGGCGGCCGCCGCCCAGTTGCCGCGCCAGCGCCGCTGCACGCCGGCCAGGCTGAGCCAGGCCAGCAGGCACAGACCGGCGAACAGCCACAAGCCGGGCGCGTAGTCGCCGCTGGCCTGCTTGACCGCGCCCAGGCCCGCCGCCAGGGTGAAGCCGCCCACGCCGCCGGCCATGCCCACCAAGCCGGTCATCACGCCCAGCTCCCGGCCGAAGCGCTGCGGCACCAGCTGGAACACCGCGCCGTTACCCGCGCCCAGGCACAGCATGGCCAGCACGAACAGGGCCAGCGCCGCGCCCGCGCCGCCGGCGTTCAGCGCGGCCGCGGCCATCAGCAAGGCGCAGGCCAGATAAACCGCCAGCAGCGAACGGGTGCCGCCCAGCCTGTCGGCCAGCATGCCGCCCAAGGGCCGCATCACCGAGCCGGCAAACACGCAGGCGGCGGTATAGAGCCCGGCGGTTTTGGCGTCGAAGCCGAATTGATCGTGGAAATAACCGGGCAAAGCGCCGGCGAAACCGGAAAAGCCGCCGAAAGTCATCGAGTAGAAGAACATGAACCACCAGGCGTCCTTTTCCTTCAGCACGGCCAGGTAATCAGCCAACCGTTTCGGCGCCACGGCGGCGGGCGCCTCCCTGGCGCACAGGGCGAAAATCGCCAGCGTCAGCAACAGCGGCACACAGGCCAGGCCGAACACGTTCTGCCAGCCGTAAGCCATGGCCAGCGCCGGCGCGAACAAGGCCGCCAGCACCGTGCCGGAATTGCCCGCCCCGGCGATGCCCATCGCCGCGCCCTGATGCTGCGGCGGATACCAGCGCGAGGCCAGCGGCAGCGCGGCGGCGAACGAGGCCCCGGCCACGCCCAGCAGCGCGCCCAGCGCCAGCATCGCGCCGAAGCTGGACAGATCGGCGAGCCAGCCGCCGAACAGCGCGGCGATCACGATGATCTGGCCAAGCATCCCGGCGCGCTTGGCGCCGATGCGGTCCGCCAGCGCGCCCATCAGCGGCCGCAGCAAAGCGCCGGCCAGGATGGGCGTGGCCACCATCAGGCCGCGTTGCTGGGTGGAAAGCCCGAGCGCGGCGGCGATGGGCACCTGCAACGGCCCCAGCAGATACCAGGCCATGAAGCTCAAGTCAAAGTACAGAAAGGCGCAAGCCAGCGTAGGCCGGTGCCCGGACTGCCAGAAGCTACGGTTCATGATCGCTCCCGGCGCGCGGTCCGCCCTCTCCGCCCGGCCGGCTTGCGGCCAGGCCATCGGCAGGAACGGCGGATTCAGTCCGCGCGCAGATAGTCAAAACAAAACGGCGTCCTCTCCGTATCTGAACAGGAGAGGACGCCGTTGTCCCTAGTGGCAATCACCTACGCTGGCGTTTGCCCGAATGTGTCCGACGGCGCGCCGTTGCGCCGTCCGGGATCAAGAACGCAAATCGCGTGCCAGCCTGCAAGCCCCGGTTTTAGCTGGCGTGGCCATTTTTGCTGCACCGCATCAGTGCGTTTCCGCCAAATCCGCACCGGTTTTGGGCGGCGGCCACGCCTGCCCGTCCATCAACAGGGCGGGATGCCGACCGGATTCCGGCAAGGCGACGCCGCAGCGCTCCGCCGCCTGGCGGTACAGCGCCGTTCCGCAAATCGCCTGGGCGATGTCCCGATCGCCATCGCCCCGCCACAGCCCCCAGCGGCGGTATTGCCGCAAAAACCACAGCGTGTCGGCCGGATCGGGGAAGTTGACCCGCCCCTCGTCGAAGAAGCGTAGCGGCGCGGCCTGCAAGGGGTGCGCGCGCCAATGCCGCAGGATGGTTTCCGCCGGCACGCCCAGCCAGGCGTCCTCGGCCAGCCAGGCCGCCGCCTGCTCCTGGTTGTCCGGCTGGTCCAGCCAGTGGCAGGCCAGCAGCAGGGTTTCGATCAGCGCCGAGGCCAGCTGCAGCTGCCGATCAGCCAGCTCGCGGCGGCAGATCAGCGCCTTTTCCGGATGTTCCGGCCAGATGGCCGCGCTATCGGCGACCAGGCAAGCGCTGCCCTGCGCTTCGGTCACCGCGTGCCAGGGCTGGCCCGCGCAATAGCCGTCCAGCGCGCCCGTCCGCATCGCCGCGCCCATCTGTGGCGGCGGAATGACCACGCAGCGCGCGTCGCGCAAGGGATGCACGTCCTGGGCCGCCAGCCAGTAATACAGCCACATCGCGTGGGTGCCGGCGGGAAAGGTGTGCGCCAGGCGCAAGGGGCGGCCCAAGCGGCGGGCGATGTCGGCCAGGCTGGCGCCGTCGCGCCGCTGCGCCGCCAGGCCCGGACTCAAGCTGATGCCCTGGCCATTGCGATTCAGCGTCATCAACACCGTCATATCGCATTGCGGCCCGCCCAGGCCCAGCTGCATGCCGCAAGCCAGGCCGTGCAGCGCATGGGCGGCGTCCAGCTGCCCGGCCAGCAGGCGGTCGCGCAATGCCGCCCAGGATGGCTGCCGCAGCGGCTGCAGCGCCAGGCCGTTCATGCGGTCCAGCCCCAGCCGGCAGGCGACCGCCAGCGGCGCGCAATCGGTCAGCGGCAGGAAGCCGACGCGGACCCGCGCCAAGCTGTTGTCTTCAGGATAATCTGCATGCATCGCGGCCTCTCAATCCAGCAGCTCGCTGGCGTGGATCAGTTGAAGAGCCAGGTCGGCCAGGCGCAAGCCCGACCTCATCGCCTGGCTGCGCAGCAGCGCGTACGCCTCTTCTTCGCCAAGCCGCCGCCTGCGCATCAGGATGCCCTTGGCCCGTTCGATCAGCTTGCGCTCCGCCAGTTGCTGCTCCATGTCGGCCAGCTTGCGCTTCAGCGCGGCATCCTCCTCGAACTTGACCCTGGCCATGTCTACGATGGGCGCCAGCCGCTCCGCGGAGACGTGGTCGACGATGTAGGCGGTGACCCCGGCGCGCACCGCGGCCTGGATGGCGGGCACCCCGCCGTGTTCGGCGAACATCACCACCGGGCGCGGCGCGGAGCGCTCCATCAGCGCGAGCTGCTCCAGCGTGTCGCGCGTCGGCGATTCGGTATCGACGATGATGACGTCCGGCCGCTCCGACTCCGCCAGCCGCAGCAGCTCGGCCGCGCCGTCGGCCTGGGCGATGACCAGGTAGCCGGCGTCGGCGAAGGCGTCGCGCAGCTGCCGCATCGGCCGGTCGGTATCGTTGACCAGCAACAGCCTCAAGGGAGCGGACGGGTCCATGGTCTCATTCGCGCAATGGGTCTGCGGGAGATAAAAGCAAACCCCATGCCCGAATGCCATGACGACGCAAAAACGCCCGCGTGAGCGGGCGTTGCGTGAATCAGCCGGCTTTGGCCGGTTCCGGCTTGCCTCCCGGCGGCGGGCCGCCCGACTCCTCGTCCAGATTGCTCTCGGCGCGGCGGCCTGCCCAGTAGGCGGCGTTGACGATGCCCAGCTTTTCCGGATGGAACACCGGGTCCACGCCTTGCGCCTTCTGCGCCTCGTAATCGCGCAGGCAGGCCAGCGCCGGCTTCTGCATCAGGATGATGGCGATGATGTTCAGCCAGGCCATCAGGCCGACGCCGATATCGCCCAGACCCCAAGCCAGATCGGCGGTCTTCACCGTGCCGTAGACGGTGGCCGCCATCAGCCCCACCTTCAGCGCGAACACCAGCCACGGCCGCCGCGCCTTGCGGTTGATGAAGGCGATGTTGGTCTCGGCGATGTAGTAGTAGGCGATGATGGTGGTGAAGGCGAAGAAGAACAGCGCCAGCGCGACGAACACCGAGCCGAAGCCCGGCATGATGCTTTCCATCGCGGTCTGCACATAGCCCGGACCGGCAGCCACGCCGGCAATGCCGGTGTACAGCGCCGCGCCGTCCGGCCCCTGGACATTGTACTGGCCGGTGATCAGCAGCATGAAGGCGGTGGCGGAACAGACGAACAGGGTGTCGATGTAGACCGAGAACGCCTGCACCAGGCCCTGCTTGGCCGGATGGCTGACCGCCGCGGCGCTGGACGCGTGCGGACCGGTGCCCTGGCCGGCCTCGTTGGAATAGATGCCGCGCTTCACGCCCCACTGGATGGCGAAGCCCAGCACCGCGCCCATGCCCGCCTCAAAACCGAAGGCGCTCTTGAAGATCAGCGCCACCACGCCCGGCAATTGCTCGATGTTGAGCGCGATCACCACGCAGGCGACGATGATGTAGCCCAGCGCCATGAAAGGCACCACCGCTCCGGCGAACACTGCGATGCGCTTGACGCCGCCGAAGATGATGAAGCCCAGCATGATGGCCAGCACGGCGGCTGTCACCGTGGGCGCGATGCCGAAGGCCGACTGCATCGAGTTGGCGATGGAATTGGCCTGGATGCCGGGCAGCAGCACGCCGGTGGCCACCACCGTGGTCAGCGCGAACAGCCAGGCATACCACTTCATGCCCAGCCCCTTCTCGATGTAGAAAGCCGGACCGCCGCGGTACTGGCCGTCTATCTTCTCCTTGTACACCTGGCCCAGCGTGGACTCGACGAAGGCGGAGCTGGCGCCGAGAAAGGCCACCAGCCACATCCAGAACATCGCGCCCGGACCGCCGAAAGTGATGGCGGTGGCCACCCCGGCGATATTGCCGGTGCCCACCCGCCCCGCCAGCGTCATCGCCAGCGCCTGGAACGACGACACCCCTGCGCTGCTGCTCTGGCGGTTGAACATCAGGCGCAGCATTTCCTTGAAATGCCGCAGTTGCAGAAAACGGGTGCGCAGCGAAAAATACAGGCCCACGCCCAGGCACAGGTAAATCAGTGCCGGACTCCAGACCACGCCGTTGATGGCGTTGACCAACTCCTCCATGGGTTCTCCTTTGTAAGCGAAGGTATGCAATCGGCGTGTTTTTATATTCCTGCTGCCGATTGTCCGACCGGAACCCGCAAGATAATGGTCAAAGCCTGAATGTTTCCAGATGGTTTACTGTAAAAATAAAGTAAATACCCTAAATAAATATCGCCGCGCCAACGCGGGCAATCTGCCGACAAAGCCCGCGCCTCATCGGGTCCAGGCCGGAGCGGCATGCCCGCGCATGGTATAGTGTGCCCCCGGTTCTCCCAGTAGAAAGCTTCAAGCCATGCCCACCCTCTTCCGTCTGTCCGCCGCCTGCCTGCTGCTGGCCGCGCTCAGCGGCTGCCAGCCGCCGCAACGCATTCAGGCCAGCTACCACTGCGACGATCAGATTCGGTTCAGCTTCGACCGACGCACCCAGACGGTGGAAGTGTTCCGCGGCGGCGAGAGCTTCAAGGGATATATGGACGAGAAAGGCCTGCTGACCTGGCCCAAGCCGCTGGCCGGCAAATCGCTGCCGGACAGCTTCTTCATTTCCCGCAAGACGCCGGACCAGATGAAGCTGTACGGCGGCTTCGCCGGCACCGGCAAGGCGTGCCGGCTGGACCCGGGCTGAGCAAGCGGTCTCACGTCCGTCCTCCGCCAGCGTCCATGGAGCGAGCCGACGCATTCCGCGCCGGCCCCGCTCCGGAGACCGCCATGTCGCTCGCGCTGAACAACTGTCCGCTTACCAACAACACCGCCGTCACGATCCGCGTCGTGCCCGACGCGCCCGGAAACGCTTTCGATGTGCCGGCAGGCCAGACCGTCAACTCGGGCGTGATCGTCTTCGACACCATACAAGTCCCCGGCGACGTGCTGGACACCGACGCGGACCAGGCCGCGAACCAGCTGAATTGTTATTTCGTGCTGGCGGATGGAGAGTACCGGTTGAACATCCCCGACGACTTCACCGCGGTGTTCAGCTAAATCGAGAAACCGCCGTCGAAGAAGACCTTGTCGCCGAAACGCAGCCGGCCGCCGGAAAAGATCAAGTCCAGGTGATGGCTGCCCAGCTCGCCGCCGCCCAGGCCCAGATGCAGTCCTGGGTGGCGCTCCTCGAAGCCGGCGTTCAAACCATACAGTCCCTTCACGCCGCAATTGGTGCCGATGCCGAACTCCGCCACCGCGGCGTTGCCGGCGTTGGCGCTCAGATACTTGTCGAAATCCGCCGAGAAGCGCGCGTCGCCGCAACTGAAGTCCGCCACCCGGCTATCGCGGATGCGCAGCGTGGCGAAATCGCGGACCACGCCGTATTTGACGGCGAACGGTATCGTGCTGAGGAAGGCGCCGCTGAAGCGCACCTCGCCCTGCAGATCAGCGATGGAAGTGGCGATCTCTCCCGGGACGAGATCGACATTGCCGTCGCCGTCTATCGAGGTCCAGGCTTGATCGGGCTGGATCGAGCCGCGGAGCCATCCGCCCCCCTCCTGCTCGAACGCCACGTATCCGGCTTGCTCCGCCAGCGCGATCAGGCTGCGGTTGCGCTCCGCCATCCGGGCCCGAGGCTCGGAGAATGCCTCGTAGAAATACGGCCCGTAGTCCTTGAACAGGATGGATTTCTTCCAATGGAACTGCATTGCTTGCTTGATCGGCAACAGGAAGGCCGGGCCGCGCGGATCGACAGACGGCAACGTGGACGAGCGGTACAGGAAAATGAAGACATCGCATTGTTCGATCTCGGCCGCCAACGCGTCCGCGCTTTCGTTCTCCAGCTCCGCCAAACGGATGTCCGCGGCGATGGCCTCGCCTGCGCCCTCGGCGATGCTCGCGGCAACCTCGCCGTGAAATGCGTCGAATCCCAGCAACAGGCGGATGGCCTCTCCCGAGGCCGCCTTGTCCCTGGCCGCCGGATGCAAGGCCAGACAGGCATACATATTGCGGACGCTACGCGCCTGCTCATCGGTGATGCGCATTCAGCTTTCTCCCAGGAACCGCCAATCAATTCGGGCCAAGGCGCGCTGGCGCCAGCAATGCCGCTCTCGCGGCAAGGAAAGGAAGCGCGGCGCCAGATCGGGAGTTTTGTTGGCGGCTCTAAAAAACGGGGCCGCCAGGGCCCCGTTGTCAGACATGGATTCGGCTAATGCCCTATCAGACCGGCCACAGCGCGGTGCCGAACGGCACCACGGCTTTGTCCTGCATCATCTCCACCGCTTCGGCGAAGGTTTCTTCCTGGAACCAGGCATCCAGCTCGATATCCGCGGTTTGGATTTGATCGTTCATCTGCATCTCCTTTGTTGTTGGAAAACTCGCGATGCTAGAGCAAATGCCCTAACAAAATTACAGACGCATGAAATCCATGTAAGTTCTAATCCCACTTAGTATTAATTATGCTATTAACATTAATAATGGCGCCGTAAATGGCATTAACAGTCTGATGTCACCGCCTATAATGAAAATCATTCTTCATCCCAGGAGGCCGCCATGCAATCTCCCGGCATTCCCGCCAATGAGGCCGAACGCGTCCGGGTGCTGCAAGAGTTGCTGATTCTGGATAGCGATCCTGAAGAACGCTACGACGCGATCACCGCCTACTGCCGCTCCCGCTTCGCGGTCAAGATCGCGCTGATCAGCCTGGTGGACGCCAACCGCCAATGGTTCAAATCGAACTGCGGGCTGGACGCCAGCGAAACTTCCCGCGATATCAGCTTCTGCGGCCACACCATTCTCGGCGACGACATTCTGGAGATTCCGGACGCGCTGGACGACGCCCGCTTCCTGGACAACCCGCTGGTGCAGGGCTATCCCCACATACGCTTCTACGCCGGCGCGCCGCTGCAGCTGTCTTCCGGACACGCCATCGGCACGCTGTGCCTGATCGACTCCAAACCCAAGCATCTGGCCGGAGAGGAAAAAAGACATCTGAAAACGCTGGCCCATGCGGTGGTGCTGGAGATAGAGGGCAGCCGCGCCGTCAGCGAGCCCGGCTGACCCGCTCTCCGGCTAGCGCTCGGGCCACCTCTGGTAGCCGTTTTCGTCGTAGAAGGTTTCCGTCAGCGCCTCTCCATTCAGCTCCAGCTTCACGAAGCCGTTCAACACCCGCTCCGGGTACTTGCTGTCGTCGGCTGAACGCGCCTCCGCCCACGCCACCTGCGGTTTGCCGTCCAGCGCCTTGGCCGGCCCATACGGAATCGCGCCGTGGCCGACGCAGCGGGCCAGCAGCTTGCCCTGAGGCTGGTAACAGATGACATTGTGCAAGTGCCCCCAATACCAGTAATCCGGATCGCGGCCCAGCGCGGCTGCCACCTCCTGGTACAGCGGCGTCTTGGTCGAGCCATCCATGGCATAACCCTGATGGTGGGACAGCAGCATGATCTTCTTGTCCCATCCGGCGGCAAGCTGCTTCAGCCATGCCGCCTGCTGATCGCCCAGCGCGCCGTCCATGTACAGATTCATCTTGTCCGAGTGGTAGGCGCTGTCCAGGCCGATGATCAGCCAGTTCTGGTTGTGCAGGCTGAAATAGCTGGTGCCCTGCTGCATCGGAAATTTATTCGACAGCTCGCCGAAGTAACCAAGCGCGCCGTTGTACATTTCATGATTGGAATTGAGGGTGAACTGCCCCTTGGCGCCGGCGGGCCAGCCGGCAAGATCGTTGCTTTCGTCTGAGCCGACGCCGGCGTAATAGACATCGCCCAAATGAATGGTGTAATCGGCGCCCTGCTTGCTCATCGCGGCAGCCACCTTGGCCGCGATGTAATCGCCGGTTCCCCAGTCGCCCGCGATGGCGAAACTGGTCTGGTCCGCTATCTCGACACGGCCCGGCTGCCCGCCCCATGGCGCAAAGTCCCACAGGTGCCCGATCCACTGCACCAGCGCCTCGCCCCACAACGGGTCCAGCAGCTCCCACTTGCGGCAGCCCAGCAGGGTGCCGTCGTCCATCACCCGGGTGGGCAGCTCGTCCTCGGTGGTCGGCAATGGCTTGCCGTCCAGCACATCGTCCAGGATGGACAAGCCTCGCGCCAGCTCCCACGGAATGCCGTTGGCGGAGGTGCTGCCGGAGTCGATCACGTCCCGCACCTGCTGGTGCACCTGCTGCAGCCGGTCCATGATCTGCTTCTTCTGCTCAAGCGTCTGCCTGGCATCCGCCAGATCGTTCTCGATTCGGCTTTTCCAATCGCTGAAATCCATTTCGCACCTCCGCTCTGTGGACGGCTGCCGCCGCCTACAGGTTTTTCATGTACTCGATCAGATCCCACTTTTCGCTGTCGGACAGATTGGTTCCATACTCGTGGCCGGTGTTATGGTTGCCCGGCAGGCGGGTGTCGAACTTGAAATAACCGCCGCCTTTGACCTCCGGCCCGGCGCTGATGAAGCCGACGTTGCGAGTGTCGAACACGCTGGAGCCGCGGTAGAACGTCTTGGGCCGCTTGTCAGGCTTCTGCAGTAGATCCCACAGCGTCGGCACCGAGCCGTTGTGCAGATACGGCGCGCGCAGCCAGATGCCGTCGGTCGGCGTGTTGCTGTAGCTCTGCGTCTTGCGGTAGGCGCCGAAATCGAACGGCGGCTTCTTGAATTCGTGGAACTTGTCCACCAGGCCGACGGTGAAGGAGTTGACGCGGTAAGGGTCGGTGCCCAGCTCGTCCAGCCCCACGGTCACCTGGCCGGTATCGGCCTTGCCGAAATCGTGGCAGCTGGCGCAATTCTTCTCCCACAGCGCTTGGCCGCGATGCGCGCGCACCTGGTCCAGGCCGCCGAACGGCCACTTGGGCGGCTGATGCGTCAGCAGCCAGTCGGTCACGCGCTTGAACTCGGCCGGCAGCACCGACTGCGGGGTCGCGCCCACCGCCATCGCCGCGGCGTAGTTGCGCTCCTTGATGTCGTTGTTGTTGCCGTCCCAGTGCAGGTACAGCGACTCGCGCGGCTTCTGGTTCCAGATCTGCGGCAGATCGACGGTGCCGATGGTGGAGTCGTCGGGAAAACCGAACACCACCATCTTGGTGGGGTTGAAGGTGTCGGTGCGCCCCGGCCCCTGCTGCGGCCGCAGCTTCTGCCACGCGTACTGCTGCTTCTGCTTCAGGAAGGCTTGGCGCGTGGCCGGCACGATCAAAAAGCGGTAGAACAGCTTTTCTATCGGCCCCAGCTCGTAATGCTGCTCGATGGCGTCGATCACCTTGGCGTTGAAGTCCGGATCGCCGGCGCAGTCGTACAGGAACCACTGGAACGACTCCAGATCCAGCAGCGCCGCCGGCGCGGTGGGTACCGGCACCGGCACGTCGTCGGCGCTCTTGCGGTACATGCCGGTATGGCACAGCGCGCAATTGGGCTCTACCGACGGATAGCCGATCTGGCGCTTGGCCAGGCCGATCGGCAGGTCATGCCCGCCCTCGTAGATGAAGCCGAACGCCTGCCAGCCAGTGCCAAGCTTGGGCATGCGCTGCGCGCACACCTGCGGCAGCACCGAGAACACGTACAAGGGGATGCGCGCGTCCGGCCCCAGGCCTATCGCCGCGTACTTGAAGTGGTCCACGTCGGACACCAGCGGCGGCTGCGGCACTTCGCGCAGCAGATTGGCCCAGGCCTCATAGCCGATGAAGGCCAACACCAGCACGACAACGATGGCGATCTTGCGGCGGACGCCGGAAAAGCACTGGGCCAGGCAGCGCCACAAGCCGCACAGTCCGGCCCGGATCAATGGCCAGGGCCGCTGCTCCGCCGGCAGGCCGACATACAGCAGCGCGCCCAGGATCGCGAACATCGCGGCGTCGGAGTACAGCAAGGGCTTGAAGGCGTCCGGATAGCCGGAGGTGTCTATCAGATAGATCCAGAACACCACCGCGATCAGTCGGGACAGCACGCACAGCCAGGAATACACCGGATAGCGCGCGGCGTTGACGCCGGCCGGCGCGTAAAACAGGCTGACGCCCACCAGCAGCATGCCGGCGTTCTGCAGCCACGGGTACACAGCCTGGCTGGGCAGGCCGAAGCTGCTGTTCAGGAAATCCGGCCAAAATAGCGCCGGAATGGCGAACACCATATTGATGGCGATGCCGATCCAGATGAAGCGCTGGAACCAGCGCAAGCCACATTCCGCGCAACGAGTCTTGTCCATGGGGAGGTCCTTGTGAAGACGGCGTCGAATGGCCAGGCGCGGCCGGGACCGGACAGCGGCCCCGGCGCTTTCGCCTCAGCCGCCTGCGGTCTTGTCCAGATGGGCGACGATGGCCGGGTAGACATCGGCCGCCGCGTTCTTGCCGAACATGCAGTCGATGTGGCCGTAGCCCGGCACCACCAGCCGGTTGTAACGCTCCGGCCCGAAACGCTGCACCAGCTTGTCGTACGTGCGCTCGGTGCTTTCCGGCAGGTAGCACTCGTTCTGCTCGCCGCTGATGAACAGGATGGGCAGCTGCAGCCGGTCGAAGTGCGGCATGTAGATGTCATCGCCGTCGAAGGACACCAGCCGCCCCTCGCGGCACATCCGCGCCAGATGCTCCATGGTGCGCATGTTCGCCACCCCGAACAGCTCGTGCAGATTGTCGTGCAGGGTCTCGTTCAGGGTTTCGTGACGGTACAGCGGCGCGTACATGAAGGTGATGCGATGGCAGACCGGGTTGTTGCAATAGCCCTGCGCCTCCGCCAGCGCATAGCCCTTCAGCGCGGTGTCGTACAGTTTCTCGAACCAATTGGAGTCGGACGCGGTGTAGGCGGTCAGCGATTGCACGCCCAGCTTGTCCAGCACCGTCGGCAGATGCAGACCGGTCTTCACCTGGGTGGCGGCCGGCACCACGATGTCGGCGGCGATCTGCGAGCACACCACCGACCTCACCCCCTCCAGCCCGGCCAGCATGGACATGAAGAAGGTGGTGGCGCCGTAGCAGTGCACCACGCACTGCACGTCGGCCGCGCCGGTGGCTGCCCGTATCGTCCGGATCGCAGCCGGGTAGTCGTAACGCGCCACCTGGTCGCCGTCCCACTGCTGCGGGCTGGCCGGCAGCAGGATGCTGACGCGGAAGTCCAGCAGCCACACGTCGTAGCCGTGCTGGTACAGGTACTCCAGCAGATTGGTGGAGATGGTGTCGGTGGAGAAGATGTTCGACCCTACGCCCAGGCCGTGCACCAGCATCACTGGCCCCTTGCCGCCGCCGTTGTAGCGCGTGAGCCGCAGATTGACGCCGTCGTCGGTCGGGAAGAACGCCACCTCGGGCGCGCCGACATTGAGCGGGCGCTTCTTGCGCGGCGGCGCGTCCGGATTGAAGTAGACATTCGGCGCCAGCACCCCGCCGTAGCTCTCCCACAGCACGCCGGCGAAATACTCGCCGAAGCGGGCCAGCTGCTTCAGCCGTTCCGCCTCGCTGGAGACGTTGAGCACCTTCATCGTGGTCATCTGCCGCGCGAAGTCGGCCGGCTCGATGTGCAGCACCCCGCTGCCGACCACCTCGCCGCCATCGTCCACGCCCTGATACACCGTCACGTACAAGGTGCTGGTATCGGCCCAGATCTTGAGCGGGCCGTGATCGCTGGGCACCGATTTGAACGCGCTGAAGAAGTACTCGGATCCATCCTCGGCGCTCAAGCGCATCTTGTAATTCATGTGCCGCTCGCCCACCTGCTGCGGATACTCCTCGAACAGGTTGAACACGCCGTGGCTGACCGTCAGCGGCAGCGGCGACAGGGCCGGCGCGTTCAGCGTGCCGACGATGGTGGCCGGATGGCTGGGGTCGGAAATCAACCGATCCAGATCGTCGGACGCCACCGTGACGGTGAAGCCCATGGTCGAAGCGGCATCCCGGCCGGCCTGGGCCGCCGCCTCGTACGCGGCCAGATCGGTTCCCGCCGGCTGGCGGTGGGCGGTGGAGAAGAAGCCCTTCATGGTCTCGGTGAATTCGATGCCGGGCTTGTCCGACTGCGGCTGCGGCGCGCGGCGCGGCGCCGACGGCAGCGTGTAGTCGATCTTCCAGCCGCGGTCGGCGGCCAGCAGCGCCATCGCCCGCTCGCTGACCGCCGAGATGGTGAACAGCGGGTTCACCGCCAGCGAGGTGGGAATCACCGAGCCGTCGGTCACATACAAGCCGGGATAGACATCGCGCCCGCTCGTTCCGCTAAACGCCTGGCCCTTGTGGTTGACCACGCCCTGGCCGGCGTCCTCCCCCATCACGCAGCCGCCCAGCGGGTGCACGGTGATCAGGCTGTGCTTGAACAGATCGGTCCAGATCGGATTGCGCACATAGATGCCGCCCAGAGCCCGGGTGGCCTCCTGCAGCCTGTCGTTGCCGATCTTGAAGTTGGGTTGCTCCCCGACGCCAGGCCAATCCAGCCGCAGCTGGTCGTGATCGTCCAAGACCATCCGGCCGGCGCCGTCGTCATGGCTCATGATCAGATAGGTCTGCAACCGGTTCATCGCGCCGTGGTAAGGCCCGCGCAGCGCGCTTTCCACCTCCCTGGCCGCGTATTTGATCTTGGCCAGCGCGCCGGTCTCCGAAGGCTGGCCCAGCTCGGCCGACGCTGCGGCCATCGCCGGCACCATCACCCCGCCGATGGCGCCGGGAATGGAGCCTTCTTCTATCACCATGCGCCGCCGCCAGCCGCTCTCGTCTCGCATGTCGATGATGGAGGTGATACAGGGGCCGACCGGGCCGACCTCCTTGGCAGAGTGCGTGCCGAAGCCGATGCCGTTGATCTTGTCGCCGTTGTTGTAGCCGAAGCCGAGGATGTCGCCGTTGCCGCTCATGTGCTGGCCCAGCTGGTCGGACAGCGGCAGGCCCTCGGCGCGGGAGCGCAGCAGGATTTCGGTGGAGCCCAGCGTGCCGGCGGACAGGATGACGATGTCCGCCTTGACGAACAGCGTCGGCGCGTCGAATTTCTCGCGCCCGGTGCCGACGTACTGGAAATGGACGATCCAGCCGTCGCCGTCCCGCTCAAGGTAGCGCACCGATGCCTGGCAGAAAATCTCCGCGCCGTGATTGCAGGCGTCCGGCAGATAGTTCATCAGCGTGGTGTTCTTGGCGTGGTTGTTGCAGCCGGACACGCAGTCGCCGCAATAATTACAGGGCTTCTGCTCGACGCCGACGTGGTTGAGATCGTTCGGCAGCTTTTCGAAAGTCACGTTGATCGGCGGCCGGTAGAACGCGTGCTTGGCCTGGATGCGTTCGCCGGACTTCTGGTTGGCCTGCAGCTTGGGCAGCGCGGGCGCGGCTTCCGGGTAGGGCGTGGGCTTCAGCATCTGCTGCGCCCGCGCGTATCCCTCTTTCAACAGCGTGTCCACATGATCGCGCACGCCTTCCGGCCAGCGCGGGTCCTCGAACACCTGCGGCTCCGGCTGCAGCGAGACGTTGGCGTTGATCAGCGAAGTGCCGCCCAGGCCGCAGCCGACGATCACGTTCTGCTGCGCGTTGACGTGCAAATCGTAAAGGCCGGTGCGGGAGCCGAGGTGGCCATCCGGGTGGTGGACCTGAAACTCCTCGGTCGCTTCCGCCAGCGTGTCGGGGTACTCGCCGGGAATGATCTCCCTCCCCCGCTCCAGCAGGCAGACGGAGCGGCCCGCCCGCGCCATCCGCGACGCGGCGATGCCGCCGCCGTAGCCGGAGCCGATCACCACAACCTCGTAACGTTCCTTGATTTCACTGATGGGGGACGCGATTCGCACCATTGACTTTCTCCCGGACAGGATCGAACAGTCAGGCCACGAATACCATTGCAGAAGGCGCGGCGCATGGCGTCATGCGCGGGCGCGAAGGCCGGCCGGCGCGCAGCCGGCGGCGTTGTCATTGTAAAAGCATGATTTTATCTAGATCAGAACAATGCCCATGTCAATAACACTGTTAAGCTTCTGTTGCCAAAACCATATCGTGACCGAATGACCGCCGGCGCGAAGCCGCGCGGCGGCAACGGCTCCGAGGTCCAAGCGCAAGCTTGCCGCGATCAGGCGGGCGGCAACTCCTGCGTGAACAGCGTCTGTCCGGCCACATCCTTCAGCCTCACCGTCATCGCCCGGCTGCGGGCATCGATGTCCACCTGGCCGAAGAACTGCATCCCGGCCAGCGGCGAGGTGTTCTGCGCGGGCGGGGCTTTCTGGTATACGACCTTGGGGCCGAAAGTCATGTCCAGCGCGTTCGGCCCGAAGGTGCCGGCGTTGAGCGGGCCGGACACGAATTCCCAGAACGGATTGAAGCCGGCGAACGCCGCCCGCTCCGGATGATAGTGATGGGCGGCGGTGTAATGGACGTCGGCGGTGAACCAGACCACGTTGCGGATGTCCTGCCGCTTGATCTCCCGCAACAGCCAGGCCAGCTCCAGTTCGCGCCCGCGCGGCTGGCCGTGGTCGCCGTTGGCCATCGCCTCCCAGCGCGGGCTGCCGTCGGCGTTCTTGCCGTCTCCCACCTGCAGCGCCAGCGGCATGTCCGCCATCACCGCCTTCCAGACCGCGCGCGACGACTTCAGCCCCTCCAGCAGCCATCGCAGTTGTTCCCGCCCCATGAAGCCGCCGCCCGGCTCGCCCTCGGCCTGCAAATTGGCGCCGTTGGCGTCGCGGTAGCTGCGCATGTCCAGCACGAACACGTCCAGCAGCGGCCCCTGCGGCAGGCGGCGGTACACCCGCTCGCTTTCGCGATCGCCGTAATGGCGCAGCGGCGCGTACTCCATGAAGGCGCGCGTCGCGCGGGCCTGCAGCACGCCTATGCTCTTTTCGCGGTAGCGGGCGTCGTCGGCCAGGTTCTTGCTGTCCGACCAGTTGTTGACCACCTCGTGGTCGTCCCATTGCCAGATCTGCGGCACTTCGGCGGCGAAGCGCCGCACATTGTCGTCCAGCAGGTTATAGCGATAACGGCCGCGGTATTCGTCCAGCGTCTCCGCCACCTTGCTCACCTCGGGCGTCACCAGGTTGCGCCATATTTTCCCTTCTTCCACCGTCATTTCGGCGGCCATCGGGCCGTCGGCGTAGATGGTGTCGCCGCAGTGGACGAAAAAGTCCGGCTGCTGCCGGCGCATGGTTTCATAGATGCGCATGCCGCCCCAATCCGGATTGATGCCGAAGCCCTGCCCGGCGGTGTCGCCGGACCAGACGAAGCGCAAGTCGCGCGGCTGCCGCGATACCGTGCGGAAACGGCCCAGCAGCGGCTCGGACAGCGCGCGCGGCGAAGCGGCGTCCTCGTAGCGCACGCGGACGAACAGTTGCTCGCCGGCCGGCAAGCCGCTCAGATCGATGCGGGTGGTGAAATCGGTGGCCTCGGTGGCCCACGGCCCGCGCAGCTTGCGAGGATCCGCGAAGCGCTCGCTGACATCCCACTCCACCAGCATGCGCGCCGTGCGGTCGGCGCGCGCCCAGACAATCGCCCGGTCCGCGCCCACATCGCCGATCTGGATGCCTGAAGTCGCCTGCGGACGCAGCCGCTCCGGCACGATCAGAGCCGGCGCGGCTTGCGCGGCGGCGCCCAGCAGCCAGCCGCCGCTGCCGGCCAGCGTGGTTTTGAGGAAATTCCGTCTATCCATATTGTTCTCCCGAGCGAAACCGGCATCCTGCCAAGGCCGGATGCCAGCCGTTTGACGCCTGGATGAACATTATGTGGATGGACAAACAAAAAGCCGCCGCGGCTGACGAGCCGCGGCGGCCTGCTGGCGTGCAATCCCTTACTGGCCGGACATGGCCTTGGCCACCGCCTCCGCCACCTTGATGCCGTCCACGCCCGCCGACAAAATGCCGCCGGCGTAACCCGCGCCCTCGCCGGCCGGGAACAGGCCCTTGATGTTCAGGCTCTGGCCATCGTCGCCGCGGGTGATGCGCAACGGCGAACTGGTGCGGGTTTCCAGGCCGGTCAGCACCGCGTCGTGCAGATCGTAGCCGCGGATCTGGCGGGCGAAGTGCGGAATCGCCTCGCGCATCGCTTCCACGCAGAAGTCGGGCAGGATTCGCGCGAGATCGGTCATGGTCACGCCCGGCTTGTACGACGGCTCCACCTCGCCCAGCTGGGTGGATGCCTTGCCGGCCATGAAGTCGCCCAGCAACTGCGCCGGCGCGAAGTAATCGCCGCCGCCCAATTCATATGCCTTGCTTTCCAGCTCGCGCTGGAAGTCCAGGCCGGCCAACGGGCCGCCCGGGTAATCGACCTCGGGCGAAATGCTGACTACGAAGCCGGAGTTGGCATTGCGCTCGTTGCGCGAATACTGGCTCATGCCGTTGGTGACCACGCGCTTCTCTTCCGAAGTGGCCGCCACCACGGTGCCGCCCGGGCACATGCAGAAGCTGTACACCGCGCGGCCGTTGCCGGCGTGGTGCACCAGCTTGTAGTCCGCCGCGCCCAATAGCGGGTGGCCGGCGTACTTGCCCCAGCGCGCCGCGTCGATCAGCGATTGCGGGTGTTCGATGCGGACGCCTACCGAAAACGGTTTGGCTTCCATGTAGACGCCGCGCTTCTCCAGCATCTGGAAGGTGTCGCGCGCGCTGTGGCCGAGCGCCAGCACCACGTGGTCGCTGAGCACTTCGCTGCCATCCGCCAGCTTCACGCCGCGCACGCGGTCGCCGTCCAGAATCAGGTCGTCCACGCGCTGTTCGAAACGGATTTCGCCGCCCAGCTCGATGATTTCGGCGCGCATGTTCTCCACCATGGAGACCAGGCGGAAAGTGCCGATGTGCGGGCGGGCCAGGTAAAGGATTTCCTCCGGCGCGCCGGCCTTGACGAACTCGGTCAGCACCTTGCGGCCCAAATGGCGCGGGTCCTTGATCTGGCTGTACAGCTTGCCATCGGAGAAGGTGCCGGCGCCGCCCTCGCCGTACTGCACGTTGGACTCGGTATTCAGCTCGCTCTTGCGCCACAGACCCCAGGTGTCCTTGGTGCGCTGGCGCACTTCCTTGCCGCGCTCCAGCACGATGGGCTTGAAGCCCATCTGCGCCAGGATCAGCGCGGCGAAAATGCCGCAGGGGCCGAAGCCCACCACCACCGGGCGCTGCTTCAACTGGGCCGGCGCCTGGGCGACATAGTAATAATTGGTGTCCGGAGTGGGCATCACCCGGCGGTCGCCCTGGAAGCGGGCGAACAGCTTGTCCTCATTGGCCACATCCACGTCGATGATGTAGACCAGGCTCATCACGCCCTTCCGGGCGTCGTAACTGCGTTTGAACACGGTGAAGCCGCGAACGTCGTCCGCCGGCGCTTTCAGAAAGCCGGCGACGGCGTCGGCCAGCTCCTCCGGCGTGTGGTCCAGCGGCAGCTTGAGTTCGGAGATGCGCAACATAAAAATCCAGTAATAGGTTGGTGTCTATTCAACGAGGCGCCATTGTAGCGGCAAACCGCGCGCCCGACACGACAATGGTCAAGCCGCTGATTGCAATCCCCTCGCTCGTTGGCTATAGCGTACTGTGGCATTCGCCACCGGCATGGCCTCGCCGGCCACGTCTGCCGTCCTCCACCATCAGGCTGACGGAACCTTCTGCCGCGCCGTTCCAGACAGCGCGAGCAGGGCTTTAAAGTTGCAAGTTATCGGGACTGCTCCTGTTTTCGACTCTTCCGCCGCGACGACAACAAGGCGATATCGCCATGCGCGCGGCTTTTGCCAGGAAGATCGAGACGAGCGGGAAGCGTTGCACCAAGGAGAACCCTCATGAATCTGGACATACTCACCCAGCCGGCTGTGCGGCTGGCGATAGAGGCATTGCAACACGGCGACCACGCCAACTGGATGGCGCAGTTCAACACCGATGCGACACTGACGGATGATGGACTGCCAGCCAATTTCCACAAATTCAGCGAACACGCGATGGGGCACGAGCACTTCACCAGCATAGACCGGGTGGAAAACCAGGGTCTGGACGTGTACGGCGGCTTTCACAGCGACCGTTGGGGCAATTTCAACACCTATTTCAAATTCCATCTGGACGCGAACGGCAAGATCCGCCAGCTGGACATCGGCCAGGATAGTTGACTCCCCGCCGGGCGGCCTCTTACCCGCCCGGAAACCCATCACTATAATTGCAGCATCCACACCGTATGGCGGTCTGGCGCCATGGGAGAGGCGATGCACCAGATACTGGTCATAGACGACGATGCCGTATCGCAGCAATTTCTCGTGATGGTGTTGCAACGCCTCGGCTACGAAAACGTGGTGGTGGCCAGCGACGGCCTGGACGCGCTGATCCAGCTGGACGCTGGCGATCGGCGCTTCGACGTGATCTTCTGCGACCTCGACATGCCGCGCATGGACGGCATCGAGTTCGTCCGCCATCTGGGCGAGCGCGCCTTCCAGGGCATGCTGCTGATTTCCAGCAGCTTCGATGAAAGAGTGATGGAGTCGGTGGCGGAGCTGGCCCGCATGTACGATCTATGGCTGGCCGGCGTGCTGCCCAAGCCCATCAACCACCAGACGCTGCAGCGCCTGATCAATCAGCCTCCCCCCGCCAGCCGCCACGTTCCAGGCGTCGTGTCCCCGCCCACGGAAGACGAGCTGCGCGCCGCCATCGGCAAGGGCGAGCTCCGTCCTTTTCTGCAACCCCAGGTCGCGATGGAAGGCGGCCAGATACGCTCGGCCGAAGTTCTGGCTCGATGGCAGCACCCCCGGCTCGGATTGATAGGCCCCCAGCAGTTCATCCAGCTGGCGGAAAACTCCAGCCTGATCACCGAGCTGACCCTGCAGATGCTCCGGCAGGCTGCCGTCATCATGGACAGGCTGCCCAGCGAAACGCCGCTGGCGATGTCGCTGAACCTGTCGGTGGAGTCGCTGAACGAAATCGCGCTGGTTTCCCGCTTCGAACGCATACTCCACGATTGCGGCTTCCCCTTCAGCCGCCTGATCGTGGAGGTGACGGAAACCGGCCTGATGGCCAATCCGACGCGCGCGCTGGAATTGCTCACCCGCCTGCGGCTGAAAGGCGCGCGGCTGTCCATAGACGATTTCGGCACCGGCTTCGCCAGCATGGACCGCCTGTCGCGCATTCCCTTCACCGAACTGAAGATAGACAAGGGCTTCGTCATCGACGCCGCGCGCAATCCGACCAATTTCTCCATCGTCCGCGCCAGCGCCGAACTCGGGCGTCAACTGGGCCTGGACGTGGTGGCGGAAGGCGTGGCGACGGAATCGGAATGGCAGCTTTGCCGGCAATTAGGCATAGAAATCGCCCAAGGCTCCTTCATTTCCCCTCCAGTGGACGCGGAAAGCTTTCGCCGCTGGCTGCTGAAACACCGCGGCGTTTTCCTTCACGCCGCGCCCAACCTTTCCGATACCGCTTGAAGCCGGAATACATTAGGAGCCTAGCCATGCCCGCCCTCGGTCGCGCCATCCTGATCCTGCTGTTCCTGGCCATCCCGCCGTGCCATGCCGAAAGCCCGCCGCTGCCCAGCCCCACAGGCAAGGTGGTGCTGACCATCAGCGGCCAAATCAGCAACAAGAATCACGACAACGACGCGGTGTTCGACATGGATATGCTCGCGGCGCTGCCGCAGCACACCATCGCCACCCGCACCCCATGGCTGCCGGGCGTCAGCCGCTTCACCGGCCCCTATCTGCAGGACGTGCTCAACCTGGTCGGCGCGAAAGGCCGCATGCTGAAAGCCATCGCGCTGAACGATTACAAGACCGACATCCCGCTGGACGACATCGCGCGCTACCAGGTGGTGCTGGCCCGCTTGCTCAACGGCAAGCCGATGCCGGTGCGGGACAAGGGGCCGCTGTTCATCGTCTACCCCTACGACAACCAACCCGCGCTGCGTTCGGAAATCTACTACGGCCGCTCCGCCTGGCAATTGAAGTCGCTGCAGGTGGAATGAGGCCATGACCCAGGGCAAAGAGCAATCCACTTCCTGGCGGATGCTGGCGGCCATCGGCATCACCCTGCTATGCGTGTTCGCCGGAGCCGCCTATGTCCAGCACCGGCAATCCCAAACGCTCACCAGCGCGGTGCTCTATCAGGACGACAACATCACCTGGGCCTACTTCCAGCTGGAGGCGGAGAATCTCCATCTCCGCGCCGCCCTGCACGCGGCGCAACACGCCCAAATCACCCCGGACCAGTTGCAGCAGCGCTACGACATCTTCGTCAGCCGCATCGGCATCATACGCGGCGGCCAATACCGGCTGCTGCTGCAGGACCAGCCGCAGTACTTGCTGATGCAAAGCCGGCTGGATGCCTTCGTCCGTCAGGGCGACGCCTATTTCAGCGTAGCGCCGGCGGTCCACAACCCTGGCCGGCTGGGGCGGCTGGAACAACTGTCCGCCTCCTTGTCCGACGGCCTGCACGACCTGTCCCTGCTGGCCAACCAGGCGGCCGCCCTACAGGTGGACAATCGAAACCGCACCATGCAGCAATACATCACGGTCAGCAATTGGCTGATGAGCTTTGAATGGGTGCTGATCTTCGGTTTCGGCTTCACCGTGATCCGGCAATTGCGGCAACTGGAGAAGCGCCGCCGGGCGCTGGAAACGCTGACCGATAGCCTGGAGGGGGCCCGCAGCCAGGCGGAAGCCGGCAGCCTGGCCAAAAGCGTCTTCCTCGCCAATATGAGCCACGAAATACGCACGCCGCTCAATGGCGTGCTGGGCATGCTGGCGCTGCTGGCCGACACCCACCCCAGCGTCAACCAGGCCAACTACATCCGCATGGCCGAAGAGTCGGCGCGCCACTTGTTGCTGCTGCTGAACGACGTGCTGGACGCGAGCAAGCTGGAATCGGGCAAGCTGGAACTGGCGCCGGTCACCTGCAACCTGGCCTATCTGCTGCGCCAGGTGGCCAATCTGATGAGCGCCCAGGCGCAGGCCAAGGGCCTGATGCTGAACCTGGACATGGCATCGGAAATTCCGGAATGGGTGGAGCTGGACCCGACTCGTCTGCGGCAGATATTGCTCAATCTGCTGAGCAACGCCATCAAGTTCACCGAGCGCGGCGGCGTCACCGTTCACGCGTCGGCGCCGCAGGGAGAGCAGCCCGGCACGGCCCAGCTGCTGCTGGTGGTGACCGACACCGGCATCGGCATGGACCAGGCCACCCAGGCGAAACTGTTCAAACGCTTCTCCCAGGGCGACGGCTCCACCGCCCGCCAGTACGGCGGCAGCGGCCTGGGCCTGGAGATTTCGCAAAACCTGGCCCGGCTGATGGGCGGCGAAATCTCGGTCAGCAGCGTTCCCGCCCAAGGCAGCTGCTTTCAGCTGACGCTGCCTCTGAGGGTGATCGACGCGCCGGACATCCCTGCCGAGGCCATCGAACCCTTCGCCGGCCACGACACGCTGAGCCGGCCGTTGAAAATCCTGGTGGTGGACGACAACGCGGTCAACCGCAAGTATCTGCAAGCGCTGCTGGAAAGGCTGAACCAGCAGCCAACGCTGGCTTCGGACGGTCCCGAAGCGCTGCGTCTGGCCGCAACCCAACCCTTCGATCTGGTGCTGATGGACCTGCACATGCCGGGCATGGACGGCGTCAAGACCGCGCGCGGACTGCGGGAGAAGGCGCTGACACCCAGGATGCCCATCGTCGCGCTGACCGCGGACGCCTTCCCGGAAACGCGCCAACAGATGCTGGAACAGGGGCTGGACGACTTTCTGACCAAGCCGCTGAGCCGCGATCAGCTGTTGGCGGTACTGCAGAAACAGTTTCCGCCGGCGCCCAGCGCCGCGCCGCAACCAAGGGAAGAACCAGTCCTCGACGCGCGCACCATCACGGACTTCGTCGAACTGCTATCCGATGAGCAATACCGGCAGTTGGTGGAGCAATATTTCGCCAGTCACCAGGAGTCGGTCCGGCAATTGCGGCTCAACCAGCGGCAACCGGATCGGGAAAACCTGTTTCATCTGGCTCATGGCATGAAAGGCGGCGCGGTGACGCTGGGCTTCGCCAGCCTGGCCCAGCGCTGCCAGGAACTGGAAAGCCAGTCGCTGCAATCCAATTGCGCGCCGGCGCCGCAGATCGCGCAGGTGATCGCCCAATTCCAGGCCACCCGGCAAGCATGCGTCGAGCAGGGACACCTGGACAATCCTGCGGATTAGGCTCGCCGCCAGCCAGTCCGGGCGCGGGTTCGCGGCATGAAGGCCGTTAGGGAAGCGATCAGGCCACCCGCACCAGCCGGCCGCCATCCTGCTCCGGCGTTTCGAAGCGCTTCCAGTCCACGATCATCACCTGGCTGAGACCGCACTCCCCGGCCAGCTGCCCCTCGATTTCCTCCAGCACCTGATGGCTGTGGATCACGCCATTGATGGCGACTTCCGCGCGACGCATCACGCTGTCGTCCGTGGTGACAAACCAGATGCAATAACGGTTCATCGGCAACCCTCCGGCTGGGTGCGAAATTACGCTGACAAGTCTAAATATCGTTCCAACTGCCGCCAGACCGCAAGTTTTGCCTCGTAGGCCAGCGTATGCGCCGGGCTGGACGAGGGCAAACGCGCAACGGCGAGGCCCAGTCCGGCCAGCTGCGCTTCCGCCTTGGCTGCGGTCGCGCCGTTGAAAGCCACCGCGCGCAAGGCGGGCAGGCTGGCGACGAAATCGCTCAGGTCGTTATGCTGGATTTCCCTCAGATCGGCGTCCAGGCTGCCCTTGCGGCTGGCCTGAGCCACTACGTCCCACAGGCCCACGCCGGACTCGCGCAAGGCCATCAGGCGTTCGTCGTAGGGCAGGGAAACCAGATCCCGTCCCAGCACTTCGCCCAGCAAGCGCCAGAACTGGTTGCGCGGGTGGGCGTAGTACTGGCTGGCTGCCAGAGAGGCGTCGCCGGGCAACGATCCCAAAATCAACAACCGGGTATCGGCGTCCGCCACCGGCGGAAAACAGCGCTTGCCGCCCTGCTCCGCCATGTTAGAACAAGGCTCCCTGGTGGCTGGCCAGCCAGGCCCTGACCGGGCCGAAGGTCTTCCGGTGCGCCGGCAGGACGCCGTGAGCTTCGATGGCGGCCAAATGCTCGGCGGTGGGATAGCCCTTGTGGCGGGCAAAACCGTATTGCGGATGCAAAGCATCCAGCGCCACCAGCTCGGCGTCGCGCGCGGTCTTGGCCAGGATGGACGCGGCGGAGATGGCCGCCACCTTGGCGTCGCCCTTGACGATGGCCTCGCCCGGCACCGGCAGATGCTTGGGCACGCGGTTGCCGTCGATCTGCGCCAGGTCCGGGCGCACCGGGAGCCCCTCCACCGCGCGCGTCATGGCCAGCATGGTGGCGTGCAGGATGTTGAGCTTGTCGATCTCCTCGACGCTGGCGCTGGCGATGCACCAGGCCAGCGCGTCGCGCTTGATCAACTCCGCCAGCGCGTCGCGCTTCGCTTCGCTCAACACTTTGGAGTCGGCCAAACCGGCGATGGGCTTGGCCGGGTCGAGAATGACCGCCGCGGTGAAGACCGCGCCGGCCAACGGCCCGCGGCCGGCCTCGTCGACGCCGCAAATCAATGGCATCGCGCCACCTCCAGCACCGCGCGCGCGGCGCGGGTGGCGGTATCCTGCTTCAAAGCCAGATGCAGCTCGGTGAAAGCCTTTTCCATATCGGACCGCGCCGCGGAGTCCGTGTAAAGCCGTTGCATCTCTTCAGCCAGCTTTTGCGGCGTGGCTTGCTTCTGCAGCAGCTCCGGAACCACGAACCGGCCGCATAGGATATTGGGCAAACCGACGTACGGCAGCCTGATCTTGCGCTTGACCAGCCGATAGGTGAAGGCGGACAGCTTGTAGCTGATCACCATCGGCCGCTTGGTCAACGCCACCTCCAGCGTCGCCGTGCCGCTGGTGACCAGCACCACGTCGCTGGCGATGGTCGCCATCTGCGCATGGCCGAACAGCCTGCGGATGGGCAGATCGCGCGCCTTGAAGCGGTACAGCATCTGCTCGAACTGATCCATGGTGGCGCGGGTGGCCAGCGGCACCAGGAACTGGGCGTCCGGATACTCGCGGAGCAGCAGGCGCGCGGTATCCAGATAGATGGGCGCCATGTATTCCAGCTCGCTCCGGCGGCTACCCGGCATCAGCGTGAACACCGGCACGCCCTGCGGCAGTCCCAGTTGGTCTCGCATCGCCTCCTTGTCCGGCTCCAGCGGTATCTCGCTGGCCAGCGGATGGCCGACATAGGTGACCGGCACGCCGGCCTGGCGGTACAGCGGCGGCTCCATCGGGAACAGGCACAGCACATGGTTGACCGCGCGGCCGATCTTCTGAATGCGCTCCGGCCGCCACGCCCATACCGACGGGCTGACATAGTGCACGGTGGGAATGCCGGCCTTCTTCAATCCGGCCTCCAGGCCCAGATTGAAATCCGGCGCGTCCACGCCGATGAACACGTCCGGACGCTCCGCCAGTAACTGCTCGCGCAGCCGGCGGCGAATCTTCAGCAACTCGGGCAGGCTCTTCAACACCTCGGAATAGCCGCGCACCGCCAGCTTCTCCTGCGGCACCATGCTGTGGAAGCCGCGAGCCTCCATGCGCGGGCCGCCAATGCCGGCGAATTCGATATCGCTCCGATGCGCGCGCAGCGCGTCCATCAAATGGGCCGCCAACAGGTCGCCGGAAGCCTCTCCGGCCACCATGGCGACCTTCAGCGCGCCCTTTCGCTTGAACAATTGATCGCTCATAAGCTCAGCGGATGATGCCTCGCGCCGATTGACCGAAGAAGCGCACGAACGGCTCCAGCTCGACATGCCCTTCGCCGGCCTCGGCCAAAATGGCTGTCTTGGCCTCGTCGTAGCTCAAGCCCTGGCGATACAAGGTCTTGTAGGCGTTGCGCACGCGGCGGATCTGCTCCGGCGTGAAGCCTCGGCGCTTCATGCCCTCGGCATTGATGCCGGAAGGCACCGCGCGGTTGCCATGCGCCGTCACGTACGCCGGGATGTCCTGCGCCACCGCGCTTGCGAATGCCGTCATCGCATGCTCGCCGACGATGACGAATTGATGCACGCTGGTGAAACCGCCCAGGAACACCCAGTCGCCCAGATGCACGTGGCCGGCCAGCGTCGCGTTATTGGCCAGGATGATGTGGTTACCTACTTGGCAATCGTGCGCGATATGCACGTAGGCCATGATCCAGTTATCGCTGCCGATGCGGGTGACGCCGCCATCCTGCACCGTGCCGGTGTTGAAGGTGCAGAACTCGCGGATGGTGTTGTTGTCGCCGATTTCCAGCCGGGTCGGCTCGCCCGCGTACTTCAAGTCCTGCGGGATGGCGCCCAGCGAGCAGAACTGGAACACGCGGTTGTTCTTGCCGATGGTGGTATGGCCTTCAATCACCACGTGGGGGCCGATCCAGCTGCCGGCGCCGATGCTGACGTTGGGGCCAATGATGGTGTAAGCGCCGATTTCGACATCGTCGGCGATCTTCGCCTTGGGATCTACGATTGCGGTCGGATGGATGGCCATGCTTACACCTCGCGGCGAGCGCACATGATTTCGGCTTCGCAAGCCACCTGGCCGTCCACCAGCGCGCGGGCGGCGTATTTGCCGATGCCGCGCTTGACGGTCATCTGCGTCACTTCGAACACCAGTTGGTCGCCCGGCACCACCTGGCGCTTGAAGCGGGCATGGTCGATGCCGACGAAGAAGTACAATTCGTTCTCCGAACGCTCGCCCTGGCTCTTGATCGCCAAGATGCCGGCGGCCTGGGCCAGCGCTTCGATGATCAGCACGCCCGGCATCACCGGATATTGTTCGAAGTGGCCGGCGAAGAACGGCTCGTTGATGGTGACGTTCTTCAGCGCCTTGATGCGCACGTTGGGCTCCAGCTCGGTGACGCGGTCAACCAGCAGGAACGGGTAACGATGCGGCAGGCAGCGCATGATCTCGCGGACATCGATCGAGACAGCGTGTTCACTCATGAGGTTCTTCCTTCGATTTTTTCAGTGTTTCCAGTTCCCGCTCAAGCTGCTTCACGCGCTTGGCGAAATCGTCCAGATGGCGCACGTGGACGGCGTTGGACAGCCAGTCCTTCATGCTTTGCAACGGGTAGGAGGACGCGTAGTTGCCGGCCTCCTTAATCGACTTCGACACCAAGGTGCCGCCGCCGATATGGGTGCGGTCCGCCACTTCGATATGGCCGACGAACATCGCCGCGCCGCCAACCGTGCAGCGCGCGCCTATCTTGGTGCTGCCGGCGATGCCGACGCAGCCGGCGATGGCGGTATGCTCGCCGATTTCGACGTTATGGGCAATCTGCACCAGATTGTCTATCTTGGCGCCTTTGCGGATCACGGTGTCCACCAGCGCGCCGCGGTCCACCGTGGTGTTGGCGCCGATCTCGACGTCATCCTCCAGCACCACGCGGCCGGTTTGCGGGATCTTGAACCAATGGTCCTTGTCCCAAGCCAGGCCGAAGCCGTCGCCGCCGATCACGCTGCCGGAATGCACGCCGACGCGGTTGCCGATCACGCAGCCATGATAGACGGTGACGTTGGGGTAAAGCGTGACGTCGTCGCCGATCAGGCAACCATCGCCCACCACCACGCCGGGCATGATGCGGCAACGCTCGCCGATGACGACGTTGTCGCCGACGGTGGCGTTGGCCGCGATCTCGCTGCTCTCGCCTATCCGGCAGCCCTCGCCCACCACCGCGCGCGGATGGACGCCGGCGCGCGGCGCCTTCAGCGGATGGAACAAGGTGGCCAGACGCGCGAAATAAAGGTAGGGATCGGCCGCCACGATCAGCGAGCGATCCGGCAGCTCGGCCGCCAGCGCTTCGGTGACGATCAGCGCGCCCGCCGCGCTCTCCTGCATCTGCCGGCGGAATTTGGCGCTGGCGACGAAAGCGATCTCATCGGCGCCCGCCAGTTCCAGCGGCGCCAGACGGAGCACGTCCCGGTTCTGGCCGCGCAGTTCTCCGCCCAGCTGCTCTACGATATGTTCGAGTGTGTAGGACATTAAAAACAAAGCCGACTCGGGGTCGGCTTGCTCCGGTAACGGTTTAAACGACTACTTGTCCAGCTCTTTCAGCACTTGCGGCGTCAGATCGAACTTGGGATTGATGTACACCGCTTCCTGCAGGATCAGGTCGTAGTTCTCGCGCTGGGCGATATCCTTGACCGCGCGGTTGGCCCGCTCGGTCACGCCGGCGAACTCCTCGTTGCGGCGCTGGTTGTAATCCTCGGCCAGCTCACGGGACTTGGCGCGGTAATCCCGGTCCAAGCCCGCGTACTCGCGCTCGAAACGCTTGCGGTCATCCGGCGGCAGGCTGTTTTTCGCCAGCATGGATTCCAGATCCTTGGCGCGCGTCTCCATCTTCTTCAACTCATCGCGGCGGCTGGAGAATTCCTTGTCCAGTTTCTTATAGATGGCGACGGATACGCCGGCTTCGCGATAAATGCGCTCGATGTTGACGAAGCCCAGCTTGAAGTCGGCGGCATGAACCGGCAGCGCCGCCACGCTCAGCACTGCCAGCCACCATTTCAATGCTTTCATGATCTCATCCTGTAACGGTTAGAACGCCGTGCCCAGCTGGAATTGGAAGCGCTGCACCTTGTCGCCCTGCTCTTTCTTCAGCGGGTTGGCGATACTGAACTTCATCGGCCCCATCGGCGACAGCCAGGTCAGCGCCAGGCCCACGGAGTAGCGGAACCCATCGCTAGGCGAGCTGGTGATGCCCTGCGCTTTTTCCGCCGCCGTCAAATTGGTGTTCCACAAGGTGCCGGCGTCGAAGAACAGGCTGGTGCGCAGCGACTTGTTGTCCTTCATGCCGGGGAAGGGGAACAGGATTTCCGCATTGGCCACGACCTTGCGGTTGCCGCCCAGATAGGAGTTGGCCACCGAATCGTACGGGCCGATGCTGCTGCTGTCATAGCCGCGCACCGAACCCAGGCCGCCCATGTAGTAGTTCTTGAAGAACGGCAGCTGTCTGGTCTTGCCATAGCCGTCAGCATAGCCCAACTCGCCATTCAGCATCAGCGTGAAGTCCTTCGACAGCGGGAAGAACCAGGTCTGTTGATGGGTCAGGCTGTAGTACTGCAGCGAACCGCCCGGCAGGCCGAAGTCGGCGTTGACGCGGATGCTGGCGCCGCGGGTCGGCCACAGCGCGCTGTCGCGGGTATCGCGGCCCCAACCCACCGTTCCCAGCAGGGTATAGTTGCTGCTGCCGTACTGATTGACGAAGTCAATGTACTGCTGCGGGCTGTTGCTGTAGGTGGTGATGTCGGTCTTTTCCGCGCCAATCGTGAAATTGATGCGGTCGTACTCGGTGATCGGCACGCCGAAACGCATGTCGGCGCCGGTGGTGCTGGTCTTGTACGCGGAGATCGACGTGGCATCCGGGTTGTAGACGCGGTTGTACAGGTCGTAGCCCAGGCTGACGCCGTCTGGCGTGAAATACGGATCGGTGAACGACAGCGAGTAGTTCTTGTTCACCTTGCCGGTCGACATGCCCAGCGACATGTACTTGCCGGAGCCGAAGATATTGCTCTGGGAGATGTTGGCGCCCAGCACCAGGCCTTCGCCCTGCACATAGCCCAAACTGCCCGAGATGCTGCCGGTGGAGCGCTCTTTCAAGCCAATGTTCATGTCCACCTGGTCCGGCGCGTCCGTCACCGCCGGCGTTTCGACGTTGACGTCCTCGAAGTAGCCGAGCAGCTCCAGGCGCTCCTTGCTGCGCTTGACGTTGGCGGCGTTGTACGGCGCGCCCTCAAGCTGGCGCAGCTCGCGGCGGATCACTTCGTCGCGGGTCTTGCTGTTGCCGGCCACGTTGACTCGGCGCACGTAGGTCTTGCGGCCCGGATCGACGAAGAAGGTGAACGCGGCGGTCTGCTTCTCGCGATCGATGTCCGGCAGCACGTTGACGTTGGCGAAGGCGTAGCCCTCGTTGCCAAGGCGGTCGCTCAACGCCTTCACCGACTCGGTCACCTTCTCGTTGTTGAAGGTGTCGCCGCGCTTGACCTGCAGCAGCTTCATCAATTCGGCTTCCGGCACCTTCAGGTCGCCGGCCAGGCGCACGTCGGACACGGTGAACTTCTTGCCCTCGTGCACATTGATGACCAGATACATGTCTTTCTTGTCGGCGCTGATCGAAACCTGGGAGGAGTCGATGCCGAACTCCATATAGCCCTGGTTCTGGTAGAAAGCCTTCAGCTTCTCCAGATCGCCGGTCAGCTTCTGCTTGGAATACTGGTCGTCCTTGGTCATCCAGGACAGCCAGCCGCCGGTGGTCAGGCTGAACTCGTCCAGCAGTTTGGACTGGGCGAAGGCGTTGGCGCCGACGATGCGGATTTCCTTGATGCGAGCGGTCACGCCCTCATTGATGTCCAGCGTCACCGCCACGCGATTGCGCTCCAGCTTGGTCACGCTGGGGGTGATTTCCACCGAATACTTGCCGCGGCTGTAATACTGGCGCTTCAGTTCCTGCACCGCGCCGTCCAGCAAGGCCTGGTCGAAAATCAGCGATTCGGCGAAGCCGTTGTCCTTCAGCGCCTTCTTCAGCTGGTCCTTGCTGAATTCCTTGGCGCCGTTGATGTTCAGCTGGGTGATCACCGGGCGCTCCGCCACGGTGACGATCAGCGTGCCGCCGCGGCTTTCCACGCGCACGTCGTTGAAGAAACCGGTGCCGAACAGCGCCTTGATCGCTTCTTTGGCCTTGGCATCGGTAAAGGTGTCGCCCACCTTGACCGGCAGATAGTTGAAGACCGTGCCCGGCTCGGTACGCTGCAGGCCTTCAACGCGGATATCTTTGATCACAAACGGATCTGCAGCCATGGCAACGGTGGCCATGGTCAGGCCCATTACGGCCACTGCGAGTCGCTTCAATTTCATAAATGTGTTTTAACCCCCAAATAGGCGGCTGAAATCGTTCAGCATGGCAAATGCCATCAAAGACGCCAGCAATATGAAACCAATCTTTTGTCCGAGCAATTGCACCCGTTCGCTGACGGGCTTACCTCTGACCAGCTCCGCGACATAATACATTAAGTGGCCCCCATCCAGAACCGGTATGGGAAGCAGATTCAACACGCCGATGCTGACGCTGATCAGCGCCAGGAATTCCAGATACGGCGTCAGACCCTCGCGGGCGGTCTGGCCGGCCACGTTGGCGATGGTAAGCGGACCCGACAGATTGTTCAAAGAAGCGCGGCCGATCAGCATGTTGCCGAGGAATTTGACGCTCATCCACGCCGTCTCGCCGGTCTTGGCCCAGGCGGCGGCGAAAGCCCCGGCGGCGTCGTAATGCCGGACAAAGGACAGCTGGTCGCTCCAGGCGCGATCCGGCGACGGCCCCACGCCGATGCGGCCGACCACCTCGTCGTCCTGCGCGACCGCCTGCGGGCGCAGCTTAATCTCCAGCGGCTTGCCGGCCCGCTCGACGCGCACCGTCAATTCCTTGCCCGGACTGTTGCGCACCACGTGCACCCACTCTTCCCAGTTCCGGAGCATCACGCCGTTCACCGCCTGCAGCTTGTCGCCCACCTTGAGGCCGGCTTTGGCCGCGACACCCTTCTCCTCCAGCACGCCCACCTGCGCCAAGAAACGCGCCGGGGATACGCCAGGATCGCCCTGCTGCAGGGCCTGCTCCGCCTTCTCGCCGAAACGGCGGGCATCGATGTCGCGCCGCTTCTTGGCGCCGGACGCGTCCTGCACCTCGACCCGCACCGTGGCGGAAGACATCGCTGCCTCGACGATGCCCAGCCTAACCTCCTGCCAGCTGGCGACGGGCCTGCCCGCCACGCTGAGGATGCGATCGCCTTCCTTGAAACCGGCGGCGGCGGCCGGCGTCTGCTCGACCACAGTGCCCACCAGCGGATGCAATTGCGGCACGCCCTGGGCGATCACTGCCCAGTACAGCAGCGCCGCCAGCAACAGATTGGCCAGCGGCCCCGCGGAGACGATGGCCATGCGCTTGAGCACATGCTGATTGTTGAAAGCCCGCGGACGATCCGCCTCGTCGACCAGACCCTCGCGCTCGTCCAGCATTTTGACGTAGCCGCCCAGCGGAATCGGGCACACCACCCACTCCGTCTCGCGCGGGCGGAAGCGCAGCAACGGCGAACCGAAACCAATGGAGAAGCGCAGCACCTTGACGCCGCATAGCTTGGCCACCCAGTAATGGCCCAACTCGTGAAAAGTCACCAATAGGCCGATGGCCGCCAGGAACGCCAGCAGCGTCAGCATGCCGCCACCCTGCCCTCGGCGAAACGACGCGCCTCCTGGTCACGGGCCAGCAAGCCCTCCAGACTGTCGCTCGCCGCGCAGGACACGCCGGCCAGCGCGGCGGAAACCACGCGCGGGATGTCGACGAAACGCAGCCGCCCCTCCAGGAACGCCGCCACCGCCACCTCATTGGCGGCATTCAATACCGCCGGCGCGTCGCCGCCCATTTCCAGCGCGTCGAACGCCAGTTGCAAACAAGGGAAGCGCTCAAGATCCGGTTTCTCGAACGTGAGATCGGACAGAGCGAAGAAGTCCATGGGCTCCACGCCGGCGTCGATGCGCTCCGGCCAGGCCAGCGCGCAGGCGATCGGCGTGCGCATGTCGGGCGAACCCAGCTGCGCCATCACCGAGCCGTCGCGGTACTGGACCATGGAGTGGATCACGCTTTGCGGATGCACCGCCACCTCGATCCTGCTGGGCGGCACGTTGAACAGCCAGCGCGCCTCGATCACCTCCAGGCCCTTATTCATCAGTGTGGCCGAATCGACGGAAATCTTGCGGCCCATGCTCCAGTTGGGATGGCGGCAGGCATCGTCCGGCGTGACGTGAAGCAGATCGGCAGCCTGGCGGCTGCGGAACGGCCCGCCCGACGCGGTAAGAATGATCTTGCTCACGCCCGCGGCGTCGGGATTGGCGGCGTAATCGGCGGGCAGCGATTGAAAGATGGCGCTGTGCTCGCTATCCACGGGCAGCAGCGCCGAACCGCTGGCGCGCACGGCATCCATGAACAGTCGGCCAGCCACCACCAGCGACTCCTTGTTGGCCAGCAGCATGCGCTTGCCAGCCCGCGCCGCGGCCAGCGCCGACGGCAAGCCGGCCGCGCCGACGATGGCCGCCATCACCGCATCCACCTCCGGCAACGAAGCCACCTGGACCAGCGCGTCCGCGCCATGCAGCACTTCAGCGCTCAGACCGGCACCCGCCAGCCGCGCGCGCAGATCCGCCGCGGCAGAACCGTCGGCCGCCACCAGATAGTCAGGACGAAAACGGAGAGCCTGCTCGAACAGCTTGTCGAGCTGGCGATGGGCGGTCAGCGCCACCACGCGGTAGCGCTCCGGATGACGGGCGATCACATCCAGCGTATTGCAGCCTACGCTGCCGGTCGCCCCCAGTACGGCAATACCCTGAGGTTTGGTCATTGCTATGTTTCCAGAATTACATGCCGCCCAGCGCGCGCAGGGCGTTGCTGACCGCCAGCACGGCGATCAGGCTGTCGATGCGGTCGTAGACGCCGCCATGGCCCGGCAGCAGCCGGCTGCTGTCCTTGATGCCCGCCGAGCGCTTGAACCAGGACTCCAGCAAATCGCCGCACACGCTGACCGCGGTCAGCGGCAGCGCCAGCAACAGCAGGCCCCACAGCGGCAGCTTGATGTCCAGCCAGCCGAAATGATCAACCAAGGCGACGTAGATCGCCACGCAAACCACCGCGCCGTAAACGCCTTCCCAGCTTTTGCCTGGGCTGATGGCCGGCGCCAGCTTGCGTCGTCCGAAAGCCTTGCCGGAGAAATAAGCGGCAATATCGGCTACCCATACCAGGCCCATCACGGCCAGCAGGGCCAGCGCGTCATGCGCCGTGGCATTGGGGCGCCACTCGAGAAAAGCGAACCAGGCCGGCAGCATCAGCGCCCAGCCCAGCATCCAGGCCGGCAGGCCTGACGGCATTTTCCAGCGCTTGGCCAGCCAGGCCGGCACCAGCAGCAGCCACAGCGCCAGCACGGCGCCGTGCTCGAAGCCCTGCATCCGCCAGTGGCCGAACCAGGCCGCGGCGGCGAACAGCGAGGACAGCGCAAGATAGCACGCCTGCAGAGGGAGGGACATCCCGACCATGCGGGCATACTCCCACAGCGCCAAAACAACGATCAACCAGGAAAACCCCGCCCAGGCCGCGGCGGGGAACAGAAACAGCGCCGCCAGCATCAGCGGCAGCAATACGAGCGCGGTGAGAATTCGCGTTATCAGCATGAAGTCAGAGCTTGTCTCGGCGCAGGTGCTCGGGCAATTGCTCGCTGGTGCGGCCAAAGCGACGCTCCCGCTGCCAGTAGGAGTGGATCGCCTCCTGCAGCGCCGCCTTGTCGAAATCGGGCCACAGCAGGTCGGTGAAGTACAACTCGGAATACGCCAGCTGCCACAACAGGAAGTTGCTGATGCGCTGCTCGCCGCCGGTGCGGATGAACAGATCCGGCTCCGGCGCCCACGCCATGCCGAGACGCTCCGTCACCATCGCCTCGGTGATGGCGGACTGCCCCTCGGCGATCAGCTGGTTCACTGCGTGAACGATATCCCAGCGGCCGCCGTAATCGGCGGCGATGGTCAGCACCAGCCCGTCGTTGTCGGCGGTCTTGGCTTCGGCGCGGTCTATGCGTTCGGACAGCTCGGCGCTGAAGCGCTCGCGCGAACCCAGCACTTTCAAGCGGATATTGTTGTTGTGGAGTTTGGAGACTTCATGCTCGAGGGCGCGCAGAAACAGGTCCATCAGGAAAGACACTTCTTCCTGCGGCCGCCGCCAGTTCTCGGTGGAGAAAGCGAACAGCGTCAGATAACCGACGCCCATTTCCTTGCAGGCCTTGACCACCTCGCGCACGGCGTCCAGACCGCGCTTGTGGCCGGCCACGCGCGGCAAGAAGCGTTTCTTGGCCCAGCGGCCATTGCCATCCATGATGATGGCGACATGCCGGGGCGGCTCGCACCCCTCCGGCACGGTTTTCGAAGAACCGGAAAACAAGATCCGCCCCTTATACCGCCAGCAGGTCGGCTTCTTTGGCAGCCAGCATCTTGTCGACTTCGGCGATGTACTTGTCGGTCAGCTTCTGGATCTCGTCCTGGCCGCGGCGCTCGTCGTCCTCAGTGATGGACTTGTCCTTCAGCAGGTTCTTGAATTCGTTGTTGGAATCGCGGCGGATATTGCGCACGGCCACGCGGGCGCCTTCGGCTTCGCCGCGCACCACCTTGATCAGGTCCTTGCGGCGCTCTTCGGTCAGCATCGGCATCGGCACGCGGATGATCTCGCCCATCGAGGCCGGATTCAGGCCCAGATCGCAATCGCGGATAGCCTTTTCGATCTTGGCCAGCATCGGTTTTTCCCACGGCTGCACGCCGATGGTGCGGGCATCGATCAGGGTGACGTTGGCTACTTGATTGACCGGCACGTCGCTGCCGTAATAGTCAACCATGACATGATCCAGAATGCCGGTATGGGCGCGTCCGGTACGAACCTTGGCCAGGTCGTTCTTGAACGCTTCCTGCGTCTTCTGCATTTTTTGTTCGGCCGATTTTTTGATTTCGTTAATCATGTCGCACTCCCGGAATACTTCAAATGACAAGGCGAAAACGGCCATTGCCGTTTTCGCCCTCAGCAATTTTCAAACTCAGCAGTGTACCAGCGTGCCTTCGTCTTCGCCAAGCACGACGCGGCGCAGCGCGCCGTTCTTGAAGATGCTGAACACCTTGATATTGAGGTGCTGATCGCGGCACAAGGCGAAGGCGGTGGCATCCATCACCTTCAGGTTCCGCGAGATCGCCTCGTCGAAAGTCACGCTCTGGTAGCGGACCGCATCGGGATTCTTTTTCGGATCATCGGTATACACGCCATCCACCTTGGTGGCCTTCAGCATGATGTCGACGTTCATTTCCATGCCGCGCAGCGCGGCGGCGGTATCCGTGGTGAAGAAGGGGTTGCCGGTGCCGGCGGCGAAGATCACCACTTTGCCCTCTTCCAGGTACTGCATCGCCTTGCCGCGAACATAGGGCTCGGCGATCTGCTGCATGGTCAGAGCCGACTGCACGCGCGCGATCAGGCCAACCTTGGTCATCGCATCCTTCAACGCCAGCGCGTTCATCACGGTGGCCATCATGCCCATATAGTCCGCCGTCGCGCGATCCATGCCCGCCGCCGCCGGCGCCACGCCGCGGAAAATATTGCCGCCGCCGATCACAATGCCCACTTCAACGCCCAGACCCACCACTTCTTTGATCTGGCCCACGATCTGCTCGATGGTCGAGCGGTTGATGCCGTAGCTGTCATCCCCCATCAGGGCTTCGCCGGAAAGTTTCAACAGGATGCGTTTATAGGCGGGAGCTTGGCTCATGATGTCCTCGGATTGGCGGTTATGGTGTGTTCAGTTTGCAAAACGGCACCCTGCAGGCAGGGTGCCGTTGGTAAAGCGGTAAGTCGAAACTTACAGCTTGGCAGCCGCAGCCACTTCAGCTGCGTAGTCTACTACTTTCTTCTCGATGCCTTCGCCCACTACGAACATGGCGAACGCCTTGACCGAGGCTTTTTGCTCGGCCAGCAGCTTCTCGACGGTCACATCCGGGTTCTTGACGAAAGGCTGACCCAGCAGGGTCACTTCGGCCAGGAACTTGTTGATGCGGCCTTCAACCATCTTGGCGACGATATCAGCCGGCTTGCCGGACTCGGCAGCCTGGGCGCTGTAGATCTTGCGCTCTTGATCCAGGGTTTCGGAAGAAACCTGATCCTTGGACACGCAGATCGGCTTGGAGGCGGCGATGTGCATGGCCACGTCCTTGCCCACGCTTTCGGCGCCGGCGTAGTCGACGATCACGCCGATCTTGGCACCGTGCAGGTAGGTGGCGATCGCGCCTTCGGTCTGGTAGCGAACGAAACGACGGATGGTCATGTTCTCGCCCAGCTTGGCGATGGCAGCCTTGCGGATGTCTTCCACGGACACGCCGTCGACTTCCACTGCGGACAGCGCTTCGACATCAGCCGGATTGGCGATGACGGCAGCCTTGGCGGCGGCGGCGGCCAAAGCCAGGAAGGTCGGATCCTTAGCGACGAAGTCGGTTTCGCAGTTCACTTCAACCAGGGCGCCAACGCCGGCTTCCACGTGGGAGCCGATGATGCCTTCGGCGGCCAGGCGGCCAGCCATCTTGGAAGCCTTGTTGCCGGACTTGATGCGCAGGATTTCTTCAGCCTTGGCCGCGTCGCCTTCAGCTTCAACCAGAGCCTTCTTGCACTCCATCATGCCGAGGCCGGTGGCCACGCGCAGATCCGAAACCATTTTTGCGGTGATTTCCGCCATCTTGCTACTCCTGAATGATTTAGATTACGTGAATGTTCGGGTCCAAAAAAAGGGGCTTTCGCCCCTTTTCTGCTTACTCGGCCTGGGCCGTCTCAGCAGCTGCGACGATCTCTTGCAGAGAGTTCGCGCGACCTTCCAGTACCGCGTCGGCGATGCCGCGAGCGTACAGACGGATGGCGCGGGAGGAGTCGTCGTTGCCCGGAACCACGTAATCGATGCCGTCCGGGGAGTTGTTGGTATCAACAACGCCGATAACCGGGATACCCAGTTTCTTGGCTTCGACAATGGTGCCCTTCTGGTAGCCAGTATCGATAACGAAGATGGCGTCCGGCAGGCCCTTCATATCCTTGATACCGCCCAGCGAGCGTTCCAGCTTGTCAACTTCGCGTTGCAGGTCCAACAGTTCTTTCTTGTTGTAACCGGTGTCAGCGCCTTCCAGGATGGCACGCTTCTCTTCAAGACGCTTGATGGACTGCTTCACGGTCTTGTAGTTGGTCAGCATGCCGCCGAGCCAGCGGTGATCAACAAACGGCATGCCAGCGCGGGCAGCTTCTTCACGGACGATCTCACGCGCCTGACGCTTGGTACCAACAAACATTACGGTACCCTTGTTGGCGGCCAGACGACGCACATATTCCTGGGCGCTGATGAACAGCGGCAGAGTCTTTTCCAGGTTGATGATGTGGATCTTGTTGCGGCTGCCAAAGATGTACTGAGCCATCTTCGGGTTCCAGAAACGGGTTTGGTGGCCGAAGTGAACGCCGGCCTCAAGCATTTGACGCATGGTAACGTTGGTGGACATGCAAAAACTCCTAAAAGGGTTAAGCCTCCATCCGCGCAGACAACCCTGAAGGCTTCAGCCTTCGGGCACCCTTTGGCGCGGATGTGCGTAGTTTTGGATTAACAATTCCCCGCCAACACGGTGGGGAACACGAGATTGTAGCATTCCCGAATAGCCTGACTCAAGCCTTTCCCTCGCCCTCAGCGGCCCGCCGCCGCTTGCGCAGCCTGTTGCGTGCCGCCCACGCCACAAACCAGACAGGCAGCACGCCCAGAAAGAAGAACACCGCCGCGCCGGCAGCCACGCTGCGCTGCCCCGCAGCCAGCATCAACACCGCGTACAACCATCCCATCAGAACTATGATCAGCGCCATGGATTAAAACATTCGTTTGAAATTCAGGACAAATACATCAACAATGAAGCGTCATTGTAAACCACCCGCTCCCGCTTCCATGCAAACCGCCATCACCCGCCTGTTCGGCATCCAGCTCCCCCTGCTCTGCCCCGGCATGAGCTACATCGCCACCCCGGAACTGGTCGCGGCGGTCAGCAACGCCGGCGGCCTGGGCATACTCGCCACCGGGCCACTGACCGCCGAAGCCACCCGCGCCGCCATCCGCCGCATACGCGAGCTCACCGACAAGCCCTTCGGCATCGGCTGCACGCTGATGATGCCCGGCGCGGCCGACAACGCCAAAGCCGCGCTGGAGGAGCAAGTGCCGGTGATCAACTACTCGCTGGGCAAAGGCGACTGGATAGCCGAAGCCGCGCACCGCTACGGCGGCAAGGTGCTAGCCACCGTAGTGACGGAAAAACACGCCAAATCGGCCGAAAAATGCGGCGCGGACGCCTTGCTGGTCACCGGCCACGAGGCTGCGGCCCACGGCGGCAGCGTGACCTCGCTGGTGCTGATTCCCGCCATCCGCCGCGCAAGCTCGCTGCCCATCGTCGCGGCGGGAGGCTTCGCCGATGGCGCCGGCCTGGTGGCGGCGCTGGCCCTGGGCGCCGATGCGGTGGCCATGGGCTCCCGAATGGCCATGACCCGGGAAAGCCCGGTCCACGCCTCCACCAAGGACATGGTGCTGCAGCGCGGCGTCAGCGATACGCTGTACTCGAAGAATTTCGACGGCCTGTGGTGCCGGATGATGGACACCCCCGCCGCGCGCCGCGCCTGCCGCAAGCCGCTTGGGCTGATCCCCGCCGCCTTCCGCGCCAGCCGGATGGCGCGCCGGATGGGCATGCCGGTGATGAAGGTGGCGATAGGCGGCATGCTCAGCCAACCGCAAGCGCTGCGCCAGTTGGCACTGTTCGGCGCCGCCACCGAATCCATCCGCCTGGCGATACAGGAGGGAAACCATGAAAAAGGCGTGCAATTGATCGGCCAGGCTCAAGGACTGATCGACGATCTGCCCAGCGTGGCCGAATTGTTCGACAGAATCATGTCCGAGGCGCGAACCTGCCGGGAGCGCGTCGCAGGTTTCTAAGCTTCTGCGGCAAAACAGCCCGCCGATTTCTCGACGGGCTGTTCGACTTCAACATGCAGGGAAGCTTACTTCCACAGCTTCCACCACGGCATCTCTTCGACCGTCCACGACTTGCTCAGGTACTGGCTCTGCGGATAGTTGAGCGCCAGCACGCGGCGCGCGTCGTCGCGCAGCTTCGGCAGCTGCAGCTTGTCGTAGGCCGACACCATGATGGCCAGCGCCTCTTCCGGATACTTGGTGTTGGAGTAGTCCTTGACCACGCCCTGGGCGCGGTTGGCCGCGGCCAGATAGGCGCCGCGCTTCATGTAGTAGCGCGCCACATGCATCTCGTTGCCGCCCAGCGCGTCCACCAGGCGGATCATCTTCGCCTTGGCGTCCGGAGCGTAGGTGCTGTTGGGGAAACGGGTAGTCAGCTCGCGGAAAGCGGAGAAGGCCTCGCGGGCGGCGCGCGGATCGCGCTCGCTCATGTCCTGGCCAGCCCATTTGGCGAGCAGGCCGGAATCATCGTTGTAATACACCAAACCCTTCAGATAATAGATGTAGTCGATGTTCGGATGTGTAGGATGCAGCTTGATGAAGCGATCGGCGGAGGCGATGGCCAGCTCGGGCTCGCCGTCCTTGTAATGGGTGTAGGCCAGGTCCATTTGGGCCTGCTGCGCGTAGCGTCCGTAGGGAAAACGCGCTTCCAGCGTTTCATACAGCTTGACTGCGCGGGTATAATTGCCGCTGTTCAACTCATCGTGAGCTTCCGAATAGAGCTTCTCCACGGTCCAACCGCGCGTTTCGTCGTAGGTTTCCGTGGTTGCACACCCGGCAAGCCCCACCATCACCAACATAGCTGCAACAACGTATCTTTTCATGACTGATCCTTACATTGACCCGGACGATTATAGCGACATCTCGGAAAACGAGGTATCCGCCACGCAACTTCTTGAGGTGCCGCTCTCGCTGTGCGGCGAACGGCTTGACGCCGCGCTCGCCAAATTGCTGCCCGATTACTCCCGCAGCCGGCTGACTCAATGGGTCAAGGACGGGCTGGTGAAGGTGGACGGCCAGGTGGTCGCGCCCAAGACCAAGATGCTCGGCGGCGAGAAGCTGGAGGTGACGCTGCAGCTCACCAATGAGGAAATGGCCTTCCAGCCCGAGCCGATGGATCTGCCCATCGTGTTCGAGGACGACCACATCCTGGTGATCAACAAGCCCTCCGGCCTGGTGGTGCATCCCGCCTCCGGCAACTGGAGCGGCACCCTGCTCAACGGCCTGCTGCACCACTGCCCGTCGCTGGCCAACGTGCCGCGCGCCGGCATCGTCCACCGCCTGGACAAGGACACCTCCGGCCTGATGGTGGTGGCCAAGACCGTGCCGGCCCAAACCGAGCTGGTCCGCCAGATGCAGGCCCGCACCGTCAAACGCGTCTACCGCGCCATCGCCGACGGCGTGGTGCCCTTCGACGGCACCATCGACGCCAACATCGGCCGCGACCCGCATAACCGGCTGAAAATGGCGGTGCTGAAATTCGGCGGCAAACCGGCCATCACCCACCTGCGGGTGCTGGAGCGCTTCGCCAGCCACTCCTATGTGGAATGCAAACTGGAAACCGGCCGCACCCACCAGATCCGCGTCCACATGCGCGAAGCGGGCCACCCGCTGGCCGGCGACCCGGTCTACGGCAATCCGCGCCACAAGATGGACGAGGATGCCGCCGCGGCGGTGAAGGCGCTGGGCCGCCAGGCGCTGCACGCCTTCGCGCTGGCGCTGATCCACCCGGCCACCGGCGAAGAGCGCAGCTGGAAGGCGCCGCTGCCCGACGACTTCCGCGCGCTGCTGGACCTGTTGCGCGGTGACGGCGCGGCGACGGACGACGAAGCCTTCGTCCATGGAGACGGCAGCGACGAGAACGATGACGACTGGGACGACGACGACGACGATGACAGCGACGTCGAGGTGATCTATGCCCGATAAGGACTGGATCGAGGCCGACTGGCCCGCCCCATCCCAGGTCCGCACGCTGGTCACCACGCGCAACGGCGGCGTCAGCCAGCCGCCCTACGCCAGCCTGAACCTGGGCGCGCATGTCGGCGACGACCCGGAGGCCGTGGCGGCCAACCGCGCGCGGCTGCGCGATGAGCTGCCCGCCGAGCCGGCATGGCTCAACCAGGTGCACGGCATCATCGCGGCCGACGCGGCAACGATCGGCGACGCCGCGCCTGATGCCGACGCCAGTTTCGCCCGCGCGCCGGGCGTCGTCTGCGCGGTCATGACCGCCGACTGCCTGCCGGTGCTGCTGTGCGACGAGCAGGGCCGGGCGGTGGCCGCGACCCACGCCGGTTGGCGCGGGCTGTGCGACGGCGTGATCGAGGCGACCGTGGCCGCGATGGACTTGCCCCCATCGGAACTGATGGCCTGGCTGGGCCCGGCCATCGGCCCGGACGCCTTCGAAGTCGGCCCGGAGGTGCGCGAAGCCTTCGTCGCGAAAAACGCCGAGGCCGATCAGGCCTTCGTCGATATCGGCGAAGGAAAATACCTGGCCGACATCTATGCGCTGGCGCGGCAGCGGCTGGAAAAGCTGGGAGTATCCCGCATCCATGGCGGCGACTTCTGCACCGTGATCGACCGCGATCGCTTCTTCTCCTACCGCCGCGACCGCGAGACCGGCCGCATGGCTTCGCTGATCTGGCTGGAAGACTGACCCCGCCCGCCCCGCCGCCCGGCGGGGCCCTCCCTCCCCGCAATTGACCCCGCAGCCCAATGCGAACAACATAGGCCGACGCATTCACGCAACGGAACCGCCCCTATGGATATCGCCATCGTCACACTGGACTGTTTCAACGAGCTGGACTCCATGATCGCCGCCGGCATTCTTGGCCGGATGAGCCCGCAGGGATGGAACGTGCGCATCTGCTCTCCAGCGCCCTTCGTCCAATCCCGCAGCGGCACGCGCGTGGAGCGCCAGGAAGACCTGTCCTACGCCAATCGCGCCGACGCGGTGTTGATAGGCAGCGGCTGGCGCACCCGCGACTGGGTGGCCGACGACGCGATCATGAGCCAGCTGAGGCTGGACCCGTCCCGCCAGCTGATAGGCTCCCAATGTTCGGGCGCGCTGGTGCTGCATCGGCTGGGCCTGCTCCCTGACGGCGTCGCCTGTACCGACGGCATGACCCGGCCGATGCTGGAACAACTTGGCATCCGCGTGCTGTCCGCAGCTTTCCGGGTTGCCGGCAATATCGCCACCGCCGGCGGCTGCCTGTCCTCGCAATATCTGGCGGCCTGGGTGCTGCTGCGCCTGGCCGGCGAGGCGAAAACCCGCGAGATCCTGTCCTACATCGCGCCGGTCGGAGAAGAAGACGCCTTCGTTCAGCACGCGCTGTCCATCGTCGCCCCCGCCTCCGAGCCCGCCCTCCGATGAAGATCGCATCGCTGGCGGGGCTGGCGCCTGAAGACCTTCACCCCTGTTTTCTCGACGCCTTCAGCGACTACCTGGTGCCCGCCCAGCCCGGCCTGCCGCAGCTGGCCGCCATGTTGCGCCGGCGCGGCTGGGCGCCCGAACTGAGCGCCGGCGCCTGGCTGGATGGCAGCCTGGCCGGGTTCTGGCTATGCGCGACGCCTGAGATCGATGGCGAACGGGAAGGCTATTGCATCGCCGCCGGGGTCACGCCCGCCGCGCGGCGGCGCCACGCGCTGACCGATATGGCGGGGTTGGTCAGCCGGCTGCTGGCCGCCCACGGCATCCGCCGCCAGCGCCTGGAAGTGATAGACGGCAACCAGCGGGCGCGCGACGCCTACGCCTCGCTGGGCTTCGCGCCGCTGCGCAAGCTGGACTGCTACCAGCTGACGGCGCAGGTTCAGACCCGCCGCGCATGGCCGGTGACCATTCATTCGGCCCACGATCCGGCGCGATGGCCGGCGCCCGACGCCCTCTCCTACCCCCAGGCGGTGCCCAATCGGCGCGAATCGTTGCTGCGGGCTGACCCGCCGCTGCGCTGGCTGACCGTCGACCTCGACGGACAAAGCCTGGGCTCGCTGCTGATGTCGCCGGACGGCGAGGTCGCCGAGCTGCAGGTGGATCCGGCCTTCCGCCGCCAGGGCGTCGCCAGCCAGTTGCTGCTGGCCGCGCAGGGCTTGAGCGCCTGCGGCCGGCTGGGTTTCAACAACGTCGACAGCCGCGACCTGCCCCTGGTTTCCCTGTTGCTGCGCCACCAGGCCGTCTACCGCCTGTCCCAATGGGAAATGGCGCTTTCCGCTGCGCGCTAGCCGGCGATTCCGCCAGCGGGTGTTAAAATGACAATACGGATTGTTTTCAATCAGTCATTTTCGCCGCTCCCCAGCGGACGGCGCGCGCAACCCCGCCACGCCGGCGCACCGCCGGCGCGCGCAAACATCAGGATCTGCCGCATGACCCCGCAGCAACAGACCGAATGGCAGCAACGCCTGATCGCCTTGCTGGAAAGCCAGCCGCCGGACGACGACGGCGCCCATGACCTCAGCCACCTCCATCGCGTCTGGGCCGTCGCGCGCAAGCTGCTGGTCCACTACCCCGAGGCCGACCCCATCGTCGTCATGGCCGGCAGCTACCTGCACGACCTGGTCAACCTGCCCAAAAACCATCCTCAACGCCAGCTCGCCTCGCACTGGTCGGCCGAGCGCGCGCGCCAGTTGCTGGCCGACAGCGGCCTGTCCGGCGCCCAGCTGGACAACCTGGCCCACGCCATCGAGGCGCACAGCTACTCCGCCGCCATTCCGCCTCGCACCTTGGAAGCCAAGATCGTGCAAGACGCAGACCGGATGGACGCGCTGGGACCGGTGGGCCTGGCCCGCATGTTCTACGTGTCCGGCCGCATGGGCCGCGCGCTGGCCCACCCGCTCGACCCGATGGCCGAGCAGCGCGGCCTGGACGACCAGGCCTGGGCGATCGACCATATCGACGTCAAGCTGGCCAGGCTGCCCGGCATGATGCAGACCGAGGCCGGACGCGACATGGCCGAGCGGAAGCTGGAGTGGCTGATCCACTTCCGCGACGAGTTCTGCCGGGACTGGATGGCCCGCTGAGAAAACCGCCTGGAGCGCGCCGCCATGCTGATCGAAAAACTGCCTCGCAACACCCAAGGCCGGGACTGGGCAGTCGGCGACGTGCATGGCTGCTTCGCCCAGCTGTCCCGCCTGCTCAAGATCGTCGCCTTCGATCCCGCTCGCGACCGGCTGCTGTCGGTGGGCGACCTGGTGGATAGAGGGCCGGACAGCCCGATGGTGACGGAATGGCTGGCCCAGCCCTGGTTTTACGCGGTGCGCGGCAACCATGAGCAGATGGCGCTCGACGCGATGCGCAACCCTCTGGAGGATCAGGAGCGCCATCTGCGCAATGGCGGCCGCTGGCTGGCCGAACTGAGCCCGGCCGAGCTGGACGCCTGCGCCGCAGCCCTGTCCCGGCTGCCGCTGGCGCTGGAAGTGGAGGTAGAGGGAGGCAAAATCGGCGTGCTCCACGCCGATTGCCCCGGCAACGACTGGACCGCGCTGGCCGCCCGCCTGGAGGCCGGCGATCTCGACGAGCAGGACCGCGACGCGCTGCTGTGGTCCCGCGAGCGCGCCCGGAACGGCGGCGCCGGCACGGTGGCCGGCATCGATCTGGTCCTGGCGGGCCATACGCCCCAGCCTGACGCCGTTCTCTACGACAACGTGATGCATCTGGACACCGGGGCCGTCTACGGCGGCAAGCTCACGCTGTTCTGTCTTCAGGATTTCGTCGAGGTGTCGCTGCCCTCCGGCTTCGACCATCTGGCCCGATTCGAACTGCATGAATTAGACGCCAGCCTCGCCCGCCGCTAGAATGCGCGCTCAGCAGACCAAGGACACGACAATGGCCGAGCGCAACAAGAAAACCGCCGCCCCGAAACCGGGACAACAGCAACGCCGCGTGCAAGAGCAGCGCAACGCCCAGGCCGAGGAAGCTTGCCGCCAACTGGTCGGACTGCTGGAAACACTGGCGGAGGAAGGCCGGCTGGACGGCCAGGAGACCGCCGCCCAGTATCTGAACTCCACCCGCGCCTACTATCGCCGCATCCGCAACGGCAAGGTGATGGGCCCCGCCGACTTCACCGCCGCCGCAGATGTCTGCGCCAGCGTCCGCCGCGCGCTGGCCGCGCTGGACCCATCGCTGGAGTTTGCCGGCCTGCCGCAAGCCGACGGGCTGCGGGAGGCGCTGCGCCAGGGCGCGCTGGTGATGGAGGAAATGAAGCGCATCAAGGCGGGGAAAGCTGGCTGAGCGTCCTCCCTCATGCCATGATGAAGGCATCCCCAAACCACCCGCCTCCATCGCCATGTACAAGCACACGCCCCAGTTGCGCATCGCCCGCCCGGTCGGCAATCTCAACCTCAGCAAGGCGATGTATTGCGAAGGCCTGAATCTGCAGCAGTTGGGCAGCTTCAAGGATCATGAAGGTTTCGACGGCGTAATGCTGGGCCTGCCCGGCGCCGGCTACCATCTGGAATTCGTCGTCAGCCATCGCCACCCGGCGCACCCCAGCCCGACAGTTGAAGATCTGCTGGTGCTCTACCTCCCCGACCACGCCGAATGGGAGGCCGCCTGCGCCTGCATGCGCGCAGCCGGCTTTGCCCAGCAGCCCTCGGCCAATCCTTACTGGAACGTCCACGGCGCCACATTCGTCGACCACGACGGCTACCGCACCGTGCTGCAAAACACGGCCAGCCCCGTCTAAGAGGTGGCCAAGCGCCGCCGGCCGGCCCGCGAAAACGAGGCCCTCTCCGCGTCCTACTTAGACGTCTGGGCCTCTAGCTTTTCCAATAGCCCCGCCTTGCGCATTTTCTCGATGACCTTGTTGAATTCGGCGACCCACCTGTCCGCTCCCGACGCCTTGGAAAATCCAAACGCGGCGTAGGACAGCTTGCCGATCGGCACATCGGAAACGCCTATCGCGTCAGCGACGCCCTGCTGATTGACCAGATACTTCCCGACGTTGGAGTCTATGGTGGCGAGATCGATGCGGCCTGAATCCATCATCTTCATCAAGGTTATGGAATCCGCCGCCCGTTCGATCGGATGAGCGGACTCGAATATCGCCTCCATATCCTTGTCGACGACCGAGCCGATTTCCATTCCCAGGTGATGATCTTTCAAAGCCTGATAATCGGTCCAATCCACCCGGCCGCGGAATGCGCTTTTTTTATAAAGAAAACAGTTGTATTGCCGCATGACGGGCAAGGAGAACGCCATGAATTGCTCCCGCTCAGGCGTCTTGTATAGCGGAAGAATGCCATCCACCAGGCCATCCTTGGCCGCGCTCAGGCAACGCTTCCAAGGCAGTATCTTGACCGCGACCAGAATATCGAGCTGCTTGCCGATATCCTGCAGCAATTTCACCTTGATGCCGCCGCTGGCCGCCTCGCCGAACTCGCCTATCGCATACGGCGGATATTTGTCGTAGCACAGCGTCAGCTTTCGGCCTTCCGCGTGCGACATCCCGGCAAAGAGCACAACAACCGATAGCAGCGCATATCTGTACGCCATACACCTCCCACCGATTCCACTGGGATGCCGGCTGCGGCTGGCTGGAAAATCGCCGCCGCAAGCAAAAACCATCCATCTTCAGGCAAGCCAGTCAAATCACTCTCTCCCTGGCGCCCCCATCCAGGCGGGACAAACGCCTTAGCATCGATCCAGGCCGCGGCGATGACGTGAAAATAAAAGACAATATACTTGCCCGATATCAATTTCGCCGCCGTCCCCGGCTTGCTACCCTGACTGCGCGCAATGCATCGAGAGAGAGTAAACATGCCGTATCTATGCCTGATCCTGGCCGCCTGCTTCTGGGGCGGAAACTACGTCATCGGCCATATCCTGGTGGAAAGCATGGACCCGATATTCCTGTCCGCCGCGCGCTGGCTATTGACCGCCGCCCTGTTGCTGGCCCTATACCGCCGTCAGGTCGCGGCGCAATGGCCGGCAATGAAGCGCTCCATGGGCACCGTCGTGTTTCTGGCGCTTTGCGGCCAGGTTTTATTTCCCATCACGCTATATATCGGCCTGCAATACACATCTTCGCTGAATGCCGCCATCTATCTATCCACCACGCCCGCGCTGGTGCTGATCATCAACAAGATATTCTTCAAGGAAAGAATAGCGCAGCAAAGCATATGGGGCGTCGTTCTCAGCTCGATCGGAGTCGCCTATCTGGTTCTTCAGGGCAACCTTACCCATGCGGAAGCGCTGCGCTCGCTTAACCGCGGCGACCTTTGGACCATGGGCTCCGCCATCAGCTGGGCCCTGTACTGCGCCTTCCTGCGCATCAAGCCCAAGGAAATAAATGGCAATGCCTTTGTCGCCGTCAGCGCGACCATCGGCGCCATCGCCTTGCTGCCCATTCTGTTTTTCAGCCTGGGCGGAAAAATGCCCGCCATCGCCGATGGCCATTGGCAATATGGCCTGATCGCCGGCGTGGCCTACCTGGTCATCTTCCCTTCCTGGCTGTCCTATTTGCTTTGGAACAAGGGCATCCTCGCCATCGGCTCCACCCGGGGCGAAATCTATTCCCACCTGATACCGCTCAGCGGCGGCCTGCTCAGCATAGTCTTCCTGCAGACGCCCACCCATCCATTCCATCTGATCAGCGCCTTGTTGATCGCCGGCGGGATCGCGCTGTGCTCGTTGGCCAAGCATGGCCAGGCCTCGCCCGTGCCGCAGCCTGGCCGATGACGCCGGACGCAGGCTCGCCTCGAGCCCCTAGTCCGCCACCGCCTCGCCCTCCTGCTGCAGCCGCCACATTTCAGCGTAGCGGCCGCCCTGTTCCAACAGTTCGCGATGGCTACCCTGTTCCACCACCCGGCCGGCGTCCAGCACCAGGATGCGGTCGGCGTCGACGATGGTGGACAGCCGGTGGGCAATGATCAGCGTGGTACGGTCGGCGGAGATGGCGGTCAGCTCGCGCTGGATCGCCTTTTCGGTGCGCGAATCCAGCGCGCTGGTGGCCTCGTCGAAGATCAGTATCGGCGGATTCTTCAGAATGGTGCGCGCGATGGCGACGCGCTGCTTCTCGCCGCCCGACAATTTCAACCCGCGCTCGCCGACCATGGTGTCGTAGCCGTCCGGCAGACTGCTGACGAAATCATGGATATGGGCGGAACGCGCCGCCTCGATCACCTCGTCACGCGTCGCGCCGGGCTTGCCGTAAGCGATGTTGTAATAGACGGTATCGTTGAACAGCACGGTGTCCTGCGGCACGATGCCGATATGGGCGCGCAGCGAATCCTGCGTCAGCGCGCGGATGTCCTCGCCGTTGATCCTGACCGCGCCTGACGTGGCGTCGTAGAAGCGGAACATCAGCCGCGACAGCGTGGACTTGCCGGCGCCGCTGGCGCCGACCACCGCCAGCGTCTGGCCTGCCGGGATGGCGAAGTCCACATCATGCAGGATCTGCCGCTTGGATTCGTAGGCGAAGCCGACCCGCTCGAAACGTATCGTCGCGGCCCGGGTGGCCAAGGCCTTGGCGTCGGCAGAATCCGCCACCTCCAAGCCCACGCCCAGCAACTTGAACATCCGCTCGATGTCGGCCAGCGAATGCTTGATCTCGCGGTAGACGAAACCCAGGAAGTTCAGCGGCGCGTACAGCTGGGTGATGAAGGTGGCCACCAGCACCACGTCGCCCACCGTCATCCGGTGCGCCGCCACGTCGCGCGCCGCCAGCACCATCACCAGCGTGACGCCGATGGCGATGATGGCCGCCTGGCCGGCGTTCAGCAGCGAAAGCGATACCTGGTTCTTGATCGCCGACGCCTCCCAGGCCTCCAGATTGCGGTCATAGCGCTTGGACTCGTATTCCTCGTTGTTGAAGTATTTGACCGTTTCGTAATTCAGCAGCGCGTCTATCGCCTTGGAGTTGGCCTTGGAGTCCAGGTCGTTCATCGTGCGGCGGTAGACGGTGCGCCATTCGGTGACCAGCAGCGTGAACCCGATATAGAAACCGATGGTGCCCAGCGTCACCACCGCGAACTCCCACGAGTAGCGGTGCAGCAAAATGGCCGACACCATGCCGATTTCCAGCAGCGTGGGCAGGATGTTGAACACGGTGAAATTCAGCAGAAAGCCTATGCCCTTGGTGCCGCGCTCGATGTCGCGGCTCATGCCGCCGGTGTGCCGCTCCAGGTGGAAGCGCAGCGACAGCTTGAACAGGTGGCGGAACACATTGCGCGCCACGCTGCGCACCGCGCCCTGGATCACGCGGGCGAAGATCGCGTCGCGCAGTTCGCCCAGCACGCCGGACAGCAGCCGCGCCACGCCGTAGCCGGTCAGCGCCAGCACCGGGATGGCCAGCAGCGTGGCCGGCACCGACAGCTGGTCGACGATGTCCTTCAAGTACAAGGGCACCGTCACCGCCGCTACCTTGGCCAGCACCATGCAGGCCAGGGCCAGGGAAACTCGCCACTTGAACGCCCACAGATAGGGCAGCAGGGTCTGGATGGTTTGCCAATCGTTGCGGCCGGACGGCACCGGGCCGCTATGGGTGATACGCATAAATAAGGTTTGCCTGTGACTAAGACCTATCCCAAAGTGAAATAGCACTTCACTTCATAAAGGGGCGGACATCATGTGGATTCTGTTGCTGGAAGCGCTGGGAGCGGGCGGGCTCGCCACCTTCATCGTCTGGTGGACCTGGCCGCGCGACGACAAGGACCCTTCCTGTAAAAGCGATTAGTGCAGCACCCGCGGCGCCACCAGCGTCATTTCGGGAATGGACGCCTCGAAACGCTGGCCGTCGTCCGCCATCATCTGGTAGACGCCCTTCATGCTGCCGTACGGCGTGGTGATATGCGCGGCGCTGGAATATTCGAACACCTGGCCGGGATCGAGATGCGGCTGCTCGCCCACCACGCCCATGCCGCGCACTTCCTGCACCTGCTGGTTGGCGTCGGTGATGATCCAGTGGCGGCTGATCAGTTGCGCCGGCTCGCTGCCGGTATTGGTGATGCGGACGCGATAGGCGAACACATAGACATCATTGGCGACGCTGGACTGGTCCGCCACGTATTGCGGCTCCGCCCGCACCTCCATCTGGTAGAGTTTGTCGGCCATTTCGGCTTCTCCTGATTGATCTTGGTTTTCATTTTATCCGGCCAAACCGCTTTTGGCGCGGTAGAATGCCGGGCATTCCTCGTTTATCGATGTCAGAGCAATCGCCATGCGCACTTTCCGTATCGCCCCCAGCATTCTGTCCGCCGATTTCGCCCGCCTGGGCCAGGAAGTCAGCGATGTCATCGCCGCCGGCGCCGACATCATCCACTTCGATGTGATGGACAACCACTACGTCCCCAATCTGACCATGGGCCCGATGTTCTGCGAAGCCATCCGCCCCCACAGCAGCGCCCCGATCGACGTCCACCTGATGGTGAAGCCCGTGGATGCGCTGGCCGCCGCCTTCGCCAAGGCCGGCGCGGACATCATCACCTTCCATCCGGAAGGCTCGGAACACATCGACCGCACGCTGGGCCTGATCAAGGACGCCGGCTGTAAGGCCGGCCTGGTGTTCAACCCCGCCACGCCGCTCTCTTACCTGGACCACGTGATGGACAAGCTGGACATGATCCTGATCATGTCGGTGAACCCGGGCTTCGGCGGACAATCGTTCATTCCGCACGCGCTGGAAAAGATCCGGCAGGTCCGTCAGCGCATCGACGAATACACCGCCAAGCGCGGCGGCGAAATCTGGCTGGAAGTGGACGGCGGCGTCAAGGTGGACAACATCGCCCAAGTGGCCGCCGCCGGCGCCGACACCTTCGTGGCCGGCTCCGCCATCTACGGCCAGAAAGACTACAAGGCCGTCATCGACGCGATGCGCGCCGAGCTGGCCCGCGTCCAGGCATGAGAGCGCGGCTGGCCTCCGCCACCATCAAGGGGTAAAGCAATGCATGCATTCATCGTCACCGGCGCCTCGCGCGGCCTGGGTTACGCCATCTGCGAAACGCTGCTGAGCGACGGCTATTTCGTCGTCGGCATCGCCCGCAACGCCGGCCCAGCGCTGGAAGGGCTGGCCGCCCGCCATCCGGAGCGGCTGCTGGCCGTCAACGCCGACCTGGCAGACGCCGCGCAGGCCGCCGCCTCGGTCCACACGGCTTTGCAGCAGTTGCCGCTGCCGGAGTGCGCGACGATCACGCTGATCAACAACGCCGGCGTGGTGACGCCCATCGCCCAGGCCGGCCATTATCCGGCCGACGAGGTGGTGAAAGCTGTCGCCGTCAACGTCACCGCGCCGCTGCTGGCGACAGACGCTCTGCTGTCCGCCACCGATCATCTGCCGGCGCGCCGCCGCATCCTGAACATCTCCTCCGGCGCCGCCGCCAAGGCCTACCCGGGCTGGAGCGTGTACTGCGCCACCAAGGCCAGCCTGGATCACTTCAGCCGCAGCGTGGCCGTGGAGCAGGAAGGCAAGGCCAATCCGGCGCGCATCGTCGCGCTGTACCCTGGCGTGGTGGACACCGACATGCAGGGCAATATCCGCGCCAGCGACGAGGGCCAGTTTCCACAGAAGGCCCGCTTCGACGCGCTGAAGTCCGACGGCGCGCTGAGCAGCCCGGGCGACGCCGCGCGCAAGATCGTCGACTATCTGGTTTCGCCAGCCTTCGGCCAGTTGCAAGTCGTCGACATCCGCGAGCTCTAGGCACTCCGCATCACCCATTCCGCCGCGGCCCGCCGGCCGCGGCAGCAAAGCAGACATATGAATCTCAAGCACATCAAAGCCGTCGCCTTCGATCTGGACGGCACCCTGGTCGACTCCATTCCCGATCTCGCCGACGCCGCCAACGCGATGCGCGAGCACCTGGGCCTGCCGCCGCTCGATCCCGAACGGATCAAGAGCCACGTCGGCGACGGCATCGCCAGCCTGGTGCACCGCGCCATCACCGACGAGCGCCACGCCGAGGCCGACGGCCCGCTGTGGGAGCGCGGCTACCGCTTCTTCGTCCAGCGCTACAGCGAGCGTCTGGCGGTCCGCACCACGGTCTATCCCGGCGTGCTGGACGGCCTCGCCCTGCTGCGCGCCCTCAAGCTGCCGCTGGTCATGATCACCAATAAATCCGAACGCCTGGCCGTGCCATTAACCGAGCAACTGGGCCTGCGCGACCTGTTCAGCCTGATCCTCGGCGGCGATACGCTACCGGAGAAGAAACCATCGGCGCTGCCGCTGCTGCATTGCTGCCAGGTGCTGGGGATTCAGCCGCAGGAACTGGCGATGGTGGGCGACTCCGCCAACGACGTGGCCGCCGCGCGCGCAGCCGGCAGCGCGGCCATCGCCGTCAGCTACGGCTACGCCGACGCGTCCACGCTGGGCGCGGACCTGACGGTAAACAGTGTTGCCGAGCTCTACGATTTGATGAAGAATGACTGAATCCCGTCAACCCTGAAGGAACTCAAACGCCCATGGCCTTTCTTCCCTGCCCCGCCAGCTGGCGATGGCGTCGCCCGGACCACGCCCCGCACGACCCCGCCCAAACTGACAAGACACAGGAAGAACCGCATGCAAGCGCAAGAGTTTGACCAGCTGGCCGCCGCCGGCTACAACCGCATCCCCGTCACCCAGGAACTGCTGGCCGACCTGGACAGCCCGCTGTCCATCTACCTGAAGCTCGCCAACCAGCCGTACAGCTACCTGCTGGAATCGGTGGTGGGCGGCGAGCGCCACGGCCGCTATTCCATCATCGGCCTGCCGGCCGACACCCGCTTGCGCGTCAACAGCCAGCGGGTGCAGGTGGAATGCGGCGACAAGGTGATAGAGCGCCACGACGGCGACCCGCTGGCCTTCATCGAAGCCTTCCAGCACCGTTTCCGCATCCCGGAGTTGCCCGGCCTGCCGCGCTATTCCGGCGGTCTGGTCGGCTACTTCGGCTACGACACCATACGCTATGTGGAGCGTCGCCTGGCCGACGTCCAGAAACCGGACCCGGTGGGCACGCCGGACATTCTGCTGATGCTGTCGGAAGAAATCGCCGTGGTGGACAACCTGTCCGGCAAGCTCTACCTGGTGGTTTACGCCGATCCCGAAGTGCCCAACGCGCTGCAGAAAGCCAAGGCGCGGCTGGCCCAGCTGCGCGCCAAGCTGCGCGAGCCGCTGGCCATCCCGCTGTCGCTGCCACAGCCCCATGAAGGCGAGGCGGTATCGGAATACGGAGAGGACGCGTTCAAGGAAGCCGTGGCGTCCTGTCAGCGCTATATCCACGACGGCGACATCATGCAGGTAGTGCTGGCCCAGCGCATGCAGCAGCCCTACCACGGCTCGCCGATCGCGCTGTACCGCGCGCTGCGCAACCTCAACCCGTCGCCGTACATGTTCTTTTATCACTTCGACGACTTCCACGTGGTGGGCGCGTCGCCGGAAATCCTGGTGCGGCGCGAAGGCGAAACCGTGACCGTGCGTCCGATCGCCGGCACCCGCCCCCGTGGCCATAGCCGCGAGCACGACGAAGCGCTGGCGGCCGAGCTGCTGGCCGATCCCAAGGAAATCGCCGAGCACGTGATGCTGATGGACCTGGGCCGCAACGATGTCGGCCGCGTCGCCGACATCGGCACCGTGAAAATCACCGACAATATGGCGATCGAGCGCTATTCCCACGTGATGCACATCGTGTCCAACGTGGAGGGCCAGGTGGACCGCAAGATCAGCAATATCGACGTGATCAAGGCCACCTTTCCGGCCGGCACGCTGTCCGGCGCGCCCAAAGTGCGGGCGATGCAGATCATCGACGAGTTCGAGCCGACCAAACGCGGCGTCTACGGCGGCGCAGTGGGCTACCTGGGCTTCAACGGCGACATGGATCTCGCCATCGCCATCCGCACCGCGGTGTTGAAGAACGGCATGCTCTACGTGCAGTCCGGCGCCGGCATCGTCGCCGACTCGGTGCCGCAATCGGAATGGCAGGAAACGCAGAACAAGGCGCGCGCGGTGCTGCGCGCCGCTCAAATGGTGCGGGACGGGCTGGACGCCTGACCTTTCCAACCCAAAACGCCGGCTCATGCCGGCGTTTTTTTACGCACCCAGGTCCCTGCCCACCCGCCAGGACAAGGGCAGCGTCAGCAGCAGGAAGGCCGACAGCGCCAGCATCGCCGTCGGCACGCCGGCGAGATCGCCCAAACGGCCGAACAGCACCGGCGACAATGCGCCGCCGCCTATCGTGCCGGTGTAGAACAAGGCGAACGCATGTTCCCGCCCGCTGACATCGGCCAGCTCCGGCACCGTGCCGTACAGCACCGACGAAGTGCCGTTCAGCGCCAGGCCCAGCAAGGGCAGCATCGCCATGGTTCCAAACAGCGGCAAAACCAGGCTGGCCGCGATCAGCAGCGCGGTCATCCCCTCGGTCAGCCATACCGTCCTGACCATGCCGACGTGCGCGCCCAGATAGCCGCAGAACAGCTTGCCGAACGCGCCGCCGACGAACAACAGCGACAGCGCCAAACCGATGCCCGCCGTACCCGCCCCCTTGCTCTGCAGCAGGAAGGGGAGAAAAGTCAGAAAGCCCATCCGCGCCGCGCTGTCTATCGCGCCGGTGGCCAGCAAGGCGCGCAAGCCGCCGCTCGAGCCCTTGCCCGCCGCGCGCGCCGCCGACTTTGCCGCGGCGCTTGGCAAACGGTCCGGAACCAGTCGCCACAGCAACCCGGCCGCCGCCAAGCCCAGCAAACCCATCAGGCTGACGCTGAGCCGCCAGCTCGCCACCGTCAGCAGCAAGCCTGTCAACGCCGGGATCAGCGTCTTGCCGATATCGCCGGCGAAATTGTATTGCGCCAACGCCTGCCGCGAGCCGCCGCCCGCCTCATGGCTGTCCGCCACCAGCGAAGACGCCAGCGGATGCTGGACGCTGGCGCCCAAGCCGCCCAGCGCCAAGGCCAGCAGCAGGACCGCCAGGCCGCCCGCCTGGCCGGCCAACAGATAGGCCATGCCCGCCAGCGCGGTGCCGCCAACCAGCATGCGCTTGCGTCCCCAGCGCCTGGCCAGCCGGCTGGCCAGCAGCTGGAAGCCGGCCATCGCGCCGGAATACGCGCCGCGCAGCAGGCCAACCATCGCGTAGCCGATACCGAATTGCGCCTGCCAGATGGGCAGCAGCACGTAGACCAGGTCAGTTAGGCCGTCGTGGACCGCGTGGGCGCCGCTTGCGGCCAGCAGCGCGCGGCGGCGCAAGCGCACGTCCTCGCTTGCTGCAGCGGCGCGCAGGACGGCAGGTTTGGGATCATTCATGAGGCGACGCTTCCATTTTGATGCCGACCATTCTATCGCCGATAAACACGAACGTCATATTGGCAATGCGAGGCTGCCTGGAGTTTCAAGCCAACGCCGCCTGCTCTGTCCGCTCTCAACGGCCACTCTCCTTCCCGCCGCCTCATCGAGCCCTCCTGGGATTTGCCATGGCGGACATTTCATATCCATGGGTATGCAATGTATAGTAGGTAGCAAATTGATACTAATGATTCATCATGGCGCTGAAAAACCTGCAGGAAACCACCTCGGCCAGCACCTGTCCGATGCTGCAATTCGTCGACCTGATCGCCGGCAAATGGGCGATCCCCATCCTCTACCGCCTGATCGTAATGGATCGACCGGTGCGTTTCGGCGAACTGCAGCGCGCGGTCGGCACCATCACCCAGAAGGAGCTCACCCGCCAGCTGCGCGCCTTCGAACAGCGCGGCCTGGTGCGGCGCACGGTTTACGCCGAGGTTCCGCCCCGCGTCGAATACCAGATCACCGCGCTGGGCAGCACGCTGCAGCAACCGCTGCAGCAACTGGCGGGCTGGATGGAGCGCTATGGCGACCAGCTGAACCGCAGCGCCAAATAAGCATCCGCGACACCGAGGGGCAAAGCCGGATTCCGGGGGTGACGGCGACGGCCGACTATGGGGTATAGTGTTGGCAACCCACCCTCCGAGCAATGTCCATCGCTAGCCAGCGAAACTGGGGGTATGAACGGGGGTATCAAATAGCCGGCAATACTATGAATTCAGCAAAATCAAGGAATTAAGCCAAACATGCTATTGATGATCGACAATTACGATTCCTTCACCTACAACCTGGTGCAGTACTTCGGCGAGCTGGGCCAGGACGTGAAGGTGTTCCGCAACGATGAAATCACCCTGCAGCAGATCGAAGAACTGAAGCCAAAATACCTGGTGGTCTCCCCCGGCCCCTGCACGCCCAACGAAGCCGGCGTATCAGTGCCGGCCATCCTGCACTTCGCAGGCAAGCTGCCCATCATGGGCGTATGCCTGGGCCACCAGGGCATAGGCCAGGCTTTCGGCGGCAAGGTCGTCCACGCCAAGCAACTGATGCACGGCAAGGTGTCGCCGGTCAGCCATCTGGACAAAGGCATGTTCCATGGCCTCCCCAATCCGGTCACCTGCACCCGCTACCACTCGCTGGTGATCGAACGCGAAACGCTGCCGGACTGCCTGGAAGTCACCGCCTGGACCGACGACGGCGAGATCATGGGCGTGCGCCACAAGACGCTGCCCATCGAGGGCGTGCAGTTCCACCCGGAATCCATTCTCACCGAGCATGGCCACCGCATGCTGGACAACTTCCTGAAGGAATTCGCCTGATGCGATTGACGCCGCTGCTGCTCGGCGTCCTGCTGGCCTCCCCCGCCTGGTCCGGCGCGCTGGACGATTGCGAGCAAAGCAAGGCCGACAGTCCCGCCGTCGCCGCCTGCCTGCAGCAACGGCACGGCGAAACTGGCCGCCAGCTCACCGCCCAGGAAGACAAGGCGCTGGACGCGATGCGCAAGCTGGACGCCGCCACCGACGGCCGCTTCCACGCCGCGCGCGAACTGCGCCGCGCCCGCCAGTCCTACCGCGACTACCGCCGCCAGCACTGCGACTGGGTGGAAGCCAGCTACGCCAGCGGCAACGGCGCGGCCCGCGCCCGGCTGGCCTGCGAAATCGACCTCGACACGCAAAGGCTGGCCGACCTCGCCCGCCACAGCTGATAGGAAATCCACATGATCACCCCGCAAGCGGCGCTGAACCGCCTGATCGACGGCAACGAACTGTTCTACGAAGAAATGCTGGCTCTGATGCGCCAGATCATGCGCGGCGAACTGACGCCGGCGCAAACTTCCGCCATCCTCATCGGCCTCAGGGTCAAGGTGGAGTCGGTGTCGGAAATCGCCGCGGCCGCCACCGTGATGCGCGAATTCTCCACCCACGTGCCGGTGTCCAACCGCAACCATCTGGTGGACACCTGCGGCACCGGCGGCGACAAGTCCCACACTTTCAACATTTCCACCACCGCGGCCTTCGTCGCCTCGGCCGCCGGCGCGCGCGTAGCCAAGCATGGCGGCCGTTCGGTATCGTCCAGCTCCGGCAGCGCCGACGTGCTGGAGCTGCTAGGCGTCAACCTGCAACTGACGGCTGAGCAAGTGGGACAGTGCCTGGACGAGATCGGCCTGGGCTTCATGTTCGCGCCCAACCACAACAGCGCGATGAAACACGTGGCGCCGATCCGCAAGGAACTGGGCGCGCGCACCATCTTCAACATCCTGGGGCCGCTGACCAATCCGGCCGGCGCCGACAACCAGTTGATGGGCGTGTTCCACCCCGATCTAGTGGGCATCCAGTCCCGCGTGCTGAAGCAACTGGGCAGCAAGCACGTGATGGTCGTCCACGGCAGCGACGGCCTGGACGAATTGACACTGTCCGGTCCCAGCATGGTGGCGGAACTCAAGAATGGCGAGATACTGGAATACCAGCTGGAGCCAGGCGAATTCGGCCTCGCCGCCTGCGAGCTGAAAGACCTGCGCGCCAACACCGCCGAACAATCCCGCGATCGCCTGCTGTCGGTATTGGACGGCCAGCCGGGACCCGCCCGCGACATCGTGCTGTTCAACGCCGGCGCGGCGATTTACACCGCCGATATCGCCCCAAGCCTGGCCGACGGTGTTACCATGGCGCGCGAAGCCTTGGACAGCGGCAAAGCCAAGCAGAAATTACAGCAGTTGGTCGCCTTGAGCCAGAAGCTCGGCGGCTGACTCCCCAGCGGGGCGGCGCACCTCCGCCCTCCAACCTCATATCGCGTCAAAGCCATCATGAACAAAATATCCAAAGATATCTTCAAAGCGTATGACATCCGCGGCATCGTCGGCAAAACCCTGACCGCCGCCGTCGCGCGGCAAATCGGCCAGGCCGTGGCCTCGGAAGCCATCGCCCGCAAGGTCAAGGCCATCGTGATCGGCCGCGACGGCCGCCTGTCCGGCCCCGAGCTGAGCGAGGCGCTGGCCGAAGGCATCCGCGCCGCCGGCGTGGACGTGATCGATGTCGGCCGCGTCGCCACCCCGATGCTGTACTTCGCCGCCCACCAGCTGGGCACCCTGTCCGGCGTGATGGTGACCGGCAGCCACAATCCGCCCGACTACAACGGCTTCAAGATGATGCTGGCCGGCGATACCCTGGCCGGCGAGGACATCCAGAAACTCTATCAGCGCATCGTCGACGGCGACCTCGCCGAAGGCGAAGGCGGCTACGGCACCGAAGACATCGCGGAAGCCTATCTGGAACGCATCACCTCCGACATCAAGCTGGAACGCCCGCTGAACATCGTGGTGGACAGCGGCAATGGCGTCGCCGGCGCTTTCGGCCCGCTGCTGTACCGCCGCCTGGGCTGCAAGGTGCGCGAGCTGTTCTGCGACGTGGACGGCAATTTCCCGAACCACCACCCGGACCCGGCCAAGCCGGAAAACCTGAAGGACCTGATCGAGGCGCTGCAGAAGACCGACGCCGAGATCGGCCTGGCCTTCGACGGCGACGGCGACCGCCTGGGCGTGGTCACCAAGGACGGCAACATCATCTGGCCGGACCGCCAGCTGATGCTGTACGCGGCCGACGTGCTGGACCGCAATCCCAAGGCCAAGGTGATCTTCGACGTCAAGTCCACTCGCCTGCTGAAGCCCTGGATCAAGAAGAACGGCGGCGTGCCGGTGATGGCGCGCACCGGCCACAGCTTCATCAAGGCCAAGATCAAGGAAACCGGCGCGCTGCTGGCCGGCGAAATGAGCGGCCACGTGTTCTTCAAAGAGCGCTGGTACGGCTTCGACGACGGCATCTACACCGGCGCCCGCCTGCTGGAAGTGCTGTCCCGCGTCGAAGATCCGAGCGAACTCTTGAACGCGCTGCCCAATGCCGTCTCCACTCCCGAGCTGAACCTGAAGATGGCCAAGGAAGGCGAGAACCACGCGCTGATCTCCAAGCTGCAGGAGTCCGCCAAGTTCGACGGCGCCGAAGAGGTGAACACGCTGGACGGCCTGCGCGTAGAGTACAAGGATGGCTTCGGCCTGGCCCGCGCATCCAATACCACGCCGGTGATCGTGCTGCGCTTCGAAGCCGACACCGAGGAGGCGCTGGAACGCATCAAGGGCGACTTCCGCCGCGTGCTGGCCACCGCCACCGACGCCAAGCTACCGTTCTAAAGCAGGACCGGGCCGCCCGGCGGCCCATGAACTACGCTGTCAGGGGACATGGTGCATCCATGTCCCCGTTGCATTGAAAGGAAACCCATGTACCAACTGGCCGCCAGCCACTTCACCACCGCGCGCGACCTGCTGCGCTTCGCCGTAACGCGATTCAACGAGGCCGAGCTCACCTATGGCCACGGCACCCACAACGCGCACGACGAAGCGGCCTACCTGATCCTGTCCGCGCTGCAACTGCCGATCGATGCGCTGGAGCCCTATCTGGACGCTCGGTTGCTGCCCGAGGAAGTGGAACGCGTGGTGGAGCTGATCCGCCGCCGCGCCGAGGACAAGGTGCCGGTTGCCTACCTCACCAACGAAGCCTGGCAGGGCGAGTTCAACTTCTATGTCGACGAACGCGTGCTGGTGCCGCGCTCCTTCATCTACGAACTGCTGGGCGAGCCGCTGGCGCCGTGGATCGAGCACCCGGAACTGGTGCACCGCGCGCTGGACCTGTGCACCGGCTCCGGCTGCCTGGCCATCCAACTGGCCAGCCACTATCCGGACGCTGAGGTCGACGCTGTCGATATCTCGCTGGACGCGCTGGAAGTGGCTGCGGTCAACGTCGAGCACTACGGCCTGCAGGACCGCGTCAACCTGATCCATACCGACATGTTCGAGGGGATTGAGGAAAAATACGACCTGATCATCTCCAACCCGCCCTACGTCGACGCCGAATCGGTGGAGGAGCTGCCGGAAGAATATCTGCACGAGCCGGAAATCGCGCTCGGCTCCGGCGAAGACGGCCTGGACGCCACCCGCGAAATCCTGCGCCGCGCGCCGGAATTCCTCAATGAGCGCGGCGTGCTGCTGGTGGAAATCGGCCACAACCGCGACATGCTGGAAGAATGCTTCCCCACCCTGCCCTTCATGTGGATGGAAACGCAGAGCGGCGATGGCTTCGTCTTCCTGCTGACGCGCGAAGACATCGTCAACGCCGGCATCTGATCAGATTGCAAAGCCGCCAAAACCAAAGGTTTGGCGGCTTTTTCACGCTCTATTTCGCCACTTCTTGCCAAAAGCAAAAGACCCAGGCAAAAAAAAGGCCCCATTCAGGGGCCTTTTTGATAGCAGCAATGATTAGAGCGGCTGAATGCCGGATGCTGCCGGACCTTTTTGGCCCATGGCTCGGGTGTAGCTCACTTTTTGGCCTTCATGCAGGGATTTGAATCCATCAGCGCGAATTTCAGAAAAATGAGCGAACAGATCATCGCCACCATTGTCAGGGGTGATGAAACCAAAACCTTTTGCGTCGTTGAAAAATTTAACGGTACCGGTTTCCATAATGTACTCCTTGTGTCGGTAAGGGCATGAAATTGCCAAAGGCATGATAATCAAGGAATAGATAAGGAAACAATGAAGACCAATTAGGTGGGCAACGAGGTATCGATAGATATGACGCTTGAAAATCTTGCAGGTCGATTTTGCACAGATTACTTTTCAATTGTCAACGAAATTTGTGATCTTGAAAAATGTAGGCTGGCCGCATCCACGACGAATTGCATAAATAACTTTGAAATCCATTCAAACAGACTAGGCCTATTTCCTTAACCTAGCAAGCTCATATTTGAGCCCTTTTATTTATGACGTTTACCAATCCCTCCATGATGTCGCTCTGCTTATTCCATGCCACGGATAGCGCTATTTGGGGTCGTAACCACCTAGCGATGTCTACGATGGTAGATCCAAGCCAACTTGTGGCGCGTGTTGATGCGCTCAAGAAACAAGCAAGCACTACCAGTAGTGGAGCGGCATTGGCATGACAAAGCAGGGGCAAATCTGTGGAAACAATCACAGATAGAAAATAAAATTCATTTCTTATCAAACAGTTAAAAACTGCCCATTTGCAGAAGCTACCAGCCGCTCTTGCCGTCCTCCCTGGGCCGATAGGGCTCAAAGTGCTTATCCAGATGACTGACGAAAGCCCGGACTTTCGCCGACAGGTTGTTCTTCATCGGATAGACCGCGTGAATGTCGGCTGCCGGAAGCCGCCAGTCTCCTAGCACTTCCCGCAGCCGTCCCGAGCGCAGATAAGGCGCGACATTCCACTCCGAGCGCAGCAATATCCCCAGCCCCCGCAATGCCCAGCTGACCGCCGCTTCTCCATCGTTGGTCGAGACCGTCCCGCGAACCTTCACATTGGCTTGCGCGGCCCCTGAATGCAGGTGCCAGGCGCCGTAGGTCTCATCGCTCTCCCGGATCACGATGCAGCGGTGGCGCTGCAGGTCCATCGGGGAAGCCGGGACGCCGAAACGTTCCAGATAAGCGGGCGATGCACATAGCAGACGGCGATTGCTGGCGATTTTCCTAGACGTGGTTCGAGCATCCGGCAGGTCGCCGAAGCGGATGCAGACATCGAATCCTTCTTCGATCAGATTAGCCGGCCGGTCCGACAGGGATAGCTGAACGTCGACATCGGGATAAATCTCGACGAAATCCGCGATGGCCGGGGCGATGAATTGCCGGCCGAAACCGAAAGTCGCATTGACGCGCAACAACCCTTTCGGGACGGATTGGGCGCTGGCAAGCCTTTGCTCCAACTCCTCCAGCTCCCCAAGAATCTTTTTCCCCTCCGCCAGATACAACTCGCCCTCATACGTGACGGCCGTCCGTCTCGTCGTGCGGTTCAGCAACCTGATGCCGAGCCTAGCCTCAAGATTGGCCAAGCGCCGGCTGACGGCGGCGGTGGACACGCCAAGCTCTTGCGCCGCCCCGGACAGGGTGCCCGCCTTCACGACTTCCAGGAAAAAAGCGACGTCGGATACGGAGTTCATTTTTGCGTTCAAGTTAAAAACAGTTTGATATTTCAATTATTGTACAGAAATTTGCAATCCACTAACTTGCCTCCAAAGGAAGCCGACTCGCTTTCAGGCTCACCGGGAGACAGAAGTGGCCGCATTGCAAACCCCATCCAAAACGCTTTATCAGAAGCTGGTCGAAACCCACACGGTGGCGCAGTTGGATCCCCAGAACGTGCTGCTCTACGCCGATCTGCACATCATGAACGAATACACCAGCCCGCAAGCGTTCGCTGGCTTGGCCGAGGCCGGCCGTAGCGTCTTGCGGCCCAGCCAGAACGTGGCGGTGGTCGACCACATCATTCCCACCCACCCGGTGGCGATTCGCGTCATTGAGGAACCGAACTCGGCCTTGCAGGCCTCGAATCTAAAGAAGAATTGCGGCCTCCACGGCATCCCGCTGTTCGATGCCAACGACCGTTTCCAGGGCATCGAGCATGTGATCGCGCCGGAACTGGGCATGATTCGCCCGGGCATGGTCGTCCTCTGCGGAGACAGCCACACCACGACCTATGGCGCGTTGGGAGCCTTGGGCTTCGGGATCGGCACTACCGAGGTCGAACATGTATTGGCAACCCAAACCCTGGTATATCGCCTCGCGCAAACCATGCGCATCCATATTGCCGGCCGCCTGCCGTCCGGCACCACCGCCAAAGACCTGATCCTGCTGATCACCAACCGGATCGGCGCGCATGGCGCCCGCGGCTATGTGGTCGAGTTCTGCGGCGAGGCCATTGAATCGCTGACGGTGGAAGCGCGGATGACGCTGTGCAATATGGCGGTCGAGGCCGGCGCACGCGGCGCCCTGATCGCGCCGGATGCGCTGACGCTTGACTACGTCGCAAGCCATTGTCCAGACCTGGCCGGCGCGATGCTGGAGGCCGCAAAAGCGGACTGGCGCGCCCTGCGCAGCGATGCCGGCGCCCGCTTCGACCTTGAGCTTGAATTCCAGGCCAGCGAGGTTGAACCCTATGTGACATGGGGCACCAGCCCCGATCAATCCATCCCGATCTCCGGCCGCATCCCCATTGTCTCGTCCGCCCCGGAGGGCGCTGGCCGGCTCACCATGCAGCGGGCGCTGCGCTATGTCGGGCTGGCCGAAGGCGCCCAACTGGAAGGCTTGCCCATCCAGCGCGTCTTCATCGGCTCTTGCACCAATGCCCGCATCGAAGATTTGCGCGCCGTCGCAGAGATAGTGCGCGGACGAAGCGTGGCCCCTTCGGTGCGCGCCATGATCGTGCCGGGCTCCGGCGAAGTACGCCGCCAGGCCGAACAGGAAGGGCTGGCGCGGCTGTTCATCGAAGCCGGCTTTGAATGGCGCCAACCCGGCTGCTCGATGTGCCTGGCGATGAACGACGACATCCTCAGCCCCGGCGAGCGCTGCGCCTCCACCACTAATCGCAATTTCGAAGGCCGCCAAGGCCGGGACGCGATCACCCACCTGATGAGCCCGGCGATGGCCGCGGCGGCGGCCGTGACCGGACGCATCACCGACGTCCGCAAATTGGGAGCGCAAGCATGACCATTCAAAGCCGCATCGAAGGCATGGCCGCACCTCTGCCTATCAGCAATCTGGACACCGACCAGATCATGCCTAAGCAATTCTTGCGCCGCATCGACAAAGCGGGCCTGGCCGACGGTCTGCTATACGACATGCGCTTCGACCCGGATGGGAAACCCCGGCCCGAATTCGTTCTCAACCGGCCGGAATATGCGGCGGCCAAGATCCTGGTCGCCGGCCCCAATTTCGGCTGCGGATCCAGTCGCGAACATGCGGTCTGGGGCTTGCGGCAATACGGCATCCAGGCGGTGATCGCTCCCAGCTTCGGCGAGATTTTCTATTCGAACGCGATGAACAACGGCCTGTTGCTGGCGGCGCTGAATGAGGCCGATGTCGAAGCCATTCTGGTCGATGTCTCCAGGCCGGAAAACAGCCAGTTGGTGATCGATGTCGCATCGATGAGCGTGCGAAGCAAGAGCCTGACGGCGTCTTTCTCGCTGTCCGAGCGCCATCGCCGGATGTTTCTGCAAGGCCTGGACATGATAGGCGCGACTTTGGCCATGCAAGACCAGATCCATGCTTTCGCCGCCAAGCATTGGCAGCAACGGCCATGGCTGAAAGACATCGCCTCCACGACAAAAAACCGTTTGGCGTAAGCGGGGCGCCCTGCCAGGCCACCGGCCCGGCGGCGCCATCACGCAAATAAGAGGAGACAGAAATGCAGATAGAGGAAACCGTTACAAACCAGCCGGCCGGCAACGGATTCTGGAGCAAGTTGATGGCCATGCGCATCGGACCGCTGCCCTTGCCGCTTTATCTGTCGCTCGCCGCCATCGTTGTCGCCGCGGCCATCGCGCATCGCCTGCCGAACGACCTGATCGGCGGCCTGGCCGTCATGATGTTGTCCGGCTTTCTGCTGGGGGAGCTGGGCAAAAAGATTCCTGTGCTCAAGCATATCGGCGGCTCGGCCATCCTCTGCTTATTCGTCCCCTCGGCATTGCTGGGATACAAACTGTTTGACCCCGACATGCTGAAAGCCCTGACCACGGCGATGAAGACCGCCAACCTGCAATACCTCTACATTTCATGCCTGGTGGTCGGCAGCATTCTCGGCATGAGCCACAAGGTTTTGGTGCAAGGCTTTTTGCGGATGTTCATCCCGCTGCTGGTGGGAACATTGGGAGCGGTGGCCGCCGGAATAGCCGTCGGCCTATTGTTTGGCTACACCCCTTGGCACACCTTCTTCTACATCGTCATTCCCATTCTTGGCGGCGGCATCGGCGAGGGCATCCTGCCCCTTTCCATCGGCTATGCCGAAATCACTCAAATCCCGCAGTCGCAGATAGTCGCCACGCTGATCCCCGCGGCCCTGATCGGCAATGTCGTCGCCATCTTGCTGGCCGGCCTGCTCAATTTCTATGGCAAGAAACGGCCGCGGCTCAGCGGCAATGGCATGCTGGTTAAAACGGGAGAGGATAAAGACTTGCTGGCTGCGCGGCATGAGGCGCCGATCAATTTGAGCTTGATGGGAAGCGGCTTGCTCCTGACCTGTTCTTTTTTCACTCTAGGGTCTTTATTGGCTCCGATAACCGGCATCCCGGGACCGATCCTGATGATTGTCACAGCCGCCCTGGTCAAGGTGAGCAAGGTGATGCCGACGCAAATGGCGCTGGGCGCCTACCAGATGTATCAGTTCATGACGAGCAATCTGACCTACGCCATCCTGGTTGGATTGGGCACCCTCTTCGTTCCGTGGAGCCAGATGGTCGCGTCCGTCACCCCCGGGTACTTTCTGCTCTGCTCGCTGATCGTGCTGGCCATGGTGGCCAGCGGCTTCGGCATCGGCTTCTTGCTACAGATGTATCCCGTTGACTCAGCCATTGTCACCGCATGCCATAGCGGCCTGGGCGGCACCGGCGATGTGGCGATCCTGTCGGCCGCCAACCGGATGGACATGATGCCCTTCGCCCAAATCTCGACCCGCATCGGCGGAGCGGCCATGATCGTGCTGGCCACGCTGCTGATGAAGCTTCTCCACTAGCAATCCACCTAAAAGGAGACCGTGGCCGCCCAGGAAGGTCTTGCCCTCGGTCTCTCGTCAGATGACAACCGCGCCGCTCGTTCACGACCAGTCCGGCTTCAACACCATCAGGAAATACACCGCCAGCATCGCGCAGAAGGCCGGATAGCCCAGACACTCCCAGATCCGGGCGAAACGCCAGTAGCGCGCCGGCAAGGCCTGGCCGGCCTCCGCCGCGTCGCGGGCCATGCCCGCCATCCGGATTTGCAGCCATACCACCGGCAGCCAGCACGCGCCGGCGAACAGAAACAAGCCGATCGCCCACGCCAGCCAGGACATGGTTAACGGCCAGCCGGCCTGATGCACCAGCCACAGCCCCGACAAGGGCTGGAAAACCACTGCCGGCGTGGTGAACCACCAATCGGCCCGCACCACCAGCCTCGCCACTTCGGCCTGCGCCGCCACCTTGCCGCCGCGATTGGCGAAGAACATGTAGAAAGCCGAACCGAAACCGGCGCCCACCATCAGCGTGGCGGACAGGATATGCAAGGTTTTGACGATCAGATAAGCATTCATTGCGTTTCTTCCCGGTTTGCGCCCAGCCACAGCAGCATCGCCAGAATGGGCAGATTTTTCACCAGCGGCGCGAAAGGGTGCAGCCAGTTTTCCGGCAAGACCACCGCCACCACCACGCTGTAAAACAGCACGACCAGGGCCTGCGACCGCCACGCCCAGACGCTGGGCCGCCAGGCTATCCATGCCGCGAACGACACGTCCAGCGCGCAGGACGCAAGAAACAACGGCCCCAGCGCAGCCTGCGGCAGCCCCAGCCGCGCCAGCATGGCGATCGATTCATCCCAGGCCGTCAGCGGCGGCTGCACGCCGCTCCACAGCCACAAAGCGGCCAACGACAGCTCCACCATCCGTCGCGAGGCTTTCATACCACCTCCCCGAATTGCCTGAACGACAGCGGCGAACGGCCGAGCAGCGCGGCGAAAGCGGCCGGGTCGGCGGTCGAGCCTTGGCGCAGCATGCGCAGGCTATCGCGGTCCAGCAGACTGCCCGGAATGCGGCCGCAGCAAGAGGCCAGGCCATCCGCCAGCCAGCCGGGCAGGGCCTGGACCCGCTCTACCGACCCCAGGCCCTGCAAGCTGCGCAGCCGCCGCAGATAATCGGCCAGCGTCGCCTCCTCCCCGCCGACGAAATCCACCGCGCCGCGAATCCTGCCTTCGATCAGCCGATGCAAGCCTTCGGCCACGTCAGCCGCCGCCACCGGCTGGATCAGTTGCCGGCCGCCATCGGGCAAAAACCATAACGGCAGCCGCGCCAAGCGCATCAGCAGGCGGCTGCTGACGCCATCCGCGCCATACACCAGCGAAGGTCTCGCGACAGCGGCATCCAGCCCGCCATCCAGCAGCGCCGCATCGCCCCTGCCCTTGCTGGCCAGAAACAGCGTGGCGGCATCCGGCGCGGCGCCCAAGGCCGACAATTGCACCCAACGCCGGACGCCGTATTTTTTCGCCAATCCGGCCAGACGCAACGGGCCATGATGGTGAACAGCCTCCAACCCGCCGGACCGCCCTTGACGAAATGCCCCGGCCAGATTGGCGACCGCCTCCGTCCCGTCCAGCCAGGCGGTCCAATCCTGATCCGGGCGCGCCAGATCCAATTCGGCGCGGGACGGCGCCGACAGCTCATGTCCCGCCTCGATCAGCCTAGCCGACAGTCTCCGGCCGATAAACCCGTTGCCGCCCAGCAGCAGTATCTTCATTGCGACGCTCCGGCATGATCGGCGATGGCTGACGGCGCCGATTCAGCAGCCTTAGGCCGGCTGAAAGCCACCTGGCGCCACACCAGCCGCACCAGCGCCAACAGCTGCGCCACCACACCGATCAACGCCCACTTCAAGATTTCGCGAATATCCAGCCACAGAGACGCCGACGCCTGCTCAGGCGCCAGCAACAACACCGTCAGCAATGGCGTGGCCAACACCAGCAACAGAAAAGTCCGGCTCCAGAACGGCGCGCCCTCGCCGCTCTCGCACAGGGCTAGCGTGACCTGCCGCAAAGGATCGGCCAGCAAAAACCAGCACAACATGCTGCAAAACGCCGGCACCAGAATCATGGCGATGACGAATCCGCTCATGGCAATCTCCTTTATTTCTGAAATTTCTGTCAAAACAGAAATTAATGGTCAAAAAATTTTACTTATTCCAAGCCAGACGGCTGGCCAGCGCTCGCATCCGCGCGGGCGCCTTCCCGGCTCGGCGCCTCACTCGTCTGTTTCCGGCTTGCCTCGGCCCAGCAGTTTCTGAATGCCAGCCCCCATCTTCAACACCTTGCTCAGCGTGGAGGTGGATAGCCTCAACATCTCGCGCGTCCAGGCGGTCAAGGTATCCATGAACTGCCAGGTATTCTTGATCCGCTGCTGAGCCAGCGGGCTTTCCAGGGAAAAGTCCGGGCTGTCCATGCATTCCCGCAGCACCTGTAAGGTCGGTTCGATCTCGCGCCGCTGGCGTTCGGCGACGATGATGCGGAACAACTCCCAAACATCGCCGGAGGTCTCGAAATGGTCGCGCCGATCGCCCAACACATGGGCGTTGCGGATCAGTTTCCAGCCTTGCAGCTCCTTCAGGCTGTTGCTGACATTGGAGCGGGCGACGTTCAGCGTCTCCGCCAGCTCCTCCGCGCACATCGCGCGGCCGCTGATGAACAGCAGCGCGTGAATCTGGGCGACAGTGCGATTGACGCCCCAGCGGGTGCCCATCTCGCCCCAGTGGAGCACGAATCTTTGGCTTACAGGTGTCAGTTCCATGCTTGATAAGATATTAATTTCTGAAATTTCTGTCAATAGAGAAATTGATCGGCTGTAAAAAGGCATGGCTACCGCCATGCCCTGTCCGCTAGCTGGCCAGCGCCGCCGGTTCCGGCGGCGCGGCAAGCGGCTCTCTCAACAAGCGCAGTTTCAGGTTGGCCAGGTAATCCGCCCTGCATTGCCGCAAGATGTAATCGCGGTAATTTTTCTGCTTCAGATCCTCCCAGGCTTGCTGGCGTCCTTGCCGCGAACGCTCCTCCGCTTCAAGCGCCATGTTCGCATCCACCGGCAGGTTGGCGTCCGTCAACAATGTGTAGCCGTAACGCTCCATATAGGGACGGCAGGCGGTTTCGATGATTTCGATTTCGCGCATCGACAGCTGCTGCTTGAACTTGTCGGCGTGGGCGATGATGGGCGGGAAGTGATTGGACGACCACAGCGCCGAGCGCTGCGCGATCTGCGCCGCCTCGGCCGAGCCGCGGATGTCCAGCATCTGCGGCATGAAGGCGATGCCGAAGAAATCGCACACCTGGCGCAGCGCCGTCTGCTGGTCGGTCAGGAAATCCTCGTAGCGTATGGTCAATACCTTGTCCGGATGTTCAGCCAGCAGCCTGTCTGCCGCCTGGTAGGCCGCGAGCCAGGTCCGCACATTGAGAATGGTGTCGAAGTCGTGGATGATGGCGCGGTTGATCGACGCCACCTGGGCGCGCGGATCGCGCACGACATTGAGGAAACGCATCTGCGGCAGCAGTTCCAGCAACTCGGCGGCGTAATGAACATTGTCCAGCGACTTGTCCATCACCACGCGGGCTTGATGGCGCTCTCCCACCCGCAGCAGCAGCTCCCAGGCCACCTTGTGCACGCTGCGCGTCTGTCCGGACAGCACTTCGAAGATCTCCACTGGATCAAACACCACGTCCGGCCACTTCACCATGCTGACCGCTTGCAGGCCCACCACGTCCACCACCAGCTGGAAGTAATTGCGGTCATCGGACAAATCGCCGTACAAGGGCAGCAGCGGCATAAAGTCGACGATGTGCAGCGGATAGGGCGAATAGAAATCCGAGTTGAAATTGAGCCTCAGCCTCAAGGCGTGGCTGCCGCAACGCCTCAACGGGATCATCAGCACCGGCAGCGGCCGGTCCTCATCAGATATGATATTCATGGCTGACCTCCTCCATCGCCGCCGGGCTGCAACAGTGCAACACCATCCCGAACAACCGGCTCACGCACTCGTCCACGCTCAGCGCGCTGGTGTCCAGCGCCAGCGCCGCCTGCTCCGGCGCTTCATAAGGCGCAGAGACGCCGGTGAAATGCGCGATCTGTCCGGAACGGGCCTTGGCATACAGGCCCTTGCAATCGCGGCCCTCGCACACCGCCAGCGGCGTGCTGATGTAAACCTCGGCGAAACGGCGCTCGCCGACGATGTCCCGCGCCATTTCGCGGTCGCCGCGCAGCGGAGAGATGCAAGAACAGATCACGATCAGGCCGGCGTCGTTCATCAGCCGCGCCACCTCGGCCGCCCGGCGCAGGTTTTCCCGGCGGTCCTCCTCGGTAAAACCCAGATTGCGGTTGATGCCATGACGCAGATTGTCCCCGTCCAGCACCACTGCGGAGAAACCGCCGCCCACCAGCCTCGCTTCCAGATCGTAGGCGATGGTGGACTTGCCCGCGCCGCTCAGCCCGGTAAGCCAGACAGTCATCGACGCATGGCCGAACAAGCGCTGTCGATCCACCAGGCGGATTCGTCCGCCGGTGCGAAAAACATTGGCGGGCACGCCCGCCTGAGTGGAAACCTCTCCCATCTGCCGCCTCCCTCGGTGATCGCGTGCGCTCCACGAGAGGACTCGATCCCACGATGATCACATATCGGATAATCTGGTCATAGCGCCTAACCGAGGTGGGAATCCAGTACAAAGCACTGACCTAGTATTTGCACGGACAATTCAATGCATATTGAAGATCAGTCGGTCATTCCATTTAATTAACTTGCAGATTCCTGCAGCCACTCTGCTCAATAGCCAGCTCGTCCTCTCGCGGACCAAGGCGGGCAAAAACTGGAAACAGCCCCAGAAACGGAATGCGCATGCGGCACGCAAACATTCTGAAGCTGCTTTCAACATCGCGCCGCCGATGGTCAGCAGTGCCTAGAATTTGATGCCCGCGCTGATCATCGCCAGGCTGCGGTCCTGCAGCGTGTTGTAGTCGCCGCCCGCCGTCTTCAGATACAGCAGCTCGAACTGATAGCGCTTCCGGTATTCCGCCTGCAGCCGCCACAGCGCGCTGCGCCTGCCCTCCATGAACTGGCCATCGTGCGAATAGCCTTTGACGTCGTAGGCCAGCGCCAGTGACGGCATCAGATCCAAGCCGGGCAACGCGCCGTAATAGCGCTCTTCCAGCTTGGTGCGCCATCCCCAGGCATTGGCGGTGACGAAACCATCCAGCGCGCAGCTTGGCCCCGTGCCGTTACAGGAGGGCGTGGCCGCGCTGGGCGCCTGTCCGAAGCCCACGCGGCCGTAACGCATCACATAGGCGTCCGGCAAGCCGGACAGATGCTTGATGCCGGCTTCGGCCGACAGTTTGGCGTCTCCGCCCAACAGCCGTCCCAGCGCTTTGGACGCGCCCAGCGTGAGCTGGCTGCTGCCGAAGGTATCGTAACCGCGCGCCAGGTAGCCGGCCGGGGTGGCCGCCAGATAGCCCAGCGGCCCGCTTCCGGCCAGCACGCCATACAGGAAATCGGAACCGTTCCACGCCACCGGCTGGTTGGGCCGATAAGTGAGCTCGCTGTACACCCCGGTGCCATCCGGCAAGCGGGTGCGGAAATTGACGCCGTACATGTGGATGTTGTCCGGATAGGCGCGCAGGAACTGGCCGGCGATTCCAGTGGGAACAGCCCGCCCCTGATTCGCCGCCGCCGGCAGAAAGACGCCGGGGCCGGTGCGTATCATCTGGTTGAAGCTCATCATGCTGGCCTGGTTGGAGTAGAACAGCCCCAGCAAGCCGATATTGTCGAACAGGTAGCTGAGGCTGAAGCCGAACTGCCCGCCGTACGGTTTGTCGTCCGCCGCCCGCTGGATATAGTCCAGCGGGTTGGCCAGCGACTGCTGGTCGGTGGTAACGACCTTGCCCTTGAGTCTGCTAAGCAGCGTGCCGTTCAAGGTCAGCGCGTTGCAGCCCGGCTGGGCGTAATCGCTGCCGGAGTAGAAAGTGCCGCAAGCGGGATAAGCGTTGGGCTCGAACTTGAACTGGTAATAGCCGTCCATCGTCAGTTTGGACGTGGCCTTCAGCTTGGCGTAGAACGCCGGCGCGGGGATATTGACCATTTCCGGGATGGTGCCGGAGCGGCCCAGCGCGTTGAAATCCATCGCATTCACCTGCTGGATGCCGCCAAGAATGGTGGTGGGCGTGATCCACGGGATCACCTGCTGCCCCAGCCTCAACAACAGGGAAGCATCGCCCAAGCTGTAATCGCCATACACGTAGGCGTCATCCAGCGCCACGCCGCTGAAGCGGCCCAGCTGGGTGAACTTGTCGTCGTTCAGCGCCGCGCCGGGCGCATAGCCGTTGGGCGAGTGCCCATGCGGCACCCCGTGGTGGATCAGGCCGTAGTCATACCAGGCCTTGGCGCTGACGAACGCTCCGCCGCTTCCATTGCGAAGATCGCCTTGGGCGTATCCCTGCCAGGATTCGGATATCAGATCGCCGCGCCGATAGTTGAGATCGCCGTCGTTCAAGGTGTCCATCGCGTTGGCGTGGTTGGTGAAAACATCGTTGGGATTCTCCGTCCGGTAGACGCTTCCTATCGCCATCGCGCCCTTGGTTTCCAGCGTCCAGCCATCCAGATCGAAACGGTATCCATCCCCCAGGCCTGAAGGCAGCGTGCTGACCGTGATCTCGCCAGCATGGCCGGCGCCGGCCAGCAGCATCAACAACAGCGACTCGCATCCGTGCATCCGCTTCATCTTATTGTCTCCTCGCGCTTATTGTCGCCGCGGCGCCGCCCCCCGGCGCCGCGCGGTCCCGCTAACGCAGATACGTTTCGGCAAGCCGCGCCCAGTAGCTGGCGCCAAGGCTGAGAATCTCGTCGTTGAAGTCATAGCCGGGGTTGTGGATCATGCAGCCGCCCTTGCTGCCGACGCCGTTGCCCAGCACCACATAGCAGCCGGGCACTTTCTCCAGCATCCAGGAGAAGTCGTCCCCACCCATCGCGCCGGCCGGCAGCGGCACGATAGCCTGCGGACCGACCATCGCCTCCGCCACTTCGCGCGCGATGCGCGTCTCCTCCGGCGTATTGACCAGCACCCGAGTGACAGGCGTCCACTCGATCTCGGCCGTCACGCCGAAGCTTTGCGCCTGCAGACTGACCAGCTCCCGCAGCCGGCTTTCTATCTGCTGCTGGATGGCCGGGTTGTAAGTGCGCACCGTCAGTTCCAGCCGGGCGCAGTCGGGAATCACATTGCTGGCGCTGCCCGCCTGCGCCGAGCCGATGGACACCACCGCGGGCTGGTCCGGCGGCAAATTGCGGGAGACGATGGTCTGCAGCGACAGGATGATGGAAGCCATCGCCACGATGGGATCGACGCAGGTGTGCGGCATGCCGCCATGGCCGCCCTTGCCGGTCAGCTTGATGGTGACGATATCGGCCGACGCCGCCAGCACGCCGGGCTGGACGATGAAACTTCCCACCGGCAGTGTCGGCCCGTTGTGCAGCGCGAACACCGCGTCGCAGGGAAAGCGCTCGAACAGCCCTTCGGCCATCATCCGCGCCGCGCCGCCCTGCCCCTCCTCCGCCGGCTGGAAAATGAGGTTCAGCGTGCCGTCGAACTGTCGGGTATCGGCCAGATGGCGCGCCGCCGCCAGCAGGATGGCGGTATGGCCGTCGTGGCCGCAGGCATGCATCTTGCCGGGCAGCTTGCTGGCGTACGGCAGGCCGGTGTCCTCGTATATCGGCAGCGCGTCCATGTCGGCGCGTATGCCCAGCCGGCGCTCGCCCGAGCCGCAGCGCAACTGGCCGACCACTCCGGTGCCGCCGAGCCCCGCGGTCACCTCGTAACCCCAGGCGCGCAGCGATTCCGCCACCAGTTTGCCGGTGGCCACCTCTTCGAAACCCAGTTCCGGATGCGCGTGGATGCTGTGCCGGATGGCGATGAACTGCTCTTCGCGCTGTTTGATCGCGGGGATGACCCCTGGCAGATTGGGCATGTGTCGACTCCGTTTCCATGAGGTGGGAAAAACGGCGTCGGGCGAGGACAATCCAGGCGGGGCGCCGCTTTGACCTCAGTCTATGAAGGACGCGCCAGGGGATAAGGAGCTAGAACCGCCAATAAACAGGCAAATATCGCCAGCCCTTGAAAAGAGCCGCCTTGACGAATATCAAGGCGCCAGAAAAGCAAACAGCATAGACATGACAAACATGACATGCATTTGAACTTGATTTTACGGGCCGGTTTCGCCAAGGTTAAAGCGGATATCGCCAAGGCTGACCGATATGAATGCCTGCATAGACCTGCTTTGTCTGCCGAATTGCCTCAGCGGGACGCTGTTTTCCGCCATAGACGTGCTGCATGCGGCCAACAAACTGTGGCATCTTCACCACCCCAGGCGGAAAACGCCGCCATTCAGCTGGCGGCTGCTCGACAGCGACGGCTCGGAGCAGCCGCTACCCGCATGGCTGCCGGCCTCTCCCGCCCGTCCGGCCGCCGCGCGCTGCGCTTTGCTGGTGCCCGGGCTGGACATGGACAGCGTGCCGCAATTGAAGCAGCAGCTGGATCGGGCCGACAAGGCGCTGCGGCTGATCGCCCTGCGCCATGCCGCCGGCGACGTCATCGCCACCAATTACAACGGCGCCGCGCTGCTGGCCCGCGCCGGCATCCTGGACGGCCGCAACGCCACCATCACCTGGCTGATCGCCGGCTGGTTCTCCAGCAGCCACCCAAGAGTGAAGCTGTTGATGGACAGGCCGGTCACTCAGGACAGCGGCGTGTTCTGCAGCGGCGCGCCGGCCGCGGCTACCGAACTGGTGCTGGAACTGGTGCGCCATTTTGCCGGAGACGAACTGGCGCAGCGCTGTACCAACGGACTGTTGTACCTGCCGGCCAGGTTCGAGCAATCGGCCCAGACGCTGTCCGCGTTGAGCACGCCCACCCGGGACAGCGTGGTGTTCAAAGCGCGGCGCTGGCTGGAGCAACACGTGGCCGAACCTTATAGCCTGGGCAGAGTGGCGGCCGCCGTCGCGGTCAGCAGCCGCACCTTATTGCGCCATTTCCGCGAAGTGGCCGACATGACGCCGCTGGACTACCTGCAACAGCTGCGGGTGGAGCGCGCCAAGCTGCTGCTGGAAGTGACCATGCTGGATCTGCCCGGCATCGTCGAGCAATGCGGCTACGACGACCCCTGCGCTTTTCGCCGCCTGTTCCGCCGCCAGACCGGGCTGACGCCCGCCGCCTATCGCCGCGCCTACGCTCTGCGGGCCTCGCGGCGCAGATGGCGCGCCGACGACGCGATGCCGCAGCCAGAGATCGGCCAACCCAGCCAGGTCCGCGCCTGAATCCATCGGGAAGCCCTGCCGCCTATGGCTTCCCATGCCAACCCAGGATCAAGGCGTCACATGCATATAGGGCGTGGTGGTCAACGTGGCCGAGATCGCGCAGCCGCCAGCCAAAGGCGCGGCCGACAGCGAAATCGTGGTCTCGCTGCCGCTGTCGCCTATCTGCCCGCCGACCAGGCTCGGACCGCACTGCCCGCCCAGGATGGGCGTGTTGACGTTGACCATCACTTGGTCGATCGTCAGCTGGTTGAACGAGGTCACCTTGCCCACCCATGGCGCAGCCGCCGTGGCGCTGGCCTTGATCATCCTGCACACTGGAATGCCCTTGAACGCGGCGCTGGTGATCAGGATGTTGCCGGCGCCGTCCACCGTGCCGCTGAACACGGCGGTGCAGTCGACATCCACGCCCGACTTGCTGACCACCGCCGGCCCCACTGCGGAAAACGGGATCGCCGCCCCTCCCGCCCCCGGCGGCGTAATGGTCGCCGCGCCGGCGGTGGAGCACACGCCCAAGGCCAGCGCGCACGCGCCAGCCGCCAGAATCCTGTCATGCATCTTAGTCATCGCGTAATCCAATCTTGTTTTGGTTTAAGACGCGCCCCGCCTCTGCGAAGCGCCGCGGCAGAATAAAATGACAAAGGCATTTCAACCATTGATAAAGATCAGCCGCGCCGCGCCTTCACCCGCGCGCCTGGCTCTAAGGAGGAAAGCGACGGGAGGCTTGACATCCGGGCTGGACAATCGCCATGCTGTAGACATGAAAACCTTCCAGTGCCATCGCCACCACCACGTTCTTACCAAGAGCGCGGTGCCGGTGCGCGCAGGCCTGGGGGGAGACGGAAGCTGATTTCCTCTACCCAATCAGCCCCCGCACAAACCGGCGCCGCAAGGCGCTTTTTTATTTGCCGCGCGCTCCGCGCGAATTCTGAAAGGAAAGCATCATGACCATGGTTCGAGGCACCCGCATCGTCAGCGGCCGCGAGGCCGCCGCTCTTCGCCAACTGGAAAGCCGTTTCCGGAGCTGGCTTCATTGACGCTGGCGCGGAAGAAACCATCCTGCCCGCCTTATGGGGACAGGACACTTTCGTCGCCAAGGCCGGCGGCAGCGAAATACTCGGGCAGATGTGGGCTTTTCCAGACCGCAAAGGCCGCGCCTGCTGCCTGATACCGGAAGCCACCGCGCTGTTTCAGGAAAGAAGCCGGATGTTTTTGAACGGCAGGCGCGAGGCCGGATTTTTCTATGCCGCGCGCTGCTATCGCTACGAGCGGCCGCAAGCCGGCCGCTATCGGGAATTCACCCAGCTGGGCTATGAATATCTTGGGCCTAATCCCGCCGCCGCGTTTGAGCGCAGCCTCACGCTGTGCCGCAGCTTTCTGGACAGCCTGGGTTTGCGCTACGAGCTGGACGGCATGGCCAAACGCGGACTCAGCTACTATCTGGGCGGGGAGGGATTCGAAATGCGCGTGCCGGAACTGGGGGCGCAGAAACAGGTGGTCGGCGGCGGCGCCTATCGGGAAGGCGCCGGCTTCGGCATAGGACTGGAGCGGCTGGCGCTCGCGCTGGAGGCGCAAAACATCCAGCCATGACGGCGTAAAAAAGGCCGGGCGCATGCCCGGCCTTGGCAAGCATGATCAGCCGCCCGTGCCGCCCACGGTCAGGCCGCCGTCTATGCGCAGCGTAGGCTGGCCGACGCCCACCGGCACGCTCTGGCCCTCCTTGCCGCACACGCCCACGCCCTGGTCCAGCGCCAGGTCGTTGCCTATCATCGACACGTAGTTGAGCACTTCCGGACCGCTGCCGATCAGCGTGGCGCCCTTGACCGGGTAGGTCAGCTTGCCGTTCTCGATGCGCCAGGCCTCCGACGCCGAGAACACGAACTTGCCGCTGGTGATGTCCACCTGGCCGCCGCCGAAATTCACCGCGTACAGGCCATCCTTGACCGAGGCGATGATTTCCTGCGGATCGCGCTCGCCGGCCAGCATATAGGTGTTGGTCATCCGCGGCATCGGGATGCTGGCGTACGACTCGCGGCGGCCATTGCCGGTGGGCGCCACCTGCATCAGCCGCGAGTTCATCGCGTCCTGCATATAGCCCTTGAGAATGCCGTCCTCGATCAGCACGGTTCGCTGGGTGGCATTGCCCTCGTCGTCGATGGCCAGCGCGCCGCGGCGGCCGCCCATCACGCCGTCGTCCACCACCGTCACGCCCGGCGCGGCCACGCGTTCGCCCATCTTGCCGGAGAACGCCGAAGTGCCCTTGCGGTTGAAATCGCCCTCCAGGCCGTGGCCGATCGCCTCGTGCAGCAGCACGCCCGGCCAGCCCGGCCCCAGCACCACGGTCATCTGGCCGGCCGGCGCCGGGCGGGAGTCCAGGTTCACCAGCGCCTGCTTGACCGCCTCGCGCACGTAGCGCTCCACCACTGCGTCGTCGAAATAGGCAAGGTCGAAGCGGCCGCCGCCGCCGGCGGCACCCTGCTCGCGCCGGCCGTTCTGTTCGGCGATCACCGACACCGACATCCGCACCAGCGGGCGCACGTCGGCGGCGCGCACGCCGTCATGGCGCGCGACGTAAACCACGTCGTACTCCATCGCCAGGCCGGCCATCACCTGGATCACGCGCGGATCGATCGCCTTGGCCAGCTTTTCCACCTTCTCCAGCAGCGCCACCTTGGCGGCGGCCTCCAGGCTGTGACAGGGATCGATGGACGGATACAGCGACTTCGGCTTGCGCTTTTCCACCGCGCCGGCGCTGCCGTCGCCGCCGGCGTTGCCGATCGCGCGCACCGCCTCGGCCGCGCGGGTGAGCGCGTCCTGGTTGATGGCATCGGAATAGGCGAAGGCCGTCTTGTCCCCGGCGACGGCGCGCACGCCGACGCCCTGGTCGATGCTGAAGCTCCCGGACTTGACGATGCCCTCCTCCAGGTGCCAGCCCTCGTTGCGGGTGTACTGGAAGTAAAGATCGGCGTAGTCGATGGCGTGGTGGCGCATGTGCGCCAGCGTGCGCTCCAACGCGGCCTCGTCCAGTCCGTAGGGTTTGAGCAGCAGTTCATCTGCGGCGGTGAAGGCGTCTTGCATATCGTTCTTTCAGCGTATGGCCCGGTGCGCCAGAGCCGGCAGGCGGCCCCGCACCGAGTGTATCAATTCGGGATCGATCTCGGCGGTGACCACCCCTTCGCCGTCCGGCAGCTCGGCGAGGATGCGCCCCCACGGGTCGATGATCATCGAGTGGCCGTGCGTCCGCCGGCCGTTTTCATGCGTTCCGCCCTGGGCGGAGGCGATCAGGTAACACTGGTTTTCTATCGCCCGGGCCCGCAGCAGCGGCTCCCAGTGCGCCTCGCCGGTGGTGGCTGTGAACGCCGCCGGCAAGATCAACAGGTCGAACGGCGCCAGCATCCGGAACAGCTCCGGGAAGCGCAGGTCGTAGCAGATGCCGAAGGCGATGTCCGCCAGCGGCGTCTCCGCCTTGGTCGGCGTCGCCCCCGGACGTATGGTGTTGGACTCGCAGTAGCTCTCGCCCTGCCCGGTGAAGCCGAACAGGTGAATCTTGTCGTAGCGCGCCGCCACCTCTCCCTGCGGATTGTAGAGCAGGCTGCTGTTGAGCACCTTGCCCTCTTCCTCGCAAAGCAGCGGAACGGTGCCACCCAGCAGCCACAGGCCGTGGCGGCGCGCCATGTCCGACAGCGCCTGCTGGATGGGGCCGTTGCCGAACGCTTCGCGCAGGTCCACCTTGTCGGTTTCCTTGGCGCCCATCAGGCAAAAATACTCCGGCAGCACCGCCAGGCTGGCGCCGCGCGCGGCGGCCTCGGCCAATAATTGGTCGGCGCGCGCCAGATTGGCTTCCAGGCCGCAGCCGGACACCATCTGCACGGCGGCGGCGACGAACTTCTGCTTCATGGTTTCTTCCCCTTGATCTGGACCGGATCGCCGACGTTCACCCGCTTCACCTGGGGATCCTTCAACGAACCGCTCACCTCGTATTCAAGCGACAGTATCTTGCCCACCGGATCCTGCAAAACCTTCTGCGCGGCCAGGGTGGCGATGCCCACCACGGGATTGAGCAAGGCCGCGCCGGCCGCCAGCGCCACGCTCTCGGCCACGTGCGGCACCACCTTCACTTTCAGCGCCTGCGTCTCGCTGGCCAGGTCCACGCTGCCGGCGATATTGACTTCTGCGGACGGGCTCTTCATTTCCACCTTGTCGGAACGGAACACGCCGTCGCGCACGCTGGCCTTCCCCTGCAGAGTATCAAAGGCGAAGCCGTCGCTGAAGACGTCGGTGAAATCCAGCCGTATCCGCCGCGGCAGCGACTGCAAGCTCAGCGCGCCCAGCAGCCGCGCCGCGCCCGGGTCCACCTTGGCGAAGCGGCCGTTCTTGAAGTCGAGTTCCATCTGTCCGGACAGGTGGGCGGCGTCCAGATCGCTCAAGCCGCCCGGCCAGCTCAGTTGCCCCGCCAGCCGGCCCTGGCCGTTGCGGAACACATCGCCCTGGCCAAAGCGGGCCAGCAATTTGCCGGCATTGCTCACATCCAGAGCAAAACGGCTGTCGACGCGCCCCGCGCCCTGCTCGTCCACCTGCATGCTGCCGGTCAGCGTGCCCTCGGGAGAAACCAGCTTCAACGGGTCCATCCGCCACACGCTGCCGTCGCGGCGCGCCATCATGTCCAGCTGGCCGATGCTGCGGTTCTGCAACAGCAGCTCCCCTATGTGCACCTTCATCGCCGGCAACTGCTGCTTCAGCGACGACGGCGCGGCCCCGCTTTCGGCGCGCAGCGGCCAATTCAACGCCAGCCGGCTCAGGTCGGCATGCAGCTGGCCGCCGCCGTCGGCCAGGTAATCCACCTCGCCCACCGCTTCGCGCGAGCGCAATTGCGCGCTCCATTGCCCGCCTTGTCCGCGATGGGACACCCGGGCGCTGACCTGGTGCAAGGTGAAACCGGCGGCGGACAGCTCCGGCGTGTCCACATCCACCGTCAACGGCGCGCCGGACTGCGCGCCGCCCTTGCCGCCCGCTTCCAGCTTGGCGGCCCACGGCAGCCAATCATCCAGATCGATGCGCGGCTGTTGCAGCCTCAGCGCCAGTCCGCTGGCGGGAAACTCCCCGGGCTGGCGCCCTATGCCCAGCGCGCCGGCCTGCAACTCGCCGTCCCCGCCCAGCCGCAAGCGCCCGGCCAGCAAATCAGCCAGCTGGAATTCCAGCCGCATGGCGCCGGCGAAGCGCGCCGGCGCCGGCTTCAGTTGCAGCTGCAATGGCAGCGCCGCCGCCGCCGTCTTGCCGAACGGCTTGGGCGCGTCCAGCGACAATCCCTGCAGGCTGGACGTCAGTTGCAGGCTCTCCAATCCATCGCGGACCACGAACTGCCCGTCGAAACGGGAGCGGCCGCCGGCCAGCGGCGCGAGAGACGGCAGATACTGCTGCAGCACCGCTCGATTGTCGGCGTCGCCGGCAATCTCGAAACGCATGCGCTTGTCGGCGCCGGTATGGGCCGCCAGCCGGAACGGGCCACCGAAAGCCCTCAGCTGCAATCCCTTGCTGTCCACGCCGCGCTCGGTGAAAGTCAGCCGCCCCTGCGCCGCGTCAAGCTCCGGCAGCGGCAAGCCGCCCAGCTTCAGAGAGTTGCGCTGGAAATCCAGATCGCCGCGCACGCGGGTGGAGTCGCTGCCGGCCAAGGGCACGTCCAGTTTCAGTTTCAGCGCCGCCGGACCGCTGGCGCGGATGCGGCCGGTAAAGCCGCCCAGCCAGCCGTCCACCGGACTCTTGGTGGTGAAGGCCAGCATGCGGTCCAGCCGATCCTCCACCTTACCGTCTATCTTCAGCCACGGCACATCCGCGCCCAGCTGGTCTATCTCCGCCGTCACCTCGCGCAGCGGCACGCCCACCGTGGTCGCCCGCTGCGCCAGCACCTGCATGCCCTCATTATGGAAGCGCAGCTTGGCGTCGATATCGTCTATCGCCGGCCAGCCTTGCTGATACAGCAGCCTGGCCTTCTCGATATCCGCTTCGACCAGGAACTCTCCACCCTTGCCGCCGGCGAAGGGAAACTTGTCCAGATCGCCAGACAGCTTCATCTTCAGATTGCGCGCCACGCCATCCTGCAAGCCTTGGCGCAGCCAGCGGGTCGTATGCTCTCCGACGTGATGCGGCAGATAGGCCGCGATCCGGGCCGCCTTGACCTGCTCGATGCTGGCGCTCAGATCCACGCTGCCCGAGCCTTCGCCCGCGTGGCGGTAGCTGCCGCTCAACTCGCCGCTCAGATCCGCGTTGGCGAAAGCCACCTTGTGGAAATCGATGTCCAGCCGGCCTTGCTTCTGCTTCCACTCCACATCGGCGGACAGGCGGTCGAAAGGCAGAATCTGGGCGAATACCGCCGGATAATTGACTTCGGCCTTGCCGGTGTCCAGCGCCAGCCGGCCGCCGGCTTCGCTGAACTCGATGCGCCCGGACACGCCGGACACGCCCGGCAAATCCGCGAACGGTTGCCAGCCCAGCGCCTCGAAACGGGTCTTCACCTTGAAACTGGAAGGCGCTTCCGCCGCGCCCTGCCAGGCCAGCGTCACATCATGCAGCGCGCCGCGCGGCGAGAAGCGAGCGAATAGCGGATTGGCGTCCACGCCCAAGGCGTGGATGAGGGGCGTCAGATGGCCGACATCGACATTGTCCAGCGTCAGCTCACCACCGCCTTTCGCGCCAGGCTGCCATTGCCCCTTGATCGAGGATTTGTCGAAAGCGAGCCCGGTGACGCTGGCAAGGGTCAGGTCGCTGGCGACGATCTTGTAGCTGCCGCCGGACTGCCGGTCCAGCTGCAGCTTGCCCTGCAATTGCGGCAACACCAGTTCGCGCGCGCTGGGCGGCGTGTAGGCGGCATTGCGCACGCTGACGTCGGCCTGCAGGCTGCTGACGCTGCCATCGGAGAACGACATCTCCAGCGTGCCGTCGCCTTCGCCCCGGTGCAGCACACCCAGCTCCCGCATATAGCGCGACCAGACATCGGCGCGGGCGCCGTTGAGCGCCACCTTGACCGAACCCGACCACCGCTCCCAGCCGTTGATATCGTCGCCGCGCCAGCTGGCGCTCAGCTGGAAGCCCTTGCCCAGCGTGGCCGCCGGCACGCCGGACAATTGCAGCCGGTGCCCCAGCAGATGCCGGTCCAGCGTCAGCTGGCCGCGCTGCAGGTCCAGCCGCGGCAGGCCCAGCCTTTCATCCTGCCAGCTCAGCCGGGCGTTCTGAATTTCCAGCGATGGCTGGCGCAGCAGCCAGTTGCCCAGCGCGTTGTCGCTGGACGGGCCGCTGGTGAGATCGAAACCATTCAGATAGATGACGCCGTCGGCGCCCCGCCGCAACTCCACCGACGGGCCGTCCACGCGCATCGCCAGCCTCGGCTCCCAGGTCCACAGCGAGGTCCAGGACGGCTGCACCGTCACCCGGCTCAGCGTGAGCGCCTGGCCGGACACCGGATTGGCGATGGATACGCCGGACAATTCGAACTGGGGAGCCACGTCCTGCCAATGGCCGCTCAAGCGGCCGATGCTGACATGGTGTCCAAGCGCGCCGGACAGGGTCTGCTCCAGCCGGGGCCGGTATTGGTCCAGATTGGGCAACAGCCAGTACGTAAAGGCCGCGAACGCGGCGGACACCAGCGCGCAGGCCGTGAACAGCGACACGGCCAGCACCAGCAGGCTGCGTTTGACGACGCGCAGGACGTGGATATGGGACAACGGCGACGAGGGCTTTTTCAACAATGGCAAACCGTTACAATGGCGTTAGGAAAAACACGGCGCGAAACCGGCCGCAGCCGCCCCCGGCGCGGTGAGCCGCGCCAAGCCGTCCGGAGCTATTATGCCAGCAAACACGAGCGCTGCCATTGCCCGCAGTTGCGAGTTTTCCCAATATTTGCACCGCCTTCTGGCCGCGCGGCCCGAGGAACGGAGCCGACTGGAGCAATGCCTTCATCATCCCTTTGCCATTGAGGATATGCAGGCATTCGCCGACTGGCCAGCGCTGGATGCGCCCGAGGCGCTGGCGCCGGCCCTGCGCCGCCTGCGGCAAGCGGTGATGGCGCGGCTGATCTGCCGCGATCTGGAAGGCCTGGCCTCGCTGGACGAGGTGGTCTCCACCGTCAGCCTGCTGGCCGAATTCGCCGTCCGCCAGGCGCTGGCCTGCGCCGCCGCGTCGCTGCCGCAATACGGCCAGCCCATCGGCGAGGACAGCGGCGAGCCGCAACAGCTGATCGTGGTCGGCATGGGCAAACTGGGCGGCGGCGAGCTCAACGCCAGCTCCGACATCGACCTGATCTTCATCTATCCGGAAGGCGGCGAAACCGACGGCGCCCGCAAGATCAGCAACCACGAGTACTTCACCCAGGTAGGCAAGCGGCTGATCGCGCTACTCAACGACGCCACCGCCGACGGCCAGGTATTCCGCGTCGACATGCGGCTGCGCCCCTACGGCGACTCCGGTCCGCTGGTGATGAGTTTCGCCGCGCTGGAAAACTACCTGCTCTCCCAGGGCCGGGAATGGGAGCGCTACGCCTGGATCAAGGCCAAGGCCATCACCGGCGACGCCGACGGACTGGCGCAGTTGGTCCGCCCCTTCGTCTACCGCAAATACCTGGACTACAACGCCTACGGCGCGATGCGCGAACTGCACGCGCAGATCCGCCGCGAAGTGGCGCGGCGCGACATGGCGGACAACATCAAGCTGGGGCCCGGCGGCATCCGCGAGGCCGAGTTCATCGCCCAGGTGTTCCAGCTGATACGCGGCGGCCGCGACCGCACGCTGCAGCTGCGCGGCACCCGCGCCACGCTGGACAGGCTGGCGGCGCTGCGGCTGCTGGAGCCGGCCGCGGTGGAAGAGCTGCAGGAAGCCTACGCCTTCCTGCGCAATCTGGAGCACCGGCTGCAGTACCTCGACGACCAGCAGACCCAGACCCTGCCGGAGGCTCCGGAAACACGCCAAAAAATCGCCGCCAGCATGGGCCACGCCGACTGGCCCGCCTTCATGGCCGCGCTGGATGAGATCAGGCGCAAGGTCAGCCGCCACTTCGAGCAGGTCTTCATCTTGCCGAGCGAAGACAGCGCCGACCATCCGCTGTCCGAACTGTGGCTGGACGTAGCCGAACAGAATCCCGAAGCCCGGCTGGCCGGCCTCGGCTACGCCGATCCCGCCTCCGCCGCCCGCCAGCTCACCGGACTGGCCCAGAGCCAGCGCTACCTGCAGATGCCGCTGGCCGGCCGCAAGAAGCTGGACGCGCTGATGCCGGCGCTGATCGAGGTGGCCGCGCGCTTTTCCAACGCCGACGACACGCTGTCGCGCATCATCGGCCTGATGGAGGCGATCAGCCGCCGCGCCTCCTATTTGGCGCTGCTGACCGAATACCCGCAGACGCTGCAGCGGCTGGCTTCGCTGTACTCGTCCAGCGCCTGGGTGTCCGCCTACCTCAGCCGCCACCCCATCCTGCTGGACGAACTGCTGGACGCGCGCGTGCTCTACGCCGCGCCTGAGTGGCCGCAGCTCTCCGCCCAGCTGGAGGCGCAACTGGCCCATGCCGACGGCGACGTCGAGGCGAAGATGGACGCGCTGCGCCACTTCCAGCATGCGCAGACCTTCCGGCTGGTGGCCCAGGACCTGGCGGGCATGTGGACGCTGGAGGCGCTGTCGGACGAGTTGTCGCGGCTGGCCGACCTGGTGCTGGATGCCGCCCTGCGCCACGCCTGGCGGGACATCCCCTCGCGCCACTGCGAAACGCCGCGCTTCGCGGTGATAGGCTACGGCAAGCTGGGCGGCAAGGAGCTCGGCTACGCGTCGGACCTGGACATCATCTTCCTCTACGACGACGAACACCCCGACGCCCCCGACCTGTATTCCCGGCTGGCGCGCAAGCTGTCCACGTGGCTGACCAGCGCCACCGCCGCCGGCGTGCTGTACGACATCGATCTCAGACTGCGGCCCAACGGCGCCAGCGGCCTGCTGGTCAGCTCGATCTCCGCCTTCCGCCAATACCAGGAAAACCAGGCCTGGGCGTGGGAGCACCAGGCGCTGACCCGCGCCCGCTTCGTCGCCGGCGACGCCGGCATCGGCGCGCAGTTCGAAGCCGAGCGCCACGCCATCCTCACCCTGGAACGCGATCCGGCCAAGCTGCGCGGCGAGGTGCTGGCGATGCGCCAGCGCATGCTGGATTCGCACCCTGCCCACGACGGCGACGTGAAAAACGCCCGCGGCGGCATCATCGACATCGAATTCATCGTCCAGTACCTGATCCTGGCCCACGCCAAGACCTTGCCCGCCCTCACCGGCAACACCGGCAACATCGCGCTGCTGGCGGTGGCCGCCGACGCCGGACTGATAGACCCGCAACTGGCCGAAGACGCGCGCGCCGCCTACCGGCTGTATCGCCGGCTGCAGCACGCCGCGCGCCTCAACGACAAGAAAACGGTGGATGTCGACGAACCGCTGCGGGTGGCTTATGCGCGGGGCCGGGAGCTCTGGAGACAGGTTTTCGAGCAAGCGCTCGATTTTTCCTGATCCCGGGTTCACAAGTCCGCGGGCCGCGGTATACACTGGTCCATCAACACGGCGCGGGCGCCTTGGGGCGACCCGCCGCCACACCAAGCACAACACAGGAGAAGACTGAGATGTCGATGGCTGATCGCGACGGATATATCTGGTATGACGGCAAACTGGTGGACTGGCGCGACGCCACCACCCACGTGCTGACCCACACCCTGCACTACGGCATGGGCGTGTTCGAAGGCGTGCGCGCCTATGAAACCCCGAAAGGCCCGGCGATCTTCCGTCTGCAGGACCATACCGAACGCCTGTTCCGCTCCGCCAAGATCCTGGGCATGGCCCTGCCGTTCAGCCCGGAACAAATCAGCCAGGCCCATCTGGACGTGGTCAAGGCCAATGATCTGAAGTCCTGCTATTTCCGTCCGATGGCCTTCTATGGCTCCGGCAAGCTGGGCGTGGCGCCGATGAAGAACGACGTGCAGGTGATCGTCGCCGCCTGGCCGTGGGGCGCCTACCTGGGCGAGGAAGGCCTGGAAAAAGGCATCCGCGTGAAGACCAGCTCCTTCACCCGCCACCACGTCAACATCACCATGTGCAAGGCCAAGGCCAACGGCAACTACATGAACTCCATCCTGGCCAACAACGAAGCCACCGCCGACGGCTACGACGAGGCGCTGCTGCTGGACGTTGACGGCTTCGTCGCCGAAGGCTCCGGCGAAAACATCTTCATCGTCCGCAAGGGCAAGCTTTATACTCCGGACCTGACCAGCGCGCTGGAAGGCATCACCCGCGACACCGTGGTGCAGATCGCCAAGGAAATGGGCCTGGAGCTGATCGAGAAGCGCATCACCCGCGACGAAGTCTACAGCGCCGACGAAGCCTTCTTCACCGGCACCGCGGCCGAAGTGACCCCGATCCGCGAACTGGACCGCCGCCCGATCGGCGCCGGCAGCCGCGGCCCGATCACCGCCGAAATCCAGAAGCGCTACTTCAACATCGTCAAGGGCCTGGACGCCGAACACGAACACTGGCTCACATACGTGAAATAAAACGGGTAATATCCGCACTGCGCGCCAGCAGCGACCGGTCACAGCCGGCCTGCTGGCACATGCATTTCGGACACCCGCTTGCCGCAACAAGGAATGACCATGGCAGAACAGAAAGAAAACACCGAACGCTATATCGAAGTCACCCAGCACGACCTGCCGCTGCACTGCCCGATGCCGGACATGAAGGCGTGGAACTCGCATCCGCGCGTCTACCTGCCGGTGCACAAGACCGGCGAAGCCCTCTGTCCGTACTGCGGCACCAAGTACAAGCTGGTCGGCCCCGTCGGCCACCATCACTGAGCCCGCAGCCGGCCTCGATGGCAAAGGGTGTGGCCAGAGCCACACCTTTTTTGCTTGCCGCCGCCAAACCCAAGCCGCGCTGAACCGAGCAGCCGGCTTGGGTTTGGAACCGGAAATACCGCATGAAGAAGAAAATCCTGGTCATCGGCCCCTCCTGGGTCGGTGACAGCGTGATGGCCCAGCCGCTGTACCGCCGCCTGCATCAGCGCCACCCTGGGCTGGAGCTGCACGTGTTCGCGCCGGCCTGGACCTTGCCGCTGCTGGCGCGGATGCCGGAAGTGGCCCAGTCCCACCTCAACCCCTTCGGCCACGGCGCGCTGCGTCTGGTCGAACGCTGGAAGGTGGCCCGCCACCTGGCGCGCGAGCGCTTCGATCAGGTGATCGTGCTGCCCAATTCGCTGAAATCGGCGTTGATTCCGCTGTTCGCCGGCATCCCGCTGCGCACTGGCTTTCTCGGCGAATCGCGCTATGGCCTGCTCAACGACGCCCGCGAGCTGGACGAGCAAGAACTGCCGATGATGGTGGAGCGCTTCTGCGCGCTGGCGGAAGGCCGCAATCAGCCGCTGCCGCGCCCCATTCCCAATCCGCAGCTGATCGCCACCCCATCCGTCCAACGCCAGGCCGCGGCCAAGCTGGGCCTGGATGTTTCGCGGCCCATCGCCGCCTTCTGCCCCGGCGCGGAATACGGTCCGGCCAAGCGCTGGCCCGCCCGCCACTTCGCCGAGCTGGCCAAGCGCTTCCAGGGCGCCGGCTACGCGGTGTGGCTGTTCGGCTCAGCCAAGGACAAGCAGATCGGCGACGACATCGCGCGGCTGGCCGGCGGCGCCGCCGTCAACCTGTGCGGAGCCACCGGCCTTGACGAAGCGATAGATCTGATGGGACTGGCCAAGCTGGCCGTGTGCAACGACTCCGGGCTGATGCATGTGGCCGCCGCGATGGACAAGCCGCTGGTGGCGCTGTATGGCTCCTCCAGCCCCGACTTCACGCCGCCGCTGTCTCAGCGCGCGGAGATCGTGTCGCTGAATCTGGACTGCAGCCCCTGTTTCGAGCGCAGCTGCCCGTACGGCCACACCGACTGCCTGGAAAAAATGCAGCCGGAACTGGTGTGGCAGGCTGCGCAGCGGCTGCTCCCCTCCCTCGTCCCCCTCGCACAGGACTGACATGAGCGCCGTGGAATCCACCCGCCCTCCCGAAGAAAACAGCCGGCGCATGGAGCTGATCCGCGCCGCAGCCATCCTGTTCCGCGATCAGGGCTACGAACGCACGACGGTGCGCGACCTGGGCAGCGCCGTCGGCATGCAGTCCGGCAGCCTGTTCTACCATTTCCGCACCAAGGAGGAGATCCTGGTGGCGGTGATGGCGCTGGGCATCACCAGCACCACCGAGCAACTGGCCACCGCCCTCGCCGCCGCAACCGACACGCGCGAGAAGCTGGCCGCCCTGTTCCGCGTGCATCTCCATTCGCTGCTGGGCGACAACCAGGCGGCGCTGGAGGTCATGCTGTACGAATGGCGCAGCGTCTCGGAGTCGGCCAAGCCCGGCCTGGTGGTGTTGCGCGACCGCTACGAAACGCTATGGCAGCAGGTGCTGGACGAGGCCGCTGACGCCGGCATGGTCAAACAAGACACCCGGCTGCTGCGCCGCACGCTGCTGGGCAGCCTGCATTGGACCGTGCAATGGTATCGGCGCGACGGCGAGCTCGATGTGGATGCCCTGGCCCAGCGGATGTTGCAACTGGTACTGTTCGACTAGACAGGAAAAAACCTTATCAAAATAAGAAAAATGTTCTAATATCAGCGATATAGGAACATTGGGACCCTAGCCATGGCAAATATCGCGAGCGTAGGCTACCCCGCCGCGCAAACGCTCTATGCCGGGCAAAACACCCGGCAAGTGCAGACCTCGCTGGACAACGGCCAAACCGCCGTTCAACAAGCCACCAGCGAACCGCAAACCCAGACCGCTGTCCGGCAAAACCCGGATTCGGCCCGGGTGGAGCAACAGCTGCAGCAGCAACTGACCAGCGGCCAGGCGCAGCAGGCTGCCCAACAGGCTGCCGCCGCCCAGCAAGCCACCGCGACCCAGCAAACCGCCGCGGCATCCACCGCAGCCGCGCCCGTGAGCAGCGCCACGCTGGCCACCGCGCCGCAGCCGGCAGCGGCCGCAGCGGCCGCGCCGGCCGTAAACGGCAATCCTCCTCCCGCTGCAGCCAACAACGCTGCGGCCGGCGCCGGCAACAACGCCGCCGCCAATAACAATGTCACCACCCAGGCCCCGGCGGCTACGCAGAATACGGCGCAGGCATCTGCGACGCAGCAGCAGCAAACCGCCCAGACGCCCCCGGCGCCGACGCCAGCCCAAACCGCGACCGAGCCCGCGGCTCAAGCCACCCAGCCGGTCGAGCAGGCCCAACGGCGCAACAGCAGCGGCCAATTGGCGGTATCGCAATACCAGACCAACCAGTCCTTGCTGCAGCCCAGCGTATCCAGCACCAATATCTCCACCACGGCCTGATCCGCCGCGCAGGACAAAGACAAAACCCCGCGTTTGCGGGGTTTTGTCTTTTCGGCATCCGTCCGTCAAAACGGACCAGCGCCGGCCATCTCCGACAATGCGAGGCGCTCATCCGGCTTCAACGCATTCTCTCGACATTGAAAATCTCTACCCGTCCACGCCCTGCCCGCTTGGCGCTCAGCAAAGCCTCATCCGCCTGTCTGATCAGCGCGTCCCCGGTAAACGCATGGCCGACAAAGCCGACTGAGGCCGCGCCGATGCTGGCCGATAACGTCAAATCAGCTTGATCCGTAGCCAATGGAGACTGCAGCACGACATCCAGAATGGACTGCGCCCTTTCCTGGGCATCTGCCAAACTCAAGCCCGGCAATATCACCATGAACTCGTCACCGCCATACCTGACGACCGAGTCGTATGGCCTGAGGCCAGCTCGAATGCGCTTGGCGAACTCGATCAAGGCCAGGTCGCCGCAGGGATGGCCGAATTTATCGTTTATCTGCTTGAAATAATCCAAATCCACCATCAGCAGCGACAAGTTGCTCGCCTCCCGCTCCGCGCGAGCGATCTCTCGCCGCAGGATCTCCATGCCGGCTTCCCGGTTCCAGACATTCAACATCGCATCCAGCATGGATTTCCGGCGCACCTGATCCAGCTCCGTGATGACCTCAAGCTGCGAGCCGCTCAGTTGGCGATTGTGGAATGCCAGCTCCACCAGGCAGCCCAGGTCATGCAACATCGCTTGGTCCTCTTCCGAGAATGCTCTTGGATGATGGTCCACCAGGCAAAGGGTGCCCACGCGATAGCCTTCGGCATTCTTGAGCGAGCGGCCGGCATAAAAAATGACCGGCGGGCTCCCGGTGACAACCGGATTATCGGAAAACCGCTCATCCTTTCGCGCGTCCGGAATAATCAGCTGCCGGTCGCTCAGGATCGCATGCGAGCAAAACGAAGTATTGCGATCCGTTTCCCGCACAGGCATGCCGATGCAGGATTTGAACCACTGGCTATTCTCGTCCAGCAGGGAAATCAACGCGATGGGCGTATTGAATATCCGCCTGGCGATCCGCACGATGCGATCGAAAACCTCCTCGTCCGGAGTGGAAAGCAATTGCATGCGGCGCAATGAGGCCACGCGCTCATTCTCATCGGCAGGCAACGGGGCGATCTGCATAGCCATCTCCTTGCAATCAAATTCCTGCGGCAGCCTGCCCCGGCATCTCGCAGAACCGCTTAGGATCAAATGACATAACCTGAAACCTGCCATGCTCCAAACCCGCCGAGGGAGGCCTCCCGGCTCGCCATGGACTCGGGGAAACAGAATCAAATCGGCATTCTATTGCCTGGAGATCAGCCCGCCACCTGCGCTATCGGCTAGATAGGCTGCGCCTTGCCTCAAACAAGCAAACCGGCATCGAATGGATGCCGGCTGCCAAGTGCTTCCATTCAGCGCTGGCGCCCCGCCCCGGATTTACGCCTCATCGGTTCGCGCCCTCCCCGGCTCTTTCTCTTTTGCGCGTTCTGAGCCTGCAGCAGCGCATCGATGCGCTCGGATGTGCTCTGCATCAGCAGCTGCGCCATTTCGCCGTCCGGGAAGGTGTCCGGCATGCGGTAGCCCAGCCAGGCATAAGCAGCGTACAACTTGCAGCTGTCTTCCAGGTATTGCAGCTCGTTGCGGCCGCCGGTTCCCATCATCCGCAACAGCGGCGCGGTCTTGCTTCGCGCGCGCTGCTCGGCCCAGTCATGCAGCGCGTTGTCCAGCATCGGAATCTTGGTCGATACCGGGCACAGGCTGAAAGTGAAGCGGTCCGCCAGGCTCAGAGGCAGGCTATCCAGCCATTCCGCCTTCTCCATCTGGTCGGACAAATTAGCCGGCAGGAAGAATTCATCGTGCACATTGATGTGTTTGGCGAACAAGCCCAGCAGGGGCTTGAGCTTGGCCTCTCCGGTCGCCTGGGAAATGGCTTGCAGATACTTGAGGCTGGGCGCGACGAAGAAGCCATTGTTGGGCAACGGCTCCGCTTTCTGGCGCAGCAGCGCTCCTATGGTCTTGTGGGTCAGGCCGTCGAAACCAGCGACGTAACCGGTTTCATGCTTACCGAATCGGCCGGCGCGGCCGGCGATCTGCTTGGCCAGCGGCGCGGCGACGATGCCTTCCGCGTAGCCGTCCCACTTGCTGGCGGTTGTGAAGATGATGCGCCGGGCCGGGGTGTTCAAACCCATGCCGATGGCGTCGGTGGCCACCACCACCTGGGTTTCGCCGGCGACGAAGCGCTCGGCCTGCGCCTGCCGCACCTCGGGCGACAGGTTGCCGTAGATAGCCGACACGGTCAGCCCTTGCTCGATCACCTTGTCGCGCCAGTTCAGCACCTCGCGCCGGGAGAAGGCGATCAACACATCCCCCGGCTGCAAATTCTTCAGCGACAGCAGCGGCGCCTTGTCCATCTGCAGCGCGGTCTTGCGCTCCAACGTCCGCACTTCCAGCGTGCCGCCCACGCGCGCAACCAGCGATTCAATCGCCTCGCGCGACTCCGGCGCGCCGACCAGATAAATGGTCTGCGCCGGCACGCCGCACACCGCCGCGGTCCAGGCCGCGCCGCGGTCCGGGTCGTCCAGCAGCTGGATCTCGTCGATCACCGCCACTTCCACCTGCCGCTCCGGGTTCAACATCTCCACCGTGCTGGCGACGTGGGTGGCCTCGGGGTGCAGCTTGCGCTGCTCGCCGGTGATCAGGCTGACGGCGACGCCGGCCTGCTGCAGACGGGTGTAGTTCTCCAGCGCCAGCAGACGCAAGGGCGCGAGATAAACGCCGCTCTTGGCTTTCTGCAGATGCTCCATCGCCGCGTGGGTCTTGCCGGAGTTGGTCGGCCCCAATACCGCGATGAAGTGGCGCTGCATCGCGTAGGCGGTGGCGAACGATTCCGGATAGCGCGACAGGTTGACCGCGTCGCGGGTCTTGGCGGCGGCCTTGTCGGCGCTCTGCCGGCTCCGGGCGGCGGCCACCCGGTCCAGCGCGATATTGCAGCGCACCTTGGCGCGCTCGTACTTGGCCATGAAGGCGCTGAGCGCGCGCAGCGGATCTATGCCATCCACCGCGAACACTTCGCGCGCGCAGGCGGCGAGCTGGCCTTCCAGCTTCAGCCGCGCGGCGTCGTTCCAGCGCTCCCGCACCAGCGCCAGTTTCGCCGCTCCGTCCAGCTTGCGCCATTTGCCGCTCTTGCCGAGAAAGCCCTCGTCCGGCACCAGGTGATACGGGACGCGATGGCCATCCAGATCCAGTTCGCCATGCACCGATACCGCATGGCTGCCCTCGGTGGTGACGATGGTGGCGTTATGCTCGGCCAGGTAATCGTCCAGCTGGATCTCGGGCGGCAATGCTTCAAGGGTATCGTTCATGGCGGCTTTCGTTACGGTGCTAAAGGCGGGCGATGATAAAGCAGCCGGCGGCGACGCGCCAGCATGGCACGACTCTATCAAAATCCGCCATCGCCGACGACAAGGCAAGTTCCAAAACAAACGGGCCGCGGGGATGCCCGGCGGCCCGTCGGTCAGCGCGGCAGTCGCTTAGATCAGCTCGACCGCCAGCGCCGTGGCCTCGCCGCCGCCGATGCACAGACTGGCCACGCCGCGCTTGCCGCCACGCTGTTTCAGGGCGGACAGCAGCGAGATCACGATGCGGGCGCCGGACGCGCCGATCGGGTGGCCCAGCGCGCAGGCGCCGCCGTGCACGTTCACCTTTTCATGCGGCAACTTCAGGTCATGCATCGCCGCCATCGTCACCACCGCGAAGGCTTCGTTGATCTCGTACAAATCCACCTCGCCGGCCTTCCAGCCGGTCTTGGACAGCAGCTTCTCGATGGCGTGCACCGGAGCGGTGGTGAACCAGCCCGGCTCGTGGGCGTGGCTGCTGTGGCCGACGATGCGGGCGATAGGCTGCAAACCGCGCTTGGCCGCCTCGGCCGCCGTCATCAGCACCAGCGCCGCGCCGCCGTCAGAGATGGAACTGGAGTTGGCCGGAGTCACGGTGCCGTCCTTCTTGAATGCCGGCTTCAGCGTCGGAATCTTGTCCAGATTGGCCTTCAGCGGCTGCTCGTCGGTATCCACCACGGTGTCGCCGCCGCGGCCCGGGACCGTGACAGCTGCAATCTCGTTCTTGAACAGGCCGCCGTTGATCGCCTGCTGCGCGCGGGTCAGCGAGGCGATGGCGAATTCATCCTGGTCCTGCCGGCTGAAGCCGTATTTCTCGGCGCACTGCTCGGCGAACACGCCCATCAGCGTGCCCTTCTGGTACGCGTCTTCCAGGCCGTCCAGGAACATATGGTCCTTGATTTCGCCATGGCCCAGACGCAAGCCGCCGCGGGCCTTGGGCATCAGATAGGGCGCGTTGCTCATGCTTTCCATGCCGCCGGCCACCACCACGCCGCCGTTGCCGGCCAGCAATTGGTCGTGGGCCATCATCACGGCCTTCATGCCGGAGCCGCACATCTTGTTGATGGTGGTGCACGGCGTGGCCTGCGGCAGGCCGCCGCCCAGCGCCGCCTGGCGCGCCGGCGCCTGGCCCTGGCCGGCCGGCAGCACGCAGCCCATGATCACTTCGTCCACGTCGCCGGCGGCGACCCCGGCGCGCTCCACCGCGGCGCGGATCGCGGCGGCGCCCAGCTGGCTGGCGGTCAAACCGGACAGCGCGCCCTGGAAGCCGCCCATGGCGGTGCGCGCCATGCCCACGATCACGATTTCCTGTTGTTGCATCACAGCTCCTTTGCTTGGTTGTGGCCGTTGGCGCGCTTGCCCAGCGCCTTTTCGCACTGGCCGCGCAACTGGCCGATTTCGGTCAGCACCACCTTGATGTCTTCCATCTGCGTAAGGAGTTGCAGCTCCTTGCGCTCCAGAATGCGGATGAATTCCTGCAGCTGCGGCGCGTCGTCGTGCGCCGCGTCGTACAGCGCGAACAGCTCGCGTATCTCCTGCAAGGACAAGCCTATGCGCTTGCCGCGCAGGATCAGCATCAGCCGCACGCGGTCGCGCCGGTTGTAAATGCGGCGCTGCCCCGCCCGCTCCGGCTCCAGCAGGCCCTGGTCCTCGTAGAAGCGGATGGCGCGGGTGGTGATGTCGAACTCCTGCGCGAGTTCGGTGATGTTGAAAATCTGTTCGCCCATGCGTCTGTCCCTTTATCTTCCCGCTGCGGCCACGCGCGCCACAGTCAGGTGCTTTTGTGTTCATTGTCTGTTGACGTTGACGTAAACGTCAAGTTATCGTGATCAAAAGTAGAGCAAACAGTCCAGGAGAAACAGATGAGCCAGAAAATCGGCGTGGTGGGCGCGGGCACGATGGGCAACGGCATCGCCCAGGTCTTCGCGATGAAGGGATTCGACGTGGTATTGGCCGACGTCAGCGACGCGGCGCTGGTCAAGGGCGTGGCCAACATCAACATCAGCCTGCAGCGGATGGCCAAGAAGGAGCTGATCGCCGAGGCCAACATCCCCGGCATCGTCGCCCACATCCGCGCCACCACCAAACTGGCCGATCTGGCCGGCTGCGACGTGGTGGTGGAAGCCGCCACCGAAAATGCCGAGATCAAGGAGCGGATCTTCCGCGAACTGGACGCCGCCGTCGGCGAGAAATGCGTGCTGGCCTCCAACACCTCGTCCATTTCCCTCACCCGCATCGCCAGCTGGGTCAGCCATCCGGAACGGGTGGTGGGCATGCACTTCATGAACCCGGTGCCGCTGATGGAGCTGGTGGAGATCATCCGCGCGCTGCAGACCGGCGACGAAGCCTACAACACCGTATTCCATCTATCCCAGGCGCTGGGCAAGACCCCGGTGACGGTGAAGGACGGCGCCGGTTTCGTCTCCAACCGCGTGCTGATGCCGATGATCAACGAAGCCGCCTTCGCGCTGTACGAAAACCTGGCCACTGCCGAGGACATCGACACCGTGATGAAGCTGGGCATGAACCACCCGATCGGCCCGCTGGCCCTGGCCGACCTGATCGGCCTGGACACCTGCCTGTCCATCATGGACATCCTTCACCGCGAGTTCCGCGACAGCAAATACCGCGCCTGCCCGCTGCTGGTCCAGCTGGTGCAGGCCGGACACCTGGGCCGCAAGAGCGGCAAGGGTTTCTACAGCTACAACTGAGCAGCGCCATCAGCCCGAACAATATAGAGGAGGCAGTGCCATGAGCCAGTCGGTACCCAACATCAAGCTGTTGATAGGCGGCGAATTCGTCGAGTCCAAAACCACGGAATGGCGCGACATCGTCAATCCGGCCACCCAGGAAGTGCTGGCGCGCGTGCCGCTGGCCACCGCCGACGAGGTGAACACCGCCGTCGCCGCCGCCAAGGAAGCGTTCAAGACCTGGAAGAAGACGCCGATCGGCGCCCGCGCGCGCATCTTCCTGAAATACCAGCAGCTGATCCGCGACAATATGAAGGAATTGGCCGCCATTCTCACCGCCGAACAGGGCAAGACCCTGGCCGACGCCGAGGGCGACATCTTCCGCGGCCTGGAAGTGGTGGAGCACGCCGCCAATATCGGCACGCTGCAGATGGGCGAATACGCCGAGAACGTCGCCGGCGGCGTGGACACCTACACCGTGCAGCAACCGCTGGGCGTGTGCGCCGGCATCACCCCGTTCAACTTCCCGGCCATGATCCCGCTGTGGATGTTCCCGATGGCCATCGCCACTGGCAACACCTTCGTGCTCAAGCCGTCCGAGCAGGACCCGATGGTGACGATGCGCCTGGTCGAGCTGGCGCTGGAAGCCGGCATTCCCAAAGGCGTGCTCAACGTGGTGCACGGCGCGGCATCGGTCGTCGACGCCATCTGCGACCACCCCGACATCAAGGCGGTGTCCTTCGTCGGCTCCACCAAGGTCGGTACCCACGTCTACCAGCGCGCCACCCTGTCCGGCAAGCGCGCCCAGTGCATGATGGGCGCCAAGAACCACGCCATCGTACTGGCCGACGCCAACAAGGAACAAGCGCTGAACCAACTGACCGGCGCGGCCTTCGGCGCCGCCGGCCAGCGCTGCATGGCGCTCAGCGTGGCGGTGCTGGTGGGCGAGGCGCAGCAATGGATTCCGGATCTGGTGGCCAAGGCCAAGGGGCTGAAAGTAGGCCCCGGCAAGGACAATCCGGACCTCGGCCCGGTGATCTCCTGCGCCGCGCTGGACCGCGTCAAGAGCCTGATCGCCCGCGGCGTCGAGGAAGGCGCCAAGCTGGAGCTGGACGGCCGCGGCGTGAAAGTCGCCGGTTTCGACAATGGCAACTTCGTCGGCCCCACCATCTTCTCCGGCGTCAAACCCGAGATGGCGATCTACCACCAGGAAGTCTTCGGCCCGGTGCTGTGCCTGATGGCCGCCGACACGCTGGACGAAGCCATCGCCATCATCAACGCCAACCCCAACGGCAACGGCACCGCGGTGTTCACCCAGAGCGGCGCGGCGGCGCGCAAGTTCCAGGAAGAGATCGACGTCGGCCAGGTGGGCATCAACGTGCCAATCCCGGTGCCGGTGCCGCTGTTCAGCTTCACCGGCAGCCGCGCGTCCAAACTGGGCGACCTGGGCCCTTACGGCAAGCAGGTGGTGGCTTTCTACACCCAGACCAAGACCGTCACCAGCCGCTGGTTCGACGACGAGGCCAGCAGCGGCAAGGTGCACACCACCATCTCGCTGCGTTGACTTTCCGCAGGGCGGACACGCATGTCCGCCCTGCTACCGATTGGGAATGGAATATGAATTTCGAACTGAACGAAGACCAGATCGCTTTCCAGCAGAGCGCGCGCGATTTCGCCGAGCGCGAGCTGGCCCCGCACGCCGCTGAATGGGACGCCGAATCCATCTTCCCGCTGGACGTGATCCGCAAGAGCGGCGACATGGGCTTTCTCGGCCTGTACACGCCGGAAGCCTATGGCGGCCTGGGCCTGTCGCGGCTGGACTCCGCCATCGTGTTCGAGGAGCTGGCCGCCGGCTGCACCTCCACCGCCGCCTACCTGACCATCCACAATATGGTCAGCTGGATGATCGCCAGCTTCGGCGGCAAGCAGCTTGCCGAGCAGTGGGTGCCGAAAATGGTGACCGGCGAAGTCTTGGGCAGCTACTGTCTGACCGAGCCGGGCGCCGGCTCCGACGCCGCCTCGCTGAAGACCCGCGCCGAGAAAAAAGGCGAAGTCTATGTGCTGAACGGCGGCAAGATGTTCATCTCCGGCGCCGGCAGCACCCAGGTGCTGGTGGTGATGGCCCGCACTGGCGGCCCCGGTCCCAAAGGCATCTCCGCCTTCGTGGTGCCGGCCGACGCCCCCGGCGTCAGCTATGGCAAAAAGGAAAAGAAGATGGGCTGGAACAGCCAGCCCACCCGCGCCATCACCTTCGACAATGTCGAAATCCCGGTGGAGAATCGTCTGGGCGAGGAAGGCCAGGGTTTCGCCTTCGCGATGAAGGGGCTGGATGGCGGCCGCATCAATATCGCCACCTGCGCCGTCGGCACCGCCCAGGCCGCGCTCAACGCCGCGCAGCGCTACGTGCAGGAACGCCAGCAATTCGGCCATCCGCTGGCCGAACTGCAAACCGTGCAATTCCGCCTGGCCGACATGGTGACCGAGCTAGTGGCTGCGCGCCAGATGGTGCGTCTGGCCGCCTGGAAGCTGGACAACGCCAGCGCCGACGCCTCCGCTTATTGCGCGATGGCAAAGCGCCTGGCCACCGATCTGAGTTTCAATATCGCCAACAACGCGCTGCAGTTGTTCGGCGGCTACGGCTATCTGCAGGATTTCCCGCTGGAGCGCCACGTGCGCGACCTGCGCGTGCACCAGATTCTGGAAGGCACCAACGAAGTGATGCGGATGATCGTGGCCCGCAAGCTGCTGCAGGACGGCGCGCTGGAAACGTTGCGCTGAGCAAGGCCGGCAACATTCCGGAGGCTGGGTTGCGCCGGCTTGTCTCAGCCGCTTCGAAATAGAATTCATAAAGGCATTGAATATGAACAGCTACGCCCACCTGAACGTCGAGAAACGCGGCCACACCGCCGTGGTCACCATCGACAACCCGCCGGCCAACACCTGGAACCGCGCCAGCCTGTCCGCCTTGAAGCAACTGGTTGCCGACCTCAACGCCGACCGCGACATCTACGCGCTGGTGATCACCGGCCAGGGCGAAAAGTTTTTCTCGGCCGGCGCCGACCTGAACATGTTCGCCGACGGCGACAAGAAAGTCGCCACCGAGATGACCATGCTGTTCGGCGAGGCTTTCGAGGCGCTGTCCGGCTTCCGCGGCGTCAGCATCGCCGCCGTCAACGGCTACGCGATGGGCGGCGGCCTGGAGTGCGCGCTGGCCTGCGACATCCGCATCGCCGAAGAGCAGGCGCAGATGGCGCTGCCGGAAGCCGGCGTCGGCCTTTTGCCCTGCGCCGGCGGCACCCAGAACCTGCCGTGGCTGGTGGGCGAAGGTTGGGCCAAGCGGATGATTCTGTGCGGCGAGCGCGTCAACGCCGCCACCGCCGAGCGCATCGGCCTGGTCGAGCAGGTGGTGGCCAAGGGCGAGGCGCTGGAAACCGCCATCAAACTGGCCGAGGGCGTGGCCAAGCAATCGCCGTCGTCGGTGGGCGTGTGCAAGCAGCTGGTTCAAGCCGCCCGCCTGCAACCGCCCGCCTGGAACCTGATCAAGGAGCGAGAAGCCTTCATCAAACTGTTCGACACCCACGACCAGGGCGAAGGCACCCGCGCCTTCCTGGAAAAGCGCGCGCCGAACTGGAAGAACGCCTGATCAACCTTTTCCCGAACGAGGTCCCGCCATGCAAGATGTGGTGCTGTTTGACGAACTGACTACCGGCGACGGCCACCGCATCGCCATCGCCACCCTCAACGCCGAAAAATCGCTGAATGCGCTGACGCTGGACATGATCCAGCTGCTCGACGCCCGCCTCACCATCTGGGAGCGCGACCAGGGCATCGCCGCCGTGGTGCTGCGCGGCGCTGGCGAGCGCGCCTTCTGCGCCGGCGGCGACGTCCGCAGCCTGCGCGAAAAGCTGGTCAGCGAACCGCACTATCCCAACCCCCATGCGGTGGCCTTCTTCACCGAGGAGTACACGCTCGACTACCGCATCCACCGCTACAAGAAGCCGCTGATCGTCTGGGGCGGCGGCATCGTGATGGGCGGCGGCCTGGGCTTGATGGCGGGCGCCAGCCATCGCGTGGCCACCCCGGCCACCCGCATCGCCATGCCTGAAATCACCATCGGCCTGTATCCGGACGTCGGCGGCAGCTGGTTCCTGCAGCGGATGCCGGCTCACCTGGGCCTGTTCCTGGCGCTGACCGGCGCGCCGCTGAACGCCCACGACGCGCTGATCGCCAACCTGGCCGACCACGTGCTGGCCGCCGACGCCTACCCGGCGCTGCTGGAAGCCTTGCAGGCGGCAAGCTGGGGCGACGACGCCCATGCGCGCCCGGCCCTGGTCAGCGCGCTGCTGAACCAGCTGGAGGGCCAGCTGGGCGACGCGCTGCCGGCGTCCAACGTCGAACGCAATCTGCTGGCGGTGCACCGGCTGATGAACCGCGGCGACCTCGCCGCCGTCGCCGCCGCGCTGAACGAAACCGCGTTCGAGGACCCGTGGCTCTCCGACGCCGCCAAGAACTTCCGCCACGGCTGCCCTACTTCCGCCGCCGTCAGCTGGGAAATCCTCAATCGCTCCAAACACATGTCGCTGGCGGAGGCGCTGCGGATGGAGCTGGCGCTGTCGGTCAACTTCTGCGCCCGCTCCGACTTCCCGGAAGGCGTGCGCGCGCTGCTGGTGGACAAGGACCGCAATCCGCATTGGAGCCGGCAGCTGGCCGACATCGACCAGGCCTGGGTGGACGGGCATTTCGAGTCGCCGTGGCGCGAAGCCGACCACCCGCTGGCGGGATTGAAATAACACCAACAAGCATAAAGAGGAGAACAGCATGGAAAACATCGCCTTCATCGGCCTGGGCAATATGGGCGGGCCGATGGCCGTCAACCTGCTGAACAAGGGCTTCAAGGTCAGCGCCTTCGACCTGTCGGCCGACGCGCTGGCCAAGGTGGCCGCCGCCGGCGGCCGGGCCGCGTCCAGCGCCGCCGACGCGGCGAAAGACGCCCACGTGGTGATTTCCATGCTGCCGGCCGGCAAGCATGTGGCAGGGCTGTACCTGGGCGATGGCGGCCTGTTCGCCAGGCTGCCCAAAGGCACGCTGGTGATCGATTGCAGCACCATAGACGCCGGCACCGCGCGCAAAGTGGCGGAAGGCGCTCAGGAAAAAGGCCTGTCCATGCTGGACGCGCCGGTATCCGGCGGCACGGCCGGCGCGACCGCCGGCACGCTGACCTTCATCGTCGGCGGCGCGGCGGAGGACCTGGCCCGCGCCCGTCCGGCGCTGGAGGCGATGGGCAAGAACATCTTCCATGCCGGCGGCGCCGGCGCCGGCCAGACCGCCAAGATCTGCAACAACATGCTGCTGGGCATCCTGATGGCCGGCACCGCCGAGGCGCTGGCGCTGGGCGTCAAGAACGGCCTGGATCCAAAAGTGCTGTCCGAGATCATCGGCAAAAGCTCCGGCCGCAACTGGGCGACCGAGCTGTACAACCCCTGGCCCGGCGTCATGGACAACACGCCGGCCAGCCGCGGCTACGCCGGCGGCTTCATGTCCGAGCTGATGCTGAAGGACCTGGGCCTGGCCGAGGAAACCGCGCTGCAGAGCCACGCCGCCAATCCGCTGGGCGCGCTGGCGCGCAATCTGTACGAAGAGCACGTGCACCAGGGCAACGGCAAGCTGGATTTCTCCAGCATCGTCAAACACTTCCATTCGGTGGATTGAGACGCATCAAGACGGTCGGCACAAAACATATGACATGTGATAGATTCGTCATCATGTCTTTCAGACGGGAGGCCGCGCGAGCGCCCTCCCGTCTGGCCTTACAGATCAAACGGCAACAAGGATGAACATGTCTCAACCGCACGCCCTGAAGGGCATCGCCGCCGCCACGCTGGCGGCTTGCGCCCTGCTGCCCTCCACCGCCTCCGCCGCCGGCTACCAGCAACCGCCGGCCAACATCCTCAAAGTGATGCGCGCGCCGTCGCTGCCCGGCCCCAGCCTCAGCCCGACCAAGGACAATATGCTGCTGGTCGCCTGGCAGGAATATCCGTCCATCGCGCGCGTGGCCGCGCCTTACCTGAAGCTGGCCGGCACCCGCATCGAGCCCGCCAACCGCAGCAAGCACGACACGCCGGGCGGCTACGGCATCGCCCCCTGCGCGGAAAGCTTCAAGCTGGTGAGCGTCCCTGCCGGCAAGGAAACGTCGATCGCGCTGCCGGCCGGCGCCTGCCCGGACGCGCCGCTCTGGTCCGCCGACGGCAAGCGTTTCGCCTTCGCCAACACCACCAAGGACGCCGTCGAGGTATGGGTGGGCGACGCCGCCAGCGGCAAGATCCGCAAGATTCCCGGCATCCGCCTCAATCCGATGCTGAACGATGAGCTGCAATGGATGCCGGATCAGAAGACCCTGCTGGTCAAGGCCGTGCCGGCCAAGCTGGGCGCGGCGCCCGCGCAGGCCAACTCGCAGGACGGCCCCAGCGTGCAGGACAGCGGCGGCGGCCAAGGCGAAAGCAGCACCTACGAAACCCGCGACACGCTGTCCAGCCCGCACGACGAGGCCTTGTTCGATTATTACGGCGCGTCGCAGCTGACGCTGGTGGACGCGGCCAGCGGCAAGGCGACGCCGCTTGGCCAGCCGGCCATCTACGACGGCGTCGGCCCGGCGCCGGACGGCAAACACATCCTGGTGTCCAGCGTGCGCAAGCCCTACTCCTACGTCACCACCTACGAGCGCTTCCCGCATGAAGTGGAAGTCTGGAACATCGCCAATCCCGGCCGAATCGCCACCCACTCCGTCGCCTCGCTGCCGCTGGCCGACCGCGTGCCGGTGCATGGCGAGCCGCTGGGCCCGCGCGACTTCTTCTGGCGCGCTACTGACCCCGCCACGCTGCTGTGGGCCGAGGCGCTGGACGGCGGAGACTGGAAAAACACCGTGGCCGCGCGCGACAAGGTGATGATGCAAAAAGCGCCGTTCACCGCGGCGCCGGCGGAAATCCTGCGCACCGCGCAGCGCTTCGCCGGCATAAATTGGACCGAACGCGCCGACACCGCGCTGGTCAACGAAATCGATCTGAACAAACACTGGGGCCAAACCCGCGTCGTCAACGTCGACCAGCCGCAGCAAGCCGGCAAGCTGCTGTGGGACCTGTCCTACGACGACAAATACGCCGATCCGGGCAGCCCGGTGCGCCGCGCCCTGCCCAGCGGAGAACGGGTGATCCAACTGGACGGCGACGCCATCTACCTGTCCGGCGGCGGCGCGTCGCCGCAGGGCAACCGCCCCTTCCTAGACAAGCTGAACCTGAAGACCGGCGAAAGCCAACGCCTGTTCCGCAGCGACAAATCCGCTTACGAGCGCTTCATCGGCCTGTCGGCCAAGGGCAGCGGCAGCTTCCTCACCTGGCGCCAGACGCCGGCCGAGGCGCCGAACGCCTTCCTGCGCACGCTGGGCGCGCCGATCATCGCCGACAAGGGCGAAGCCGCCTTCGCCTCTACCGAAACCGCGGTCACCCATATCGTCGACCCGACGCCGGAGCTGCGCCAGATCAAGAAGCGGCTGGTGAAATACAAGCGCGCCGACGGCCTGGACCTGTCGTTCACGTTGTACACGCCGCCGGGTTACCAGGAAGGCACCCGCGTGCCCGCCATCCTCAACGCCTACCCGCTGGACTACGCCGACGCGGCCAGCGCTGGCCAGATCAGCGGCTCGCAACAGACCTTCACCCGCCTGTACCAATACAAATACCTGCTGCTGGCCGGCTACGCCGTGATCGACCAGGCATCGTTCCCGGTGGTGGGCAACCCCAAGGCCGCCTACGACAGCTATCTGGACCAGCTGAAGATGGACGCCGAAGCGGCGGTGGGCGAGGCAGTGAAGCTGGGCGTAGTCGATCCGGACCGCGTGGCGGTCACCGGCCATAGCCACGGCGCGCTGATGACGGCCAACCTGCTGGCTCACACCGACCTGTTCCGCGCCGGCGCGGCCACCAGCGGCTCGTACAACAAGACGCTGACGCCGTTCGGCTTCCAGAGCGAGCGACGCTCGGTATGGGAAGCGCCGGACGTCTACCGCAAGGTGTCCACCTTCTTCTACGCCGACAAGCTGAAGACGCCGATCCTGATCATGCACGGCAGCGACGACGCCAACCCCGGCACCACGCCGCTGCAGGCCAGCAAGTTCTACGAGGCGATCCGCGGCAACGGCGGCACCGCCCGCCTGGTGATGCTGCCGCATGAGCCGCACTGGTACGCGGCCCGCGAATCGAACGAGCAACTGGTGTACGAGATGCTGAACTGGTTCGACAAGTACGTGAAGAACGCGCCGCCGCGCGTAGTGAAGAGCGCGCAGAGCCAGCCGGTGCCGGCCCAGCCCTAAGCGCCCTGCGCGCCCAATCGAACGCCCCGCGCCGCGGGGCGTTTTCGCTGCCATTCTCTAACGCTGCCGCGCCGCCTTGTTGCGGACCTTCCACTCGCGCCGCTGCTGTTGCCGCTGCAGCGCGGTCTGCTCGTGGCGCTCCATCTCGCGCCGCAACTTGTGGTAGTTGCGCAGCCGATCGCCATCCACGCCAGCCCTCACCGCGCAACCCGGCTCCTCTAGGTGGCTGCAGTCGCGGAACTGGCAGCGGCCGGCCAGCTCCTCGATGTCGGCGAAGCTGCCAGCCAGCGCGCCGGCGTCCGGCGGGGCCTGCAAGGTGCGCACGCCCGGCGTGTCGATGATGCAGCCGCCATCCGGGCACTTCAGCAGCGTGCGCGCGGTGGTGGTATGGCGGCCGCGGCTGTCATCCGCCCTCACCCCGCCCACCGCCTGCGCCTCCTCGCCCAGCAAGGTATTGCTGAGCGTGGACTTGCCTGCGCCGGACGAGCCCAGCAGCACCAGCGTCTGGCCAGCGCCCAGCCAGGGCCGCAAAACGTCGCGGCAGGCCGGATCGGTGCCGTTCAGCAACAGAATGGGCGGCAGCGGCCGCAACCGCTGCTCCAGCTCGGCCAACCTGGCTTCAGCGTCCGGGCACAGGTCAGCCTTGCTCAGCGCCACCACCGGCGCCACGCCCGCCGCCGCGGCCAGGCCCAGATAGCGCTCCAACCGCCGCGGGTTGTAATCGCCGTCCAGCCCCATCACCAGCAAGGCGGTATCGACATTGCTGGCGTACGCTTGCCGCGCGCCTTCATCGTTGACACGGGCCAGCTGGTTGAATGGCTCCAGACGCTCAAGCAAGCGCCAGGGTTCATGCTCCCGCGGCTGGCATAGCGCCCAATCGCCCACCGCCAACTCGGCATGAACGCCGGGCAAGGCATGGGCCGGATGCTCGTCCTCTCCGTCATGCACCCACGCGCAGTCGCGCTGCACGCGGCATACGCGCGCCAGTTGCCACGCCTCGTCGCCGGCCTTGGCCAGCGCCTGTTGCAGCAATACCGGCGTCAGGCCGATGGCGGCCAGACGCGGAAAATCGAAATTCAGCATTGAAACTCCCGCGAACGCTCGCAAGCCAACGCCGCCAGGCGTAGCCAGGCTCGATCAAGCATTCGGAAATGGATGGGGAAAACGCGCCTGATGGACAGGCTTAGCCACCGCGCGTATGCGGTGAAAGGAACATGCCGGGGAACGGCCGCCGAGCGGCGCCGCTTACAACAGAAAAACTATCAGGAAATGAAACGATCGGGGCGACGGTTCAAACGGCATGCCCTTGAAGTTGGGTATCGCGGCTCATTGGATTCTCCTTTTAGCTATTGGGGATGAAAGAATATTATGCCAATTGAAAATATCCTCCGCAAGCGGAATCATGCTCGCGCGGCATCGTCCCTGGGAAAAGTTCTATAGATAGTAAGACGCTGCCGGAGAGGCGCGCATATCGGGCATCCGCCCTCATCTGGGAGACATGAAGCGATGAAAACCCTGCCGCTATTGATCGCCGCCGCCATCGGCGCCGCTGCCTTGACCGCCTGCGCCAGCCCGGAGGAAATCCACGCGATGGACCAGCGCACCTGCTCCGGCTACGGCTTTCAACCAGGAACCGACACTTACGCCAACTGCATGATGAAGCAAGCGGACAAACGCGATCAGGACATGCGGGCCCGCATGGCGCCGCCCGTCCAGCCCGCTGCCGCGCCGGCCGCCACCGTCATCGTCATTCCCGCTGAGAGCAAGCCCAAGCTGCCGGACTGCCGGATGCAGGACCCTGGCGTCACGCTCAATATGGACGGCAAATGGGAAGGCCCCAACTGTACGCCAGCGCGCTGACCCAGCCTCTCTTCAAACCCGGCAGGCAAAACGCCACTCGTCTTACGGCAACAGCGTTCGCGCCGGCTGCGACCAAAACGCCGCGTCCAGCGCATAGTCCCGCTCCAGCGTTTGTTCTCCCGGATTGGCCAGCACCAGGTGCAGCCTGGGCTCCGCGCCCGCTGGCAGCGCCATCTGCCAGCCGGCCAGGGTGTGCTCGCGGCCGTCTCGCCACAGGCTGTTGTCCGGGCCGTCATGATGGTCCTGGCTTAATCGCTCGAACTCCGCGAGCGCATGCGACGGGCGCTGATCCAGCAAAAACTGGATGCGGGCGAGCCGAGCCTTGCTGCTGGGGCCGATTTTCTGCGCCCCGTCCAGCAAGGACAGATTGGAATAATGGTTGGTGTGCGCCAGCGTGCCATTCCGCTGGCGGCTGAGCTGGTAGCGCCCATGCTGGCCGATTTCCACCTGCATCAGGCCGCTGGCGTCGGCCAGCAGCAGAAACACCGGGCGCGTTTGCGGAAACAGCTTGTCCGCGGCGGCGGCCACCTCGTCCAGCGAGCCGTAATCGCGCAACAAGCGCGTCAAAACGCCATGGCGCGCGCTGTCGGCCCGCAGTTCGCGCGGCAGGCTGCTGGCCTCGGCGCCAACCACCGCCAGCCCCTTCTCGTTGACGCCGGCCTTGATGCCCGGCTCGCGGCCATTGTCGGCGTACAGCCCCAGATAGGCGTAGCCGCGCCCGGGATGGCGCAGCCGCAACGATTGGACATGATCGGGCTTCCAGTCGCGGTTCTTGGCCAGCAAAGTGCCATCCACGCTGGCCGCGCCCGCCGCGCCCCACAAGGTGCAGGCCGCGACGGGCCAATGAATCAGGGCAAGCCATCCCGCCGCAGCCAACCATGAAGCGCGCATGACGATCTCCCGCGTGGCGAATGAAGCGATTCTGCCATGGCCGCGCGCCAGAATCGCCATCAAGCTTGCAAACAGATGTTGGGCGGAGACGTAGGCGCGTCAGATGGTTTCGGCCGGAAAGACATACTCCAGCATCTCATCTCCGTACTTGTCCACCTCGCCGGTGGAAGCCCAACCGAGATAGCGGTAAAAGCCATGGGAACGCGCCGCCGGATCGCTGCTGCAGCCCAGAAACAGCCGTTGATGGCCCGCATCCCGCAACATGGCCATGACCTGCGCCAGCAGAGCCTTGCCCACGCCGATGCCTTCGCAATCGGGCAGCAGGGCCAGCACCACGATCTCGCCGCTTGCAGCGTCGCCGAAACAGTAGCCGACGATGCATCCATCCGCCTCCGCCACCACGCCGGGCAATTCGCCCGCGCGCACGCTTTGCGCCCAGCTCTCCCGAGTGATGCCCAGCTCGTTCAGCCTGGCTTCCGAAATGGCGTTTTCACGGGTTTGGCCGCGGATGACGACGCAGGCCGGCACGTCTTCCGGACGCGCGGCGCGATAGATGATGGCGCTCATGTATTTTCTCTTTAAAGAACGATGGATGTTCAAATCGGACCTGGCCGCGCTCAAAAAGGTTCGCAATAAAGCCTGCAAATCGCGCTGGACATCGATCCTGTCAACCCAAACAACAAACCGCGTGAACCGTTTCCAGTTCCCGCGGGCTGTTTTCGGCCAGGGCGGCCGGTATATCCGCATCGAAATTCGAAATGAATTTTTGGGCGTTAGCGCTCCGCTCGCGGATTTTTGGCCCACACTTCATAGCCCAGCGCCTGCAACGCCTTCACCCATTCGTCGATGGCGATCTCCACCAACGCTGGCTGGCCGGCGAAGCCGAATTCGATGTGCATCTCAGGAATCTCCTCGCTGCCGAAATTGGGCAGGCAGGACAGCCTCAGGGCCGGATAGCGGACGGTGAAGTCCTGCATCAGACCGATCAGGTCTCCCTCCCGGGCTTTGATCGCGATGCAGGATTGCTCGACATCCGGCTGATCGTTGAACAGATGACGGCAATGGGTGTCCAGCACCCACTCCGCCATCGGCCAGGCCATGCTGGGAAAACCGGGCAGGAAATGGACGCTGCCGCAGGAGAAGCCTGCGATCTGGTTGACCGGATTGGGAATGATGGCGGCGCCTTGCGGAAAATGGCCCATCAAGATGCGGTGCGGGTAGGCGTCGGCGCCGAAACGCCCCTCGATCAGCGCCTTGGCCTCCGGATGCAGTTCCAGCGGCATGCCCAGCGCGCGGGCGGCGCAGGCTCGGGTATGGTCGTCAGGCGTGGCGCCGATGCCGCCGAAGCTGAACACCAGGTCGCCGCCGGCGAAGGCGCGGCGCAAGGCCGCTTCGATGCGGGCGGGATCGTCGCCCAGATATTCCGCCCAGGCCAGCTTCATGCCGCGCGCGGCCAGGATGCGGATCAAGGCCTGCATATGCTTGTCCTGGCGTTTGCCCGACAGCAGTTCGTCGCCGATGATCAATGCGCCGGCGTGCATGGCTCTACTCCTTCCCGCCCTGCTCCAGCATGCGCCGGCAGACAGCGTAGCAATCGTCGATATGGCTGTTGCCGACATAGCGCATGGCGGCGAACCCTATCGCCGCGTTGGCCGCCCAGCCCAGCACCGGCACCAGTTTCAACGCCTGCTTGCCGGCCCAGCGGCCGGCGGCGCGCCTGGCCACCGCAGCCAGCAGCGTACGGGTGACTTCCAGCCCCAACAGCGCGCTGCCGGCGCGGCGGATCAGCTGATACAACATCTGCTTGCGCGCCGCGTCGTAGCCGGCGATCTGCTCCGGCGCCACGCCGAAGCGCTGATTGATCGCCGGGATCAGCTGCAGCAGGATGGCGACATCGGCGGCGATATCGACGCCGGGAGCCGGCAACGCCGACGCGCCGGCGGACAACGCCGCCCGGCCGTTGACCATCGCCCGGCACTGGTCGCGGATGGCGTCGAGTTCCCGCAAGCTGGCGGGCAGCATCTCAGTGCGCCTCGCCTACCTGCGGGCCGGCCAGCGCGTCCTTGGGCATCGCCAATTGCTTCACCACGGCCTGGGCGGCGGCGAAGTCCGGCGTGGCGATCAGCCGCTGCCAATCCTCGGCGCGGCTCTTGCCCGCCATCCGCTCCAGGCGTTCGGCCAGCTTGGGCTGCGGCGGCGGAACCAGCGCCGCCAACATCGTGTCGGCCTCTTCCGGCTGATTGCAGACCAGCACCATGTCGCAGCCGGCCGCCAGCGCCGCGTCGGCGCGCTGCACATAAGTCCCGGCGCCGGCCGCGCCGGCCATGTCCAGCGCATCGGAGAAGATCACGCCGTCGAAGCCGATCTTGCCGCGCAGGATGTCGGTCAGCCAAACCTTGGAGAAACCGGCCGGCTGGCTGTCCACGGAGGGATACAACACGTGCGCCGGCATCACCGCGCCCATGCCGGCATCGGCCAGGCGGGCGAACGGCACCAGGTCGTCGCGTTCGATCTCGGCCAGGCTGCGGTCGTCCTGCGGCATCAGGTGGTGGCTGTCGCCCTCCACATAGCCGTGGCCGGGGTAATGCTTGCCGCAGCTCATCATGCCGCCGCGGCCCAGGCCCTGCTGCAAGGCTTCGGCCAGCTCGGCCACCGCTTCCGGATCGCGGTGGAAGGCTCGGTTGCCGATCACGGCGCAGCGCTCCCAGTCCAGGTCCAGCACCGGGGTGAAGGATAGGTCGATGCCGCAGGCCGACAATTCGGCGGCCAGCACATACCCCACCGTTTCAGCCAGCTTGCGCGCCTCGTCCTGATTCTGGTCCCAGGCCTCGCCCAGCACGTTCATCGGCGGCAGACGGGTGAAACCGTCCAGGAAGCGCTGCACGCGCCCTCCCTCGTGATCGACGGCGATCAACAGATGCGGGCTGCGCAAGGCGCGGATCTCGGCGGTCAACGCGCGCAACTGCTGGATGTTCTGGAAATTGCGGCGGAACAGAATGATGCCGCCCACCAGCGGATGGGACAGCCGGGCGCGTTCCGCCTCGGTCAACGAGAAGCCGGCGACGTCCACCATCACCGGGCCGCGCGGAAGATTCAAAGTCGTTTGGGTCATGGTTCGTCCTCGACCATTGCGGGGCGCGCATAGCCGCCCCGGATATTGCACAGACAGGCGCGGAGCGCCAACCGTTCCCGCGCCTGTCGCGCGAGAGGCGGTCTCCCGCCTTACGATTCAAGCACGACGAAGGCCAGCGCGTGGCCGCGTTCGTCGCTGATGGACAGATGCATGCGCGCGACGCCGCGGGCGGCGACGAAAGCGGCCAGCTCGTCGGACAGCGCCAGCAAGGGCTTGCCGAGCGAGTCGTGGGCCACGCCTATCGCCGTCAGCAAGGCCGGCGCCACCACGCCGGTGCCCAGCGCCTTGGCGAAAGCTTCCTTGGCGGCGAAGCGCTTGGCGAGAAAGCGCGCCGGCTCGGCATGGGCGGCGAACTCGGCCTGCTCGGCCGCGGTCAGCAGCCGCCGTCCCGCCTTGTCGCCCCAGCGCCGGCACCAGGCCTCCATCCTGGCGATTTCCACCAGATCGGTGCCTATGCCGTAAATCATGCGCTCGCCTCGCCGGCGCGGCGCAACGATAGCCATCGTCCAGCCCACAGCGCCATGCAGGGCAGCCAGACATAGACGAATTCGGTCTGGACCACTCGCTCGCCCTTGGGGCCGAACCAGCGTTTCAGACCGATCGGCGCGCCTTCTATCGGCTTCCAGCCGCTGAGGTAGCGATGATCGGACCAGGGCATGAACAGCGCCGGGCCGAAGCTGGCGTCGCAGATCATGTCCAGCGCGGCGTGCGAAGCCACCGCCAGAAACAGCAACAACGCCGCCGACGCGGCGCTCAGGCCCACCCGCAGCCAAAGCGGGCGGCACAGCCAGGCCAGCAGGCCGGCGCAGACCGCAGCGGCCGCCAGCGAATGCGAAAAGCCGCGGTGCCCCCACGGGCTGGCGTAGGGAATGCCCAGTTTGAAGGTGACCACGTCCAGGTCCGGCAGCATCGCGGCCGCGCCGCACAGCGCCAGCCACGGCAACATGCCGGGCGTGGAGACTGGCTTGCGGCTGGCCAGGGCAACCAAGGTGGCGCCGGCCAGCGCGTGGGTGACGACGGTGGGCATCAGCGGACGCGCGCGCTTTCCATCAGCGCCTTCATCTCTCGCACCGCCTGCGGGAAGCCGACGAACAGCGCATGGGCGACGATGGCGTGGCCGATGTTCAGCTCGGCGATCTGCGGGATGGCCGCGATGGGCTTCACATTATGGTAGTTGAGACCGTGGCCGGCGTTGACCACCATGCCGAGGCTGGCGCCGAATTCGGCGGCGGCGCGGATGCGGACCAGCTCGGCCTCGCGCTCCTTGGCGTGCGGCGCGTCGGCGTAGGCGCCGGTGTGCAGTTCGATCACGCGCGCGCCGGCGTCGTAGGCCTTCTGGATCTGCTCGCGGTCGGGATCGATGAAGATGGACACGCGGATGCCGGCCTCGGCCAGCTTGCCGGTGTAATGCTTGACGTCGGCGTAGTGGCCGCGCACGTCCAGGCCGCCCTCGGTGGTCACCTCTTCGCGCTTCTCCGGCACCAGGCATACGTCTTCCGGGGCGACTTCCAGCGCATGCGCCAGCATCTCCGGCGTCATCGCCATTTCCAGGTTCATCCGGGTCTTCAGCACCGGACGCATGGCTTTCACGTCCGCGTCCTGGATGTGGCGGCGGTCTTCGCGCAAATGCAGCGTGATCAGGTCGGCGCCGCTGGATTCAGCCACCAGCGCGGCCTCCACCGGGCTCGGATAGCGGGTGCCGCGCGCCTGGCGCAGCGTGGCGACGTGATCGATGTTTACGCCCAACAGAATCATTTCGTTTCTCCTCAGCTTTTATGCCGCCTAGTCCGACAGGGACTGGATGGCCTGCAATAATTGGCGCGACGCCAGCGGCTCGTCGCCCAGCAGCGCGGACAGCCATACCCGGCTGAGCTGGCGCGCGTGGCCGCGGGTATCCGGCTGGGCATAGTCGTCGGCGTCTATCGCCAGCAAGGCCTCGCCCGGCAACCTGACCGCGCGGCCGACCGGCGCCAGTTCCGGATGCTCGTCCGGCTCCGGCATCGCCGCGTCGCGGCACAGATAATGGCGATCGGCGGCGATGGCCTCGCCGCGGCTGTCGCGGCCGAGCGCCGGCGCATAACCCAGCACCTGGGCCAGCCGCAGTTCGTAGCGGCGCAAGGCCGTCGACAGCGGCGCGGCGCCGGCCAGCTCCCGCACCGCCCGGTCATAAACGGAAAAAGCCCGCGGCTCGGGATCGTCCCGCGCCGTGAGCTTCATCATCAATTCGTTCAAATAAAAACCGCAGACCAGCGGCAAGCCGGTCAGCGCCCGCACCCCGCCGTCCCAATCTGCCGCGTGCAGCGTGCGCAGCTCGCTCTTGCCGAACCACGACAAGGTCAAGGGCTGGAACGGCAGCAGCACGCCGCGCAGATCGGAGCGGGGCCTGCGCGCGCTGCGCGCCACCAGGCTGAAACGGCCATGGTCGCGGGTCAACACTTCCAGCAGCAGGCTGGTCTCGCGATACGGCTGGGTATGCAGGATATAACCCGGCTGCTTGTCCACCCTGCCCGGCTGGCTCATGCCGTCACGCCCCGCCGGCTCACCTGGATGGAAACGGTCTCGGCACCGCGCCCCAGCCGCTGGCGGGCCAACAGCTCCACCCGCGCGCGCCAGGCGGCGATGGCCTCCACGCTGTCCCAATACGTGACCCGGTCCTCCGCGGTCACGCCCAGGCAACCCGGCTGGCTTTCCGCCAGCCTCAGCGCACAGCGCGACAGCTCTGCCGCCGCGCCGTCGCCGGAAAGGTTCGCCGCCCAGCAATCCTGCGCCGGCGGCCTGTCCAATACCGTCATCAGTTCAAACCGAACTCGCGCAGGAAGCGGACATCGTCGGCCCAGCCGGACTTCACCTTCACCCAGACCTGCAGGAACACCTTGCCGTCGAACAGCTTTTCCATGTCTAGGCGCGCCTCGGTGGAAATCTTCTTCAGCTTCTCTCCGGCCTTGCCGATCACGATGGGCTTCTGGTGTTCCTTGTCGACCAGCACCGCGATGTGGATGCGGCGCAGCGCGCCGTCCATCTCGAACATTTCCACTTCCACGTTCATTTCGTACGGCAGCTCTTCGCCCAGATAGCGGAACAGTTTTTCGCGGACGATCTCGGCGGCCAGGAAACGTTCGTTCTTGTCGGTGACCATGTCCTCCGGATAGAGGGGCATCGACTCCGGCAGGTGCGGGCGCACCTGGTCCAACAGTTCAGCCAGGCGCTGGCCGTGCTTGGCGCTGACCACTTCGACGCCGGCGAATTCGAACTCGGCGGTCACTTCGTCGATGAAGGCCTGCAGGGTCAGCTTGTCCTTGGCCTTGTCCAGCTTGTTCACCACCAGGATGACCGGGGTCTTCTTGGGCAGCAGCGCCATCACTTCCTTGTCTGCGGAAGTGAAACGCATCGCCTCCAGCAGGAACAGCACGCAGTCAACGCTGCCGAGCGAGTCTTTCACGCTCTTGTTCAAAGCCTCGTTCAGCGCGCCCTTGTGATAGGTCTGGAAGCCCGGCGTGTCGACGAACACGAACTGCGCCGTGTCCTCGGTATGGATGCCGGTCACGCGATGGCGCGTAGTCTGCGATTTCTTCGAGGTGATGCTGATCTTCTGGCCGATCAGGTGGTTCATCAACGTGGACTTGCCCACGTTGGGACGGCCGACGATGGCGACGAAGCCGCAGTGGAATTGGGGAGTATCGGTCATGATTTCTTCTTGCCTGCGGCGAGTTTCTGTTCCAGCAGGACCAACGCCGCTTCGGCGGCCTGCTGTTCGGCGGCGCGGCGGCTGCCGCCGTCGCCGGTGGAGATCAGGGCCAGCTCGCCCAGATCGCACTCCACCTTGAACCATTGTTCGTGGGCCTCGCCGCTCTGCGACAGGATGCGGTACTTGGGCAGCGCCAGCTTGCGCGCCTGCAGCGCTTCCTGCAAGCGGGTCTTGGCGTCCTTGGCCTGGCGCGTGGTGTCGATGTTGGCGACGCGCTGGCTGTACAAGCGGCGCACCACCTGCTCGGCCGCGGCGAAGTCGGCGTCGAAGCTGACGGCGGCGAAAGTGGCTTCCAGCGCGTCGGCCAGGATGGACGGACGGTTGAATCCGCCGCTCTTGAGCTCGCCCTCGCCCAGGTACAGGTAATCGCCCAGCGCCAGTTCCTGGGCGATTTCCGCCAGCGTGTTCTGGTTGACCAGGTTGGCGCGCAGACGGGACAGCTCGCCCTCGGTCAGCTGCGGAAACTGGTCATACAGCATGCGGGCCACGGTGTAATTGAGGATGCTGTCGCCGACGAATTCGAAGCGCTCGTTGTTCGTGCTGCTGAAGCTGCGGTGCGTCAGCGCCTGGCGCAGCAGTTCCGGTTTTTGAAATGCGTAATCCAGCGCCTGGGACAGGCGCCGGAATCGATTGTCTATCTGGGTCACGGTATGGTTATTGCGCAGGCGGTTGACCCGCCTGGGTATCGAAATGGAAAAGCAGACTGACATTGCCGAACAGCGGCACCTCGCGCTGGTACTTCGCTCGCAAATAATTGCTGCCGGCTCCGGCCACCACCATCAGATTCTCTCCCTTGACGGAAGTGACTCCGGAGACGTTGGCCCTGCCGTCGAACTCCTGCCGCAGCGTCTGCTCGCCGACATTGGTCTCGGTGGACAGGGCCGTCAGCGCGTTCTTGACATCGCCGTACTCGGTGTAGACCGGCACGATCTTGAACACCAGCATCAATCCGGCGCCGACGAGGGCCAGGACCAACAAAATCGCAATTACCGACAAGCCTTGCTGCTTCTTCATGCGTTTCTCCAGGTCATGGCCGCTCGTGGCCTGATTGTTTTTACTGAATCCGGGTGCCGATGCGCGACAGCTGGCTGAAGTTCATCCAGATCATGAAGGCCTTGCCCACCATCAGCTTGTCGTCGACGAAGCCCCAATAGCGGCCGTCGGAGCTGTTGTCGCGGTTGTCGCCCATCATGAAGTAATTGCCCTGCGGCACCTTGCAGACGAAACCGTCGTCATCGTAGCGGCAATTGTCGCGGTAGGGGAAGTCCTGCACCTGGCTCAGCGCCACCACCGGCGCTTCGACGTTGTTCAATACATGGTAGGACTTGCCGCCCTGGTTTTCCCGGAAACGCTGCGCGGTTATCTGGGCCAAGCCTTGCTCGATGTAGTCGTAAGTGCCGTCGGCGACATCGGTCACCTGCTTGCCGTTGACGGTCAGGCGCTTGTTGCGGTATTCGACGGTGTCGCCCGGCAGGCCGATCACGCGCTTGATGTAATTCACCTTGGGGTTGGGCGGATAGTTGAACACCACCACGTCGCCGTGATTGACCTTGTTGACCGGCACCAGCACGTTGTTCAGCACCGGCACGCGGACGCCGTAGGTAAACTTGTTCACCAGGATGAAATCGCCGACCACCAGGCCCGGCCGCATCGAGCTGGACGGGATCTGGAACGGCTCCACCAGGAAGGAGCGCAGCACGAACACCACCAGGATCACCGGGAAGAAGCCGCGCGAATAATCGACGAAATGGCCGGGCTGCGCGCCGCTGGCGGCGCGCTTCCTGGCCAGCATCCACTTGTCCAGCGCCCACACCACGCCGGTGATCACGACGAACACCAGCATCACCGCGGTGAAGCTCATGTAGTCGGACAGCAGGCCGAAGCCGCCGATCACCAGGGCCAGATAGCCCCACTGCACCGATTGCGGCCAATCCTTGGCGCCTTCCTGCTTCTTGCCGCCCAGCAAAATCAGCAACACGCCGACCACGACCGCGGCCGAGAACACCCAGAACAAGTTTGCGCCCACTTATTTGTCCCCTACTTGAAGAATCGCCAGGAAAGCCTCTTGCGGGATTTCCACGTTGCCGACCTGCTTCATCCGCTTCTTGCCGGCCTTCTGTTTTTCCAGCAGCTTTTTCTTACGGGTGATGTCGCCGCCGTAGCACTTGGCCAGCACGTTCTTGCGCAGCGCCTTCACCGTTTCGCGGGCGATGATGTGGCCGCCGATGGCCGCCTGCACCGCGATGTCGAACATCTGGCGCGGAATCAGCTCGCGCATCTTCGACACCAGCTCGCGGCCGCGATACACGCTGGAGGCGCGGTGGACGATCAGGCTCAGCGCATCGACCTTCTCGCCGTTGACCAGCACGTCCAGCTTGACCAGGTCGGCGCTCTGGAATTCCTTGAACTCGTAATCCAGCGAGGCGTAGCCGCGGCTGGTGGACTTCAGCTTGTCGAAGAAGTCCATCACCACTTCGTTCATCGGCAGATCGTAGGTGAGCATCACCTGGCGGCCCATGTATTGCATGTTGCGCTGCACGCCGCGCTTCTGGTTGCACAGCGTCATCACCGCGCCCACATAGTCCTGCGGCACCAGGATGGTGGAGGTGATGATGGGTTCGCGCAGGTCTTCATACTTGCCGGAATCCGGCATGCGCGACGGGTTGGACACCACTTCCACCGTGCCGTCCTTCATCACCACTTCGTAGTTCACCGTGGGCGCGGTGGTGATCAGGTCCATGTCGAACTCGCGCTCCAGCCGCTCCTGGACGATCTCCAGGTGCAGGAGACCGAGGAAGCCGCAGCGGAAGCCGAAGCCCAGCGCCTGCGACACTTCCGGCTCGTACTTCAGCGAGGCGTCGTTCAGCTGCAGCTTTTCCAGCGCGTCGCGCAGCGCTTCGTAATCGTGGCTTTCCACCGGATACAGGCCGGCGAACACCTGCGACTGCACGTCCTTGAAGCCCGGCAGCGCCTCGGCGGCCGGCTTGGACACCAGGGTGATGGTGTCGCCCACCTTGGCCGATTTCAATTCCTTGATGCCGGCGATGACGAAACCCACCTCGCCCGCGTTCAGGCTCTGACGCTGAACCGACTTGGGCGTGAACACGCCCACCTGTTCGCACAGGTGCTCGGCGCCGGTGGCCATGAACTTGATCTTGTCCTTGGGCTTCAGCGAGCCGTCGATCACGCGCACCAGCATCACCACGCCGACGTAGTTGTCGAACCAGGAGTCGACGATCAGCGCCTTCAGCGGGCCATCCGGGTCGCCCTTAGGCGCCGGGATCTTGCTGACCACTTCTTCCAGGATGTCTTCGATGCCGATGCCGGACTTGGCCGAGGCGCGCACCGCTTCGACGGCCTCGATGCCGATGATGTCTTCGATCTCCTGCGAGATGCGCTCGGGATCGGCGGCCGGCAGGTCGATCTTGTTCAGCACCGGCACCACTTCCACGCCCAGCTCGATGGCGGTGTAGCAGTTGGCGACCGTTTGGGCTTCCACGCCCTGCGACGCGTCCACCACCAGCAGCGCGCCCTCGCAGGCGGACAGCGAGCGCGACACTTCGTAGCTGAAGTCAACGTGTCCCGGGGTGTCGATCAGGTTGAGGTTGTACACCTGGCCGTCGCGGGCCTTGTAGGTCAAGGCGGCGGTCTGCGCCTTGATGGTGATGCCGCGCTCCTTCTCGATGTCCATGGAGTCGAGCACCTGAGCGCTCATCTCGCGCAATTCCAAACCGCCGCAGAACTGAATGAAGCGGTCGGCCAGGGTCGATTTACCGTGGTCGATATGGGCAATGATCGAAAAATTTCGGATGTTCTTCATCGGTTTCCAGCAAAAGATAAGGGCACGCTAGCGTGCCCGGGGCTGCTGACGGATAGCCCTTCCGGGGATCCTGCGGATCCGGCGGCGGCCGGAAGCCGATCAGCAAGCGGGGGCGCGACCCGCGCGCCCCCGGTTTTACTCACACTGGCGCGGATTTTAGCCGATTTCGCCCAAGTGTGCAGCCAATCTCGCGCCGTCCAGATGCCAATGGCAGATTTCGGTCTCGCCATCCATCAGCACCGGCACCAGCTCGTTGAAGCGGGCTTCCAGCGCCGGATCGGCGTCGACGTCCACCACCTCGAGCTCGAAACCGTGGCGCTCGCGCCAAGGGCCGAGCTCGGCCAACATCTGATGGCACAGGCTGCAGTATTCGCGAAAATAGAGCGTCAGCTTCACTTGGCTTCGTCCACGGTCAGCGGCACGAACATCGTCACGCCCTGGCGCATCACCTGCAAGGCGACCGCGCTGCCCTTCTTGGCCTGATTCAGCGCGCCCTTCAGCTGGGCGAAGCTCTTCAGCGGATCGCTGCCGATGCCGACGATGATGTCGCCCTGCTGGATGCCGGCGCGCATCGCCGCGCCGTTGGCGCCGCGCACCAGCAAGCCGTAGTCGATGCCGGCGCGCTGCAACTGGACCGGATTCAGTTCTTGCAGGCGCAGGCCGATCTGGGCCAGGCTTTGCTCGCCCTCCGCGCCCGGCTTGCGGTACTCGCGCTTGGCGACGCGGGCATCCTCTTCCACCAGTTCGTCAGGCACCACGCGGACGCTGGTCTGCGCGCGGCCGCGCCAGACGTCCAGCGAAATGGCCTTGCCCGGCGGCAGGTCGCTGATCAGGCGCTGCATGTCGCCGCCGTTCTCTATCGCCTGGCCGTTGATGCGCAGCACGATGTCGCCGGCCTTCAGGCCCGCCTTCTGCGCCGGTCCCTTGGGATCGAGCGCGTTGATCAGCACGCCGCTGGGCTTGGCCAGACCGAAGGACGCGGCCAGCTCCTTGCTCAGCTCCTGCACCACCACGCCGATGCGGCTGCGGGTCACCTTGCCCTTGGTCTTCAGCTGATCGGCCACATTCATCGCGGTGTCGATGGGAATGGCGAAGGAGATGCCCATGAAACCGCCGGAACGGCTGTAGATCTGCGAATTGACGCCGACCACTTCGCCGTTCAGGTTGAACAACGGACCGCCGGAGTTGCCGGGATTCACCGCCGCGTCGGTCTGGATGAACTGCACGGCGCTCTCGTCCGGCAGCATGCGGTTCTTGCCGGAAACGATGCCGGAGGTGGCGGTGTTTTCAAACCCGAACGGCGAGCCGATGGCCAGCACCCACTGCCCGACCTTCAGGTTTTTCGGATCGCCCATCCGCACCACCGGCAGATTCTGGGCGTCGATCTTGAGCAAGGCCACATCGGAGCGGGCGTCGGAGCCGATCACCCGCGCCTGGAATTCCCGCTTGTCGTTCAGCTTGACCGTGATCTTGTCCGCGCGGGCCACCACGTGGGCATTGGTCAGCACATAGCCGTCCTTCGAGATGATGAAGCCCGAGCCCAGCGAGCTCTCCTGGTGCTCGCGCTGCTGCGGCGGCGCGAAGCGGCGGAAGAATTCGAAGAACGGATCCCCCTCCATGCCCTCCGGCAGACCGGAAACCGTCTCCTTGACCGTGGACGTGGTGCTGATATTGACCACCGCCTTGCCCTCGGCCTCGACGATCTGGGCGAAGTCCGGCAGCTCGGCCGCCATGGCGACGGGAACCGCCGCAGTCAGAATAGATGCCGACAGCATTGCGGAAACAATCAGTTTTTTGACCGACATGTGCGCTCCATCTTTGGAATGTTGTGGACTGAATGAGCCGGCGGACGCCGGCCGTGCAACCATCGGATCGGGAAGCGGCGCCTTGCCGCGCCCCTCACGCTCCCTGGCGACGCCCCCTGCGGATGCGTCACGCAAAACTGGCCACTTCCGCATGCTTTCGATGGGAAATGGCCAGTCAAACCTTCATCGGCCGGAGGAAAGCCTCGCGCTAGCGGCGATCCCGCCGCCGGCAGCGAAGCTTTTCAGCCTGCCCGGCACGAGCTCACTCCCCCTTGCCGTTGACATGCAAACCCTTGAGCAGGGCCATCATCGCGGTTTGCGGCATATCGCCCACCGCAGTCAGCTGCATATCGTTCTGGTAGCTGGTGGCCATGTTGATCGCTCCGTGCAAGTTGCCCACCTTTTCCAGGCGGGCATGCTCCGGCGGAGGCGGCTCCACGAACACCGACAACATCACCAGACCATCGCTCAGCACCATGTGCCGGACCGGCTTTCCGCCCTGTCCGGGCAGCACGCGCTGGACCGAACGCAGCACGCGGAAGCCCTGCGGCAGTCCGGTCAGCTCGCTCTGCGGCGCGGCCGCTTCCTCGCTGCCCCCAGATGCGCTGGAACGCAACTGGAAACGCTGCGACAGCTTGGAGACATACGCCCGCTTATCCTTGGCCCCGCCCAGCTCCACATCAGTGAAGGTGAACTGCTCGACCGCGTCGCCGCGCGGCGACAAGGTCATCACTTTCAAGGGGAGATAGGTTGCCGGCTCGATGCACATCCGCATCGTGTAGCGCTGCGCGTCCCGGGGCTGCAGATCCAGCCACTGGCAGTCGCGCTTGGCCACGCGGTCGTGGCCGGTGCGCTTGAGGACATAGGAACGGGTGATATCGTCCAGATCGTCGGGCAGCAAGGCGGGGAACAACCGCATCGCGCTGATCTTGCACGCCATCAAGGCGCGCTTGTCGGGCGCGAAGCAGGTCAGCCCCCTGCCCTTGCGAACCACCTCCCGCGTCGGGCCATCGAGCGACGTGCGCTTTTCGCGCACATTGTCGCCCTGACCCTGGCGAACGATGCGGAAGGTTTCCAGCGTGCCATTCATCTGATGCAGATAGGTGCCATCCAGCGGCTGCTGCCTGCCGGCGTTGCCGACATTACGCAGCAGCTGCATGTCATCCTCCGCATGGGCCGCGCACGCGGCCCCGAGCATCAAAACACCAATCAGAGGAACGACACGCATCAGTGGCGAGCTCCGTTTCCGTAGGACACGCGCATCACACTCTGGTCGGCGGTCACCTCCTGGTGCGCCAGCACATAGGGATCATCCTGATCCAAGGCCACGGCAGGCTTGGCGATCTGCACCGGCACGCCGCGATCGGCGATGGCCGACGGCGGAGCGTTTCGGTGGGACAGCTGCTGCCAACCCACGACGGCGGCGAAGCTGACGCTCGCGGCCAGCGCCACCGCGCTCGCGGTGCGCGCCTTGCGCGGACGCGTCCAGCGACGCGGCGCCAGGACCGTCGGCTCGTCCGCCAGGCGCGCAGCCACCCTGGCCCTCACATTCAGCGAGGACAGGCGGTTGGCGCGCATGGCGTCGCCGATCAGATGGTACCCTTCCCAGGCATCATCCAGGTCCTTGTCTCCGGCGATGGCGGCGATTGCCTTGTCGGCATCGGGCCCGTCCAGTTCACCGTCCATCAGTGCGGATATCGTTTCTTTCATACTTACCACCTTCTGTTCTTGGCCGTATCCAGCAGAGGCCTGAGCTCAGCAGCAATCGCCTCGCGTGCGCGGAAAATCCGCGAACGCACGGTACCTATCGGACAATCCATCACCCTGGCGATCTCGTCGTAGGACAGCCCCTCCATCTCCCGAAGGGAAATGGCGGTGCGAAGCTCCTCCGGCAAGGCCTCCACGGCGGCATTGACCGTAGCCAGAATCTCCTTGTTCATCAGCTCGGTTTCGGGCGTGTTCATGTCGGGAATTTGCGACGCCATGTCGAAACTCTCGCCATCCTCGTCCTCTATCTCGCTGTTCACCACCGGGCGTCGCCCGTTGGCGCTGAGGAAATTCTTGGCCGTATTGATGCCGATCCTATACAGCCACGTGTAAAACGCGCTCTCACCCCGAAACGATGGCAAAGCGCGATACGCTTTGATAAACGCCTCCTGCGTCACATCCTCGATGTCAGAACCGTCGCGTATGAAACGCGACAACAGCCTGGCGAGACGTCGCTGATACTTTGCAACAAGCAGATCGAAAGCTCTTTTTTCACCTCGCTGGGCACGTTCCACCAACTGTTGATCGATGTCCCGATCACTCATAGTCGTTGTTATGCTCCCTGGTTTGCCCACTGTTCTATGTGGTCGTTACGTGGACTGTGTTCTAGACCACGGTTTAAAGCCCGAGTTCCCACTGGCGAGGACGTTGCGAAACATATCACTCCCGGCGCAAAACTTGAACATCCCATTATCAACTATTGCCAGCATTTTCTAGAGCCTTTACACTCCAACCAAGCACTTGCTTGAATGACAGGCAATTAATCCAATCCACCGTCAGGAGCATTTCATGAGCACTCCCGGGCAGCGTTTCCGCCAGGCCGTGGCCGCCGAAAAACCGTTGCAAGTGGTGGGGGCGATCAACGCCTACGCTGCACGTTTGGCCGAACACTCGGGTTTCAAGGCCCTGTACTTGTCCGGCGGCGGCGTCGCCGCCTCGTCCTGCGGCATCCCCGACCTTGGCATCACCACGCTGGAAGACGTGCTGATCGACGCCCGCCGCATCACCGACATCACCGATCTGCCGCTGCTGGTGGACATCGATACCGGCTGGGGCGGCGCCTTCAACATCGCCCGCGCCGTGCGCAGCCTGGAGAAGGCCGGCGTCGCCGCCGTCCATATCGAGGACCAGGTCCAGCAGAAGCGCTGCGGCCACCGCCCGAACAAGGCCATCGTTCCGCAGGACGAAATGATCGACCGCATCAAGGCGGCCACCGACGCCCGCCGCGACGACAGCTTCGTCATCATGGCGCGCACCGACGCGCTGGCGGTGGAGGGCCTGGACGCCGCCATCGAGCGCGCCGTCGCCTGCGTCGAAGCCGGCGCCGACATGATCTTCCCGGAAGCGATGACCGATCTGGCCATGTACAAGCGCTTCGCCGACACGGTGAAGGTGCCGGTGCTGGCCAACATCACCGAATTCGGCGCCACGCCGCTCTACACCGCGGAAGAGCTGGCCGCCAACGGTGTCGCCTTGATGCTGTATCCGCTCTCCGCCTTCCGCGCCATGAGCCAGGCCGCGCTGGAAGTGTACAGCGCCATCCGCCGCGACGGCACCCAGCAAGCCGTGGTCGACAAGATGCAGACCCGGATGGATCTGTACGACCACCTGGGTTACCACGAATACGAAAAGAAACTGGACCAGCTGTTCGCCGCCGGCAAGCAATAACAATTCAAGGGCTGCGGCATCGCCCCAAGTCTGACAAAGGAGAAATTGCATGACTGAAGTGGTTCTGACCGGCAAACCGAAGAAATCCGTCGCACTATCCGGCGTCGCCGCCGGCAACACCGCGCTGTGCACCGTCGGCCGCAGCGGCAACGACCTGCACTACCGCGGCTACGACATCCTGGATCTGGCCGACAAGGCCGAGTTCGAAGAAGTGGCCTACCTGCTGGTGCACGGCAAGCTGCCGAACCAGGCGGAACTGGCCGGCTACAAGAAGAAGCTGAAATCGCTGCGCGGCCTGCCGGCCTCGGTGAAGGCGGTGCTGGAGGCGCTGCCGGCCGGCGCCCACCCGATGGACGTGATGCGCAGCGGCGCATCCGCCTTGGGTTGCGCGCTGCCGGAGAAGGACGACCACAACCTGGCCGGCGCGCGCGACATCGCCGACCGGCTGATGGCCTCCTTCGGCTCCATCCTGCTCTACTGGTACCACTACAGCCACAACGGCAAGCGCATCGACGTCGAAACCGACGACGACAGCATCGGCGGCCATTTCCTGCACCTGCTGCACGGCGTCAAGCCGCCGGCCGAATGGGTGCGCGCGATGCACACCTCGCTGAACCTGTACGCCGAGCATGAATTCAACGCCTCCACCTTCGCCGCCCGCGTCATCGCCGGCACCGGCTCCGACATGCACAGCGCCATCACCGGCGCCATCGGCGCGCTGCGCGGCCCGAAGCACGGCGGCGCCAACGAGGTGGCGTTCGAAATCCAGCAGCGCTACGAAAGCCCGGACGAGGCCGAAGCCGACATCCGCGCCCGCGTGGAGCGCAAGGAGGTGGTAATCGGCTTCGGCCACCCGGTGTATACCATCTCCGACCCGCGCAACAAGGTGATCAAGGAAGTCGCGCGCGAACTGTCCAAGAGCAATAGCGACATGAAGATGTTCGACATCGCCGAACGCCTGGAAAGCGTGATGTGGGACGTCAAGAGAATGTTCCCCAATCTCGACTGGTTCTCCGCCGTCAGCTACCACGCGATGGGCGTGCCGACCGCGATGTTCACCCCGCTGTTCGTGATTTCGCGCACCAGCGGCTGGAGCGCGCACGTGATCGAGCAACGCCAGGACGGCAAGATCATCCGCCCGTCGGCCAACTACATCGGCCCGGAAGACCAGGCCTACATTCCGCTGGAAAAACGCTGAGGCAAGCAGCAAGCGACGCGGCCGCCCGGCCGCGTCGGCCATACTGGAGCAGTAAATGAAGCAAATGTTGTTCTGGCAGCGCCTGGACTGCCCGGGACTGGAGCAGGCGGAAATCGAAACCGGCGCCGGCCTCTCCTTGTCCGCCAGCGGCAGCCTGCTGCATGCCGACACCGGCGCCAGCCTGCGTTACCGGATGCAGCTGGACCACCACGGCAGGCTCAGCCATGCCCACATCGATGTTTCCGCGCCCGAGCCCAGGCAGCTGACGCTGCAACACACCGAAAGCGGCCGCTGGCTGGTCAACGGCCAGGCACAGCCGGCCTGGGATGGCTGCCAGGAGCTGGACCTGCAATCCTGCGGCCTGACCAACGCCTTCCCCATCCGCCGGCTGAAACTGGGCATCGGCGACAGCGTCGAGCTGTCGATGCTGTTCGTGCGCCTGCCGGCATTGACGCCGGCCATCTGCCCGCAGCGCTACACCCGCCTGCCGGACCATGACGGCATGCCCTGCTACCGCTACGAATCCCCGGGCTTCGCCGCCGACATCATCGTCGACGAGCAAGGCTTCACCCTGCATTACAGCGACTTTCTGCAACGGCTGCCCGACAGCGGCCGCGACTGAGCGAAAGACAGACATGAACCGCCAATACCGCACCGCCCTGCCCGGCTCCGGACTCGACTACTTCGACGCCCGCGCCGCCGTCAACGCCATCCAGCCCGGAGCCTGGGACAAGCTGTCCTACACCGCCCGCATCCACGCCGAAAACCTGGTCCGCCGCTGCGAGCCGGCCGTTTTGACCGAATGCCTGAAGCAGATCGTCCACCGCAAGCGCGAGCGCGACTTCCCCTGGTTTCCGGCGCGCGTGGTCTGCCATGACATTCTGGGACAGACCGCGCTGGTGGATCTGGCCGGCCTGCGCGACGCCATCGCAGACCAGGGCGGCGACCCGGCTCAGGTCAACCCGGTGGTGCCGGTGCAACTGATCGTCGACCACTCGCTGGCGGTGGAGTGCGGCGGCTTCGATCCGCAGGCCTTCGCCAAAAACCGCGCGATCGAGGACCGGCGCAACGAGGACCGCTTCCATTTCATCGAATGGACCAAGACCGCCTTCGACAATGTGGACGTGATCCCCGCCGGCAACGGCATCATGCACCAGATCAATCTGGAGCGGATGAGTCCGGTGGTCCACGCCGACAACGGCGTCGCCTACCCCGACACCTGCGTCGGCACCGACAGCCACACCCCGCACGTAGACGCGCTGGGCGTGATCGCCGTCGGCGTCGGCGGCCTGGAGGCGGAAAACGTGATGTTGGGCCGCGCCTCGTGGATGCGGCTGCCGGACATCGTCGGCGTGGAACTGGCCGGCAAGCCGGCCGCCGGCATCACCGCCACCGACGTGGTGCTGGCGCTGACCGAATTCCTGCGCCAGCAGAAGGTCGTCGGCGCCTACCTGGAATTCTACGGCGAAGGCGCCGCCGCGCTGACGCTGGGCGACCGCGCCACCATATCGAACATGGCCCCGGAATACGGCGCCACCGCCGCGCTGTTCTTCATCGACGCGCAGACCATCGCCTATCTGAGGCTGACCGGCCGCAGCGACGAGCAAGTCAAGCTGGTGGAGACTTACGCCAAGACCGCCGGCCTGTGGGCGGACAGCCTGAAAACGGCAGAATACGAGCGGGTGCTGCGCTTCGACCTGTCCAGCGTCACCCGCAACCTGGCCGGCCCGTCCAACCCGCACAAACGGCTGCCGGTCTCTCTGCTTGCCGAGCGCGGCATCGCCGCCAACCTCGCCGAGGCCCGCGCGCAGGAAGCGCAGGGCCTGCTGCCGGACGGCGCCGTCATCATCGCCGCCATCACCAGCTGCACCAACACCTCCAACCCGCGCAACGTGATCGCCGCCGGCCTGTTGGCGCGCAACGCCAACAAGCTGGGCCTGGCGCGCAAGGCGTGGGTGAAATCTTCGCTGGCGCCTGGCTCCAAGGCGGTGGAGCTGTATCTGAAGGAAGCCGGCCTGCTGTCCGAGCTGGAGCAGCTGGGCTTCGGCATCGTCGCCTTCGCCTGCACCACCTGCAACGGCATGTCCGGCGCGCTGGACCCGAAGATCCAGCAAGAGATCGTCGACCGCGACCTGTACGCGACCGCGGTGCTGTCCGGCAACCGCAACTTCGACGGCCGCATCCACCCCTACGCCAAGCAGGCCTTCCTCGCCTCCCCGCCGCTGGTGATCGCCTACGCCATCGCCGGCACCATGCGCTTCGACATCGAGAAAGACGTGCTGGGCCTCGCCGACGGCAAGGAAATCCGCCTGCGGGACATCTGGCCGTCCGACGAAGAGATAGACGCGGTGCTGAAGCAGGCGGTGAAGCCCGAGCATTTCCGCCAAGTGTACGAACCGATGTTCGCCATCCGCCAAAGCAGCGGCGAGAAAGTCAGCCCGCTGTACGCCTGGCGGCCGCAGTCCACCTATATCCGCCGCCCGCCGTATTGGGAAGGCGCGCTGGCCGGCGAGCGCACGCTCAAGGGCATGCGGCCGCTGGCGCTGCTGCCGGACAACATCACCACCGACCACCTGTCGCCGTCCAACGCCATTCTGGCCAGCTCCGCCGCCGGCGAGTACCTGGCCAAGATGGGCCTGCCGGAAGAGGACTTCAATTCCTACGCCACCCACCGCGGCGACCACCTGACCGCGCAGCGCGCCACCTTCGCCAATCCGCAGCTGGTCAACGAGATGGCGGTGGTGGACGGCGAAGTGAAGAAGGGCTCGCTGGCCCGCGTGGAGCCGGAGGGCAAGGTGATGCGGATGTGGGAGGCCATCGAAACCTATATGGAGCGCAGGCAGCCGCTGATCATCGTCGCCGGCGCCGACTACGGCCAGGGCAGCTCGCGCGACTGGGCCGCCAAGGGCGTGCGCCTGGCGGGCGTCGAAGCCATCGTCGCAGAGGGTTTCGAGCGCATCCACCGGACTAACTTGATTGGAATGGGCGTGCTGCCGCTGGAATTCAAGCCCGGCACCAATCGCAAAACGCTGGCGCTCGACGGCACCGAGACCTACGACGTGATCGGCCAGCGCGAGCCGCGCGCCGAATTGACGCTGGTGATCCACCGACGCGGCGGCGAAACCATCCAGGCGCCGGTGACCTGTAGGCTGGATACCGCCGAGGAAGTGTCGATTTACGAGGCCGGCGGCGTATTGCAGCGCTTCGCGCAGGATTTCCTGGCGGCAGCGCAAGCCTGATCAACCATTTCAGCCGGCCACCGCCGGCTGCTCAACACAGAAACAGGATGGACAGCATGGCTCACCCGGCCCAGATCCGAATCCCCGCCACCTATATGCGCGGCGGCACCAGCAAAGGCGTGTTCTTCCGGCTGCAGGACCTGCCGGAAGCCGCCCGCCAGCCCGGCGCGGCCCGGGACAAGCTGCTGCTGCGCGTGATCGGCAGCCCGGACCCGTACGGCAAGCAGATAGACGGCATGGGCGGCGCGACGTCCAGCACCAGCAAAACCGTCATCGTGTCCAAGTCCGCGCGGCCAGACCATGACGTCGACTACCTGTTCGGCCAGGTGGCCATCGACAAGGCCTTCGTAGACTGGACCGGCAACTGCGGCAACCTGTCCGCAGCCGTCGGCCCCTTCGCCATCGCCGGCGGCCTGATCGACCCGGCGCGCGTGCCGGACAACGGCGTCTGCACCGTGCGCATCTGGCAAGCCAATATCGGCAAGACCATCATCGCCCACGTGCCGGTCACGCATGGCCAGCCGCAGGAAACCGGCGATTTCGAGTTGGACGGCGTCACCTTCCCCGCCGCCGAAGTGCAGCTGGAATTCCTGGACCCGGCCGACGAAGGCGACGGCGATGGCGGCGCGATGTTTCCCACCGGCAAGCTGGTGGACACGCTGGAAGTGCCAGGCGTCGGCGCCTTCCCGGCCACGCTGATCAACGCCGGCATCCCCACCATCTTCGTCAACGCCGCCGACATCGGCTACACCGGCACCGAGCTGCAGGACGCGATCAATTCCGACCCGGCGGCGCTGGCCCGCTTCGAAACCATCCGCGCCCACGGCGCGCTGAGGATGGGGCTGATCAAGAGCCTGGACGAGATCGCCACCCGGCAGCACACGCCCAAGATCGCCTTCGTCGCGCCGCCGGCCGACTACACCGCGTCCAGCGGCAAGCCGGTGAAAGCGTCCGACATCGACGTGCTGGCGCGGGCGATGTCGATGGGAAAACTGCATCACGCGATGATGGGCACGGCGGCGGTGGCCATCGGCACCGCCGCGGCCATTCCCGGCACGCTAGTCAACCTGGCCGCCGGCGGCGGCAAACGCCAGGCGGTACGCTTCGGCCACCCGTCCGGCACGCTGCGCGTGGGCGCGCAAGCCCGCGAGGAGCGCGGCGAATGGGTGGTGACCAAGGCCATCATGAGCCGCAGCGCCCGGGTGCTGATGGAAGGCTGGGTGCGGGTGCCGGGAGACGCGTGCTAGAAGAAACCGTCAGCCACCAGCAGGAAAAATGGCGGGGATGCGCAAAGCATCCCCGTTTTCACATCAGGATGGCGATATTGCCGGCAGTTTCTTGCAAGATTTCGTGGGATAATGACAATCAGCCGGCGCGACATCGACGAGCATCCCAAAATCATCGCCATCCGCGCAGGCCCGATCGAACACCAAACGGAACCCGCCGACATGAGCACCCCTGCCCCGATACTGACCGCCTCCACCGATTGGCACTGGAGTCCCACGCCCTATCCCGGCGTGGACTTCACCTGGTTGCGCCGCAACCCGGACGGAGGCGGCTCCGCCTTGCTGAAGCTGGCCAAGGGCGCGAAGCTGCCACTGCACCAGCACCCGGGCACGGAACAGGTTTTCGTCACCGCCGGCCGACTCAAGGTGGGCGAGCATGTGCTGAACAAGGGCGACCACCTGTTCATCGACGCCCATGTCCCGCACGCGGTGGAGGCCTTGCAATCCGCGGTTTATCTGACGCTGTCGGAGAGCGATGGCGTGGAGCTGCTGGAGCCGGACCAGGCGCGCTGATCCGGCCTGCCAGGCGGAAGAGTCAGAACGGCTTGATCGCCACCTTCAGCACGCCGTCTCGCTGATGCGAGAACAGGTCATAGGCTTCGACGATCTGATCCAGCTTGTAGCGGTGGGTGACCAGCGGCGACAGGTCCAGCCGGTCGCTCTCCAGCACATTCATCAGCCGCCGCATCCTCTCCTTGCCGCCCGGGCATAGCGAAGACACGATCCTCTTGTCGCCCAGGCCGGCGTTGAACGCGTCCAGCGGGATTTTCAGATCAGTGGAATACACGCCCAGACTGGACAGCGTGCCGCCCGGCTTCAATATCCGCAGCGCGGACTCGAAGGTGCCCTGGGTGCCCAGCGCCTCGATGGCCGAATCGACGCCGCGTCCGCCGGTCAACTTCAGGATTTCCGAGACCACGTCCACCTGGCGGAAATTCAGCGTCACATCGGCGCCCAGCCGCCGCGAAATCGCCAGCCGGTCGTCTATCCCGTCCACCGCGATGATGCACGACGCGCCACGCAAGCGCGCGCCCGCCACCGCGCACAAGCCTATCGGCCCCTGCGCGAACACCGCCACCACGTCGCCAATCTTGATATTGGCCGCCTCGGCGCCGGAAAAGCCGGTGGACATGATGTCGGGGCACATCAGCACCTGCTCGTCGCTGAGCCCGTCCGGAATCGGAGCCAGATTGGCCTGGGCATCCGGCACCAGCACATACTCGGCCTGGGTGCCGTCTATGGTGTTGCCGAAGCGCCAGCCGCCCATCGGCTTGTAGCCGTGGCATTCGCAGCCGCCGTCCTGCGACGGATAGCCGTCCTGGCAGCCGTAGGAGGTGAAGCTGGGGCAGATCGCGCCGGCGATCACCCGCTGCCCCTCGCGATAACCCTTGACGTCCGCGCCCAGCTTCTCGATCACGCCCACCGGCTCGTGGCCTATGGTCAGGCCGGACGCCACCGGATACTCGCCCTTGAGGATGTGCACATCGGTGCCGCAGATGGTGGTGGTGGTGATCCGCACCAGCGCGTCGCCCGGCCCCACCGCCGGGATCGGTTTCTCCCGCAGCTCGATCTTGCCGGGCGCGACGAATACCGCTGCCTTCATGCTGTTCATGGCTTGCCTCCTGTCGTGGCGGAGCCCGCCCGGCCATGGCTCGAGGCCGGCTCCAGGATGGAAACGGAACTGATCCTCCACTAGGCCGCAATACCGCGCCGCGGACAACTGCCCGATCGGTCCAAAGCATGGACTCATGATCTGGATCAAACGCCCTGTGGCCGCGCGGCCATGCCTGCGCGCCGCCGCAAGCGGAGAAAACAGGGCCATTTGATGTAACAACTGGTTTACACTTCACCGTTCCACTTAAAATATCTCCACATAAAACAAATACGAGAGACATCGATGAATCAAGCGATGCTGTACGCGCTCACCGCGATCGCCATGTGGGCGTCCGTCGCCACGCTCAGCGCCCTCACCCATGCCCTGCCGCCGTTCTTCGTCGCCGGCGTCGGGTTGCTGCTGGGCAGCCTGCTGACCGTGCGCCGCATCGGCGAATGGAAAGTGCCGTCGAAGAATTTCGCCAACGGGGTCTACGGCATCTTCGGCTTCTACTTTTTCCTGTTCAACGCCTACCGGCTGGCGCCGGTGATGGACGCCACTGTGCTCAGCTACGTCTGGCCGCTGCTGATGGTGCTGCTGTCGCCGCTGTTGGTGCCCGGCACCCGGCTGGGCGCCAACCACATCCTGGGCAGCCTGATCGGCTTCGCCGGCGCGGCGCTGATCGTCACCGGCGGCAAGCTGTCGCTGTCGATGGCCGCGCTGCCCGGCTACCTGATGGCGCTGGGCGCGGCCGTGGTGTGGGCCACCTACAGCCTGTTCACCCGCCGCCTGCCCGCCACGTCGGACAACGCGGTGGGCGGCTACTGCTTCGCCTCCGGCCTGCTGGCGCTGGGCCTGCATTTCGCCACCGAGCCCGCCGCTCATCCGTCGGCCGTCCAATGGCTGATGATCGCCGTGTTGGGCCTGCTGCCGATGGGCGCGGCCTTCCTGTGCTGGAACCGCGCGATGCAGCTGGGCGACCCGCGCCAGACCGGCGCGCTGGGCAACGCCACCCCGCTGCTGTCCACGCTGATGCTGGTCGCCTCCGGCCAGGCCGCGCTCAACGGCTCCGCCGCGTTGGCCATCGCCATGATTGTCGGCGGCGCCGCGCTGGGCACCTTGCCGGCGGAGCGCTTGCTGCCAAACTGGCTGCGCGCCTGAACTAGGGTACCGGCGGACGCAACGCGCCCGCCGGCCGGGGCTATAATCGCAAACCTTCACCACACAAGGAATTCCGCGATGAAGCCCTGCCTCCTCGCCCTGCTGGCGCTGTTCGCCAGCCATGCCGCGCTGGCCGAAGACGATCCCTGCCAGAACGCCAACAGCACGCTGGAAATCAACGACTGCAAGCAAAAGCAGTTCGACGGCCGCGACAAGGCGCTCAACGGGCGCTACCGCGAGCTGCTGAAAAAACTGCGCGCCGACGAAGCCCAGAGCGGCGCCAAGGACAAGCCGTCCGCGCTGCTGATCCAGGCCCAGCGCAAATGGATCGGCTTCCGCGACGCCGACTGCAACACCAAGTACCAGATCTACATCGACGGCAGCATCCGCAACGCCGTCTTCCTCGACTGCAAGATCGAACGCACCGAACAACGCATCAAGGAGCTGGACCCCAAGCTCTGGTGATCCGCTCGGGTTTCCCAGCCCGGGGCCGAGGAGTATCATCCCGGCCTGTCTTCACGCAAAAATAAAAAGGGGCTGACATGGCAAAACACTGGGGCAAGGTGCTGACCGCGATGGTGACGCCGTTCGACGGCGATGGCCGGCTGAACCTCGACATGGCCTGTACGCTGGCGCGCCATTTGGCGGACACCGGGAGCGACGCGCTGGTGCTGGCCGCCACCACTGGCGAGGCGCCGACGCTCTCCGACGCCGAACGCTTCGACCTGATCCGCGCGGTCAGCGAGGCGGTGACCATCCCGGTGCTGGCAGGCACCGGCAGCAACGACACCCGCCATGCGCTGGACATGACAGCCAAGGCGGAAGCGGCTGGCGCCGCCGGCGTATTCCTGGTGTCGCCGTATTACAACCGTCCGCCGCAGGCCGGCATCGAGGCGCATTTCCGCGCGCTGGCCGCCGCCACCCGGCTGCCGGTGATGCTGTACGACGTGCCCGGCCGCACCGGCCGCCGCATCGCCCGCGACGTGCTGCTGCGGCTGTTCCGCGAGGTGGACAATATCGTCGCCTTCAAGGACGCCACCGGCGATCCGGCCGCCGCCGCGCGGCTGGTGGCCGAGGCCGGCGGCCATTTCGAGCTCTATTCCGGCGACGACGCGCTGACCCTGCCCCTGCTGGCCGTCGGCGCGGTCGGCGTGGTGGGCACCTCCACCCACTGGACCGGGCCGGAATTCGCCGCGATGATCACCGCTTTCGAACAGGGCGACGTGCGCCGCGCCCGCGAGATCAACGCCGCTCTGCTGCCGTCCTACGCCTACTCGAATACCGACGACTCGGTGTACTCGATGTCGGTGAAGGCGATGCTGCGCAGCCAGGGCCTGGCCGTCGGCGAATGCCGGCTGCCGCTGCCGGCCGCGCCGGCAGGCGTGGAAGCGCGGGCCGCCGAGGTGTGGAGCGGGCTGCAAGCCTGGCGCGCCGGACCGCGCTGAGAGCCTGCTCAGCCGTAGGCAATGAAAAAGGAGACCCTGGGGTCTCCTTTTTCGTGGCTGACGCGCCTCGCGGCGGGAATCAGTCGCGGAAGTTGTTGAACTGCAGCGGCGCGCCGTTTTCCAGGTCGGCAGCGATGTCCTGCTTCAGCAGCGCGATGGCGTCCTGCAGCACGTCGCGCTTGGCGCCGGACACGCGCACCGCCTCGCCCTGGATGCTGGCCTGCACCTTCATCTTGGAATCCTTCAGCAGCTTGACGATCTTCTTCGCCAGGTCGCTGTCCAGGCCTTCCTTGATCTTCAGCACCTTCTTCACCTTGTTGCCGGACACTTTCTCCAGCTTGCCGTAGTCCAGGCTGCGCACGTCGACGCTGCGCTTGGCCAGTTTGGCCACCATGATTTCATTGACCTGGTCCAGCTGGAATTCGGTATCGGCGAACAGCGTCACTTCCTTGTCGTTGAATTCGATGCGGGCGTCGCTGCCCTTGAAATCGTAACGGGTAGACACTTCCTTGTTGGACTGGTCCAGCGCGTTGCGCACTTCCACCTTGTTTACTTCGGAAACGACATCAAAAGACGGCATAAAACAATCCTCGCTAATAACCTGCCGCATTCTAGTAGCGGCGTTGCCGCTTGTCACCCGTCATGCCATTGCCAAGGCCCTCCGGAAATGGTTTTATCGACGACAGTCAAACAAATTCCGGAAATCCGCCATGCTCGTCACCCTGCCGCAACTGGCCGCTTTTCTCGCCGCCGCCATGCTGATCACCATCACCCCCGGCCCCGACAACCTGATGGTGCTGAGCCAGGGCATCTCGCGCGGCCGCCGCCAGGGCATGGCCTTCGGCCTGGGCTGCGCGCTGGGCTGCCTGAACCACACCTTGCTGGCGGCGCTGGGCGTCAGCGCGCTGATCGCCGCCTCGCCGCTCGCCTTCGCCGCCCTCAAGATCGCCGGCGGCGCCTATCTGGTCTATCTGGGCTGGGGCGCGATCCGCAGCTCTGGCGCCAGCTTCGACGCCGATGCCCAGGCCAGCGGCCCCCGGGGATCGCTGGCCGCCACCTTCCGCCGCGGCCTGATCGCCAACGCGATCAATCCCAAGGTGGTGCTGTTCTTCCTCGCCTTCCTGCCGCAGTTCGTCAATCCGGCGCAAGGGCCGGTCGGCCTGCAGACCGCCATCCTCGGCGCGCTGTTCACGCTGCAGGGCGCGCTGATCTTCGGCGCGCTCGGCTACTTCTCCGGCCACGTCGGCCAATGGCTGGCCAAGAGCCGGAAGGCCAGCCAGTGGCTGGACCGCATAGCCGGCGCCGTCTTCATCGGGCTGGGCCTGCGCCTGATCCTGGCGCGCTGAGCGCGCAAAAAAGGCGGCCTTGCAGGGCCGCCTTTTTCATGCGATCCGAACTGGGTCAGATCGCCTGCTCGTTGGTTTCGCCGGTGCGGATGCGCACCACCTGCTCCACCGGCACCACGAAGATCTTGCCGTCGCCGATCTTGCCGGTGCGCGCGGTTTCGACGATGGTTTCGATCGCGCGCTCGACCAGATCGTCCGGCAGCACCACCTCGATCTTCACCTTGGGCAGAAAATCCACCACATACTCGGCGCCGCGGTACAGCTCGGTATGGCCTTTCTGGCGGCCGAAACCCTTGACCTCGGACACGGTCAGGCCGTTGATGCCGATCTCCGACAAGGCCTCGCGCACCTCGTCCAGCTTGAACGGCTTGATGATGGCTTCGACCTTTTTCATTGCGCAATGCTCCCGAATAAAACCAATGACATTAGAGTAAAAAGCAAAAAATGCCGCGCGGCGGCGGTATCTTCCGCTGACGCCTTAAATGCAGCGATGTTTTGCTGTATTATGACGCCCTTTCCTGGTACTTGTCGCGGGTGTCTAATGTCTTACATTACCAAGCTGCGCGGTGGCGTTGCCCTGTCACCGTTTCGTCTCGAAAAACTGCAGGCGGCAGCGGCCGATGCCGGGCTGAAGGATATCGTCCTGACGGCCGAGCACTGGCATTTTGCGGAAAGCGACGGCGAGCTCTCGCTGGAGGAAATCGGCGTGCTGGGCCAGTTGCTCAGCTACGGCGAAGCGCCGCTGAACACTGAGCCTGAAGGCGAACTGTTCCTGGTCACGCCGCGAATCGGCACCCTGTCGCCATGGGCGTCAAAGGCAACCGACATCGCCCGGCATTGCGGATTGCCGAATATCCGGCGGATCGAACGCGGCACCGCTTTCCGAATCAAGTCCGCCGCAAAATCTTTAAGTGAAGAGGCTCGCCATACCCTGGCGGGCCTCTTGCACGATAGGATGACGGAAACCGTGCTGTCCTCGCTGGACGACGCGGAAAAACTGTTCACCCACATCGACCCGCAGCCGATGGCCAGCGTCGACATCCTCGCCGGCGGCCGCGCCGCGCTGGAGGCCGCCAACGTCCAGCTGGGCCTGGCCTTGTCCGACGATGAGGTGGAGTATCTGGTCGAGAACTTCATCAAGATGAAGCGCAACCCCAGCGACGTCGAGCTGATGATGTTCGCCCAGGCCAACTCCGAACACTGCCGCCACAAGATCTTCAACGCCCAATTCATCATCGACGGCGTCGAGCAAGGCAAATCGCTGTTCCGCATGATCCGCGACACCCACGACGCCCACCCGCAGGGCACGCTGGTGGCCTACAAGGACAATGCCTCGGTGATAGAAGGCGCCTTCATCGAGCGCTTCTACCCTCAGCCGGGCAGCCACCAGTACGCATACACCAGCGAACCCACCGACATCCTGATGAAGGTGGAGACGCACAACCACCCGACCGCGATCTCGCCCTTCGCCGGCGCGTCCACCGGCAACGGCGGCGAAATCCGCGACGAAGGCGCCACCGGCCGCGGCTCCCGCCCCAAGGCCGGCCTCACCGGCTTTACCGTCTCCAACCTGAACATCCCCGGCTTCAAGCAGCCGTGGGAAGTGCACAGCGAGCAGCACGCCGAGTACGGCAAACCGGGCCGCATCGCCTCGGCGCTGCAGATCATGCTGGAAGGCCCGATCGGCGGCGCGGCGTTCAACAACGAATTCGGCCGCCCCAACCTGACCGGCTACTTCCGCGCCTTCGAGGAAGAATTCAACGGCGAGATGCGCGGCTACCACAAGCCCATCATGCTGGCCGGCGGCCTGGGCAGCATCCAGCAGCAGCAGATCCACAAGAACGAGATTCCGGAAGGCGCGCTGCTGATCCAGCTGGGCGGACCCGGCCTGCTGATCGGCCTGGGCGGCGGCGCGGCGTCGTCGATGGATACCGGCGCCAACAGCGAAAACCTGGACTTCGATTCGGTGCAGCGCGGCAACCCGGAAATCGAGCGCCGCTGCCAGGAAGTGATCGACCGCTGCTGGCAACAGGGCGAAGCCAACCCCATCGTCTCCATCCATGACGTGGGCGCCGGCGGCCTGTCCAACGCCTTCCCCGAGCTGGTCAATGACGCCGGCCGCGGCGCGATCTTCCATCTGCGCAAGGTGAACCTGGAAGAAAAAGGCATGACGCCGATGCAGATCTGGTCCAACGAGGCGCAAGAGCGCTACGTGATGGCCATCCTGCCGGAAGACCTGGACCGCTTCACCGCGCTGTGCGAGCGCGAGCGCTGCCCGTTCGCGGTGCTGGGCGTGGCCACCGACGACGGCCACCTGCAAGTGCGCGACGACCACTTCGGCAACAATCCGGTGGACATGCCGCTGGAAGTGCTGCTGGGCAAGCCGCCGCGGATGACCCGCGACGCCAAGACGCTGGAAATCGCGCCGCAGACCTTCGACGCGTCCAAGTACCCGCTGCGCGAAACCGCCTACCGCGTGCTGCGCCACCCGACCGTGGCAGACAAGTCCTTCCTGATCACCATCGGCGACCGCACCGTCGGCGGCATGACCGCGCGCGACCAGATGGTGGGCCGCTGGCAGGTGCCGGTGGCCGACGTGGCCGTCACCACCATGGGCTTCAACACCTATCGCGGCGAAGCGATGGCGATGGGCGAACGCACGCCGGCCGCGCTGTTCGACGGCCCGGCCTCCGGCCGCATGGCCATCGGCGAGGCGCTGACCAATATCGCCGCCGCCTTCGTCGGCCACCTGGGCAACGTCAAGCTGTCCGCCAACTGGATGGCCCCGGCCGGCCACCCCGGCGAAGACGCCAACCTGTACCGCACCGTGCAGGCCGTCTCCGAGCTGAGCCAGAGCCTGGGCGTCAGCATTCCGGTGGGCAAGGATTCGCTGTCGATGAAGACGGTATGGCAGGAAGACGGCGAGCAAAAAGCCGTCACCGCGCCGATGTCGGTGGTGATTTCCGCCTTCTCGCCGGTGGACGACGTGCGCAAGACCGTCACTCCGGACCTGAAGGACATCAAGGACAGCGACCTGATCCTGATCGACCTCGGCTACGGCCGCTGCCGCCTGGGCGGCTCGATCTACGGCCAGGTGTGGAAAGACATGAAGGGCCGCGCGCCGGATGTGGAAAGCCCGCTGCAGCTGGGCGCCTTCTTCGGCGTGGTGCAGTCGCTGTTGCGCGACGACAAGCTGCTGGCCTACCACGACCGCTCCGACGGCGGCCTGTTCGCCGCGCTGGCGGAAATGATGTTCGCCGGCCACGTCGGCGCCAGCATCGATCTGCAAGAGCTGGTGATCGAGCGCCAGAACACCCAGCGCATCATCGACGACTACGTGCAGCCGACGCTGGAAGCCGCCACCCACGGCCGCATCATGCGCGTGCTGTTCAACGAGGAGCTGGGCGCGGTGCTGCAGGTGAAGAAGGCCGACACGCCGGAAGTGATCTCCCGCTTCATGAAGGCCGGCATCGGCCGCGAGCTGTTCGTCATCGGCCGCACCAACAGCCACGACCGCCTGGTGATCAAGCACAAGGGCAAGGACCTGTTCAGCGAGAGCCGCAGCGAGCTGTTCTGCGCCTGGTCCGAAACCAGCGCCCGCATGCAGCGCCTGCGCGACAACCCGGCCTGCGCCGACAGCGAGCAACTGCTGCGCAGCCACGCCAAGCCGCGCGGCCTGTTCGCCCAGCTGTCCTTCGATGTGCACGGCGACCCCGCCGCGCCCTACATCGGCACCGGCAAGCGCCCGCGCATGGCCATCCTGCGCGAGCAGGGCGTCAACGGCCAGCTGGAGATGGCCGCGGCGTTCGACCGCGCCGGCTTCGACGCGGTGGACGTGCACATGAGCGACATCATCGCCGGCCGCGTGCAGCTGGCCGACTTCAAGGGCCTGGCGGCCTGCGGCGGCTTCAGCTACGGCGACGTGCTGGGCGCCGGCGAAGGCTGGGCCAAGAGCATCCTGTTCAACCCGCGGGCCCGCGAACAGTTCGAGGCCTTCTTCGGCCGCGGCGACACCTTCGCCCTGGGCGTGTGCAACGGCTGCCAGATGATGTCCAATCTGTCGTCCATCATCCCGGGCGCCGAGCACTGGCCTAAGTTCCATCGCAACGCGTCGGAACAGTTCGAGGCCCGCTTCGCGATGGTGGAAGTCACCGCGTCGCCGTCCATCTTCCTGTCCGACATGGTGGGCAGCCGCCTGCCGGTGGTGGTCAGCCACGGCGAGGGCCGCGCGGTGTTCGCGCCGGGCGCGCAAGACCAGGCGCTGGCCGCGCTGCGCTACATCGACTTCGACGGCCGCGCCACCGAGACCTACCCGCTGAACCCCAACGGCTCGCCCGCGGGCATCACCGGCGTCACCACGGCCGACGGCCGCTTCACCATCATGATGCCGCACCCGGAACGCGTGTTCCGCGCCGTGCAAAACAGCTGGCACCCGGCGGAATGGGGCGAGAACGGCGGCTGGTACCGGATGTTCGCCTCGGCTCGCCGCTGGGTGGGTTGATATCCACGTCCGCCATCGGCGCAAAACCAACGGAAGCCCTCGGGCTTCCGTTTTTTCATGCGCGCGGCTTGTTTCCATGCCAAGCAAATGGAATGATGATGCTTTGCGATGCCGGGAGGCGGGATCATGCGATTGGCGAAAGCGTTGCGGCCATGCCTGGCGGGCTTGCTGTCCTTGCTGGCGGCTCACTCTCCGGCCGCCGGGCTGCGGTTGGTAGACATCCCGGCCACCGCCTCCATGCCGGCCCTGAAGGCCGCGGTCTGGTCGCCCTGCGCCCGGCCCGCAGAGACGAAACGGGCGATGGCTTTCCTGATTCATGCCAGCCCGAACTGTCCGATCGAAGGCGGGAAACTGCCGCTGATCGTGATCTCGCATGGCTATGCCGGCAGCCTTTACGGCCACCACGACACCGCGGAGGCGCTGGCCGACCACGGCTTTCTGGCGGTGTCGCTGAATCACGAGGGCGACAGTGGCGCAAGCATGAAATACCCATGGGAAATGCGCGCGTTCGAACAGCGCCCGGTCGAGATCCGGCGGGTCATAGACTACATGCTGGGCGAAGCGCCGGAAGCCTCGCGCATCGACCCGTCGCGGATAGGCGTGTTCGGCTTCTCTCGCGGCGGCTTCACCGCGCTGGTGGCGGCAGGCGGCGAGCCGGATTTCGCCCGCTCGGGGCTGAGCTGCCCCAAGGAGCGGCCGCAATGCCGACAGCTCGAGGCCGAGGCGGACATCCCGCGCGCCTGGACCCATGATGGCCGGATCAAGGCCGCGGCGGCGGTTGATCCGTTGAACGCCTTTCCGGACGCGGCTAGCCTGCGCGGCATCCGCATCCCGATATTTCTATGGATTTCCGAAAGAGGCGGCGATGGCGTGGAGCCCGCGGCCGGAGTCCGGCTGCGGGGATGGCTGCCCACCTTGCGGAATTACCGCGTAGCCGCGAATGCCGGCCACTTCGCCTTCCTGGCGCCCTGCAACGAGGCCGCGGCGCGGGAAGCGCCGGAAATCTGCCAAGACGCGCCCGGCTTCGACCGCGCGGCCTTTCACCAGACGATGAACGCCGAGCTGCTGCGCTTCTTCGACCAGGCCTTCGGCATCAAGCCGTAACGCCGCGCCGGACTTATCGCTAGCCGTCGCCTCCGGCCATCACCGGAAACAGCGTCAGCACCACTTTCCCCAGATTGCGGTTGTCGGCGACGTAAGCGTGCGCGTCCCGCACCTGGGTCCATGGATAGCTGCTGTCCACCACCGTGCGCGCCCTGCCTTCCAGCAAGGCCGGCAGGATCAGGTCGCGTAGCGCGGCGGCCAGCTCCGCCTTCACCTTGAGGGGTTGCGGACGCAACGTGGAGCCGATCAGGCTGATGCGCTTCATCAGCAAGCGGCCGAAGTCGAGCTCGGCCTTCACGCCGCCCATCAGGCCGATGTTGACCAGCCTGCCATCCGGATTCAGCGCCTGCAGGTTTTCCGCCAGATGGCTGGCGCCCACCGGGTCCAGCACCGCGTCGGCGCCACCCCACTCCCGCACCCGCGCGGCGAAAGCCGGCGTCTCGTGGTAATTGAACACCTGGCTCGCGCCCAGCTCGCGGCAGAAGGCCAGCTTCTCGGCGCTGCCGGCGCTGGCGAAAGCTTCCGCGCCCAGGAAACGCGCCAACTGGATCGCCGCGACGCCGACGCCGCTGGCGCCGGCATGGATCAGCGCCCGCTCGCCGGCCTTGAGTCCGGCCTTCGCCACCAGATTGAACCACGCCGTCATCCAGGCTTCCGGCAGGCTGGCCGCCTCCACCCATGACAGCTGATCCGGCTTGGCGATGGCCAGCGGCTCATCCAGCAGAACGTATTCGGCGTAGCCGCCGCCGTCCACCAGGCCGAACACCGCGTCGCCCGGCTGGAAGGCGGAATCGCCCGCCACCTCTTCCACCACGCCTGCCACCTCCAGCCCCATCAGCGGGCTGGCGCCCGGCGGCGGCGGATAGCGGCCCTCGCGCTGCATCAGGTCGGCGCGGTTGACGCCGGCCGCCATCACCCGCACCAGCAATTTGCCCGGCACCGCGCGCGGTTTGTCCCACTCCCCCATTTCCATCGTTTCGACGCCGCCCGGCGCCTGCTGCACGATGGCCAACATCTTGTCCATTCGGCCTTCCCCCTTGATTGATATCCGACAAATGCGGACGGATGCCCCAGCCACAAGCTCCGCGCGGAAATAATCCGCATTGAAAAACACTGCCATGCGCTGGATCAAGCATTGCGCGCCGGCTTTGATTACAATCCTACGTCATGAGCGAAAACTGTTTCCATTGCGGTTTGCCGGTGCCCGCCGGCGCCAGCTTCCCCATCCGCTACCGCCAGCGCGAAGAGCCCGCCTGCTGCGCCGGCTGCCAGGCGGTGGCGGCCACCATCATCGAATCCGGCCTGTCCGACTACTACAAGCACCGCACCGAGGGCGCGGCCCGCGCCGAGGCGCTGCCGCAGGCGCTGCTGGAGCAGATCAAGCTGTACGACAGCGAGGAGCTGCAACGCAGCTTCGTCCGCGTCGAAGATGAAAACGTCCGCGAGGCCGCGCTGATGCTGGAAGGCATCACCTGCGCCGCCTGCATCTGGCTGAACGAACAACATATCCGCCGCCTGCCCGGCGTGCTGGGCGTGGACATCAATTACAGCACCCAACGCGCCCGCGTGCGCTGGGACAACGGCCGGGTGCAGCTGTCCGCCATCCTGGAAGCGGTGGCGGCGATAGGCTACCGCGCCCATCCCTACGACGCCGACCGCCAGGAAAAGCTGCAGCAGAAGGAGCGCAAGCAGGCGCTGACCCGGCTGTGGGTGGCCGGCCTGTCGATGATGCAGGTGATGATGTACGCGGTGCCGGTCTACCTGGCGCCGGACGGCGACATCGCGCCCGACTTCCTGTGGCTGCTGCACTGGTCCAGCTTCATCCTGACGCTGCCGGTGCTGCTGTACTCGGCCTTACCCTTCTACCGCAACACCTGGCGCGACCTGAAAACCGGCCGCGTCGGCATGGATACGCCGGTCAGCATCGGCATCCTCACCGCATTTGTCGCCAGCTTCTGGGCGCTGATCCACAAGGTGGAGCACGGCATCTACTTCGACTCGGTGTCGATGTTCGTGTTCCTGCTCTTGGGCGGCCGCTATCTGGAAAGCATCGCCCGCCGCAAGGCCGGCGCCGCCAGCGAGAGCCTGGTCAAGCTGGTGCCGGCCTTCGCCCACCGGCTGGACGGCTGGCCGCAAAGCCGGGACAGCCGCGAGGCCACGGTGGCCGGCCTGAGCCCCGGCGACGTGATCCTGGTCCGCCCCGGCGAGACCATTCCCGCCGACGGCGTGGTGCTGGACGGCCGCAGCGCCAGCAACGAATCGCTGCTCACCGGCGAGAGCCGCCCCATCGCCAAAGCGCCGGGCGACGCGGTGATCGCCGGCAGCGTCAACACGTCCAGCCCGCTGGTGCTGCGCGTCGATCAAGTAGGCCAGTCCACCCGGCTGGCCGGCATCGTGCGGCTGCTGGACCAGGCGCTGGCCGAAAAACCCCGGCTGGCGGTGTTGGCTGACCGCTTCGCCAGCTGGTTCGTCGCGTTGCTGCTGCTGGCCGCCGCCGGCAGCTATCTGGCCTGGCATTTCATAGATCCGGAGCGCGCGCTGTGGATCATGGTGGCGGTGCTGGTGATCTCCTGCCCCTGCGCGTTGTCGCTGGCCACCCCGGCCGCGCTCACTGCCGCCAGCGGCCGGCTGGCCTCGCAGGGCGTGCTGACCACCCGCGGCCACGCGCTGGAAACGCTGGCCAAGGCCGACGACGCGGTATTCGACAAAACTGGCACCCTCACCCACGGCCAGATGCGGCTGCTGGAAACGCGCGGCCCGCTGGACGCGCCTCGCGCGCTGGCCGTCGCCGCCGCGCTGGAGCAGGGATCCGAGCATCCGCTGGCGCAGGCCATCCTGGCCGCCGCGCCCGCGGACAGGCCGCAAGCCGGCGAGCTGCGCAACCATCCCGGCGGCGGCGTGGCCGGCGTCGTCGATGGCCGCGAATGGCGGCTGGGCTCTGCGCCCTTCATCGCCGCCTGGCTGGGACGCGAGGTGGACGAAGATGCCGGCTGGCAGCCGGATTGCACCCAGGTGCTGCTAGCCGACGCCGACGGCCCGCAGGCCCGCTTCGCCATCGGCGACGCCTGCCGCGACGACGCGGCGGCGCTGGTGGCGGAGTTGGCCCGCCGCGGCCTGACGGTCCACCTGCTCAGCGGCGACGGCGAGGGCCCGGTGGCCGGCCTGGCCGCCAGGCTCGGCATCCCGCAATGGCGCTCGCGCGCGACGCCGGAAGACAAGCTCGCCTACGTCGCCGCGCTGCAGGCCAAGGGCCGGCGGGTACTGATGGTGGGCGACGGCGTCAACGACGCGCCGGTGCTGGCGCGCGCCGATGTGTCCATCGCCATGGGCGGCGGCACCGACGTCGCCCGCGCCAGCGGCGACATGGTGCTGATGGGCGACCGGCTGGGCCTGATCGGCGACGCGCTGCTGGTCAGCCGGCGCGCGCTAGCGGTGATCCGGCAGAACCTGATCTGGGCGGCCGGGTATAATATCGTCGCGCTGCCGCTGGCGATGCTGGGCCACGTCACGCCCTGGCTGGCCAGCCTGGGCATGGCCCTGAGCTCGCTGCTGGTGGTCGGCAACGCGCTGCGTCTCGTCAAACGGAATCCCTGATGGAAAGCCTCTACCTGCTCATCCCGCTCAGCCTGGTGCTGGTCTTCGTGATCGGCGCCATTTTCTGGTGGGCCACCCGCTCCGGCCAGTTCGACGACATGCAAGGCCCGGCCCACCGCATCCTGATGGACGACGACGCCACCCACGAAGACGACAAGCCGCCGCAGTAACCCGCGCAGCTTGGCCACCCCATCCGGGTAAAATGCGCCGCCGCGGGCCATTTCCCTTTCGAGGAGATGGCCTTTTGCTGTAAAATGCCGCGCCTTCAAGCATTAGCCAATCATGATTTGGCGCGGCGGAAGGCATCCTGGACATTCTGGGCGCCGAGACGCCGCCCATCGCTAGTCCAAGGGCCTCCGTGAATACCATCCAAGCACTGGCCGGCATGCTGCTTCTCGTCGCCGCCGCCTACCTGTTCTCGACCAACCGCCGCGCCGTCAACTGGCGCACCGTGCTGATCGGCCTCGCCATCCAGAACGGCCTGTTCCTGCTGATCAATTACGTGCCCGCCGTCCACCACGGCGTCTCCGCCTTCGGCGCCGGCTTCGCCAAGGTGCTGAGCTTCGCCGGCGACGGCGCGGGCTTCATCTTCGGCGATCTGGCCAAGCCCAGCGGCAAATTGGGCTTCCTGTTCGCCTTCACCGTGCTGCCGGTGATCATCTTTTTCTCCGCCTTCAGCGCCCTGCTCTACCATTTCGGCATCCTGCAGCGCGTGGTCGCCGGCCTAGCCTGGGCGATGAAGCGCAGCATGGGCATCTCCGGCCCGGAAAGCGTGGTCGCCGCCGCCAACATCTTCCTCGGCCAGACCGAGGCGCCGCTGCTGGTCCGCCCCTACATCCGCCACATGACCCGCTCCGAGCTGGCCTGCATCATGATCGCCGGCATGTCCACGCTGTCCGGCGGCGTGCTGGCGGCCTACGTCGCCTTCCTCGGCGGATCGGACACCGCGGAGCAGGCGCGCTTCGCCACCTATCTGCTGACCGCCTCCTGCATGAACGCGGCCGGCGCGGTGGTGTTCTGCAAGATCATGTTCCCGGAAACCACGCCCGAGGCGCTGTCCAGCAGCAAGCTGCAGTCGTCCAAGGAAAAGAGCGAGGGCAACTTCGTCAGCGCGGTGGTGACCGGCGCGCTGGACGGCATGAAGATGGCCGCCGCCGTCGCCACCATCCTGTTGGCCATCGTGGCGCTGATCGCGCTGGCCAACTTCCTGGTGAAGGACGGCCTGGGCGAGCTACTGGGCGTCAACGCCTCCATCCAGGCGTCCACCCACGGCATGTTCGACGGCCTGACGCTGCAATACCTGGTGGGCCAGGTGTTCCGCGTGTTCGCCTTCCTGATGGGCATCGGCTGGAACGAGACGCTGGGCGTCGGCAGCCTGCTGGGCCAGAAAATCGTGCTCAACGAGTTCATCGCCTACATGGACCTGGCCAAGATGAAAACCGCCGGCACGCTGTCGGCTCAAACGGTGATGATTTCCACTTTCGCGCTGGCGAGCTTCTCCAACCTGTCGTCGGTGGGCATCTGCGTGGCCGGCATCGGCGCGCTGGCGCCGGAGCGGCAGCAGGAACTGGCCCAGATCGGCATGCGCGCGCTGGCGGCATCCATCCTCACCGGCTTCATGACCGCGACCGCCAGCGGCCTGTGGCTGTCGCTGTTCTGATTTGAGCCGCGACTGACAGCGAGGCGGGAATCCGTTAGCATGCGGTTCCCGCCTTTTTCATAACCGGCCATCGTGAAAGCTGACTTCTCCTTCTTCGCCACCCGGCGCTTCCTGCCCTTGTTCGGCACCCAGTTCCTTGGCGCCTTCAACGACAATATGCTGAAAACCGCCATCGTGGTGCTGATCAGCTTTCATGGCCTGGAGATGCTGGGCATGCCGCCGCAGCAGCTGGTCAATCTGGCCGCCGGCATCTTCATCCTGCCCTTCTTCCTGTTTTCCGCCAGCGCCGGCAAGCTGACCGAGCGCTACGACAAGGCCCGCATCGCACGCATGATCAAGCTGGCCGAGATCGTCATCATGCTGGTGGCCGGCGCAGGCTTCCTGCTGCAGTCCGCCGCCATCCTGCTGTCCGCGCTGTTCCTGATGGGCGTGCACTCGGCCTTCTTCGGCCCGCTGAAATACTCGGTGCTGCCGCAATACCTGAAAGAGCATGAGCTGGTGGGCGGCACCGGCCTGATCGAGATGGGCACCTTCCTCGCCATCCTGCTGGGCCAGCTCAGCGGCAGCCTGCTCACCCACAGCGGCGCGCTGCTGATCGTCGGCGCGCTGCTCTTGGTCGCCATCCTCGGCTACTTCAGCAGCGCCACCATGCCTTCGGTCGCGCCCGGCGCGCCGCACCTGAAGCTGTCGTGGAATTTCCTCGGCGACTCAGTGCGGCTGATCCGCGAGGCCTGGCGCATCCACGACGTGCGCTGCTCGATACTCGGCATTTCCTGGTTCTGGCTGATGGGCGCGGTCTACACCACCCAATTGCCCACCTTCACCCGCCTGCACCTGGGCGGCGACGCCGACGTCTACACCCTGCTGCTGGCGCTGTTCTCCATCGGCATCGGCGCCGGCTCCATCGCCTGCGCCAAGCTGTCGCTTGGCAAGCTGCAGCTGGGCATCGTGCTGCTCGGCAGCGCCGGCATGACGGTGTTCGGCGGCGATCTGGCGCTGGGCGCGATGCCTTCCTACCACGGCCCGCTGGCCGCGCTGCCGGCGTTCCTGGCCAAGGCCGGCAGCTGGCGCGCCATCGTCGACGTGACGTTGCTGGGCTTCTTCGGCGGCTTCTTCACCGTGCCGCTGTACACTTGGCTGCAGACCGGCAGTCCGGACGCCTTCCGCTCGCAGGCGGTGGCCGCCAACAACATCATCAACGGCTTCTACATGGTGGCCGCCGCCATCGGCAGCGCGCTGATGCTGAAGTGGTACGACAGCATCTCGATGCTGCTGCTGGCCGTGGCCGCGCTCAACATCCTGGCCACCGCCCATCTGGCCTGGCGCGCGCCGGTGATCTGGCGCGAGCGCTTCAGCTGGGCGCGCGCGCTGCTGAAGCGAGAATGAAAAAACGGGGCCTAAGCCCCGTTTTTTCATTGCATCGAACATCAGGCCAACCTGGCCGCCGCGTCGCGCAGCGCGGTGCGCAGGCCTTCCTCTATCACCGGATGGTAGAAAGGCATGTCCAGCATCTGCGCGATGGTCAGACCCTGCTGATGGCTCCAGGCCAGCAGGTGGGCCAGGTTCTCGGCGCGCGGGCCTATCATCTCCGCGCCCAGGAATCGTCCAGTCTCCTTGTCCGCGTACACATGCAACAGGCCCTTGTTGATACCCATCACCCGGCTGCGGCCCTGATCTTCGAAGCTGACCTCGCCGGTGACGAAGCTGCCCATCTGCAGATCGGCGAAGCGGCTGCCCACCATCATGATCTGCGGATCGGAGAACACCACCGCGATGGTGGAGCGGCGCAAGCCGGCGGATACCGCCGGGTAGGCGGCGGCGTTGGCGCCGGCGGTCTTGCCCTCGTCGGCCGCTTCGTGCAGCAACGGCAGGATGTTGTTGGCGTCGCCGGCGATGAACACCGGGGAGTCTCCGCACTGCAGCGTCTTGGCGTCGAACAGCGGCACGCCGCCGGCATCCAGCTTCAGACTGGTGTTTTCCAGTCCCAGGCCGCGGACATTGGGCGCGCGGCCGGTGGCGGCCAGCACGTAATCGAAACGCTCCTCCACCTCCGCGCCGTCCAGATTGACGTAACGGATGCGCGCGGCGTCGCCGTCGCTGGCCATTTCCAGCACCTTGGCGTCCGGGTCCAGGTAAAACTGCTCTGCCAATGCTTGGCGGGCATAATCGCGCACTGCCGGATCGCTCAGCGGCCCCACGCCGCCGCGGGCGCCGAACACCTTCACTCTCACCCCCAAGCGCGCCAGCGCCTGGCCCAGTTCCAGACCGATCACGCCGGGGCCGAACACCGCCACGCTTTGCGGCAGAGTGTCCCAGTCGAACACATCGTCGTTGACGATCAGCCGGCCGCCGAAAGCCTTGAACGGCGCAGGGAGGGTCGGCGACGAGCCGGTGGCGATCACGACCCGCTTGGCCTGGACGATGGTCTGGTCATCCACTTGAAGCGTGGTGTTGTCGACAAAGCGGGCATAGCCGGGCAGTTTGTCCTCGGCCGGGATGCCATCCACGCTGCGCACCACGAAGCCGACGAAGCGGTCGCGCTCGCTCTTGACGCGGGCCATCACCTCGCGGCCATCGATGCGGATTTCGCCATCGACGTGCACGCCGAACAGTTCGGTATGGCTCGCGTGGTGGGCGGCCTCGGCGGCGGCGATCAGCAGCTTGGACGGCATGCAGCCGACCCGGGCGCAGGTGGTGCCGTAAGGGCCGCCCTCGATGATCAGGGCGGAGGCGCCGCCGGCCTTGGCGGCGCGGTAGGCGGCGAGGCCGGCGGTGCCGGCGCCGATGACGGCTACGTCGATGTGGATGGTTTTCATGGTTCTTATCCTCTATCTGGCAGGGATGCGGCGCGGCACGCTGCGCATGGCGAGCATGCCGTCCCGCATCCCGGCTGGAAAAAATGGCCGGCAGGAGTACCGGCCCAAGAAATCCGGCGGCGTCAGGGCCCGAAGCCGCCGGAGTCGAACGTCTTATTTGGCGAAGCGCTTTTCCACGTCGTCGGCGGAGCCGATCAGCTGGCCATTGATGAACACCTGCGGAGCGGTCATCGCGCCGGACACGGCGCCCAGCGCCTTGCCGCGGATCTTGTTGTCCAGCGGCACTTCGACGAAGTCGTAGCCGTTTTCGGCCAGTACAGCCTTGGCGCGGGCGCAGTGCGGGCAACCTACCTTGGTGAACACCACCACCTGGTCAGGCTTCTTGGCGGTCGGATTGATGTAGTTCAGCATGGTGTCGGCGTCGGACACCTTGAACGGATCGCCCGGCTCTTGCGGCTCGACGAACATCTTGTCCACCACGCCGTCCTTCACCAGCATCGAGTAGCGCCAGCTGCGCTTGCCGAAGCCCAGGTCCTGCTTGTCCACCAGCATGCCCATGCCTTCGGTGAAATCGCCGTTGCCGTCCGGAATCATCACGATGTTCTGCGCCTCCTGGTCCTTGGCCCATTCGTTCATCACGAAGGTGTCGTTGACCGACACGCACAGGATGGCGTCCACGCCGTTGGCGAAGAAGGACGGCGCCAGCTCGTTGAAGCGCGGCAGGTGGGTGGACGAGCAGGTCGGGGTGAACGCGCCCGGCAGCGAGAACAGGGCGATGGTCTTGCCGTCGAACAGTTCGGCGGTGGTGACATTTTTCCACTCGTTGTTTTCACGGATGCGGAAAGTGACGTTCGGTACGCGTTGGCCTTCACGATTTTGCAGCATGGCTATCTCCTTGAGGGTTGACTGCGGTTGTTAGCTATCGATGGGTGCATTCTGATAGCCACGGCAAAATTCGTCTAATTGATTGTCACAAGACTTTTGATTGTCTTTTTCAATGCCCATCTCCGCCGCTGGGCAGCCCGCCCGCAGCGACGCTAAAATGGCGGCATCCGGCAACCCCCAGCCTCAACAGCCATGCATATCACCGGCCTCCACCACGTCGCCATCATCGCTTCCGACTACGCGCTCTCGCGCGACTTCTACTGCCGCGCGCTCGGTTTCGAAGTCATCGCCGAGAACTGGCGCGAGGAAAGACAGTCCTGGAAATTGGACCTGGCGCTGCCGGGCGGAGGCCAGATCGAACTGTTCAGCTTCCCCTCCCCGCCGCCCCGTCCCAGCCGGCCGGAAGCCTGCGGCCTGCGCCACCTGGCGCTGGCCTGCGACGACGCGGAAGCGATGCGCGGCCATCTGCAAGACCATGGCGTGAGCGTGGAAGGCATCAGGGTGGACGAATACACCGGCGCGCGCTTTTTCTTCTGCGCCGATCCGGACGGCTTGCCGATCGAGTTCTACCAGGCCGCGCCGACGGCCTGAAAACGCGGGCCATGAAAGCGAGCGCTCCGCGCCGCGGCCTGTCATATTGAAATAAGCATTGAGCGCGCGGGACGCCCCGCCGCCGCCGCGCCGCCAGTCGGCGCGGAGACCCCAACAGACGGAACGCAAATGAAAGCTTTGACCACCCCCATCCGCCTGGCGGGCCTGACCCTGGCCCTGGGCGCCGCCCTGCCCGCGCTGGCCGGCCCCGACGACGCCCTGCTCGCCGCCCGCGACGCTTTCCGCGCCAACGACCTGGCCAAGCTGGCCAGCCTGGGCGACAAGCTGCCCGACAATTACCCGCTGAAGGACTATCCGGAATATTGGCAGACCTGGAAAGCCCTGGACCGCAACGACGACGCCCAGGTGCTGCGCTTCCTGTCCCGGACGCCGGAAGGCCTGATGCCGGAACGGATACGCAATGAGTGGGTGAAGAAGCTGGGCCTGCGCGAAGACTGGACCGCCTTCGCCAATGAATGGAAGAAGCTGCCGCCCGAAGGCCGCGATGAGGAATCGAGCTGCTACGGCGAGCTGCTGCAAATGCGCCAGGGTCAAAAGCCGGGCAATCTGGACCGGTTCCTGGAAGGCAAGCCGGCGCCGGACGGCTGCAACCGGCTGATAGACATGGCCTATGCCCGCGGCGCGCTAAGCCAGGACTGGCTGTGGCGCCGCGCCCGCCTGCTGCTGGCCGGCAACTACCTCACCCAGGCGCGCCAGCTGGCCAGCGACACCCAGTTGCCGCTGGACAACGCCGCGCTCAACAAGCCCTCTCTCGCCAGCCCGGACACCCCGGGCGGCCAGGAAGCCATCCTCTACGACACCGTGCGCAAGGGCAAGACCGATCTGAACGGCGCGGCGGCGATGCTGTCCCGCGTGGAAAGCCAGCTGACGCCCGACCGCGCCGGCTTCGGCTGGGGCCAGCTGGCGCTGCTGTCCGCCCGCAAGCAGCAGGCCGGCCAGGCGCTGCAATGGTTTGAAAAAGCCGACCCGCGCCAGCTGACCTCGGACCAATGGGAATGGTGGGCGCGCTCGGCGCTGCGGCTGGAGCAATGGAGCCAGCTGGACGGCGTCATCCGCCGCATGCCTCAGGAGCTGGCCGCCAAGCCGGCTTGGCGCTACTGGCTGGCCCGCTCGCTGAAGCAGCAAGGCAAGCCGGCCGAAGCGGCTCCGCTGTTCAGCCAGGCCAGCGTCGGCCACAACTATTACGCGCTGCTGTCGCTGGAAGAGCTGGGCAACAGCCTGTCCGCGTCCGCCAGCAAAACCGGCCCGAGCAGCGACGACGTCGCTCGGATGAAGGCCGACCCGGCCGTTCGCCGCTCGCTGGCGCTGCTCAACGTCGCCGAAATCTACACCAAGCCGGAGTTCCGCACCGACGCGCAGCGCGAATGGCGCTGGGCGATGCGCGGCCGCAACGACATGGAGCTGCTGGCCGCCGCCGAGATCGCGCGCAAGGAAAACTTCTACGACATGGCGATCTACAGCGCCGAGCGCACCAAGGAAGAACACGATTTCTCGCTGCGCTACCTGACGCCCTACCGCGAAGTCACGCAGAAATACGCGCGCCAGCTCGACATCGACGACGCCTGGGTTTATGGCCTGATCCGCCAGGAAAGCCGCTTCATCACCATGGCCCGCTCCGGCGTCGGCGCCTCCGGCCTGATGCAGCTGATGCCCGCCACCGCCAAATGGGCGGCCAAGAAGATCGGCCTCACCCACTTCGCGGTCAACGACATCGACACCAACGTCCAGCTCGGCACCTGGTATCTGCGCTACGTGCTGGACAATCTGTCCGGCAACCAGGTGATGGCCACCGCCGCCTACAACGCCGGCCCCGGCCGCGCCCGCAACTGGCAGGCCGACCGCGCGCTGGACGGCACAATCTACGCCGAGACCATCCCCTTCAGCGAAACGCGCGATTACGTGCAGAAAGTGATGGCCAACGCCGCCTACTACTCCAGCACCTTCGGCCATGCCAACATCTCCCTGAGAAACCGCATGGGAATCGTGCCGGCGCGCTGAGGAAAACGACATGACCTCACAGAGAATTTGCCTGATAGGCGGCAGCGGCTTCATCGGCCGCCATCTGGCGGCCCAATTGGCCAGCCGCGGCCACCGGCTCACCATCGCCAGCCGCCGCCCGGCGCTGCCCGGTTTCCGCGTGCTGCCGTCAGCCGAGCTGGTCTCCGCCGACATCCACGACCCGGCCCAGCTGGCCAAACTGGTCGACGGCCACGACGCGGTGGTCAGCATGGTCGGCATCCTGCACGGCAGCCGGGCCCAGTTTGAAAAAGCCCACGCCCAATTGCCGGAAAAGATCGTCGCCGCCTGCCGGCAGCAAAACGTGCGCCGGCTGCTGCACATCAGCGCCTTGGGCGCCGCCCAGGACGCGCCCAGCGATTATCAGCAGACCAAGGCGCTGGGCGAGCTGGCGGTGGAGTCCAGCGGACTGGACTGGACCATATTGCGCCCGTCGGTGGTGTTCGGCCGCGACGACGCCTTTCTCAATATGTTCGCCGGCCTGCAAAAGCTGCTGCCGGCGCTGCCGCTGGCCGGCGCCGGGTGCAAGATGGCGCCGGTGTGGGTGGAAGATGTCGCCCGCGCAGCGTGCGAATGCCTGGCGCGCAAGGAAACCGTGGGCAAAAAACTGGATCTGGCCGGACCGGAGATCCATACCCTGGCCGATCTGGCCCGGCTGGCCGGCCGCGCCAGCGGCCATCCGCGCCCGGTGGTCGGCCTGCCCGACAGCCTCGCCATGCTGCAAGCGGCGCTGATGGAATGGCTGCCCGGCCCCACGCTGATGAGCCGCGACAACGTGCGCTCGCTGCAATGGGACAACGTCAGCGATCAGCCCTTCCCGTCCAGCCTGCTGGGCTTCGAGCCCGCCGCTCTGTCGGCGCTGGCGCCGGGCTGGCTGGCCGGCCGCGGCCGCAACGACACCGCGTCCCGCTACCGCGCGAAGGCGGCTCGCTGAGATGGAAATCTACATCGTCGGCGGCGCCGTGCGCGACCGCCTGCTGAACCTCCCGGTCAAGGACAGGGATTGGGTGGTGGTGGGCGCCACCCCGGACGACATGCTGGCGCAGGGCTACCGCCCGGTGGGCAAGGACTTTCCGGTGTTCCTGCATCCGCAAACCCAGGAGGAATACGCGCTGGCCCGCACCGAGCGCAAGGTGGCCAGGGGCTATCACGGCTTCACCTTCCACACCTCGCCCGATGTGACGCTGGAAGAAGACCTGGCCCGGCGCGACCTGACCATCAACGCCATCGCCGAGGCGGCCGACGGCAGCCTGACAGACCCGTACGGCGGCCAGGAAGACCTTAAGGCGCGCCTGCTGCGCCACGTCAGCCCGGCCTTCGCCGAAGACCCTGTGCGCATCCTGCGGCTGGCGCGCTTCGCCGCCCGCTTCGACTTCGCGGTCGCGCCGGAAACCATGGCGCTGATGCGGCAGATGGTGGACGACGGCGAGGCGGACGCGCTGGTCGCGGAACGGGTGTGGCAGGAGCTGGCCAAGGGGCTGATGGAAGACAAGCCGTCGCGGATGTTCCTGACGCTGCGCGAGTGCGGCGCGCTAGCGCGCATCCTGCCCGAGGTGGACGCGCTGTTCGGGGTGCCGCAACGCGCCGACTATCACCCCGAGATAGATTGCGGCGACCACGTGATGCGGGTGCTAGACTACGCCGCGGCGGCCGGCCAGCCGCTGGCGGTGCGCTTCGCCGCGCTGGGCCACGATCTGGGCAAGGCGCTGACGCCGGCCGACGTCCTGCCGCGCCATATCGGCCACGAGGAAGGCGGCATCGCGCCGCTGTCGGAACTGTGCCGCCGGCTGCGCGTGCCCAACGATTGCCGCGACCTCGCCCACATCACCATGGTGCATCACACCAAGGTCCACCGGGCGCTGGAGCTCAAGCCGGAGACCGTGCTGCGCCTGCTCAAGGACAGCGACGCGCTGCGCCGGCCCGAACGCTTCCTGCAGATGCTGGACGCCTGTCTGGCCGACGCCCGCGGCCGGCTGAGCTTTGAAAACGCGCCCTACCCGCAAAAGGACTACCTGCGCGCGCAACTGGCTGCTACGCTGCAAATTGATGCCGGCGCCATAGCCGCCGGCTGCGCCGACAAGGCCGCCATCCCGGCCACGATAGACGCCGCCCGCATCGCCGTCATCTCCAAGTGCAAGGAGGAATGGGAGGAGGACTGATGGACAATGACTATCGCCTTCCCGCCACGCTGATGCGCGGCGGCACCAGCAAGGGCCTGTTCATCCGGGCCGACGCGCTGCCCGACGACACCGAGCAATGGCAAAGCTTGCTGTTGCGCGCGATCGGCAGCCCCGATCCTTACGGCCGGCAAACCGATGGCCTGGGCAACGGCACCACCCGCTCCAGCAAGGTAGTGATCGTCAGCCCTTCCCGCCGAGATGATTGCGACGTGGACGCGCTGTTCGGCCATGTGTTCACCGACGAGGCGCGGATAGACTGGTCCGGCAATTGCGGCAATCTGGCCGCCGCCGTGCCGCTGTTCGCGGTGATGGAGAAGCTGGCGCGGCCGGAAGACGGCGTCGCCACCATCGCCATCTGGCAGGCCAACGTCGGCAAGCGCATCCTGGCTGAGCTGGAGATTTTCGAAGGCCAAGCCGTCTGGCAAGGCGACTTCCTCATCGATGGCGTCGCCTTTCCCGGCGCGCCGATCCGGTTGCGCTACCTAGACCCCGCCGGCGACTGCAGCGAGATGTTTCCCACCGGCCTGCTGATGGACAAATTGAAGCTGCCCGACGGCAGCCAGGTGGACGCCACGCTGATAGACGCCGGCAACCCCACCCTGTTCGTCCGCGCCCGCGACTTCGGCCTGAAGGGCCGCGAAACCGCCGCCGAGATCGATCCCGCCATCATGCGCCGGCTGGAGATGGCCCGCGCCGCCGCCACGGTGGCCATTGGCCTGGCCGATGACATCTTCGCCGCCGGACGCGAATATCCGGCCACGCCCAAGATCAGCTTCCTGTCGCAAGACGGCGATCCGGACTGCGCGCTGCACGCCCGCGCGCTGTCGATGGGCAAGCTGCATCCCGCCTATCCCGGCACCGACGCCATAGCCCTCGCCTGCGCCTGCGCCACCGAGGGCACGCTGCCGGCCGAATTGGCCGGCGGACCGGTGCGCGGCATGCCGCTGACCTTCAGCCACCCCAGTGGCCGGCTGACGTTGGAAGCGGTGTTGGGCCTGGATTCTCTGGGCTGGAAAGTGGATGAGGTGGTGCTGACCCGCACCGCGCGCCCGCTGATGCGCGGCGAGGTGTTCATCCCGCTGGATTGAGCCGGCCGGCCAGCCGGACATGAGAGAAAGCGGAGCGCGGCCGATGCCGCGTCAGGCCGGCTTTTCCTGCTGCCTCACCCGCTCGAACAGACAGACCGTCGCCGCCATCGCCACGTTCAGCGATTCCGCGTGGCCGGGCATCGGAATGCGGATGCGCGCGTCCGCCAGCGCCAGCAGCGCGTCGCTGACGCCCGCTCCCTCGTTGCCGAAAACGAAGGCCACCGGCCCGGTCAGGTCATGACCGTACAAGGAGCTGGAACCCTCCAGATGCGTGACCAGCCGGCGTCCGCCGAAGCGGCGCAGCTCGTCGACAAGATCGGCGTGCTCGTGTATGCGCAGCGCGAAATGCGCGCCCATGCCGGCGCGCAGCACCTTGGGAGAGAACACGTCCACGCAGCCCTTGGACAGGAAGACGTCGTACACGCCCGCCGCGGCGGCCGTGCGCAGGATGGTCCCCAGATTGCCCGGATCCTGGATGTCCTCCAGCAACACCCGGGCGGCGGCCGCCGGCGGCGGCTCCGGGCTCGGCCGCGGGCTCAGCGCCAGCAGCTCGCCGGCGCTGGACAGCGCCGTGACCTTGGCCATCACCGCTTCGGGCATCGCGATCACCGCGCACCCGGCCGGCAAGCCAGCCAGCAGCCTCTGCACTTCCGGCTTGCCGGCCATCGCCTCGTTCAGATAGACCCGCGACAAGATGCCGCCCGCCTGCAGGCAGGATTCGGCCAGGTGGATGCCCTCCAACACCATCACGCCTTCCTTGCGGCGGTCGCGGCTGTGCTGGACCAATCTGGCCAGCGCCTTGACTTCGTCGTTGTGGGGAGACGTGATGGTCTTGGAGATGTGATGCATGTCGATTCTGCCGATGCGGCGCTAAGCGGAGGGGCAGAGTTTACCCGCCCCCGCGCCTTCTTGCATCAATGCTGGGCCAGGCGGCTGATCAGATCCTTGAAGCGATGGTAGGTGGCATCGTCTATCGCGCGGCCGGTGCGCGCGTTGTCGACATAGAACACGCCGCCGAGCCTGTGTCCACCGAACAAGGTCATCAGCGCGAACTCGCCGTCGCCGATGTGCTGGAAGAATTCGTCCTCATAACGCCGGCTCAGCTGCTGGCGGACATCGGACGGCGCGTGGAAGCTTTGCGGCTTGCCGGTGAACACGCCGAAGAAGCTGCCCGGTTCCAGTTCCACCTGGAGCTTGCGCAGCGGGTTGTCCGCCTCCACGCCTACCTGGTAGCGCAGCTTCAGCGCGTGCAGATCGTGCTCGTAATGGTAATACAGCACGCGTTCGAACTTGAGATCGTTGGCCAGGAAGCGTATCGACTCCCGAATCGCATTCTCAAGCTGGTCGGCGTCGGACAGCGCCTGGGCCTTCTTCATTTCCGGCTTCTTGCCGTTATCGGTCAGCAGCAGCAGCGCGCGCGCCGGGAAGGTATAGCCGACCACATGCGGGCGCTTAGCCACCTTGAGCACGGCATGCACCACGGCGTTGTAGGCCATCTCCGGCATGCAATTGATCATCTTGGCCGCGGTGTCCACGCCCACCAGCCAGGTGCTGCGCTCGATGCCATGATCCAGCGAATTCGCCGTGGCGATGGCCAGCTTCAGCAACTGGCGCCGCTTGTTGGGCACGCCCGGCCCCAACAGCGTGTTGAATCCGCTCGGCAACGGCATGTGCTTCACGAAGGATTGCAGGATCTTGCCATAATCGGCGTTGAACGCCTCGGACATCTCCTGCAGCAGCGGCTTGTCCGGCAAGCGATTGCGCTGAATCATGTAGATGCAGGCCGGCAGGTTGTACAGCAGCGCGGAGACGAAGCAGTCCTCCACTTTCAGATCGCCCATGATGGACAGCCACTCCTTGACAATCAGGGCCGCCACCCGGCTGCGCGCCATCCAGTCGCCAACCGCTTCGTAAACATCAGCGTCCAGCTTGCCCTCGGCGGCGTCCAGCGGCTCGATGCGATTGAAGCGCACCACCACTGCCTCCAGCCCCATCAGCAGCAGCGTCTGCTCCACTGCGGGAATGCTCTCGTTGCGCTGCAGCGCGCGCGAATTGCCCACCACCCGGAACAGATCCAGCAGCAGGAAAGGATCGGACAGGCAGAGATTGGCCAGGTCGGTGAAGTTGATCAGGTCGCTGTGGCGGGCGCAAGCGTCGCGCAGCTCCAACAGCGTGTCGGGCAGAATCGGCCACCGCCGTTCCGCGATGGTCTTGGTCCAGTTATCGAGGTCCATTTGGATGGTGCCAGATCAATAGTTCTTTTTGCAAAGGGCCGTCGAGAGGAATGCATTCGTCCGGCTCGATGCCGGGCACGGAAAAAGTGTTGCTGATGAGCAGGCTGCCGGCCCGGCCCTCGGCAACGAACTTGCTCCAGACCCTAGGCATGGGTTCCGGCGACAAGAACACGTAAATCGCGTCATACCCCCCCCAATCCTCGCTCCAAAAATTGCGGCAGGCGAACGCCAGTTGGTCTGGCCGCCCTGCCCGCCACCAACGCAACCGGGCCAACAGCCAGCTGCCCAGAGCATTCTCCAATGCCCGCATGCGCAGGTCCGGCCGGCTAAGCGTCAGTTGCAGGGCCAGCCGGCCATCGCCGCAGCCGGCCTCGAGCAGCGACGCGCCGCCAGTCAGCCGCTCCGCCAGCCGTTCCGCCACCGCGGCCGCGGAACGATAAAGCGGCACCCGCTCCACCAGCGCGTTGCGCCCCAGAGCCAGCGTCAGCAGCAACGCCGCCAGGTACCAGCCCGGCGCGACGCCAGCCTGGCTGGCCAGGACCACCGCCGGCACGAACAATCCATGCGCGAGGCGCTGCCAGCCCGGCAAACGCAAGACGACGGCGCACAAGCCAGCCAACAGCCCCTGCAGCGCGGCCCATGGCAGTAAATGCAAAGCCGGCGCGATGAAAACCCAGGCGCCGACGCAGGCGAGCAATTGAAGCAGCGGATGGCGCAGCCGCCTCATTCGCTCAGGGCTCGTTCGGCTGCGGAGCCGCCTCGCCGCCTTGCTGCGGCCCGCCTATCACTTCCTGGTTCATCTGCGGCTTGAATCCGTCGTTGAGTATCGACGATTCGGCGTCCCTGTTCAGCACCACGATGGTGATGCGGCGGTTCTCCGGGCTGAACACATCGCTCTTGATCAACGGATTGGCGGACGACAAGCCCACCACCCGCAGGATCTTGTTCTCGGAAAGACCGCCGGCCACCAGCTCGCGGCGGGCGGTGTTGGCCCGGTCGGCCGACAGCTCCCAGTTGCTGTAGCCGCCCTGGCCGCCGGCGAAAGGCTTGGCGTCGGTGTGGCCGGAAATGCTGATCCTGTTGGGCAGCTGGTTCAGTTCCGAAGCCAGTTGCTGCAACAGCACCCGGGTATGCGGCAGCATGCGCGAGCTGCCGGAGTCGAACATCGGCCGGTTCTGCTCGTCGACGATCTGGATCTTCAGCCCTTCCGGCGTCATCTCCAGCTTCAACTGATTCTTGTACTGCTTGAACAGATCGCTCTGGTCTATCGTCTGCTGGATTTTCTGCTGCAGCTGGTTCAGGCTGGCCTGCTCCTTCTGCTTCTGCATGACTTCTTCCTGCTTGGAGCCGGCCTTGTTGACCTGGCCGGCCTGCTTGGTCAGATCGTTGCCGCCGCCCTTGATCACCGAGGTGGCGTCGCCCGCGCCCGCGCCGCCGGACAGGGCGACTTTCAGCGGCGTCTTGAAGTATTCGGAAATCCCGCTCAGGGTGCCTTGCGACGCGGACCCCAGCAGCCACATCAACAGGAAGAACGCCATCATCGCCGTCACGAAGTCGGCATAGGCGATTTTCCAGGCACCGCCGTGATGGCCGTGCCCCCCCTTCTTGATTTTCTTGACGATTATCGGTCGTTGCGATTCATCGGCCATTTCTATCCCCTGCCCGGCTTATTTCTTCTGCTTGACGTGATCTTCCAGTTCCTTGAACGACGGGCGGTCCATCGAGGACAGCGCCTTGCGGCCGAACTCCACCGCCACCTGCGGCGCGTAGCCGTTCAGGCTGGCCAGCAGCGTCACCTTGATGGTCTGGTAGACGCGGGTGCCCTCGGCCAGCTTGTGCTCCAGGATGGTGCCCAGCGGACCGACGAAGCCGTAGGCGAGCAAAATACCGAGGAAGGTGCCCACCAGCGCGTGGGCGATCAGCATGCCGAGTTCGGACGGCGGCGCGCCCACCGATTCCATCGTGTGGACCACGCCCATCACCGCGGCCACGATACCGAAGGCCGGCAGGCCGTCGGCCAGGCCCTTGACCGCCGACACCGGCACCTCGCCCTCGTGATGGTGGGTTTCGATCTCGACGTCCATCAGGTTCTCGATCTCGAAAGCGTTGAGGTTGCCGCCCACCATCAGCCGCAGATAGTCGCAGATGAACTCGACCACGTGGTGGTCGTGCATCACCGTGGGGTATTTGGAGAAAACCGGGCTGGCCTCTGGATTTTCGACGTCGGCTTCGATCGACATCAGGCCTTCCTTGCGCACCTTGGTCAGGATCTCGAACAGCAAGGAAAACAGATCCATGTAGAAAGCCTTGCCGTAGGAGCTGCCCTTGAACACGGTGGGAAGCGCCTTGGTGGTGGCTTTCAGCGGCGCGCCGCCATTGGCGACGACGAAAGCGCCGATGGCCGCGCCGGCGATCATCACGACCTCCAGCGGTTGCATCAGCGCGGCGACATGCCCCCCCGCAGCGATGAAGCCCCCAAGCACCGAGCCCAGAATGATGAGATACCCGATTGCGACGAACATGCGCCAAGTCCTGTATTTGTTTTATTGCCTCATGCCGTTATTTGTATTACAGCATGCCTTTTTGCAATTCATTATAGAAATAATAGAAAAAGCGGGTGGAATTGTATCAACCCGCTTCATTCCCTGCAAAAAAGGCGGGGGCGAGGCCGCCCCCACACCAGCATAGCCGGCGCTAGGCCAGTCCGCGCGCCTTCAGCGCCTGCTCGAACTCGGCCAGGCAACGCGCCGCCACCCCCAGCATTTCATCCACTTCGGCTCGCGTCATCACCAGCGGCGGCGAACATACGATATGGTCGCCGCAAGCGCGCATGATCAGGTTGTTGCGGAAGAAGATGTCGCGGCACAGCGTGCCGACCTCGCCGAAATCCGGGAACAGCTCGCGCTTCGCCTTGTTCTTCACCAGCGTGAAGGCCTGGATCAGGCCGACGCCGCGCACGTCGTCCACGTGCTCGAACTGGCTGAAGGTCTCGCGCCAGCGCTTCTGCATGTAAGGACCGATGTCGTCCTTGACGCGCTGGACAATGCCCTCGTCGCGCAGCGCCACCACATTGGCGTGCGCCACCGCGGCGCAGACCGGATGGCCGGAATAGGTGAAGCCGTGGTTGAAGTCGCCGCCGGCGATCAGGCCTTCCGCCACGCGCTTGCCGACAAAGACCGCGCCGATCGGCAGATAGCCGGAAGACAGTCCCTTGGCGGCGGTGAACAGGTCGGGCTGGAAGCCGAAATGCTGATGGCCGAACCATTCGCCGGTGCGGCCGAAGCCGCAGATCACTTCGTCGGCCACAATCAACACATCGTGCTTGCGGCAGATGCGCTCGATTTCCGGCCAGTAGGTGGCCGGCGGAATGATCACGCCGCCGGCGCCCTGGATGGGCTCGGCGACGAAGGCGGCCACCTTGTCGGCGCCGATCTCCTGGATCTTCTCGTCCAGCCAGCGCGCGGCCACCACGCCGAACTCATCCGGCGTCATGTCCTTGCCATGCTTGTACCACCACGGCTGCTCGATATGGGCCATGCCCGGAATCGGCAGATCGCCCTGCTCGTGCATGTACTTCATGCCGCCCAGGCTGGCGCCGCCGATGGTGGAGCCGTGATAGCCGTTCCAGCGGCCGATCAGCGTCTTCTTCTCCGGCTTGCCCTGCACGTCCCAGTAGCGGCGCACCATGCGGATCATGGTGTCCACCGACTCTGAGCCGGAGTTGGTGTAGAACACGTGGTCGAAACCGGCCGGCGTCACTTCGGCCAGCAGGCTGGACAACTCGACCACCGCCGGATGGGTGGTCTTGAAGAAGGTGTTGTAGAACGGCAGCTCTTCCATCTGGCGGCGCGCCGCTTCGGCGAAATCCTTGCGGCCGTAGCCGACATTCACGCACCACAGGCCGGCCATGCCGTCGATGATCTTGTTTCCGTCCGAATCCCACAGGTAGATGCCTTCTCCGCGCGTCATCACGCGCGCGCCCGCCTGGTTCAGCGATGCGGTATCGGTAAACGGATGCAGGTGATGGGCGGCATCCAGTTCGCGCCATTGGCTGGTCGTACGTTGCTTCTGCATAACACTTCCTTCCAGTTTTCTCCGACGGGGCGGGCCCTTGCCCGCCCCTCCTGCGCCTGCGGCGTCGTTCTATTCGTTTGTCCTGTCTGTTCCGCGATTCTAACCTTGCGCGGATGATCCGCGCATCACACGTGCAGCAGCAGGAACTTGCGCTCCCATGGGCTGATCACGCGGAAGTACTCGGCGAACTCCTTTTCCTTCATCGCCACATACATCTTGACGAAGCGCGGTCCCAGCACCTCGGCGATCTCGCTGCAGCCGGCCAGCTGCAGCAGCGACTCTTCCGAGCTGTTGGGGAACTGGTAAGGCAGCTCGTAGGCGTCGGTCTGCCTCGGCTCGGTCGGGCGCAGCTTGTTCGCCATGCCCAGGTAGCCGCAGGCCAGCGTGGCCGCGATGGCGATGTAGGGATTGACGTCCACGCCCGGCACCCGGTTTTCGATGCGGCGCGCGGCCGGCGACGAGTGCGGGATGCGCAGGCCCACGGTGCGGTTGTCGTAACCCCATTCGACATTGGTCGGCGCCGCGGTGTAGCGAGACAAACGACGGAATGAGTTCACGTAGGGAGCGAACAGCGGCATGGTCTGCGGCACGTATTTCTGCAGGCCGGCGATGAAGTGGAAGAAGATGTCGGACGGACTGCCGTCCTCGTTGGTGAACACGTTGCGGCCGGTGTTCTTGTCCACCAGGCTCTGGTGGATGTGCATGGCGCTGCCGGGCTCGTTCTCCATCGGCTTGGCCATGAAAGTGGCGTACATATTGTGGCGGAACGCGGCCTCGCGCACGGTGCGCTTGAACAGAAACACCTGGTCGGCCAAGTCCAGCGGGTTGCCATGCAGGAAGTTGATTTCCATCTGGGCGGTGCCGATCTCATGGATCAGCGTGTCCACTTCCAGATTCTGCGCGTGGCAGTAATCGTAGATGTCCTCGAACAGCGGGTCGAACTCGTTGACCGCGTCGATCGAGTAGGAGCGGCGGCCGAATTCCGCCCTGCCGGTGCGGCCGATCGGCGCGGCCAGCGGGATGTCGGGGTCGGGATTGGGCGACAGCAGGTAGAATTCCATCTCCGGCGCCAGCACCGGCTCCAGGCCCATTTCGTCGAACAGGCCCAGCACGCGCTTGAGCACGTTGCGCGGCGCCACGTCCACCGGGCTGCCGTCGGCGCGGCAGCAGTCGTAGATCAGCTGCGCCGTCGGGTCCACCGCCCACGGCACATAGCGCAGCGTGTTCGGATCGGGCTCCAGCACCATGTCGGGGTCGGTCAAGTCCAGCAGGCTGTCGTCGGGATAGTCGCCGGTCACGGTCTGGATCAGCACCGCCTCGGGCAGGCGCATTTCCGGATCGGAAACGAACTTGTCCTTGGGCACGATCTTTCCACGGGCGATGCCGGTCATGTCCGGCACGATGCATTCCACTTCGGTGATTCGGTGCTCTCGCAACCACTCGTTGATCTGGTGATTCATAACGCTTCCTCTATGGTCTCCCCGGCCGCTGGGCTGCGGCTCTGGATCGGGAGGTGCTACTTTATGAGTCATCGAGACTCGCGCCGGGTTCCTCGTCCGGCGCGCATGGCATTCATCCCTTGCGGCTTTCCCTCCTCATCCGGCAGGCCTCGCCAAAGGCATGGAAGATGGCCTGGGACAACGGATTGTCCCAGTACAGCCATTCCGGGTGCCATTGCACGGCGAAGGCGAAACCCTTGGCGTTGCGGACGCGGTAGGCCTCCACCAGGCCGTCCTCGGCGTGCGCCTCGGCGATCAGGCTGGGCGCCAGCCGCTTGATGCCCTGCTGGTGCAGCGAATTGACCATCGCCGAGCGCTCGCCTGACCATTCCGCCAGCAAGCCGCCTTCGGCGAAGTCCACCCGGTGCGCCGGCGCGTACATCGCGGCGATGTCGTCGCCCTCCACCTCGCGGTGGTCGCGCAGGCCCGGCTCTTCCTGCACGTGCTGGTGCAGCTCTCCGCCCAGCGCGACGTTGATCTCCTGGAAGCCGCGGCAAATGCCCAGCAGCGGCACGCCCTCCTCCAACGCCAGGCGGATCAGCGGCAGCGTGGTGGCGTCGCGGCGCGGATCGTGCAGCGTGCCCACCCGGCTATTGGGTCCGCCGTAGTGGCGCGGCTCCACATTGGACGGCGAGCCCGGCAACAACACGCCGTCCAGCGTCGCCAGCGTGGCGCGCAGCAGCGCGTCGTCGCCCAGCGACGGAATCAACACCGGCAGGCCGCCCGCCCCGCCGGCCGCGGCGGCGATGTATTTGTCGCCCACCGCGTGAAACGGCAGCAGGCCGATCATTTTCAGATCACACGGGATGCCTATCATTGCTTGCGACATGGCTTGCTGCGCTCCTATCAGCTTGCGGCCTTGATGGCCTCTATCGGATCGACGTAAGCGTGGCCTAGGTCCCGCGCCACCGCCTGGTAGGTGACCCGCCCGCGGCAGACATTAAGTCCGTTGCGCAGGTGGGCATTGTCCAGCAGCGCCTGGCGCCAGCCTTTGTTGGCCAGCTCCAGCGTGTATGGCAGCGTAGCGTTGGTCAACGCCTGGGTGGAGGTGCGGGCGACGCCGCCCGGCATATTGGCCACGCAGTAGTGGACGATGCCGTCCACGGTGTAGATCGGGTCCTGGTGGGTGGTGGCCCGGCTGGTCTCGAAACAACCGCCCTGGTCTATCGCCACGTCCACCAGCACCGCGCCCGGCTTCATCGTCTTCAGCATCGCGCGCGTCACCAGCTTGGGCGCGGCCGCGCCGGGAATCAGCACCGCGCCGATCACTAGGTCGGCGTCGCGGATGCTGTCGTCGATGTTGGCGCCGTTGGACATCAGGGTCTTGATGCGGCCGCCGAACACCATGTCTATCTCTTTGAGCCGGGCCAGCGATTTATCGAGGATGGCGACGTCGGCGCCTGCGCCCATCGCCATCCGCGCGGCGTTCAGCCCCACCACCCCGCCGCCTATCACCACCACTTTAGCCGGCGCCACGCCGGGCACGCCGCCCAGCAACACGCCGCGGCCGCCCTGCGCCTTTTCCAGCGCGTGCGCGCCGGCCTGGATCGCCATCCGGCCGGCCACTTCCGACATCGGCGCCAAGAGCGGCAGGCCGCCGCGCTCGTCGGTGACGGTTTCGTAGGCGATGGCCACCGAGTCGGACTCGATCAGCAGCTTGGTCTGCTCCGGGTCCGGCGCCAGGTGCAGGTAAGTGAAAAGAATCTGGCCCGGGCGCAGCATCCGGCACTCCACCGGCTGCGGCTCCTTGACCTTGACGATCATGTCGGCGCGCTCGAACACCTCTTCCGCGTTGGAGGCGATGGACGCGCCGGCCTGGATGTATTGCTCGTCGGTAAAGCCGATCGCGAGACCCGCGTGGGTCTGCACCAGTACCTTGTGCCCGTTCGCCACCAGCTCGCGGACACCGGACGGGGTCAGACCCACGCGGTACTCATGGTTTTTGATTTCCTTCGGAACGCCGATCAACATAGTCGTCTCCAACTGGTTTTGCCCTGCACAGGCAGACAAACGCCGTTTAAGAAAATTCACATCCCGCTTGCCCTTTCAACTTGATTCTGACTATAAAACCTGGCCGTTGCAAAGATATTCGATTTTGCGACGCAGCAAGCACATTTGCCTTCTATCGCGCTACAATGCCGCAGTTGTCTAAAATTATTAACATACTGATGGAGCAGGAAGAATGGATGTCGGCGCACGCTTGAGAATGGTCAGAACGCGGTTCGGATTGTCGCAAAGAGAGCTGGCCAAACGCGCGGGCGTCACCAACGGCACCATCTCTCTGATCGAGCAGAACCGGGTAAGCCCTTCGGTCAGTTCCCTCAAGAAGGTGCTGGAAGGACTGCCGATAACCCTGGCAGAATTCTTCACTTTCGACGCCGAGCCGGCGCAGCCGCGCGTGTTCTACCAGGCGGACGAGCTGCCCAACCTCGGCAACGAGGACATCAATCTGATGCTGGTGGGCACCGCGCACGACAAGCGCGACATCGCCATCCTGCGCGAACGCTACGTGCCCGGCGCCGACACCGGCCCGGACATGCTGGTTCACGAAGGCCAGGAAGGCGGCGTGATCATCCGCGGCAGCATAGAAGTGACAGTGGGCAACGACAGCCGGGTACTGGGCCCGGGCGACGCCTACTACTTCGACAGCAAGCTGCCGCACCGCTTCCGCAATGTCGGCGACGACATCTGCGAGGTGGTGAGCGCCAGCTCGCCGCCCACATTCTAAGAGGGAAACATTTTGAAGCTGGCTTACACCATTATTTACGTGCCGGATGTGCCGGCTTCACTGCGCTTCTTCGAATCCGCCTTCGGCTTCAAGCGCAAATTCCTGCACCAATCCGAAACCTACGGCGAGCTGGACACCGGCGAAACCACGCTGTCCTTCGCCCAGCATGAGCTGGCCGCCGGCAACCTGCCCGACGGCCACATCCGCGCCGACGAGTCCGCCAGGCCGCTGGGCATGGAGATCGGCCTGGTCACCGGCGATGTGGAAGCCGCCCACGCGAAAGCGCTGGCGCACGGCGCGGCCGAGCTGTCGCCGCCGAAGACAAAACCCTGGGGACAGACCGTGTCCTACGTGCGCGCGCCAGACGGCGCGCTGATCGAACTATGCAGTCCCGTTTCAGCCTGAAAGCTTAATTCCGCTCAACAACATCACTCGACGAGGAGAGCAGCATGGCCCGCAGTCACGCCGAATGGAAGCAACTTGCAGCAGAACTGAAGATTGAAGGCCGCGCCTTCGTGAATGGCGAATACCGCGACGCCGCCGAGGGCAAGCGCTTCGATTGCGTCAACCCCGCCAACGGCGCCAAGCTGGCCGAGATCGCCCACTGCGGCGAAGCCGACGTGGAGGCCGCGGTCAAGGCCGCCCGCCGCGCGTTCGAGTCCGGCGTCTGGTCCGAACTCGCGCCGCTCAAGCGCGCCGCCGTGCTCAAGCGCTTCGCCGCGCTGATCCGCGAGCACGCCGACGAGCTGTCGTTGCTGGAAACGCTGGACGCCGGCAAACCCATCGGCGACACCACCGCCGTCGACGTGCCGGCCTCCGCCTACTGCGTGGAATGGTTCGCCGAGGCGATCGACAAGGTGGGCGGCGAAGTGGTGCCGGTCGATCCCAAGCTGGTCGGCCTGGTGACCCGCGAGCCGATCGGCGTGGTGGCCGCGGTGGTGCCGTGGAACTTCCCGATCCTGATGGCGAGCTGGAAATTCGGCCCGGCGCTGGCCGCCGGCAACGCCGTCATCGTCAAGCCGTCGGAGAAATCGCCGCTGACCGCGATCCGCGTCGCCGCGCTGGCCAAAGCGGCCGGCATCCCGGACGGCATCTTCCAGGTGCTGCCCGGCGCCGGGGACGTCGGCCGCCTGCTGGCGCTGCACATGGACGTGGACTGCGTCGCCTTCACCGGCTCCACCAATGTGGGCAAGCTGATCGCCGGCTACGCCGCCCAATCCAATCTGAAGCGGGCGTGGCTGGAGCTGGGCGGCAAGTCGCCGAACATCATCCTGCCGGACTGCCCGGACCTGGCCCTCGCCGCGCGTTCCGCCGCCAGCGGCATCTTCTACAATATGGGCGAGGTCTGCACCGCCGGCTCGCGCGTGCTGGTGCACAAGGACATCAAGGAGCGCTTCCTCGAGGAGTTTAAGAAGGCCGCCGCCGGCTTCTTCCCGGGCGACCCGCTCGATCCGGCCACCAGCATGGGTGCCATCGTCGACGAGATCCAGTACCGCAAGGTGCTGAACTACATCGACAAGGGCCTGAGCGAAGGCGCCAACCTGCTGCTGGGCGGCAAGGCCGTGCATACCGACAAGGGCCTGTTCATCGAGCCCACCGCCTTCGACTGCCCGAGCGACGACCTGACCATCTGCCGCGAGGAGATCTTCGGACCGGTGCTGTCGGTGATCACTTTCAGCGAGCTGGACGACGCCATCCGCATCGCCAACGACACCGCCTACGGACTGGCGGCCGCGGTGTGGACCTCCAACGTCAGCACCGCTCACCAGGTATCGCGCCGCCTGCGCGCCGGCACCGTGTGGGTGAACTGCTATGACGAGGGCGGCGACATGAACTTCCCCTTCGGCGGCTATAAACAGTCCGGCAACGGCCGCGACAAGTCGCTGCACGCGCTGGAGAAATACACCGAGCTGAAGAGCACGCTGATCAAGCTGTAACCCTTCGCGCCGGCCGGGTTCCGTCCCGGCCGGCGGCCTGCCCTCCCGCGCCGGATGGCGCCCTTCCCAAGCCAGCCTCGCCCCATCGCGGAGCGCCCGCCCCGCCTGTTTTTTGCGCTTGCCCCGTTCCCAAACAGCCACGCCCGGCCCGACAAGCGCCCTCGCCATAGCCAGCCCGGGGTAGCAGCCGCCAGCAGCGCGGCTATTATTGAAATCAAAGACTTCCGGATGGCGCGTTAGCATGCAGCGAATTTACAGACTTGCCGTTGTCGGCCTGCTATGGCTAACGTCCCTTGCCCATGCCGCGGAAAACAATCCCGCCTGCCCTTCCGGACCGCTCAAAGTAGGATTTTACGAATACGGCCTGGCCTATCGCGACGGCCGCGGCTACGACGTGGACCTGATACGGGAAATCGCGCGTCGCCTGCGCTGCCCCATCGCCAGCGAAAGCGTCTTTCCATGGGTTCGGACCCTCAAGCTGCTGCAAATCGGCGAAATCGACATCGCCACCTCCGCCACCCCCACGCCGGACCGCCTCCAATACGCCTGGATCTACACCTACAAGCACAGCAAGAGCATGGTGTTGCTGCGCACGGAAGTCCAAGCCCGCACATTGGCAGCCTTGCCGAACGATCCGAAGCTCCGATGGGGCGTGATCCGCGGCTGGAAATTCAGCCCGATGCAAGACCAGCTGCTAGCCGAGCTGGCGAAGAGAAACAAGGTGGTGGCGGCGGTCGACGAAAATGATTTGTACAAAATGCTGGCCGGAGGCGTCATCACCGGCGCGCTTGCCCACCTCACCAGCTATGACGACTGGCTCCAGGATCCGAATATCCGCAAACAGGTGGTCGTGCTGGATCTGTTTCCCGATGTCGAGGCGACAGCGGGCGGCGTGGCGCTCAGCAAAAAACGGTTTCCGGAATCCGCGGCCGAGCTATGGCATGCGGAACTAAGAAAAATGTATCGCGACGGGAGCTTGCGCGAGATATTCCGTCGTTTCCTGAGCGAAGAAACCACGGACTACCTGCTGCGCGCGCCGGTTCTCTGACGATGGCAGCGCCGTCCACGCCCAGGACTGCGGCGGCGCTGGAAACCGGCATTTCAGCGATATGCCCAGGGGAAGAAGAAGCAATATTCAGAGGTGACATACGAAATGCGGCGAAACATTCCACCCTTGCTTGCCCTGCTGCTCTCCGCGACCAGCCTGGCCGCGGCCAATCCTGCCTGCCCCAACGGTCCGCTCAAGATCGGCTACTACAAGATCGGCGCCGCCTACCGCGACGGCAAGGGCTATGATGTGGACATGGTCCGAGAGCTGTCCCGCCGGCTGGGCTGCCCCATCGCCAGCGAGACCGAATTGCCCCGGCTGCGCGCGCTGAAAATGCTGTCCAGCGGACAAATCGACGTCAGCCCATCCACCTTGGCTTCGCCGGACCGGTTGCAATACTCATGGATTTACCAATACAACCACACCAAGAACATGGTGCTGCTGAACCCGGCCGTCCAGGCCAGAACCTTGGCTGCGCTGCGCGAAGACCCGGCGCTGCGCTGGGGCGCGATACGCGGCTACCACCACGGCCCCTCGCAAGACAAGCTGCTGGAAGAACTGAACGCCCGGCGCAAGGTAGTGATCGCCACCGACGAGGACGATCTGTACAAAATGCTGAGCAGCGGCGTGGTCACCGCGGTTTTCGCCCAGCCTTTCAGCTACGGGCGCTGGATGCGAGAGCTGCCCAACGCCAACCAGATCGTGGTGCTGGACCTGTATCCGGAAACCGACATGGTCGCCAGCGGCCTGGCGCTGAGCAAGGCGCGGTTCAGCCGCGCCGCCGCCGAGAAATGGCATCAGGAGCTGCTGAAAATGTACCAGGACGGCAGCCTGTACGACATCCTGCGCCGCTATCTGAATGAGAGCGCCGCCAAGCAGATGATGCAAAAGCCGCTGGAATGATGCGCAAGCTCCCCTCGCCTCGGCTGGCCGGCTGGCTGATTCCGCTCCTGCTGCCCCTGGCCGCGCAGGCCGGCAATCCCGCTTGTCCGCAGGGCCCGCTGGCCATTGCCTACTACGACTTCGGCGTCGCCTACCACCAGGGAAAGGGCTACGATGTCGACTTGGTGCGCGAGCTGGCTCGGCGGCTTGATTGCCCGATCCGCACGGAGACGGACTACCCGCGCATCCGCGCGCTCAAGCAACTGGAAATCGGACTGGCCGATATCGGCTCCTCAACCTTGATCACGCCGGAACGCCAGCGCTATCTGTGGCTGTATCCCTACAACCACAGCAAGAACATGGTGCTGCTGCCGCGCGCCAGCCGGGCCGATTCGCTAGACGACCTGCTCAAGTCCTCCTCCCTGCGCTGGGGAGTGATACGCGGCTATCGCCACAGCCCCGCCCAGGATCGGCTGCTGAACGACCTCGCCCAGCAACACAAACTGGTGATCGCGGAAAGCGAAGACGACCTGTATCGCATGCTGATCAACGGTTTGGTGGATGTCGTTCTCGCGCACCCCATCAGCTACGATCCATGGTTTCGCGCCCACCGCGCCGAACAACTGATCAACGCGCGCGACTTCTTCCCCGACGCCGACACCATCTCCGGCTCCATCGCGCTGAGCAAGGCGCGGTTCACGCCGGCCGCCGCCGAACTCTGGCATCAGGAGCTGCGCAGGATGTACCACGACGGCGCCTTGCGCGCGATCCTGCGCCGCTACTTGAGCGAAGCCAGCGTGGATCAAGTGCTGAAGCTGCCGCTGGAATGACATGGACGCAAAAAAGCCCGGCTCGAAAGCCGGGCTTTTTCATGGCCAGCCGGTATTACAGCGCCAGCTTGGCGATGGCCTCCTTGGCCATGTGAATGGAGGTGGCGCGCTTGTCCGGACCCATATTGACTGCTTCGGCGCGGATGATTTCCACATCGCTGACGCCCAGGAAGCCCAGCACTTTCACCAGATAGTCTTCCTGGAAGTCCATCAGGCTGCCCTGCTCGCCGCTGTGCACGCCGCCGCGGGCGGACACCAGCACCACTTTCTTGTCCTTCACCAGGCCCACCGGGCCGGTTTCGGTGTACTTGAAGGTGCGGCCGGCGGCGAACACGCGGTCGATCCAGCTTCTCAGCTGCGTCGGAATCGAGAAGTTGTACATCGGCGCGCCGATCACCAGCACGTCCGCCGCCAGGAATTCCTCGATCAACTGCTCGCTCAGCGCGGCTTCGCTGCGCTGGGTCGCGGTCCAGTCGGATTCGGGCGCGAAACGCGCGCCGACGATTTCGCCGGACAAGTGGGCGATCGGGTTGGCGGCCAGGTCGCGGTAGCTGGTTTCCACATTGGCGTGGCGCTGGCGCAGGGTGTTGGCGACGACGGCGGACAGTTCGCGGGTGACGGAGTTGTCGGCCAGGATGCTGGAGTCGAGGTGAAGCAGTTTCATGGTCTGGGTCCTTCGGGGTTCGATTGCGATGAGTGGATGATAGATATCCGCAACAATCAGGACTAGACTGTTAAAATCGGAAACATTGTTCCATCAGTGAGACAATCATGCAGGACCTGAACGATCTCTTGTACTTCGCCAAAGTCGTCGAGCACGGCGGCTTCATGGCCGCCGGACGCGTGCTGGGCATTCCCAAGTCCAAACTGTCCCGCCGCGTGGCCGAGCTGGAAGCGCGGCTGGGCGTTCGTTTGCTGCAACGGACCACCCGCCGCTTGTCGCTGACCGAGATCGGCGGCCAGTACTATCAGCATTGCCAGGCGATGCTGGCCGAGGCCGAGGCGGCCGACGAGGCGGTGCTGCACAGCAGCGCCGAGCCGCGCGGCCTGATCCGCGTCAGCTGCCCGGAGCTGCTGTCCAAAACCATGCTCAGCGCCGCGCTGCCGCGCTTTCTGGCGCTCCACCCGCAGGTGCGGGTGATCCTCGACGCCACCAACCGCCGCGTCGACCTGATAGAAGAAGGCGTGGACGTGGCGATCCGGGTCCGCAACGTGATCGAAGACAGTTCCAGCCTGGTGGTGCGCCGGCTGGGACGGAGCCGGGTGATCCTGGTGGCCAGCCCGGCCTTTCTGGAAAGCCACGGCGAGCCGGCGGCTCCGGAACAGCTAGCCGCCCTGCCCGCGCTGACCATGAGCCGCCCGGACGGCCGCGGCCAATGGGTGCTGCTGGACAATGTCGGCCAGAGCTACACCATCCACCTGGACACGCCCAGACTGATGACCGACGACATGATCGTGCTGCTGGAAGCGGCCATCGCCGGCATCGGCGTCGCCGCGCTGCCAGCCAACGTTTGCCACCAGGCGCTGGCGGACGGACGGCTGCGGCACATCCTGCCGCAGTACGACTTTCCCTGGGGCATTCTGCACGCAGCCTTCCCCACCCGCCGCGGCTTGTCGCCGGCGGTGCGCGCCTTCATCGATTTCGTCTCGGAACAGCTGATCAGCGAGGAAATGGCCGGCGACTGGCAGCGCGCGGACATCCGCCCGGCATGACAATTGCTTCATCCCCGGTTTCCCGCACACGATGGTTGAAAACATGTTCACGCTGCGCCCGCTGGCCGAAACCGACTCCCTGGAACAACTGACCGCGCTGCTGCACCGCGCCTACGCCCAGCTGGCCGCGATGGGCCTGCGCTACACCGCGGTGGACCAGAGCGTGGCCGTGACCCGCCGCCGCATCGCCGGCGGCCACTGCCTGCTGGCATGGCGCGGGAATGCGCTGGCCGGCACCATCACAGTGCATCACCCGCAACCGGCCTCGCCCTGTCCGCAATTCCGCCAGCCGGACGGCGCGGTGCTGATGCAGTTCGGCGTCGATCCCGTCTGGCAAGGATGCGGTCTAGGTTCGCAACTGATGGACGCCGCAGAGGCCTGGGCCCGCAGCCAGGGCTATCTTCGCATCCGCCTGGACACCGCCGAACCCGCGTCCCATCTGGTAGAACGCTACGGCAAGCGCGGCTACCGCGTCGAAGCGCCGCTGCAATGGCCGGACAAAGCCTACGCCAGCGTGGTGATGGTCAAGGAACTGGAAACGGCCGCCGCGACTCGAACTCCTGTTTGCGCCGCAACAAATTGATGGCTGTACGCCACATATCGGCGCCAGACCATTCGCATTTATTGCATCGCAGCAGATAACGAGTACAGTGACGGCCATGGCTCGCGATGAGCCGTCGCGTCTTTTCCTACCGTTCAAGAACAAGGGGTTGCAATGTGGTCAACTGCTGCAGTTCAAGACGGGAAGTTCCCGTTCCCTCAACCGTTGTTTGATTACTGGCTGGACGCCTGCCAGCGCGGCATCCTGTATTGGGACACGCTGTACCGCCGCGGCGAAGCCTACCTGGAGCACTGCGAAAGCGGCAAACCGCCGGTGCTTGTTTTCGACTACCGCATCATCATGGACGCCCGCGAGCTGCCCGATCCGGCCAACTACGCGCTGGCGGCGATCCAGCCGCCGTCGAACTGCCCGCCCACCGATCCCTCCAAGCGCCCCTTCGTCGTCATCGACCCCCGCGCCGGCCATGGGCCGGGCATCGGCGGCTTCAAGATGGACAGCGAGATCGGCATCGCGCTGCAGCAGGGCCATCCCTGCTATTTCGTGATGTTCTTCCCTCAGCCGGTGCCGGGCCAGACCATAGAAAGCGTGGCCAAGGCCGAGGGACACTTCCTCAAGCGCGTCAACGAGCTGCACCCGGACAGCGACGGCAAGCCCTTCGTCATCGGCAACTGCCAGGGCGGCTGGGCGCTGGCGATGCTGGCCTCGGTGGCGCCGGAGCTGGTCGGCCCCATCCTGCTGGCCGGCTCGCCGCTGTCGTACTGGGCCGGCGTGCGCGGCAAGAACCCGATGCGCTACGCCGGCGGCCTGAACGGCGGCACCTGGACCGCGTCGCTGGCCGGCGATCTGGGCAACGGCCATTTCGACGGCGCCCATCTGGTCGAGAATTTCGAAAAGCTGGACCCGGCCAACACGCTGTGGAAGAAGTCCTACAACCTGTACGCCAAGATCGACACCGAGCCGCAGCGCTATCTGGACTTCGAGCGCTGGTGGGGCGGCCATTACCTGCTGAACAAGGCGGAAATGGAGTGGATCACCCAGAAGCTGTTCGTCGGCAACGAGCTGGTCCACGGCAAGATCACCAGCCATGACGGCAAGGCCCGGGTGGACATGCGCAACATCCGCTCGCCCATCATGGTGTTCGCGTCCTGGGGCGACAACATCACGCCGCCGCAACAGGCGCTGAACTGGATCGCCGATCTGTACGACAACGCGGAGGACATCCGCAACAACGAACAGACCATCGTCTACTGCCTGCACAACAAAGTGGGCCACCTCGGCATCTTCGTGTCCGCCGGCGTCGCCAACAAGGAGCACAGCGAATTCGCCAGCGCGCTGGACCTGATCGACGTGCTGGCCCCCGGGCTGTACGAGGCCGTCATCGAGGACATCGCGCCGGACGCGCCGGGCCAGGAGTACATCGAGGGCCGCTACATCATCCGTTTCGAAGCCCGCGACGTCTCCGACATCCTGGCCCTGGACGACGGCCGCGACGACGAGCGCGCTTTCGAAGTGGTGAAGCGGGTATCCGAGATCAACCAGGGCCTGTACGACCGCTACGTCTCGCCCGCGCTGCGCGCCGCCAGCAACGAGGCCGGCGCCCGCCTGCTGCGCGAGCTGCACCCGGCCCGGCTGGAGCGGACGCTGGTATCGCCGAAAAACCCGTGGCTGTGGTGGCTGCCGGACCTGGCCGACAAGGTGCGCGAGCAGCGCCGGCCGGTCGCGGCCGACAATCCGCTGTGGATGTGGCAGGAACAGCTATCTGGCTTCATTGTCCAGTCGCTCGACCATTACCGCGATCTGCGCGACGCCGCGCAGGAGCAGCTGTTCCGCGCGATCTACGAATCGCCGCAGCTGGCGACGCTGGTCGGCGTCGCGCCGGCCGGCGAGCCGCGCAGCCAGGCGCTGACCTGGGAAAGCCGCGAACTGGCCCGACTGAAGCGCGAAGCGCTGGACCCCAGCTTCGAGCAAGGCACGCTGGCAGACGGCTTCGTGCGGCTGCTGCTCTACGTCAGCATCGGCATCGGCGTGGTGGACGAGCGGCCCTTCAACGCCATCCGCCGGGTGATGCGCGACGTGCGCCACGAGTACCCGCTGACGCTGATGCAGTTGAAGGACATCGTCCGCCACCAGGTGGCGCTGGTGCGGCTGGACGCGCCGCGCGCGCTGCGCGGCCTGCCCCTGCTGCTGCCGGATGCCCGCCGCCGCCATCAAGCCTGGCTGTTGGCCCGCGATCTGCTGGCGCTGAACGGTCCCATCCCTGCCGAGCACCAGGCGCGGCTGGACCAAGTGGCCAAGACGCTGGAGCTCGACGCCGCCGCCGCGATCCGCGCCGCCTCTCCCGCAGCTCGGGCTGAAGCGGAGCCTGCGGTCCGCTCGCAGATCCCGGTCGAGGCCGCCCCCGCCGTTTCGCTCCCCGTGGCCAAGCCCGTCTCCGGCAAAACCGTTTCCGCGAAGGCTGCGACAAGCAAGCCCGCGCCGGCCGCCAAACCATCGGCGAAAACCGCCAGGCCGGCAGCAAGCAAACCGGCCACAACGAAGCCCTCGCCGGCAGCCAAAACGCCTGGAAAAACCGCCAAGCCCGCAGCGCCTAAGCCAACGTCGGACGAGATCAAGCCGATAGCCAAGCCTGCCGCGCGGACAAGCGCTGCGAGAAAGCCTACTGGCAAAGCCAACGGCCAGGCGCCAGGCGCGTCTCCAGCCGCTTCAGCGCCCGGCAAACGAGGCAAGGCGTAAGCCATGCGCGGGAACCGGGGCGACTCGGTTCCCGCATTGACTATTGCAATAGCGAAAGCTAATATTCCACTTCTGCGGGAGAGAGGGGCCATGCCCCCGCCGAAGACGCAAGCTCCCATAATCGCTCAGGCAAACGTACCGCAGCGCAGTATCGATTCAAGCCGATTGGAGAGAGGCCGCCCCGCGCGGCCCACCGAAGGGGCAAGCGGCCAAAGGCCGCGCAACTCTCAGGTAAAAGGACAAGGGGAGAGGCTGTTACCCAACCCGGAAACCGTCCAGGAGTTTGCCTTGTCCGCTCATCCATGCCTCGGCGCGAGCCTTTCGCGTCTCATTTCTGTTTTCCGTCATCCGCGCGCCATCGCTCCGGCTGGCATTCCATCGTTCCACCCCCATAAGATTTCATCATGCTGACCCTGATCTACCTGATCGCCATCACCGCGGAAGCGATGACCGGCGCGCTGGCGGCCGGCCGCCGCCACATGGACATTTTCGGCGTAGCCGTCATCGCCTTCCTCACCGCGCTGGGCGGCGGCACGGTGCGCGACATCGTGCTGGGCCGCTATCCGATAGGCTGGACCCAGCATCCGGAATACGTGCTGCTGGTGGTGGCCGGCGGCCTGGCCGCGGTCCTGGTCGCCCGCTACATGCGTCATCTGAACCGCCTGTTCCTGATCCTGGACGCGCTGGGCCTGGTGGCGTTCACCATCATCGGCTGCGACGTGGCGCTGGGCATGGGCTACCACCCGGTCATCATCGTGATGGCCGGCATGATCACCGGCATCGCCGGCGGCATTCTGCGCGACGTGCTATGCAACCGCGTGCCCATCGTATTCCGCCGCGAGCTGTACGCCAGCGTGTCGCTGCTGGTGGCCATCCTGTACCTGGGCCTCAACCATTTGGCCATGCCCCACGACTGGAACGTGATCGCCAGCTTCGCCTTCGGCCTGGCGCTGCGCCTGGTCGCGCTGTGGCGCGAATGGCAGTTGCCGGTATTCGCCTACCGGCACGACCACCACTGAGCCCCAAGACAAACACCCCGCCCTGGCGGGGTGTTTCGCATTCTGGGCACCCGCGCCGCGACGCCGCAGGCTCCGGCCCCCTGCTTGCCCTGCCCAAGCCCCGCGCCCGCGCAAGTGGCAATGGATATTTGACACACACCAACCACCCAATGTAAATAAGAAGCCCCTGATATCCCGCCGCTGACCAGCCGACATCACCATGCATATTTCCGGCTCCGCCTTTCGCCGCCTTATCCTGCGCCTGCTGCTGGCCATCCCCGCGCTCTTGATCTGCTACCTGCTCGCCGCGCTGGCGCTGGGACTGCTGCCCAGCAACCGCGGCTGGGCGCCGCCCGCGAACGGCATCCCCATCTACCTGGACAGCAACGGCGTGCACACCAGCGTGATCATGCCGGTCAAGACCGATGCGCAGGACTGGACCGCCGCCTTTCCTCCGGAACACATCCGCCGCCCAGACCTGTACGCGCGCTCGCCCTACATCTCCATCGGCTGGGGCAGCAAGGTATTCTTCCTGACCATACAAAACTGGGAAGACCTGAGCGCCGGCAAGGCATTGGCCGCGCTGGCGTTCGACCAAAGCGTGCTGCACGTGGAATACCTGCCCCAGCCCAAGGAGGGCAAGGACACCCGGCGCATCCTGATCAGCCCGGAACAATACCGCCGGCTGGCGGACTTCATCCGCCAAAGCGCGCCGCTCGACGCCCACAACCGGGCCTTGCAGGAAACCGGACGCCACTACGGCGACAACGACGCCTTCTACGCCGCCCATGGCCGCTACAACCCCATCGTCACCTGCAACCAATGGACGCGCGACGCGCTGGCCGAAGCCGGCGTGCGCACCGCGCTGTGGTCCCCTTTCGTCCAGCCACTGTTCTGGCAGCTGGAGAAATGAATGGTGGACAGGTCGCAATTCTCCAATCTGAAAATCGAGACGCTCAGGCAGACCATTACCCGCTCCAGCGAAGCGCGGCAATTGACTGCTCTGAACGAAGACATGATGCCTGAAACCGATGCCCTGCCAATGCCTGCATCGAAACCAGCGCATCAATATTCATACCCGCCTAGTCTATGGCGCCACCGATCCAGTGAACGCGCAAGAATTGCGCTCACTGGAACAATGGCTGCCAGAACACTCGACTCATTCACCAAACTACAAGCCCTAAAATGCACGCCCCTCTCGACTCTACTTTGAACGATGGCGAAATCGACGTGGAACTGCCCCTCACGCTCCAAGCCTCCCTCAGCCATCACCGGCGAATGATGCTGGCCATCTGCGCGCTCGCCATGCTGTCCGCGCTGATGTACCTGCTGGCTCCTCACTGGGGATGGCTGGCCGGCAGCGCCGTCTTGCTCTCCCTTGCCGCGCTGACAAGCTGGGCCTACCGAACTCCGCCACAAATTCAACTGGACGAAACCGGGTTTCGGATCACCGGCGGCAACAGACGCATGCAGCGCGATATCCGCTGGAAAGACATCGAGCGCGTCAGCGTCATCCACCTCGGCATGGGACAAACCTACGTTTGCTACCAGCACACCAAAGATTCGGGCAAATCCAGACCGCCCGGTGGCCTGATGCTGCCCTTCATATTCACCTTGCCCGTAGAGGAGCTTGCCGCGCTGATGGAAGCTCTGCGCCAGGCAGCCGGCGACACTGCCGCCGTCCACATGCAAGACAAAACTTCAACAGCATAGACAGCAGCACTCCACCTAAAGAACTGGAAGCGGGCCGCCACCATTACGCAGCGGCGACTGACTGCTATTTCAGCAGGCCATGCAGCGCCTTGACCACCGCCGGATCGGGCTTGGGGCCGATATCCTCGGTGGAGGCCGCAATCCGGCCCTGCGGATCTGTCACCACGATGCGGGTGGAGTGGTTGATCTCGCCGCTATCCAGCCGCCGATAGCGTATGCCCAGCGCGGCGGCGACGCCGCGGGTGTCTTCGTCCGACTTACCGACCGCGAGCAGCCAGTTCCGCGCCCGGATTCCGTGCTCGCCCGCCAGATGCGACAAACTTGCCGGCGTGTCCGCCCCCGGATTCAAGCTCACCATCAGCACCGTCGCCCGATCCCGGTCCCGGGCCGGCAGCGCGGCGATGATGGACTTCACGCCCTCCATCACGATCGGACAAGCCAGTTTGCAATCGCCGTAGAACATGGTGATCAACGCCGGCTTGCCGGCCAGATCCGAGAACTTCAGCGCGTCGCCGCGCTGCGTGGTCAGCGGCGCGTCCAGCCGGTACAGGGAATCGCCCGGCAGATCATTTCCCGCCCAGGCCCCGCTCGACGCCAGCGCCAGCAAACATGCGGCCAGGCCGCCTTTCCATCCCCTCATGGTCTTTCCTCCGGTTCATCCCTGGCGCAGCGGAAACCCACCGTGCCCACGGTGTCGGCGGCGTTCAGCGCCGCCAGCATCGCGATGCGCATCAGGATCGCGTAGTTTTCCCTGTCTCCCAGCGACAAGGCCGCCGCGCCGCAGGTGGCCAGCGTGCGCTGCTCCCCCTGGGATCGGCTGTCGCTGGTGACGAACAGGCCGTTGAAATCCTCCACCCACTCGTAGATGGAGCCATGCAAGTCGCTAATGCCCCAGACATTGGGCTCCCGCCCTACCGGTGCCAGCAGCCGCCTAGTCGGCTGCGCGTACCACTGCAGAATGCGCGCCCGCCACTGCGGATCATCCCGAGCGTCGCGGCGCCCTGCATCGGCCGCCGCCGCCATCTCCCACTCGCCCCACGCGGGCAAGCGCGCGCCTTCGCTGCGGCAATAGGCGCGCGCCGCATGCCAGCTGACGCGAGTGACCGGCGCGTCCTCAGGCAGATCGCCAAAATCGTCCGCGGCGCGCCAGTCGGCGAGATATCCGCCCCCGGCATACAGGGCGGGAACCGCCCCCCGCCGCCACTCAGGATGCGCCTGCGCGAAGCGCAGGAACTCGCCATTGGTGACCGGCCTCGCCCTCAGCCGATACGGCTTGACCGCCACGGCCGCGCCATCCGGAGACAAGGCGCTGCGGAAAGCTCCGCCCGATACCGCCGCATAATCGGCGGCCCGCGCCGTATGCCACGCCAACAACCCGCAACACGCCAGCGCGAGCGCCAGGCGCGCGCTCATTGCCGCTGCGCCCGCAGCGTCTTCACCTCGTCCACCGTGACTACCGGCTTGCCATGGTTGAACTGCGTGCTGACATAGTTGAGCACGTCAGCCACCTCCTGGTCCGACAAGTCCAGCGCGGGCATCACGCCGTTGTAATTGACGCCGTTGACGGTGATCGGCCCCGCGCGGCCGCCCAGGATGATCCTGGCTGCCTCCAGCGGACGCTTCTGGATCAGATCGGAATTGGCCAGCGGCGGGAACACGCCGTCCAGCCCCTGGGCATTGGCCTGATGGCAAACCACGCAGTTCTTGCTGAACACCGCCCGGCCATGATCGGCTGGCGCGGCTTCATGCGTTTGCGGCGGCTCGGCATTGACCGGCGCGTCTTCGCCCGGGGAGGGTTTCGCCGAAACCGGCGATGCCGCGCCCAGCGCGCTGATCACGCCCTTGGAATAGATGTCGGGCCGCTCGGGGCCGCTGACCGTCAACAGGCCGATCGCCCCCTTGTTGAAGGCCCGTGTCAGCGAGTGGTCGACCAGGGTCAGGCTGCCCGGCACCTTGGGCGTGAACTCGACGATGGCCGAACCGCCGGCGGGCACCATCGTAGTCTGCACATTGCGCTGAAAATGGACGCTGCCCTCGTTGTACACCTTGTCGAAGATCGCGCCGATGATGTGGAAGCTGGAAGCGAGATTGGGCCCGCCGACGCCGAAATAGATGCGGACCTTTTCGCCGGCCTTGGCGGTCAGCGCCTTATTGCCGGCCAGCGCGCGGTCCGCGCCGTTGAACAGCACATAGGTCGGCTTTTCATCTATCGCCTTCTGCATGTCGAAGGGCTGCAGCCCGCCGGCCCGATACCCGGTTCCGGTGTAGAATTCGCCCTGCATCACGTAGTACTCGCGATCCACCTTGGGCAGTGGCTTTTCCGGCTCCACCAGAATCATGCCGTACATGCCGTTGGCGATGTGCATGCCCACCGGCGCGGTGGCGCAGTGGTAGACATAGAGGCCCGGATTCAGCGCCTTGAAGCTGAACACCGCCTGGTTGCCCGGCGCCACCAGCGTCTGCGGCGCGCCGCCCCCCGGCCCGGTGACCGCGTGCAGGTCGATGTTGTGCGGCAGCTTGTTGCTGGCCAGATTCTTCAGATGCAGCTCCACGGTATCGCCGGTCCTCACCCGTATCATCTTGCCCGGCACCGTGCCGCCGAAGGTCCAGAACATGTAGCGCGAACCCGGCGCGATCTCGCGCTCCACCTCCTCCACCGTCAAATCCACCACCACCCGGGCCGGCGTCTTGCGCGTGATCGGCGGCGGCATCATGGGCGGCGCCACCAGCGCCTGATGGACGATAGGCAAGGGCCCTGCGCCCGCCGACGCGGCCAAACAGGACAGCGCCGCCGCCAAAACGCCGGACAAGGGAAATCCGTTCTTCAGCAATCTTTTCACCGCAACACTCCTCGCCTGATATCGGCGCGCCGGAGGCGAATGCAGCAAGGACGCAGCCGCCGGACACGCCAGACTGACACCGTGGGCGCAAGGGCCCCCTTAAAATGCATAATTAATACATGTTAAAGTCTGCCGGATTGGCTTCCAGAGGAAAATATCAATGGCATGATTGCTTGATGCAGAACAAGTCGCCGCGAAGCGCCCGTCGCTTTTTTGCAGAACGCCCTTTCAGGCAATGAAAAGCCCCGGCGAAAGCCGGGGCTGGAAACTGGTGGAGGCGGCGGGAATCGAACCCGCGTCCGAAAGTCCTCTACAGTGAGTTCTACATACTTAGTCGTGTCATTTGGATTTAACCTCCGCCACGCCGACGGACAGGCTGGACTTTGGCGAGTTACCTATTATTTCGCACTGAACCAAGTAACCCGGAGCAGCACTAGCAGATGTAGAGTGACACTACAGGGTTTTGACGCCCCCGGCCCATCTGCGAACCGTTGTAGTGTCTAGCCGGCCGTTAGGCTGCTAGAGCGTAAGTTTCGTCGTTTGCGACTAAAAAAATTCAGTGTTTTACGGGGTGACTGAAATCCCGGTATGCCCCCATCTGCTTCGCAACCCCCGTCGAAACCAGGTCGCCCCCAGATAAGAATGTTCATTATATTACAACTATCATCGCTTGGCGAGTCCAGGCATCGCCGCCAAGCGCCTGTCACTTGAACAGCATATGCCCCAGCTTGGCGGCCTTGGTGTCCAGGTAGCGGTCGTTGTACGGATTGCGGCCCACCTGCAGCGGCACGCGCTCCACCACCTTGATGCCGGCAGTCTCCAGCGTGGCCAGCTTGCGGGGATTGTTGGTCATCACCTTGACGCTGCCTATGCCCAGATGCTCCAGCATGTGGCGGGCGATGCGGAAATCGCGCATATCGGCCGGGAAGCCCAGCCGCTCGTTGGCTTCCACCGTATCGGCGCCGCCGTCCTGCAGCTTGTAGGCGCGGATCTTGTTGATCAGGCCGATCCCCCGGCCTTCCTGGCGCAGATACAGCAGCGCGCCGCGGCCAGCCTTGCTGATCGCCTCCATCGCGGCTTCCAGTTGGAAGCCGCAATCGCAACGCAAGGAGAACAGCGCGTCGCCGGTCAGGCATTCCGAGTGCAGCCGCGCCAGCACCGGCTGGCCGTCGCCCACCTCGCCCAGCGTCAGCGCCACGTGCTCCTGCCCGCTTTCCTCCTCGAAGCCATGCATGGCGAACTCTCCCCACGGCGTGGGCAGCTTGCAGCTGGCGATGTACTGGATGATGGGTTCGGGAGCGGGTTGCGGGTGCGGCGACATGACTTCTCCAACGCTGAGGAATGCAATGCGAAAAGGCCGCGCGGCGGCCTGTGATGATGCTTAGTTGGGGAGGCTTTCCCCGTTTTCAAGCGGCGGCAGATTGGCGAGGATCTGCGGCAGCACGATGGCCAGCGCCGCCAGCCATACCTGGCGCTCCGGCGTGAAGTGGCCGGCGGTGAACGACTCGGCGTCGATGATGCCCAGCACGTTGTCGTCGCTGCGCAAGACCGGCAGGCAGATCTCGCTCTTCACCTTGGGATCACACTCGTAGTAGCCGCCGCCTTCGGCGCGCCATTGATCGATGTCGTCCACCACCACCGCCCAGCCGGTAAGGCCGACGCGACTGTTGTTGCTGAACTCCGCGAACGCCTCCGTCAACGGAAACTCGGCGCGGCTTTCCACGCCTTTGTAGGCCAGCTTGACCAGCACCGCGTTCTTGCCGATGCCGATCTTGCGGTAGATGCCCAGCCAGTCGGCGCCGATCTTGGCGTTGACCGAGTCCAGCAAGGCGTTCAGGTTGACCAGCCCAGCAGTGGTTTCCGGCGTTTCCACGCCCAGCACCACGCGCAGGTCGTAAGGGGTTTCGTCCAGTTCGTCGAACAGCGAGCAGCTGCCGCCCTCGCCCAGCTTGGGCACCTTGTAACGGTACAGGTCGCGGCTGGGCGTCGGCTTGTTCACGGCGATCACAGCCTGCAATGTCATCACCGCGATCTGCAGTTCGGTCACATCGAGTTTCAGGGCCTGCTCTCGCAGATAGTCGGTCAGTTGGCTTGCGGGTATCATGGGGGGACTCCTGAACAGCGGCGCGCCAGCGCGCGCTTGAATTCGAAACGCCACAGGATATCAAACCCGACCACGCTTCGCCATTTCGCCACTTTATATCCTAATGACCGCCATTCATATCCGCCAAGCGCCACTCGTGATCAAGGCCGGCGCCCGCGCGCGCCGATTGCTGCAACAGGGACTCCACCCGGCCCAGGTGGGCATTCTTCCCGGCGCGGCCGGCGGCCCCAAAGCCGTGGGCCTCACCGGGCTGGACCAGGCGGTGTTCGGCTGGCTGGCCGGCGCGCCGCGGCAACGCGAACTGGTGGGCGCGTCGATAGGCGGCTGGCGCTTCGCCTGCGCGATGCAGCCGGATCCCGCCCAGGCGCTGGCGCGGCTGGCGGAACGCTATACCGAGGAGCATTACCATCCCGGCGTCACCGTCGCGCAGATCACCGCGCAGACGCGGCGGATGCTGCATGACATTCTGGGACCGGATGGTTTCGAAAACATCCTGGCGCACCCCCATCACCGGCTGAGCCTGCTGCTGGTGCAATCGCGCGGGCTGGCCAACCGCGAGGCCAAATCCTCGCTGCTGCCCGGGCTGGCGCTGGCGGCGGCGCTGAACGCCGTCTCCCGCCCGCTGATCCGCCACAGCTTCAGCCGGGTGATCTGCCACGATCCGCGCAGCGAACTGCGCTTCCAGCCGGCCGACGCCATTCCCACCCGGCTCTATCCGCTAGCCGCCGGCAATCTGGAACAGGCGCTGATGGGAACGGTGGCGATACCCGGCGTGCTGCACGGCGTGCAGTTGCCGGACGCGCCGGCGGCGATCTACCGCGACGGCGGGCTCACCGACTACCACATCGACTTCCCATTCGCCCACGGCGACGACATCGCGCTGTATCCGCACTTCACCGACCGCATCGTGCCCGGCTGGTTCGACAAGCCGCTGCCCTGGCGCAAGCCCGGCGCCGCCAATCACGCCAATACCGTGCTGCTGGCGCCGTCGCGCGAATACCTGGCCGCCCTCCCCGGCCGCCGCCTGCCGGACCGCAAGGATTTCCGCCGCTACCTGGGACGCGACGAATTGCGCCGCCAGCACTGGCGCGCCGCCACGTCGGAAAGCCAGCGGCTGGGCGACGCTTTTCTCGAGTGGCTGGAAAAGCCCGGCTCCATCGCCGTGCAGCCGCTGTAAACGCCTGCGCCTTGCCGCGGACCAAAGAAAAAGCCGGGCAAACCCGGCTTTTCTAGTTCTCTAAACAGAGGAACCCATTAACCCGCCTGCGCCCAGCATTGTTCTTCGGGCATGTCGCGCGGCGTCGCGTTCAGCTCCACCACCACGTCGCGGGATTGCGCGCCCTTGCTGAGGCGAACAGTCATCTTGTCGGCCACGCCCGGCTGATCGAGGTCGCGGCGATAGGTGAACGAACCCCAGTCGGACATCGCCGCGCGGCCCAGCTGCGGCGCCTGCACCAGGTGATAGCGCTCCACGCCGCCCACGCCCTGAAGCTGGCCGCGCAGGCAGCGCGCCGGACCGGCGTAGCTCAGCTTGGCCAGGTTCAGCTCGCCGGTTTGCGGCGGTTGCGGCTTGGCGCTGCCGGCCGGACCCAACGGACCTTCGCAACGCAACACCGCGGTCTTGCGCTTGAAGTCGTAGTCGGTGGCCGAGCAATTGGTCGCCATCAGATTGTTGACGCCGCTGGTCTTCACCAGGTTCTGCAACGCGCCGTCCAGCAGCTTGTCCAGCTCCTGGCGCGCGCGGGTGTTGTCGCTGGCGGACAGCGGCAGTGTGCCGCTGCATTCGAAGCGGCGCAGCGCGCTGGTTTCGCCGTCGGCCCACACCTGGCAGCCCACCGGCAGCGAGCGGCGCATCGCGGCTTCCACCGCGCCGGCGTCACCGGCCTGCCACTTGTCCTTGGCCACCCAGTCCACGCCTTCGGCGGTGGAGGTATTGCCCAACTGGCCGGACTTGGCTAGCTGCACCTGCTGGTCCACGTACTGGCGGAAGCCGGACACCAGCGCGGCGTCGCCGCCCATGCTGTTCACCAAGGCGTCGAAGCGCTTGACGTCGTCGGCGCGCAGCGAGGCCAGGATGTCGGCGATCTTGCCCGGCTGCTGCTGGTTCAGGTAGTAGAACCACAGCGCGGAATGGCTGTAGAAGTCCCAGCCGTCGCTATAGCTGGAGCGCATGATGCGGGACGGCTCCAGGAAGCTGTTCGGCCAACCGTTCGCCACCACGTCCACCACGTGGCCGCGCACCTTGATGCCGTCGCGCGAAGTGCTCCAGGCCATGAATTCGGCGAAGCCCTCGTCATACCACGGCATGCGGCGGTCGTCGCGGTAGAACTCGGACGTGCCCCACATGCCCGGCTGGATGTAGCGGCCGGACAGGTAGTGCACGTATTCGTGGCGCACCAGCTCTTCCAGGGTCAGATAACTCTCGCGCGGCACTTCGCGCTGGAAGGTGTAGAAGGTGCCGTCCTTCTCGATGTAGATGCCGCCATTATCGGTGGACAGCTCATTAAGCAGGCCCTGGAAGCGCTGGTAGGCGGTCTTGGTGCCGTAGATCACCATCTTCAGCTTTTCGTTGGGATCGTTCGCCACCGCTTCCTTGGTGCCGGCCACGCGGAACAGCTGGGTCTGCACCTGCTTCATCGCATAGTACAGCGGCTCCACCTCGGCCAGGCTCAGCGGGGTTTCGAACACCAGCTTGCCGTTGTCGAAGCTCCAGCGATTGGGGAACAGACTGGCGCGCAGTTCCTGCTCCGCCTGGCAGATGCCATAGCGTTCGCACGGCACCTTGCCCATCTTCTTCAGCGCGTACACGGCCTCGGCCCAGGCGGCGCCGAACTTCTCGCCCTTCAGATGCAGGGCGACGGCGGCCTCGGCCTGCGGGGCGGTGCGCGGGTACTGCATGAAACGGCCGGTTTCGCGCAGGGTGTTGAGGAACATCTGCTCATCGGCGAAAGCCGGTTGGCCGGCGCGGGTCAGCCCTGCCAGGCTGGCCACCAGGCCGTCCAGCTGGCCCTTCTCCACTTTCTGCGCGAACTCGGGCTGGTAATGCATATTGAACAGCAGCGTCTGCATCGGATGCAGCGCGAAGCGCGCCCAATTGTCCTTGGCCGCGGCGTTGTAGCGGCTGAAGAAGCGGTTCAGCAGCGGCAGCGCGTAGTCGGCCTTGCGCACCGAGTCGGCCAGGATCAGCGTTTCCGCCACACTCTGGCGGGCGTCGCGTTCGCGATACCACGCGTCGTGGTCGCCGCGGCTGTCGATGGCCTTGACGTTCCACAGCGCCGGATTGGCGGCCATCGCCTCCACCACCTGCATCACCGGCTGGTCCACCGCCGGACCGTAATCGCCCACTTCCTTGGCGTGGCTGTACTGCAGGAAGTAGCCCGCCTTCAGGAACACCGCCAGCGGCCACAGACCGTTGGCGTTCTGTCCATCCCAGGCGGTCGCGCGTTGGCGCGCCTCGGCCGCCACCAGCTGCATATTGGCCGGCGACACCACGCGGTAGCTGAAGTTGTCCGCCTGGAACAGGCGGTTCATGCAAGTGCCGTCCACGCTGGCCACGTAACGCACCAGCGCCTGGCCGGACAGCTGGCCGAGCTTGGCCTCGTCGCAGTCGGCATAGGCCGGCGCGGCGGCATCCGTCCGGGCCGCCTTGCGCGCGATCTGGCCTTGCTGGCCCTGCGGCTTGGCCGGCGGCTGCGCGCCGCCGTTATCCGGCGCCGCCGGCGGCAGGCCGTGCGGGTAATCCGGTTTTTCCGACAGCGCCGGAGAGTGGGAGGAGTAGCGCACGCTGGGCTGATTGGCCTGAGGCGCGGGTTGTTGCACGCCGGCTTGTTCGCCGCCTGTCGTCGTCAGGCAGGCGGACAAGGCCAGCGGCACCATCACGGAAAGTCCCCACGCCCGATACCGACGCGGTAGTGTTGTTGTATTCATTCAGTCATCCAATGGCTTGTTCAAATGACGCCAGGCTAATCAGCCAAGCGTCGCGAAGCATAATGGATATCACTAATATTGAATATTGTGTTTAAGGCCAGATCGTGATCTTAAACAACAAAACAGGCCAGTTAATTTTCACGCCCAACTTAGGCTTAAGAAAATACAAAAAAAGCCGCATAAGCGGCTTTTTTGAACGAAAGTTGCGGGCATCAATGACGCGCTTCGCGCGCCGCCGCCACCACGTCGTAGTCGAACAACTGGTTGGCGTCTTCCTCGTCGAACACATAGCGCTGGTTGCAGTAGTCGCAGACGATTTCCACGCTGCCCTGCTCCAGCAGCACATCGCCCACTTCCTGGCCGCCCAGCATGGTCAGCATATTGCTGACGCGCTCGCGCGAGCAGTTGCAGTTGAAGCTGACGGTTTCCTGCTCAAACACCCGCACCTGCTCCTCATGGAACAGACGATGCAGAATGTCCTCGGCCCCCAGCTCCAGCAGCTCTTCCGCCTTCAGCGTGCGGCCCAGCATCTTGACGCGGTCCCAGCCCTCGGCTTCGCCATGGCCTTCCGGCAGACGCTGCAGCAGCATGCCGGCGGCGGCATTGTCGCCGCTGGCCAGGATCAGCGCGGTATCCAGCTGCTCGGAGCGCAGCATGTAGTTTTCCAGCATCCGGGCGACGGAATCGCCCTCCAGCGCCACGATGCCTTGCCAGGTCTGGTTCTTGTCCAGGCGCGGCTCCAACGTCAGCACAAACTTGCCGCCCTCGCCCAGCAGCTCGGCCAGCGGCTTGTCATCCAGCTCGCCGTCCCACTTGGCGGTGGCGCGCACGGTGCGGTCGTTGTTGCACTCGACTACGGCCAGCTTCAGCGCGCCGGTGCCGTGAATCTGCAGGATCAGCGAACCGTCGAACTTCAAGTTGGCCGCCATCAGCACCGAGGCCGCCATCATCTCGCCCAGCACGGTTTTCAACGCTTGCGGATAGGCGCGCCGCGCCAGCACCTGCTGCCAGGCACCGTCCAGGCGCACCAGCGCGCCGCGCGCCGGCGCGCCGTCGAACAGGAATCGTTGCAGTTTGTCGTGGTGGTTCATATTCATGCTTCCTTGGCCGCCCCGGCGGCCGCTTCAACGGTGTAGACAGACATCGGCAGCGAGGAGCTGACGTCGAATTCGCAGCCGGCGCGCACGCCGATCTCGGCGATTTCCCTAGCCGACAGATCCTGGTCGTAGACCGCGTGCATCGCGCCCATCGCGAACTTGCGGCCCGAGCCTATCGCCCAGATGCGGGAGAATTCATAGATCTCGCGCATCGGATAGACGCCGAAAATGCCGTGGGCGTTGGCGATCACCACCATCATCTGGCTGGACTCATACGGATCTTCCTCATCTTCCTCCGGACGCAGATAGAACGCGTCCTTCAGCTTCGGGTGAAGCTTGCGGAAGGTTTCGAAGATGCCCTGGCGGCTGCTCAGATCCTTTTTCTTCAACTCTTTCAACGCGCCCTGCAGCACCAGGTCGTGCGCGGCGGAGCCGGACACGGCCAGATAGTTGTCGCCGTGGCGGAAAATCTTGTTGTGGAAACAGTCGTACGGCGCGAGAAGCTTCTGATCGTCGCCGAAAGTGGTCTGGCTGTCGGCGGCGATGGCGATCTGGTCGCCCTTGCGCACGGCCACGATGGTTGTCATGCGGCTACCTTGTCATATTCTTGAAAACAGTCCTTCAAGATGGGACCGATGCCGGCATTTTGCAATCCCGGCGCAAAGCGAAACCGGTGATTGTACCATAAGCCTCCACAGAGGCCCGACGCGTCAAAGGCGGCGCCCCAAGAGCGCCGCCCGTCCAACTCAACGCGATCCGGCCGCTTCACCGAAATAAGGCCGATACTTGGCCCTTCTAACCACCATCACATTGCGAACATGAGTGTTGGTGATGTCGGCGAAGGACTGCCCGTAACCGGCCTGCCGGCGCCGAGACTGGCCGCTGGCCTTTTCCAGCCCACCGAACCAGCGCGCCGGATCGCAACCTGCCGTATTGGCGCACAAGCGACGCCGCTGCAGCACCGAGCCGAAGCCGGAATTGTAGGCGGCGTCCATCATCGCCAGCCGGTCTTCGCCCTCCGCCCAGCGTATCAGCCGATAGTTGTCGCGATTTTTCAGCACCATCGCCGTCAGTTGGTAGTGAGGATCAAAGGCGTTCTGCCAGCTCCAGCCGCGCAGCTCCGGGTGACTCGCCGCCATCTCCCGGATCGCGTCGAAGCGCACGCCGCCATCCGCCCGATACGCCCTGGTAAACTGGCCGAGCCCGGCGCCGTATTCTCGGGAAGTCTTCAGCACCGCCCGCTCGCGCCAGCCGCTTTCCTGCTCCACCTGGGCCGCCAGCACGGAGCGCGACGGCATGTCCGGCCAATATTGCGTCGCGGCGGCGTTCAACAGCGGCAGCAAGGCCAGCGCGCCGACACTCAGCCCCGCAGCCACAACACGCCCGCCAGCAACACGGCGGCCATGAACAGCCTGTCGGCCAGCACCACCAGCGACGCCCCCACCGGCGAAGCCAGCGCCAGATCGGCAGCCCGGCTGACATCGGAATGGAACAGCACCTTGCGCAGCAACAACGCCACGCCCACCAGCACCGGCAAGGCCAGGCCCAGTTGCAGCCAGGTGACGGCTACGACGCGGTCTATCCAGCACAAACCCGCCAAAGCGGGCAGAATCAGCACATACAAGCGGTAATCGCGCAGCTTGCCAAACATGATGATCAGTCCTCCTGTCATGAATACAGGACCAGCTTACCGATCATCGCCATTGGCAACCCGCTGACAGACGACACCGCGAACGGCCGCACTAAACCACTGTTCTTCCGGACATTTCCCGTCAAACTAGCGGTTCCTACTTATAAACAAAACCCCTCCAGCCTCGTAAGATACAAGGGCAATGTTCAGCCCGCCTCAAGCCACCAGCCAAAGGCGGAGACCCCTTCCAAAGAGGTGAGTGCCATGCTTGACAGCAACTTCGAACTGGATGAGCCGTTGGAGGCCATCCTGCAGCGCCCCCTGACCTGGTTCGAGAAGCAGCAAATCCAGGACAAGCAACAGGTTTCGGTCGACGAAGCCGAGGGCATTGTTGAGGCCGCGGCCGACACTCACCCCTTGCGCCGCCGACTGAAGGACATGGCAATGATGCAGGTGGTGCGCATCGATCATCCCGAGGTCCGCAAGCCCAAAGCCGAAACGGCGCTGCGAGCCAAGATCGCCTGAGCCTCCACCCAAAAAAGCCAAGCCCCGCTCAATGCGGGGCTTGGCTTTTAAACTTTTCGCCAGGCAAAACCTGCCGGCCAAATCCACAATCACGTTTACTTGCTCAGCATAAACTCCACCAGAATGTTCTTGAAGACAAACCCGGTGACGCCGAATCCCAGCACCAGGAACAAAACGATCATGCCGGTCTTGCCGGCCTTGGACTTCTTGCCCAAGTCCCAGATGATGAAGCCCATGAAAATGATCAGCCCAGTCAGGCACACCACCAGCGAGATATTGGTGAATTGTTCTTCCGACACGTTACTCATCCCTGTTCAGCCCCGTCCGTTCCTGAAACGGCCCGGCAAACGAAAATCTCCGCCGCGCAACACCAAGGCCACGCCGACGGCTGCCAGTACGATACCCCCCATCGCCTCCGGGCTCAAGCGCTCGTCGAACAGCCACCAAGCTTGGACGGCAGTCAGGCCCGGCACCAGATAGAGATAAGCCGCCACCCGGCTGACATCGCCGTCGCGCAGCATGCGCAACAGCAGCAGAACCGCCAGCACCGACAACATCGTCACGCTCCAGCCCAGGGCGAAGATGAACTCCCCGCTCCAAACCACCGGCACTCCCCGTTCGAACAGCAAAGCCAGCGCGCCGGTCACTGCCAGCGCCGATAGATACTGGTGAAACGCGCCCGCGACCGGATGCGCGCCGCCGCCGCGATAGCGCTGGTACAGCGTGCCGCCGGTGATCAACAGCAATCCGGCGATCACGAAGGCGGCGCCAGCGCCGCCAGCCAAAGCCACCCCCTTGCTGCCCGCGATCACCAGCGCCGTGCCGGCGAGCCCCAGCGCCATGCCCAGCCACTGGATGGCGCGAAAACGCTTCTCGCCAAGCCGCCAGGAAATCAGGGCGGTCAACAATGGCTGCATGCCCATGATCAGAGCAGCCAAGCCGGCTGGCACGCCAAGCTTGATCGCCGCGAACAGGCAACCCAGATAGCCGCCGTGCAGCATGCCGCCGCTCACCCACTGCCGCCGCGCCTGCGCGAGCGTCGGCCAGGCGGGGCGCAGCACGGCAAGCAGCGCCGCGAAGCACAGCAAAGTCAGCGCCATCCGGATGGCTAAGAAGGTGAACGGCCCGCAATATGGCAAGCCGAGCTTGGCGCCGGTGAACCCTGTGCTCCACAGCAAGACGAAAACCCACGGAATCCAACTGCTCGCCCGCATGCGCGATACCTCTCCCTGCCTGCTTAAAGAACGAAAAATGGCGGCCGGATGGCCGCCATGTCAACGGTATGAATGGATTGTATCAGCCGCGCTTGCTCCGCGCATTGGCGGCGATGCGCATCCGCAGCGCGTTCAGGCGGATGAAGCCGGCCGCGTCGGCGTGGTTGTAAGCGCCGCCATCCTCGTCGAAGGTGGCGATGGTCGGATCGAACAGCGAATCGGTCTTGGACTCGCGGCCGACGACGATCACATTGCCCTTGTACAGCTTCAGCCGCACCCAGCCGTTCACCGTGGCTTGCGAGGCGTCGATCATCTGCTGCAGCATCGCGCGCTCCGGACTCCACCAGTAGCCGGTGTAGATCAGCTGCGCGTACTTCGGCATCAGCTCATCCTTCAGGTGCGCCACTTCGCGGTCCAGGGTGATGGATTCGATGGCGCGGTGCGCCTTCAGCATGATGGTGCCGCCCGGGGTTTCATAGCAGCCGCGAGACTTCATGCCGACATAGCGGTTCTCGACGATGTCCAGCCGGCCGATGCCGTGCTTGTTGCCCAGACGATTCAACTCGGTCAGCACCGCGGCCGGGCTCAGCGCCTGGCCGCCGATGGCGACGATGTCGCCGTTGCGGTATTCCAGCTCCACGTACTCGGCCTGGTCCGGCGCGTTTTCCGGACTGACGCTCCACAGCCACATGTCTTCTTCCGGCTCCTGCGCCGGATCTTCCAGCACCGTGCCCTCATAGGAGATATGCAGCAGGTTGGCGTCCATCGAGTACGGACTGCCGCCGTTCTTCTTCTTGCTGATGTCGATACCGTGGGTTTCGGCATAGGCCAGCAGTTTCTCGCGCGACAGCAGGTCCCACTCGCGCCACGGCGCGATCACCTTCACATCCGGCTTCAGCGCGTAATAGCCCAGCTCGAAGCGGACCTGGTCATTGCCCTTGCCGGTCGCGCCATGCGATACGGCGTCGGCGCCTACTTGGTTCGCGATTTCGATCTGGCGCTTGGCGATCAGCGGCCGGGCGATGGAGGTGCCCAGCAGGTATTCGCCTTCGTAAATGGTATTGGCGCGGAACATCGGGAAGACATAGTCGCGGACAAACTCTTCGCGCAGATCCTCGATGAAGATGTTTTCCGGCTTGATGCCCAGCGATACCGCCTTCTGACGCGCCGGCTCCACTTCCTCGCCCTGGCCGATGTCGGCGGTGAAGGTCACCACTTCGCACTTGTACTCGTCTTGCAGCCACTTGAGGATCACCGAGGTATCCAGACCGCCGGAATACGCCAAAACCACTTTCTTGATGTCAGACATTGCTTCTCTTTCCACTCGTTGTTTGTTTATCAGTCGCCGGGCGGGACTCAGTCCTCGCGATGCCCCAGCAACAGATATTCGATCAGGGCCTTTTGCACGTGCATGCGGTTTTCAGCCTCATCCCAGACCACGCTCTGCGGGCCGTCTATCACCTCGGCCGCCACTTCCTCGCCGCGGTGCGCGGGCAGGCAGTGCAGGAACAGCGCATCCGGCTTGGCATGCTTCATCAGCTCCGCCGTCACCTGGTAGCCGGAGAAAGCCTCCAGACGGGCCTTCTGCTCGGCCTCGAAGCCCATGCTGGTGAACACGTCGGTGGTGACGATGTCGGCGCCGTGCGCGGCGCGGGCCGGATCCTGGGTCAGCTCCAGCACGTCCGAGCCGTAATAATGGCCGTCCAGCGGCTTCAGCTCGTAACCAAGCGGCGACGCCACCCTCAGCTTGAAGCCGAGCACGCGCGCGGCCTGCAGCCAGGTGCGGCAGACGTTGTTGCCATCGCCGATCCAGGCTACGGTCTTGCCCTTGATCGAGCCGCGCCGCTCCACATAGGTGAAGATGTCGGCCAATATCTGGCACGGGTGGTACTCGTTGGTCAGGCCATTGATCACCGGCGCGCGGGAGTGCGCGGCCAGCCGCTCGACCAGGCCCTGCTCGAAAGTCCGGATCATGATGATGTCGCTCATCCGGGACAGCACGCGCGCCGTGTCCTCGATCGGCTCGCCGCGGCCGATCTGCGAGCTTTTGGTGTCCAGGAACATCGCGTGGCCGCCCAGCTGGGCCATGCCGGCCTCGAAAGAGACGCGGGTACGGGTGGAATTCTTTTCGAACACCATGGACATCACCTTGCCGACCAGCGGCCGATGCAATTCGCCGGCGCTTTGTCGTCGCTTCAGGACCCGGCTTCGCTCGAAGAGATGGTGGTACTCGTCGGGAGAAAGATCGCTGAACTGAAGGTAATGCCTTACGGACGTCATGATGCTCCAATCAAAAAAAGAGGCCGCTGCGCGTGCAACACCGAGAGGTGGTTTCATGCGCAACGGCACATTACTACACGCTAGTCTCAAGTCACTTTACAAATATCGCCCCCTGCAAATACATAGGCATGATTTACAGAAATGCGACATTTGTTATATTTATCGGAAATCCTCCTGCCTGACAAGCATTCAATTGAACAAACTGCGCCCCGGCAATTCCGCCAGCTCCTGCGGCTTCAGCACGCGCAGATAAAACTCCCCGCCATCCTCCGCCAAGCCATGCATCTCGATGCTCTTCTGCGTCTTCTGCAGCCGCGCCAGGTAGGCCAGGATGGTGTCGTCCACCACCTGCCCCGGCACCAGCACCGGAATGCCCGGCGGGTATGGCACGATCTGGTCGCAACACACCCGTCCGCTCAGCGCCGGGTTCGGCCGGCCATCGTCGTCCAGCAGCGGCAACCTCTCGCCGGCCTCGTAGAAAGCGTCGCGCGGCAGGCAGGCCAGGCGCGAGAAATGCGGAATCTCCGGCATCCTCCCCAGCGCCCGCGGCGAACGCCCCTCCTTGGCCAGCCGCAGCATCGCGTCGTAGAGGCGGGACAGCTTGCTGCGGGTGGTGCCTATGGTTAACAGCAGGGTGATGGTGCTGAACGTCGACTTCTCCACCTGGATGTTGTAACGCTCGAACAGCGCCTGCTGCAGCTCGTCGGCGGTGAAGCCGGAGCGGCTGAAGTCCACGGTCAGCTTGGTCGGATCCAACAGGATGCCATCCTCCCTCACCTCCTGCGGCAGCAGATCGTCCAGTTCCAGCACGCGGAAAGCGCCGGTGGAGTTGATCTTCTCGCGCAGCTCCTGCGCCAGCTTCAAGGTGCGGTCCAGCAAGCGGTAGCCCTCCGTCACCGCCTGCTTGCGCGCCACATCCAGGCTGGCGATCAGGCTGTACTGCGGGCTGGTGGACGCGTGCATATTGAAGTTTTCGCGGAACAGGTGCTCGTCGAAGCGCGGGTCGTTGACGTGGATCATGCTGGCCTGCGAGAACGCCGACAGCACCTTGTGCGTGCTCTGGGTCACGTAGTCGGCGCCCGATTCCAGCGCCGTCGGCCGGAACGCGGGGTGGAAGCGCGCGAAACCGTACCAGGCCTCGTCGACGATCACCTTGATGCCCTTCTCGTGCGCGGCCTCAATGATGGGCTTGAGGTCATAACGCAGGCCATCATAGGTGCAAGAGGTAAGAATCAGCACCCGCGCGTCCGGGTTGTCGTCGATCGCCTGGTAGATGGTGGTCTTGGGCACCGGGCCGAAGATGCCGTACTGGCGATTGATGGACGAATCCAGATACACCGGCCGTGCGCCGGACAGAATCACCCCGTGATGGACCGATTTGTGACAGTTGCGGTCCAGCAGCAGCTTGTCGCCCGGCGCCAGCAGCGTCTGGAAGATCACCTTGTTGGAGGTGGAGGTGCCGTTGGTGGCGAAATAGGTCTTGCGCGCGCCGAAGGCCTTGGCCGCCAGCATCTGCGCCTCGGCGATGACGCCGGTCGGATGCAGCAGCGAATCCAGCATCGGCACCGATACCGACAAATCCGCCCGCAGCAGATGCTCGCCGACGAAATCGTGGAAATCGCCGACCCAGTTGCTGCCTTTCAGCGAATCGCCGCCAGAGTGGCCGGGCGTATGCCAGGAATCCTTGGCCATCCGCACGTATTGCTTGAGCTTGTCGTAGAACGGCGTCGCCGACTTCTCCGCCAGCTCCGCCACCAGAATGCGGAACCAGCCGTTGAAGTCGGCCTCGTCGCGATAGAAGTAGCCATCCACCGCATGGCTGGCCAGCTCCTCCACCAGCGCCCGCTCGTCGTCGTCCTGCAAAAAGACGTAAAGCGAGATCTCCGGGCGGAAATCGCTGATGCGGTTCGCCAGCTGGGCCGCGGCCTCGCCGTTGGCGGTGCCTTTCAACTGTCTATCCACCAGCACGACCTGGACTTCGCCGTCGCGGGCGATCAGATCCATCGTCTCCGCCGTGGTGCAGGCGGGTACGAAGGTCAAACCAAATGGATTCTCCAGCCGCACCGCGGCGGCTCCCAGACCGGCCAGCACTTCGGCCTGCCATGTCACATCGTCGCTGACCACGACAACGCGGCTAACGGGTTTCATGAAGGTTTCTCCTCTTGCTGTTTGCCGCGCACTTGTTTTTAGCGTCTGTCCGGACGTACGCGCTGTTCTGTATTTTTGTTTGTCGCCTATCCTATCCACATCTTGTGCCCTCCGTCATTATGCAGGCGCACAACGGTCGCATGCGGTACAATCGCGCCCATGCTGACCGACGCCGAAAAAGACTCAATCCGCGACCATTACCGCGCCATCTCCGACCGCCTGCCGGGCTTCCGCCCGCGCGCCTCGCAACGCCGCATGCTGGCTGAAATCGCCAATGCCTTGTCGCGCGCCCAGGAAAAGGTCGGCGACGACTGGCCGGAGCGTGAAGGCGAAAGCATCACGGTGATCGAAGGCCCCACCGGCGTCGGCAAGAGCCTGGCCTATTTGCTGGCCGGCGGCGTGATGGCGCGCGCGCGCGGCAAAAAGCTGGTAGTCACTAGCGCCACCGTGGCGCTGCAGGAGCAACTGGTCAACCGCGACCTGCCCTTCGTCGTCGAAAACAGCGGCCTGCCGCTGACCTTCGCGCTGGCCAAGGGCCGCGGCCGCTACCTGTGCCCGTACCGCCTGTACGGCCTCACCGCCCAGCACTCGCAGCAGAGCCTGCTGCAGCCCGACCCGATGACGGCGCTGTGGGACCACAAGCCGGAACAGGCCGAGCTGGACGCGCTGAGCGCGATGGCCGACGCCTTCCATTACCGCAAATGGAACGGCGACCGCGACACCTGGGACAGCATCGTGGAAGACGGCCTGTGGGCGCGCGTCACCAACGATCGCCACGGCTGTCTGAAAACCGCCTGTCCGAATCGTGTCGAATGCCCGTTCTACCTCGCCCGCGACACCCTGGAAAACGTCGACGTGGTGGTGGCCAACCATGACCTGATGCTGGCCGACGTCTCGATGGGCGGCGGCGTGATCCTGCCCGCCCCGGAGGAAAGCTTCTACTGCATAGACGAGGCGCACCATCTGGCGAAAAAAGCAGTCAACCAGTTCGCCGCCGAGCACTCGCTGGGCCAGGCGCTGGGCTGGCTGGACAAGGTAGGCGCGGTGGTCGTGCACGCCGAGGCCCACACCGGCAAGGCCGAACTGGCCAGCAACGCGATCGACTCCGCCGCCGCCTGCGTGGAAACGCTGACCGAATGGCAATGGCTGCTGGGCAGCGAAGACTCGCTGGCCGCCAGCAGCGACAATCTGGAACCATCCTGGCTGATCGAAGACGGCGTATTGCCGGAAAGGCTGAAAACCTCGGCGGCCAATATGGCAATTTCCGCCCGCGCGCTGTCCAAGCAGCTGGACGACATGGGCAACGCGCTGTCCGAGGCCCGCAAGGACAAGAGCGGCGACGTGGATCTGGACAAGACCGCCACTGAATTGGGCTTCCTGATCGGCCGCGCCGAACAGCTGATGGCGGTATGGGACTTGTTCGATACCGAAACGCCGGAGAACGCGCCGCCGATCGCCAAATGGATCACCCGCCGCGCCGAGGGCAAGGGCGACTATCTGTTCTCAGCCTCGCCGGTCAGCGCCGCCGCCAGCCTGGCCGCCACGCTGTGGCGCCGCGCCGCCGGCGCCATCCTGACGTCGGCCACGCTGCGCTCGCTCGGCGATTTCGAGCTGCTGCTGTCGCAAACCGGCCTGAAATGGCTGCCCAAGGTCAGCTGCATGGCGCTGGAATCGCCGTTCAATTTCGACGAGCAAGGCGAGCTCTACCTGCCGCCGCTGCTCGCCAGCCCCAAGGATCCCGGCGGCCATACCCGCGAAATCATCGAATGGCTTCCCAAACTGATCGACCTGAAAGAGCCGGTGGGCACGCTGGTGCTGTTCTCGTCGCGCAAGCAGATGCAGGAAGTGGGCGCTGGTCTGCCCGCGGACTTGCGAGACCGGCTGTTGATCCAGGGCGACATCCCCAAACGCACGCTGCTGGACACGCACCATCAGCGCCTGAAAGACCAGCAGGCCAGCGTGATTTTCGGTTTGGATTCGTTTTCGGAAGGCCTGGACCTGCCCGGCGAGAGCTGTGTGCACGTGATCATCGCCAAACTGCCGTTCGCGATGCCGGACGACCCCGTCGGCAAGACGCTATCCCGCTGGATCGAGAAGCGCGGCGGCAACCCCTTCATCGAGCTGACAGTGCCCGAAGCATCGATCAAGCTGGTGCAAGCCGTGGGCCGTTTGATCAGAACCGAACGCGACTACGGCCGCGTGACCATCCTGGATAACCGCTTGACGCGACAAAGTTACGGCAAAAAGCTGCTGGCTTCGCTGCCGCCATTCAAGCGCATATGATTTTCAGGTATGATCACGAAACTTTCGCATAAGTAAAAGTCGTCGGCCTAGAAAAAACGTCTTAGCACGGACAACAAAACAGGCTACACCAAAAGCAAACACACTGGTTCCACCGCCATGATCTGCAATCCGTACGAAATCGTGATCCAGGGCCTGACTTCAGAAGGCCGCACTTTCCGCCCCAGCGATTGGGCCGAGCGACTGGCCGGCATCCTGGCCTCCTTCGATACCAATCAGAAGCTGTCCTACCACGCTTTTGTCCGCCCCATGTTGCTGGAAGGCGTGCGTTGCGTCGCCGTGGACAAGAAGCTGGAAAAAATCTATCCGCAAATCTTTCAGTTCCTGATGGACTTTGCGAAAGACAATGACCTTCGCGTAGTCGATTGTCGGACACTGATAGACGAGGTTTATCCGAACAAGTTTTCGGCATAATCGCAACAGGCGTCGCATCGACACCACTCTTTTTACCAGTCTCCGCAACACTCCCGTCATATTCTGTGGCTAAACTAAGACAAAGTCGTGAAGCAGCCGTGCAAGCGTTGCCAAAACCGGACACGGTCTCTTCACTGCTTCATAACAGAACCATAGACTTGACTTGGAGTTCACCATGCAAAAGAAGAATCTGGCAGCCATCGTTGCATCTCTCTTCATCGTACCGGTAGCCGCGCACGCCGACGTAACCATCTACGGCTTCCTGAGCGGTGGCATTGAGTCCGCCAAAGCTACGGGCAATGGCAATAGCACCAAGGAATATGCTTCCCGCACCCGCGTCGTGGATGAAAACTCCCGCATCGGCTTCAAGGGCTGGGAAGACTTGGGCGGCGGTACCAAGGCGATCTGGCAAGTGGAAAGCAGCCTGCGCAACTTCGAGCAAGGCGGCACCAACGACAAAGCTCAAACCGCCACCTTTGGCACCCGAAATACCTTCATCGGTATCGACAATGCAGACTTCGGTAAAGTACTGCTGGGCCAAAACGACTCGGCTTACAAGGTATTCACCGGCAGCAGCAACACCGCGCTAGCCACCGACGTATTCGTGAATACGACCGCTGACAACTTCGGCGCCAGTTCGGTCAACAGCCGCGGCGAAGCCCGTCTGGCCAACTCCCTCCACTGGTTCTCGCCGAACTGGGCCGGCTTCACGCTGGGCGGCTCCTGGGGCGTGGATGAAGCCCGCACCAATGGCACCGACGCCAAGCGCATTTCCCTAGGCCTGGGTTACAACTGGGGCGCCCTGAACCTGGCCACGGCCTGGGACAAGCAATACGACAAGGGCGTCGCCGCCAACACCACGACTGCCTCCGTCAACTCCGGCTCCAATATCTCGTTCTACAGCATCGCCGCCAGCTATAAATTCGACTTCGGCACCTTCATCGGCGGCAACTACGAATGGGGTTCCTTTGACCAGATCGGCGGTGGCCAGCTGAAGCAGGACGACTGGTTGATCGCGCTGGGTCAGGACTTTGGCGCAGCCTCGGTCAAGCTGTCCTACGGTGAACTGGGCCGCCTGAAGAATGTCGGCGCAGGCATCAATGGCGATGACTTCAAGGCCAAGCAATGGACGCTGGGCGGTTATTACAACCTGTCCAAGTCGACTCAACTGGTAGCCTACTACACCAAGATCACCAACAATGCGAAGCAGAACGCCAACTTCGCCAATAACCCGGTCTACGATACCAACCTGGGCCAATCCAATGCCAGCCTGAGCGCCGGCAACGACCCGCAAGCGTTCGGCGTTGGCATGAAGGTCTCCTTCTAAGCTTCCGCCTGACTTGCTCGAAACCAAACGCCACGGCATGCCGTGGCGTTTTTTATCGTCGATGCCAAATAAAGCGGATCAGTCGCAAACCCTGCTCAACTCCTCAGGCTGGGACACCAGGAAATTGCCCTCGCCCTGCCATTGCATGATGCGTTTGTTGCGCTGGCGCTCCCACTCATCCACCGGGTGTTGCCGCGCCCATGCGCACATCAGCTGCCGATCCTGTCGACTCATCCTCAAGCCATAGCGCTGATGCATGTATAGCGTGATGCGCGCCGCCGCGCCGCGCACCTCCTCCCGCGGCTGGAAACGCTTTTGCTTGAAGTCCACCAGCGATTGGCACTGCCCATAGATAGGGCGCGGATGAATCTCCCAAGCGCCGTAAGCGAAATTGGCGCGGTCGCCATTCACCTCTCCCACCGCCGGCACCAGATTGTTCAGATCGCCCTCCGCCATCTGGAACAACGGATCCTGATCGCCACAGGCCTTGCGGCCGCCTTGTTGCCAGCACTGGCGCTGATGTCCCAGCACCCATGCCGGCACCACATGCTCCCACTCGATGCGGCTAGCGCGCGATTCGGACTTGCGCGGCTGATAGCCGCAAGACTGCCAATCGACAGCCTTGCCCTGATAGCGGCAACCGCAATAGAAGTCGACCTCCATGCCTGAGTACACGCGCGGCAAAATGCGCTTGGCGGCGGCAAAATCGCGATGGCCGATCGCCTTGCCGCCGCTGACCAAGGGCTCCGCCTTGACCTGAGCTGGCGCGTCGCCGGATTGCTGCGATGCCGCCGATGACAGAATGGACTCGCCCAGGGCGGCCAACTGTTTCACTTCCGGGGATTTTGCTATCTGATTGATTTGATGCGAATCGCAAGCGGTTAAGGCTGCGACAAAGATGAAAGGCATGAATTTGTGCATCAACGAAGTGTATGCACCGAAACCAATTACAGCAATACCATTGCCAGATTATTGATCGTTCAAATCCAACCTTCAAGCAAGGCAAGGCAAGCAATGCCCATAACAAGAAAATGCGGACAAGCGCGCGCACATCTGCGCTTGCCCGCGTTCAACCCTACTCTTCAGCCACTATTCGCATCACCAAATGCGAATGCGCTGATCCTCCGGCTTATACATTCTATCTCCCGGCTTCACCTCGAAAGCGTGCTGAAAAGCGTCGCTGTTCGAAGTGGCGCCGATCGCCCGAAACGCATCCGGCGAATGGGGATCAGATACCAGCCTGGCCAGCATCGCTTCATCGCGGGTCTTGCCGCGCCAGACCTGGGCAAAACCATAGAAAAAGCGCTGATCGCCGCTCATGCCGTCAATCACCGCGGCCGGTTTGCCGCCCAGCGACAGTTGATAGGCTTTGTAGGCGATCTGCAGACCCACGTTGTCGGCGATATTCTCGCCTAGCGTCAGCTTGCCGTTGATGTGCTTGCCCGGCAGCGGCTCGTAGGCGTCGTATTGCGCAACCAGCTTGCTGGTCAACTCATGGAAGCGCGCCTTGTCCTCCGCGGTCCACCAATCGCGCAAATTGCCGTCGGCATCGAACTGACTGCCCTGATCGTCGAAGCCATGGCTGATCTCGTGCCCGATCACCGCGCCGATGCCGCCGTAATTGACCGCATCGTCCGCCGCGGCATTGAAGAACGGCGGCTGCAGAATGGCGGCCGGGAACACGATTTCATTCTGGGAAGGATTGTAATAAGCATTGACCGTCTGCGGCGTCATGCCCCATTCGGTCCGATCCACCGGCTTGCCCAGATGCGACAGCTGCCACTGATAATCGAACTGGTTGGCGCGCTTGACGTTGCCCACCAGATCATCGGACTTGAGCTCCAGGCCGGCATAATCCCTCCAATGGTCGGGATAGCCGATTTTCAGCATGTACTTGGACAACTTGACCTGCGCCGCCTGCTTGGTCGCAGGACTCATCCAGCTCAAGCCGTCGATGCTCTGACGGTAAGCCTGCATCAGATTGCCGACCAGCTCCTCCATCTTGCGCTTGTTTTCCGGTGGGAAGTACTTGGACACATACAGCTGCCCCAGCGCTTCACCCAAGGAAGACTCCACCAACTGCACGCCCCGCTTCCAGCGCGGCCGCTGCTCCGGCGTGCCGGACAAGGCCTTGCCGTGGAAGTCGAAGCGGACATCGACCATCGCCTTGTTCAGGTACGGCGCATAGCCATCCAGCGTGTGCGCGGTCAGGTAATCCTGCCACTCGAGCAATGGCTCTTTGTTCAACAATTGAGCCAGACCCGCCACGTACTCGGGCTGGCTGACATTCAGCGCGGAAATCCCGGACATGCCTGCTGCGGACAGAAAACCCTTCCAGTCCAGCTTTGGCGCCAATTTGGCCAATTGGGCCGGCGTCATCTTGTTGTAGGTTTTCTGCGGATCGCGGTTTTCCACCCTGCTGCGCTGCAGCTGCGCCAGCTTGGTTTCCAGCGCGATCACGCGTTTAGCGCGCTTCTCCGGCTGGGCATATCCGGCAAGGCGAAACAGCCGACTCAGGTAAACTTGATACGCGTCCCGCGCTTTAGCGAAACGCGCATCTTTGCCCAGATAGTAGTCGCGGTCGGGCATCAGCAGCCCGCTCTGGTACAGATCGGGCAAATACGCGGTGGCGTCTCGGGCATCGATTCCCACATACAAGGCCAGCGGCAGCTTCACGTTGCCGGACTGCCCGCCGCCGATCAACTTGAGCAACTCGTTGCGGCCTGCCAGCATGGTGATGGCCTGCAAATCCGGCTCAATCGGCCTCAAGCCCTTTTTCTCCGCCGCGGCCTCATCCATGAAACTGGCGTATGCGGCGCCGATCTTCTGCGCATTGCCGTCTTTCTCCTGTCCAGCCGATGCCTGCTCGATCAACTCACGGCTTCGCGCTTCGCTCAGATCCCGCAGATCCTTGAACGCGCCGCTCCAGGATTCGCTGGCCGGAATTTCATGCGTATCCAGCCACTTGCCGTTGACGGCCAGATAGATATCGTCCTGCGGGCGGATGCTGGAATTGAAATTGGCGGCGTCGATCCCGGACACGCCATGCGCCCATGCCTGGCCTGCCAACAGCAGGGCCAACGCCAACGCTTTCATCTTCATTGAACTTCTCCATGCGTGTTTCGAGAAAAGAAAGGCAGCCGAAGCTGCCTTTCCTGTCCGATCCTTAAAGACCGTCTATTGCAAGAACTGTTCCGACCCGACGATGCCCAGCTTCGTCAGTCCCAAACGCTGCGACTCCGCCAGCACCATCGCCACCGGCGCGTAACTCGCATCCTTGTTCGGCTTGATGTGCAGCTCCGGCTGCGGATCCGCCTTCCCCGCCGCCGACAGCCTTGTCTCCAGCGCCTCCCGGTTCGGCAAACGCTCGCCGTTCCACATCACCGCGTTGTCCGGCGCGATGTCGATCTGCACCACCACCGGCTTCGCCAACGGCTT